>CAYXUL010000150.1:0-1623 GCA_964468475.1 uncultured Ignavibacteria bacterium | reverse complement strand
AATGCAAATTCATCTACACTCACCGACGAGAAGCTTGCATCGGCGTCTGTAATTAGGCGCAGTGTTGATTCGCTGAAAAGCTGGTGCGGATCGCCATCCGCGATTCTGTCAGCGAATACAAAACGATCGTAGAAATCTCTGCACAACTCCAAGTAGCTGATTTTCCTCTTTCCGGAGAATATCCCCATATTGGTCTTTTGCTCCTATGCCGACAGCTTGTCCCTACAGCTTCACCAACTCCACTCGCCGGTTGTTCTGGCGACCCTCCGGGGTGTCGTTGCTGTCAACCGGTTTCTGCGAACCAAAACCCTGGGTTTGCAGACGTTCCGTGGCGATGCCCTGAGTTTGAACGAGGTAGTTCTTTACTGACTCCGCTCTTCGCTTGCTTAAGTCTAGATTGGAGGCATCGTTGCCGGTGGCGTCGGTGTGTCCTTCGATCATAAGTTTCAAGTCCTTATGCTCTTTGAGCATTGAAGCGATATCTGCCAGGGTCGGGGTCGACTCGGGGCGGAGCACATCGCTGCCGGAATCGAAATATATCCCCTGCGTGGCTACTCTTCCACTCTTCGACAGCTCGTCGTAGAGTATCTTGCGGCCCCCCGCAGCGATGCGAATGCTGGACATCAGAGCCGGATTATCACTGCTGGCATACACGACGAAGCTGATAAAATTGGAGCGATGAAAATTGCAATTGGGGATATTTGCAACTCGTTGATCATTCACGTAGACCTTGAAGAAGGTGCCGTCAGCCATCACCTTAAACTGTGCGAGTCCATCAGTCACCCAGGCTGCGGGGAACTCGGTATTTGTCGTAGCGCCACCAACACCATCAATACCCGCGTGGCCCCCGCCATTGATGAACATCCAATTCGTGTGGTTGCGAATGCCATCCTTACCGGCATCGCCGTAAACCTGCAAATACTGTGCATAATTAGGAAAATGAACCTCTGTTTCAAGCGTGAACCGTTCCGGCAAATTCTCCGGCAGCGGGATCTTGAACTCTGACGCCGATGTGATCCGCATGTAGTTAGCGCCATTCCATTTCGCCACCTCGATGTTGCCCTGCACAAGCTGGATTCTCCTGGGGAAATCACCGATGTTAGTCTTGGAAAAATCATCGTAGAACAGGATTTTATCACCTGGCACGAAGTCATAGTTTACCCAAGCTCCTTTCCCCGGTTCTTGCGATAATTCGGCCGCACCATTGGCCTGACTCTGCTTTTGCGCTTCACTGTTGGTTTTGTTATCCGAACTGCCCTTCCCTTTCCCTTCAGCGTTGTCTAGGGCGTTATCCATTGCCTTGTCGGTTTTTTTGTCTACCCGATCTTCGACCTTTTTCTTTGCCTTGTCTTTGAGCTTACCCAGGCCGAGGCCGGACGCTGATGACAAGACTCCGGCCGTAAACAGTAGAAGAATCGCTGACACGATCACGCGATTTGAAGTACGCATCGCTAGCCTCCGAGCTAATTAACCAATCGGACTAAATAGGCTTATGTTGCCGAATATTTATACGCGGTCAGAGGCACCATTGGTGTAAACTTAAAAAGTGCCGTCAGGGCAGGATGCCGACTGCATCCTCTACAGCCTTGAGCACCTCACCCGAGCGCGCGATCTCCGCCATCC
>CAYXUL010000149.1:0-1728 GCA_964468475.1 uncultured Ignavibacteria bacterium | reverse complement strand
GGAGCCGGCTTTCCTATCTGCAACTCCATTATTCCTCCAAAATCAGCTCTATCCGCTCGTAAGGTGAGTATGCGAGCAGATGATTGCATTCAGATCTCCTTAGCCTTAACTATAGCATCCCTGCTCAATTCTGTCAAGCTACCAAGCTATACGCCCTCAGTCGCGAATAGGCTTGACAAAAACCGGCGGTTTCCTATGCTTATCAGCGATTCTGTATCTAACTTGCTACTTGAGGAGATTCCCCATGGATAAGGCCCTGCAATATATCGAGAAAAATCGCGAAAATTTTGTTGAAGAGCTGAAAAAACTCCTTCAATTCCCTTCGGTTTCAGCGGATTCCAAGTACAAAGAGGACGTTGCCCGCTGCGCCGATTATGTCCAGAAGAGATTTGAGAGTCTGGGGCTGGAAGCACGGCAGTATCCTACCAAGGGCCACCCCATTGTTTTCGCAGAGTACAAGCGCCCCGAAAACAAACGCACGCTACTCGTTTATGGCCACTACGATGTCCAGCCGGTTGATCCGCTCAATCTCTGGAACAAACCACCGTTCGAACCGCACATTGAAAATGGGCACATTTACGCTCGCGGAGCCACGGATGATAAGGGCCAGTTTCTGATTCATTTGCTCGCCACCGAGTCCTATCTGAAGACAGATACTCCATTGCCTGTAAACCTGAAGTTTGTGATCGAGGGAGAAGAGGAAATCGCTTCTAACAACCTCGACGATTTCATTCATGAACAACGCGATCTGCTTACCGCTGATGGCGCTATCATCTCGGATGGGTCAATGTACGCCCCGGAGGTACCTGCGATCACTTATGGCCTGCGAGGTATCGCTGCCGCCGAGATCAAATTGATCGGCCCGAACCGTGACCTTCACTCCGGCAGTTTCGGCGGATCGATCTGCAACCCTGTCACTGAGTTGGCCCGCCTGATCGCCCGTTTCCATGGAGATGATTATCATGTCCAAATCGACGGGTTCTACGATGATGTCCGTGCCCTCGAATCGTGGGAGCGAGAGGCATTCGCTAACCTGCCTCATAGCGAGGAAGAATACCTGGCAACAACAGGTTCGGCAGGATTGGCCGGGGAAGCCGGATACACGACCTTGGAGAGAATCTGGGCGCGCCCCACTTGCGAAATCAATGGCATTTACGGGGGCTACTCCGGGGAAGGCAGTAAGACGATAATTCCCTCCTGGGCCGGTGCCAAAGTCACCATGCGCCTGGTGCCGGATCAGAACCCCGACGACATCCTCGACAAGTTCGAAAGCTATGTCAAGAAGGTTGCTCCGAAGGGTGTCAAGGTCGAGGTCAACAAGTTGGGCGGCGCTAAACCGGCCATCGTAAGTCGTGACAGCTTCCTGGTAAAGGCAGCCATAAGGGCGCTTCAGAAGGCTTACGGATCCGAGCCGGTGTTTATGCGCGAGGGCGGCTCGATCCCGATTGTGAATGTCTTTAAGGAAGAACTTGGTGTCGACACTTTGCTGCTCGGTTTTGGCCAGCAGGATGACAACGCTCACTCGCCGAATGAGAAATTCTCACTGAGCGACTTCCATCGCGGGATCATCACCGCAGTGCATCTCTTCTCCGAGACACAGGAATAGAAGGGCAATCGCAATGGATCTCGGATTAGAGGGAAGAGTCGCTGTGGTAGCGGGTGCCTCGTCAGGTATCGGTAAGGCAATTGCCCGCTCACTGGCGCTGGAGGGAGCGGAAGTAGCAATCC
>CAYXUL010000148.1:0-1738 GCA_964468475.1 uncultured Ignavibacteria bacterium | reverse complement strand
TGCCACAAGTCAGCCAGGAGCAGTGAGCGACCCTGACCAATCAGACTACAAAGTTCAAGTTGGCGGCGAAGCTGCGGCGGCACTGAACGAGAACCTCACGTTGCCGGCGGTGACGTCTTTTGTTGACACCCTCAGCAACTGGGGTTATAATTACCGCATTGAGAATTCACTGATCTTCACGCACAAGCGCTATCGTCGAGTGTCAGGATCTCCAGCAAGTGCAAATGCGAAAGTAACGCCGAACAAACCATATTGGCAGCTTCTGGGTGTTGATACGGTGATCTGGCAAGTTTTTGAGAACGCAGCCTCGGACTCGAGCATTCATAGTGCAGTTGTCACCGCTTATCATGATGGCGAAGTGGGGAGCGCGTTTCTTGAGATAAATGTTGCAACTGGCGACCCGAGTTTTATCCGGGGTGGTATGCTGACGTCGGCAGGAGAAGTTATCGATGAACCGGAAGCCAGAAATCTCTGGACTGACTACAGCATTTGTGTAACGGCGTGTTGCACCACCTGTGGCATCGGATGCGCATTAACAGGTCCAGGCTGGATTGCCTGCGCAGCTGCTTGCTGCCTCGATTGCTATCCGGCTTGTGCGATCGAAGTGATAATCGCTCATATACTCCATGGAGGAAGTGCCTAAGTGTCTCAGTCAAAACCACATCTTTACTATGCCCTAATGGCGGTAACTTTCGTGGCTGTTTCCGGTTTACTTTCGAGATTCGTGGCAGAATGGCTGGCGTGGTTTATCGGTGGCTGTTGTGGCGTTGTCCCGCTCTGGTTCAGCTTGCCGGCTGAACGAAGGGTCTGGTGGAAGGCTGTTCTGTGCGGGATTGGGGCCGGTGCTGCCGCGGCGATTGTGGTGCTCTTGCTGGCCAAGTTTTGAGTTTCCTGCCGTGACGGTCGCACGATATCTTCATTGTAGAGGAGAATGGGATAGGTGAAAAGACGAATGTCGAACATCGCAGGACTTGTCTTGCTAGCACTCGGTGTTGCGGTTGGGCACGCCTCAGGCGCAGAAGTGACAAAGGTGGTGATGAGGTACACTATGGCGGCTACCGAAATGGCGGGACTGAAAACCCCAGCCGTCGACACGACCTACACATTCTACTTGTCTAAGACGAAGGCGCGAGTTGAAATGAATAGCCTTATTGCAATCTACGATTTGAGCAAGGACTCGTGGGTAACTTTGTATCCGAAATTCCAAATCTACAGCTCGGGCGAGCCCGGAGAGCTCGCCCGCGAGCAAATCACAGGCGCCGACAAGAAAGGTATGTTCAGCGACCTTGACGCCATATCTTCAACTGTGGACGAAGAAACCACTACGGACACCGCCACAATTGCTGGTTATCTTTGCACAAAGCATGTCCTGAGTATGAAGGTGCGCATAACAAGCCTGAAGATGGAGGCTTGGGTAACGGATTCCATCAACCTCAATCCGCGATTGACGGCGGCAGTCTTCAGCGTCGGTATGTCAAATGGCTTCCTAGGCAAGGCGTATGGCGAAGCCATCCAGAAGATGGGAGGCTTCATCGTGAGGTCAGTTACTACTACTAATCTTGCGCCGAATGCGCAGATGACCAATACCCTCGAATCGATAGAAGAGGTGACTGTCCCCGATGACTTCTTTGAGATTCCAGCTGGCTACGATATCTATCCCGCATCCGAGGATGAGAAATAGCCGCCAGCAATTCGCCTGGATTGGCTGACAAGGCAGTCGGATGGGATGCCGATTTCT
>CAYXUL010000147.1:0-1821 GCA_964468475.1 uncultured Ignavibacteria bacterium | reverse complement strand
GCTAAGTTCGAACGCTGATCGAGCTTTTTGAAGGTCTAGATACAAATCTGAAGGGAAACTCAAGTTGACTCACCAAGAATCGAAAAAGCTAAGCTCATTCTTCTAACAGGTTGCGGCAGGTCTTGCACCGTCCAAGTCGCGCTAGCGACGGGGCGGGGTGTGACCTGCCGCTATCGAGAGTACAAATTACAGGCCATCGGGGTTAAAAAATGGGACTAAGATATCCGGACCAGGTTCACAGCGACTATTTCTACCTCACCACAACCTTCAGGGAGTGGCGGCGTCTAGGTGACATTCCCGGCATGTTCGAAGGCATGTCGAGGTCGATCCGGTCCTGTCTCGAAAAATACAATGCCAGACTTCTCGGATATACCCTCATGCCAAGCCATATTCATTTGCTGCTCAACATCAACGGCGCTGACTTGGGTTCCTTCATGCGCGACTTCAAGAAGTATGTAGCTCAGAAGGTCGCGAGAAATTTGGAAATCCAAGGCGGCATCTGGATGCCTCGCTATGACCGAGTTGCGATTGAGTCCGACTATGTGCTCCGAGTAAAGCTGGGATACATCCATCGCAATCCTGTCGAAGCGGGACTTGTGGCTGATCCCTCAGGCTGGGGATGGTCGAGCGCCCGCGACTATTTTACGAACGAGTCAAGTGCTATCCCTGTATGGAAGGATTGGGCGTGATCAGCAATCGGTGTCAGGTCACACACGATCTCGCCTCCGGAGGATCGTGCAAGACCTGACACAACGACCAACGATCCAGCCAGGCAGTCAGTAGGCCAAGTTCACTCGGAACTTGACTACGCATCTCAGCTGAATTTGTCGGGCTCTGAGTGAACGGACCTTCCCCCTTGACAAAACAAGACCAAAACAGCAATATTAAAGTATGCGAGAGGGGAAACTAACAAAGGTGCCACGGGCGTACACCTGCCCGTTCTGTGGGGAAATCATCCGCGTGATTTACTTACAGCCGGGGGAGCAGGCGCGCTGCAATAACTGTGATCAGAAGAGCATCATCCCGGAGACGGCGACTGTCGCCGATATCGACAAACTGGAGAGTTTTCAGAAGGAAGCTCTCGTCGAGGGTGAAGTTCCCGAACCAGAGCCGGAGCTACCAACCGATCCTCGCATTAAAGCGATCAAACTCCTGGCATGGGCAATGCTGATCATCGTCTTGCCGCTGACATTCACAGCTCACGGCAACTATGTCCGATCCAGCATGCTCGGCTACTTGCTCGCTGCCGGGGCGCTGGCACGCCTCGATAACCGAGACGTTTCACCGTTCTCGTGGGCACTGATGTTCATCTCTCTAGTAGTCTTCTTCAGCAATTTCCTGCCGATAATCAACATATTTCGTCATCCCGAGTTTGTCTGGCTTTTGTCCACAAGCAATGGCGTGTACTTCTTATTGCTCTTCATTTTCTTCTGGCGGGTAACGGCCAAAATTGAGCCTGCGCCGGGAGTTCGCTGGGTGTTTCCGTTGGCTGTTGCAATTGACATATTTGTGATGCTGGTCTCATTCCTGCTGAATTTCCTGCTTCCTGCCGCAATCGGGCAGGCTGCGCTGAGCAGGACTGCAACGTTGCAGGCGGAGAAGGCTATCGGTATCATAGTAGTTGCTCTCAAGGGTACGGCCAGTTTGTCTGTGTTTATTGCAGTTGTAAGCGCGCTGTGGGCTTTGCGACGCGGCAATGTTCAGCCAGACACGAACGCCCCGCTGATGATCGCAAACGGTTGAAAAATGGTTGGGAAAAGCGTCCCACCAACCCGACAGCACGAAATTCCCTTTGCATATTGGGTAATATGATCTATGTTC
>CAYXUL010000146.1:0-1868 GCA_964468475.1 uncultured Ignavibacteria bacterium | reverse complement strand
CGGATAGAGCTGATTTTGGAGGAATAATGGAGTTGCAGATAGGAAAGCCGGCTCCTGACTTTGAAGCCGTTGCCGTGCTGCCAAATAAGGAGTTTTCAGAAATCAAGCTGTCGGATTACCGGGGCAAGTGGGTGGTGCTGTTCTTCTATCCGCTTGACTTTTCATTCGTCTGCCCGACCGAAGTTCGCAGTTTTGATGAGAACTACAGCAGATTCACGGACGCAGGCGCGGAGGTCCTGGGGATTTCGGTCGATTCGCAATTCTCGCATTTGCATTGGATCGAAAAGGAATTCAGACGGTTACAATACCCGCTGTTGTCGGATATGACTCGGGAGGTCTCGAAAGCTTACAATGTGCTGCTCGATGAAGGCTACAGCCTGCGCGGTACATTCATTATCGATCCCGAGGGCATCCTGAAGTCAATCGTTGTGAACGACACGGCGATTGGACGCTCGATCGATGAGACAATCAGAACGCTCAGGGCTCTGCAGACCGGCGAATTGACAGGCTGCGGCTGGCAACCGGGACAACCGACGCTGGGCATCAGCTAACCCCGAGATGTCACTGCATGAAAGCTAATGGCGCAGAGGATCGAAAGATCTTCTGCGCTCTTCTTATATTGGCTCTGCCCTGCGTATCAACAAAGAGATAGAATCATTGTTATTTCGATCATCGCAAACTTCGGAAAGGTTAGAAAATCATGGCAGAACGATCGAACGTAGTCAAATTCAAGGGGAATCCTTTAACACTTCTCGGAGATGAAATCGCGGTTGATGATTCGATCCCATCAGTCACAGTCACTAACGGAGATCTGAAGGAAATCAACCTGACCGATTACAAGGGCAAAGTTGTCATCCTCTCTACTGTCCTGTCGCTTGATACCGGCACTTGCGACACTGAGACACGGCGGTTCAATAAGGAAGCGGCGGCTTTGGGAGACGACGTCTCGATCGTGGTTGTCAGTATGGATTTGCCTTTCGCTCAGAAGCGCTGGTGCGGCGCCGCAGGCGTCGACAAGGTAGAGGTATTTTCCGACTACCGCGATGCCAAGCTGGGGAGAGCTTTCGGCTTACTGACCAAAGAGCTTCACCTCCTGGCGCGCGCAGTATTTGTGATCGACAAGGAAGGTATCGTACGTTACCGAGAACTGGTAGAGGAAGCCAGCGGCGAGCCTGACTACGAGAAAGCTATCGCGGCAGCTAAGAAACTGATCTAGGGTATAATCAGTCTCTGACGCAAATTGCGCTATGCTAGTCGAATAGTACTTTGGAGATAAAGGTGGCAATCAGGATAAGTGCCACCACTACTTGCAGGACTGCGCCGAAGATAAAGCCGAGGAATGCACCCGCGCCTGATTTGAGCGCGAGCTTAGCGGTTTTGCCTGCCATTAACTCGAATACGAACGCGCCGATCAATGGGCCGATAATCACACCTATCAGCCCGACAAACAAACCGACTATCAGCCCTATCAGGGCGCCGAGGGTCCCCCAGCAGGAGGCTCCCATCTTTCGGGCGCCGTAAACCTGCAGCAGATTCTGCCCCACCACAATCACCGCCACAATTAGTCCCGTGTAGATGATGTAGTGCACCGAGATCGTCCTGAAGCCGGTAACCAGACCGTAGAGCAGTGTCGCGCCCCAGATAATCGGCAGCCCGGGCAAAACCGGGAGAAGACCGCCGATCAACCCAACCAACATGATGAGAAGTGCCACGATGAACAGCACTACCTCCAGAGATGTCAGGCTGGCGAATTCCATTCGATTCCTTTATGGCGTGGAAAGGATTTTGGAATCTCGTTAGATTCCAACTGATCTGAATTATGAACCCAATACTGTCGCTTGTCCAGTTGATAATTGCGCCTGGTCTCT
>CAYXUL010000145.1:0-1965 GCA_964468475.1 uncultured Ignavibacteria bacterium | reverse complement strand
TCCTCTTGATGATAGCACAGCCGGCTTTACGACTTCTGTTTTGTCCCCTTATGGCGATTGGGGTGAATACGGAAATGCTTCTGTTGTATTTCAGGAATATGTATCCAACTTAATAGCAACACCTGATTTGGATAGAGCTTATTGGCAGGTTGCTCTCCACGAGCTTGGCCATGCGACAGCTAATTTGAAACATCCTTGGGTGGATCCGAACGCACATACTGACTATGGGGATTCTCACTGTGTAATGCAGTATCTTATCTTCGATCAATATCATCGTCTCGTGCCGCATTACGACGATTTCTGCAGGAAGTGCAAAGAAAACATGAAGTCTCATACATGGGTTGAGAAGTAGGATTAAGAATGGAGATTGGCATGCCTATTTATTCTACATTTCGGAAACTAGGATACTTGTTGGTCGCCGTGATCGTGCTACTTCCGGTGTCCCAGATCTTTGGTGCGGCAAAGGATGATTCTCTTAGAATAATCATAGCCTTAGAAAAAACTCAGCAAACTATTGGACTCCCTATCATTTTGCGGGTTTCGGCAGAGAATAAGACCTCTCATGCGTTAAGAATTATCCGCTATGACTCGATGACAGACTTAGTAGCAATGGAAACGAAATCCGGGGAACTGCTAAAACGAAGATTGATCACTAGTGCACACGGAGGCCCTGCCAGGTGCTGTCCTTCGGTCGGTGCTCGCGCAACCTTATTTCTCGGGCATCCTAACATACTGGGCTTTCTGGGATATGGAGGCTTTCTGGGAGCTTACTACCTACCTGCCGGTGAATATTCGATTTATCATCGAACGCTACCCTCCGACACTGTGCAAATAGTCATATTGCCGCCAGACGAGCAGGAAGAGGCTGCATGGAAAGCACTGCAGCAGATACTGGACCATCCAACAAACGTTAACCCGCATGGCGATCTCAGGGAATACTTCGACGAGTTTCTACAGCAGTATCCCAACAGCAATTACTGTGCATTCGTGCTTTTCGAGGCCATTGCAGAGGCGTGGATCACCAATGTGACCGACAAAAGCAACAATATCTTCAGGTATTCCCTGCGTCTGATGAATGACTTCCCAAGATCGATCTACGCTATGGCAGCGATGAATCATATTGATCCGGACATGCTGACCCGAGCCCAAGCCGATCAGCTTAAGACAGCTCTCGCGCGCCTAAAAGTCGAAAGCCCTTATCAGTCGATTTCCGATCAAGCGGTCGAGAAGTTGGAACAACTGAGTAGGAAGTTCTGACGAGGGATTATGCGACAATCACCGATCTTGAAGCTGTTTCTTGTCAGTGGAATGGTATCCCCTCGACCGATTCTGAATCAGTCGTGATGCCTTGAGCATGGTAACATTACTTCCCGGATGTAGTAAGGCAAACCAAAAATGGATGGTGTGAAGATGAAATTACGCAGAATGCTCTTACTTGTGATTCTCTTGCCTTGCGCCTTTGTGCCAGTCACACTTGCGCAAATGGGTCCCTCGCATAGTATGGCCGCGAACTCCGATCAGGCGCGAATCGCGACAACGCTAAACATATTTCAGAATGCAGTTCGACGTGCCGACTTGAATTTCCTGCTCGCGGTCACAAGCCAGGAATCAAACTTCGGTCCCGTGAACAGCGCAGACACCTCGTTCTGTCAGGCGCTTCTTTCCTTCTATGAACAATTCAACCTTGACTCGCTTGAGATCGTGGAAAATCCGGGCTCCTGCATCAACGCCCTCAGAAACTTCTACCTTTCTCTCGATTCTTGTCATGTCAATGACAATCAGGCCGGCATTAGAGTCTTGTTCAACTGGCCGGTCATCGGTACTGCCAAAGATTATCAGGATTACAGTTGGTTAGACCTGACACTGGAGGCCAACAAGTGGTACTTCTCCAACCGGTCGCAGCTTTGGATGCGGCCACGATCATTTTGATAGTCACTCTGGGAGGGGACCTATGAAAAGGGTTCT
>CAYXUL010000144.1:0-1976 GCA_964468475.1 uncultured Ignavibacteria bacterium | reverse complement strand
TCTTCTCAGTTGAAACACAGCAAGCAGGAGGTCAGACATTCCTGTCTGACATCGCGCCGCAGGCGCGAGCGAGACATTTCAGTGGCTGAGAGACAGCATTTGACAATGCACTGGATATTTCGTCTCTTCTGCAGGTGTTTATAATCGAGATCGTATCTATTTCAAGGGAGGATGAAGATGAAATTCGCAATCACGCTGTTTCTCGTGATGGGTCTCAGTGCATCCACGCTGGCCGAAACGCGAACGGTCCCGCGCAATGACATTCCTCCGCTCAGTGAGCGTGGGCTACGGTACCGACTCGAGTTGCCCAAAATCACGTATCTCCTCGCAGAGCCTATTGAGTGCACAGTATGGTTTGAGAATACAACTGCACAAGATCAGCTCCTCACCGACGTTGGAGCGCGCGATTGCGAGCTTTATCACGCATCGGGAGAACCGGCAATCAATTGTGGCAGGCACGATATCGAAACCCGAATTCAGACAGTTGATAGTCTTGGTCGCATTCTCGTTGGATGTTATGTGTTGCCCCCACACGGGTTGTCGGAAAAGAGTCAGATCAATCTGCTTGGGACTTTTGGCAGGAGAGCGGGCTTTCATTGCTCATATCTACCCGTGGATAGCTACTACCTCACCTGCCCGAAAATCTCGTCGGACACGGCTTGGTTCAAAGTGGTGATGCCGTCCGATCCTCGATCGCTCTCTGCCCTGGCCTTATATGACTCTGCGATGTTCACCCTCACACCGCCCGAGTTTGCAGAGAAAGGTAATAAGGGAAAACGGAACATTATTAATTCCCAGATCTACCGCTACGATCTTCTGTGTCGGCTGCTTACCGAGTATCCCGACATCTACTTCCGCCGGAATGCCGAACTCCATGCCAAGTTGGCCGCCGCGTACTCCGGCTTCGGTAGCACAGATATGCGTGATTCTCTTGTTCTCAAACCCGTGCGTGACATCATCATTGATCTCATGGAGAGCCGAGGCGATCTGAGGTGGCTCAGTGATTATGTGCTCTATATCGAACAGAGTGACTTCAAGCTACTACATGACACTGCAACTTTGAGGGCTAATCTTAGTTCATTGCTTAACAATACTGACCAGAGCGGAATAGTCGCCCGACGAGCGCGGGCAATTCTGGACTACCTTGACTCACTGCAGAACTGATCGCATCCTCTGCTTCTAGGGGCAAACGCCATTCGCTCTCGTGCCTGAAGCAACGGACACTTCATCTCCGACCGCGGTGTCAGGAATCCTTTCCTGACACGACTCACTATTCACGATTCCCGGGGGACTTCGACTGGACCACAAAAAAAACGGCCAAGCCCGAGGCGACGGGCCTGACCACAGAATGGATGAGAAACAAAAACTGTCAAAAATGACAGTCTTTATTCAAAACTATCGGCATGCAACTTGGCATGCTCTACTTAAATAACGCTTTAATCTTGCCCCATGTTGACAATTTTACGTCCAAAGTTGTCTCAACTTTCAAATTGATCTTCAGCTTGTCGGGGGATGGATTAAAGGTCGGTTTGGCAGCTTTCCCTTCCAGCTTGACCTGGATTACATCATCGAAACTATGAAAGCCGTTGACATCGGGGTTGGCAGGGTCATACTCCGGAATCTGTAACTCGAATTTACCATCCTCAGCGGTCTTACCTGTCGCCACACGGCTATCGTCGATGTAGGCGGTCAGATCAAGGTTCTTGGCAGCCGGTCGCCCCTGAAACTGGATCGTTCCGGTTACGACAAAGACATTGGAATAGATCAACCCGTGCGCACTGCCCAGCAGCAGCACGACAAGGAGACAAAGTAATGGTAGTCGTATCAACGCTTTCTTAGTCATAGCTATATCGAACCGGTGGCAGAAGTATGCCACCAGTTAAAACTTACCACCCTTCAAAACCAGTGTCAAGGTTTTTTGAGGGTGTGAAAATGCAATTTGCGCCCGGAAATTAACTACAAACTTGTTTCGGAAT
>CAYXUL010000143.1:0-1983 GCA_964468475.1 uncultured Ignavibacteria bacterium | reverse complement strand
CACTCGCGACTACCTCGGGCCGGGGATGATTGTGCAGGCGGGTGTGGCGATCGGACTGATCGATACCGTGAACAGAATTTCGCCGGATATCGGTAAGGTGATTACACCGGTGATCCTGGCAACAGTGTTGATATACGAAACAGTCGGCCCACCGGTTATCCGGTACGTACTTTTCAGGGCTGGTGAAGCCCGGGTGGAGTCGGTGGACTAGAGCAGCAACGTTGCGAGAGAGACTGTTGAATGTTGGGTATCACAACCGTACATTTGCCCATACCCACAATATGATTCTGACGGCTAGATATAGCGTTCCAGATGCGACAAGGCTGTAAACGTCGTGTTCCAATGATCAGAGGTTCGGTCACCAATGACGCGCCACTCGGCGTGATTCTTGTGAGAAGTTGAACCCGATAATGCGTATTTTGGCGAATGGTGCTAGCGTTGGCCGAGTGACTAGATGGCCGCAGTTGCATGGAACAGAGATCAAGTTCAACGATCTTGGAGCAAATGCTTGTCGGAGTATGCCTTCCAGGACAGCCAAGCTTTGTTCATCATCATCCTCGGGGTGAAATATGACTATCCCGTCCTCAGCCACTACTCTCCGGATTGTTGCATCGTAATCATGAATACAGGCATCAATGCTACTCTCACACTCTGAGCTGAGATTGTCAAAGAGGTTGGGCTTCAGGAATTCCCGGAAGCCCGTCTGAAGAGATACTGATCTGAAGCCTGCGCTATCAAGGTCGTGAACCAAAGATCGCATACTGCCGTTTGTCTCGTGGACCAGAAAGTTGAAGTATGCTCTATTTCGCTGAAACTGTTGGACTTGCGATGTCGGCGAAGCATTCTTGAAGTCACAAACTATAAACTGTTCAGTCCTACTTGAACTGTCCCCTGGCTCCTCTATGAGTAGATTCCGCAATCTATTGTCCGGTAGCTGTGCGAAAAACGAGCTCGCGCCCACGTGAGTTACACCAATGCCTCCATCTTCCAGAGCCAGAAATACGCCCGCGATACGTCCCTGAAAAACGTCAGAATCTAGTAGGACAAGCTTGCCGACCATGACCGAATCCATGTTGGGTTCGATAGCAAGATGCTCCAGGGTCCATTCGTTAGACCAGATTCCTGGGAGTTGAACTGTGGTGTCGCCTTTGGTCCCAGTGGTATCTGTATAGTAAATTGTGAGATCTGAAGTAAGCAGGAGGGTTCTCGCACGATATTTCTGCGGAATGTCCGCGAAATGTCCGAACATGAAGTACGAACATTTGTCAATTCGCTCGCTCTTCAGGTCTAGTACCTCGGAATTCCCGTACCCAGCAACGTGATAAGAGAGGCCAAATCTCAGGGAATTTGAGTCTGGGGGCACAAGAAACCAATCTGATAAAGATGTCTGATGTGAATTTAGGGTCACAAGCCTTTGATCATACGCTCCCAACCGCTGATTGCGCGTCGAATCCGTTGGAACAATTGCTTTGGTCGTGGTGCCGTAGATAAGTGAGTCAAATACGATGGTGTGCGGTCTGCTGGAGTTATTTTCAATGAATAGGGAGAAATCTAGAGTAAGAGGTCTCTGAGACGATCGCTCCTGAGTAGTCAAGGTTATAGGAAACAACTTGATATTTGGTCTGTAATGCAGGTTGTATAGAAATGTACCGGGAATGAAATACAGGCTGACAAATACCGGGATTAGCCCGTAAAGCAGAAATTTGAGCACCCATCTAATCCAGTAACCGACTGGGGAGAGGCTCGTCTCCGCTCCGACACAATGGTCTGGCTCCGGACGAGCCCTCTTGTTTTTCCGCCGACCTTTCCTTTTTCTCATACAAGCTCCAAGTCTTAGGAGCTAGAATCAACTGTGTGACGTCTTGATAGTCAAGCTATTATGCCCGACCGCGATTGACCATATCGCGAGGGTGTGTTACCGCTTCAGTTCCTGCGCCAGAAAATCCTTAAGCCCAAGTAAATCTTCCTGATACACGCGCTCGA
>CAYXUL010000142.1:0-2021 GCA_964468475.1 uncultured Ignavibacteria bacterium | reverse complement strand
GAAATGCGATCCTGATGCTGCTCTCCTGGATCAGTACGCGAAGCGGCAGTGCGAAAGCCGGGTTGCAGCCGCAGGCCAATCGACAGATCTGAGACATCTGCTTCATCGAATCCCGGGCACTCCATCCGAAATCCCCAATTCCCATTATGGCTTGTTATATCAAGCTGCCGAAGCTACATTGCTTCACGGTACAGAGTTATAACCAGGTCACATTCGGCAGTGAAACGGGATGGATACGAAGACAGGCAGGAGAACCTTCATCGCCATAGCGGCGGGCGCAACTATTCTCAAGTTGCTCTTCGTGTGGAAAGGGTGGGCGGAAGGCTCACTCGTTGCCGATGACGCCTATTACTATTTCGTCATAGCTCGCAATATCGCACATGGACTCGGATCTACCTTCGACGGATTGTCCGCCACCAACGGCTATCATCCTTTATGGATGATGCTATTGGTGCCGATTTTCGCATTGAAATCCGGCTCGATCTGGATACCGGTGCGGCTGGCGCTAACACTCTGCGCTGTGCTCGATCTGATTACAGGAATACTGGTCTTTCGGTTTTTCTCCCGCCTGAACCTGCGCAGGGAAGCACTAATCGCCTCGACGTTATGGTTGCTCGCTCCCTACACGATGCTTCTTGGGTTAAGGGGGCTGGAGGCCTCCGTCAGCACTCTCGTAATCCTGGTCACATTTCTGACTCTGGCAAAGCTTGCCGGCACGGAAGGTCGGTGGAGTTATGGCACGGCTGTCATGGTTGGGGTGCTGGTTGGTTTGTGCGGTTTGGCGAGAACGGATAATCTGATCACCATCGGTGCCATGGTCGGAGTATTTCTCTTCCTGGCGCTACAGCGAAGACAGGTGACAATTAGCGAGGCCACCAAATGGTTGTATGTCGCGGTCGTGGCGGGGCTGGTGATAATGTCACCATGGTTTCTGTGGAATGCTCACAACTTCGGTAGTATCCTGCAGGTATCGGGGCAGACGAAGTTTTACTCGGCGTCCGTATATGGCGGCATCACCACGGATTGGAAGAGTCTGAACGGTGTTATCAAGTCGGTCGCTTATCCCGTGCTGGCGCCGCTGATCTACCCGCTACGCTATCTATCGGGAGAGGAGTTTCTATCTCCTACAGTTTCTTATGGAGTTGTAGGCGGGTTCTTGTTCATGATGGTCATACCGCTCATCTTCAGCAGAAAACAGATCGCAGAGACAATGCGAAGCAGCGGGGCCAGATTCTTCATTGTACTTGTTCTTACCTACGTTGTAGTCCACACGCTCCTGTTTGGTTTTGTCTGGAGAAACTACGCTACCTGGTATGCCTTACCCACCTTGCTGTTTCTGATGATGATCCTGGCCGTCGCACTACCATGCTTTCTTTCACAAGTTCTCAAGAGCAGGATCCGCAAATGGGTTTTCGTAAGCTTCGTGGTTGCCCTAAACCTGGCGATTTATGCCTTGTTCATCACGCGCCTGCCGCACGATCCGCAGCGACCGGCGACGGGCTGGAGCAAGTCATTTACTGAAATAAAACGCCTGTATGACGCTCCGGTGAAGGTAGGAGCCTTTAACGCAGGTTCCGCAGGCTATGTCGCGCACGAGTATGAAGGGATCACTGTAGTTAATCTCGATTGTCTGGTGAACAACGAGGCATTTCGAGAAGTGCGAGCCGGTAGGTATCTTGACTACTTGACGAAAACGGTGGATGTCTTCATCGAGGATCCCCGTTTTGCAGCGATGTTTCTTGATGAGACTCAACTTGATTCACTGGTTGAGCTATATCCGCAGTTGCCCGGGTTTCACTTGTGGCAGCGGCGCGATGCGGATAAGCCGATGGAGGCGAATTAGGCAGAGTAGGGGACTTGAGGTTTAGAGTTTCCGGCACGTCAGTTATTGCAATCGCCGTCGATTTTCCCACCCGCAAAGATGTAGTTTATGATCGTGACGGCATCGCCGATTGAGACAACGTCGTCGCCGTTGGCATCCGCGATACAGGTGGTTGCGGGTGAATATCCTCCGCCGAAGA
>CAYXUL010000141.1:0-2097 GCA_964468475.1 uncultured Ignavibacteria bacterium | reverse complement strand
AGAACCTGGGATTGGTTCTGCACGTTAAGGGAGCGTGAATGCAACCACTTTGGATTCCAGCATTTGGCTTAGTTTGCATCATCACCGGCATTGTGCTGTGGCTGCTGGCGCAGAGACACCGCGTCGTTGATGACGGAAGCTGGCACTTCAGCATGCGGCCCGTGTGGCGAATGAAGGAAGACTACACTCGAAGGGGTTTCTCCTATGTGCTGGCGGGTTCACTCCTGCTGGTGATTGGTGTAGCTCCTTCAATAGTTTACTATCTGTCACAACTGTGACATTTGATCTGAGACGCAAAGGGGCGCCAAAGAAAGACTAAAGATTCCACAATCCACAACATTGACAACAATTGACAACTTTTTTGTCAATGGAAGTTGTTCTCCACTAACGACTTAAACGTGGACTCACAAATCCACGCGAAAAATTGACAAGATTTGGCGGGTGGCACTGATCTCTCAGTGCAAACTTTAACCCTCATTTGAGCGACCTTTCTCTGAGCCACAACGACTTAGAGAAAAGCAAACTTTGATGAACAAACTGGCACAAGAGTTGCCATTACAGTTAAGCGTGCATGCCTCACCTGATACAAGGTTGAACGTTGCAATTGAAGTCGGGGATGGGCGCCTTGTGGCGATGCGAGAAGGGCCCGAGGCGCCCTGCCTGACTGCGATAGAGGCAGCATAGAGTACAGGGTCTAAAAGCAGAAACTACTCCTTTTCAGAGTGGGAGAACGCGCCGCCGACTGAATGCCGTGTCAAGTTGGGGCGTAGGCGACCGGCAGCTTCCCCGCCGGCCCGACGGGGAACTGCTGAGTCGCAAGCGGCGGTGAGTTCTGCATGGCTAAATCGCAGGGGAGTGACTATGATATTTATAGAAGGGAGAGATCATGTCACGGCAAATGAAATGTATGAAATACAAACTCACATTCGGGGTCTTGCTGGGAGCGGTGCTCCTGGTGGGCCTGATCGGCTGCAGTAAGGATGATGATTGTCCGAACTGCCCGAACGATGGGGACAATTCTGTCCCTCAGGCAAAAGTGTATGTCATCACCAATGACCTGGGAGCGCCGAATGTCGTGGCTTTTGATGTTGCGACTGACACACCAACCGACAGTCTCACAATTCAGTCAACCGGCTTCGGCCATGCCCAGCTCACCTCGGATGGAAAGTATCTGCTCTTCGAGGATTATAGACCGCAGACATATATCCTTGATGCGGCCACGCTGGACGAGATCAAGGTGATCAATGAGTGGCGGATCGAGCGTACCACTCTGGTCAGAGACGGCTCAATGCTGTTCGCAGCCGGCATTGACTGGTTCGCTCTCTTTACGGTACCCGGCGGGCGGAAAGTGGCCGAGCACGAGATATCGGGCTCAGGGTCACTGCTCAATTCTGCGGGCTACGACGACTATACTGACCAGGTCTACGGGACTTTGGGTGTCACCGACGTGGTCTTCATAGAGCTGGACTCGCTTTCCATCGTCAAAAGCTACCAGATAACCGACAATACCGGCCAAAGTTACTACATATCCAGGCTTCTCCTCGACTTGAAGACAGGTATCGGGTATGCTCTTGTAAGCTGGACCTCCGATTACTTCGTGACCTTCAACGCTGAAACAGGGCGGATAACTCAGCGCTTTCCAATCCACACGACTCATGGCGACCTGAAAATGTCACCTGATGGCTCTGAAGTGTTCGTCAGCGATCCCGGGGCTCTGAACCAAGACCCTTCAACTATTCCCGCTCCGATCTACATATTCGAGGCTGCGACTGGAAACTACAAAGATGAGATATCTATGTCGGACTTTGTCGAGGATGCACCGGAGGGGACGCTTAACGCCTGGCGACTGGCGTTCTCACCAGACGGCTCGGAGCTCTACGCTGTTACGGGGAATTTCTCCGTAGGGGGCGGCACGGTGGTTAAGTTCGATCCGAAAAACAGGCAGTTTCTCGGCTTGCTCTTCCCAAAACTTGACCGCTTGCCGAGCAGCGTGGTAGTCGGACCGCCAATTGAATGAACCGAAGGGATGGACATATGGGGCCAAGAAAGGAGAGATCATGACACGGCAAAATGACATTATGAAATACAAACTGATAT
>CAYXUL010000140.1:0-2347 GCA_964468475.1 uncultured Ignavibacteria bacterium | reverse complement strand
TCATCGCCGGCGGGTTGTATGATGACTCGAAGGGCTATTACATTGAGCCGACGATCATCACCACCACCAATCCAAAGTTTAAGACGTTGGAAGAGGAAATCTTCGGGCCGGTAATGACGATTTATGTCTACGCCGACAAGGATTACGAAAAGACACTGAAGCTGTGTGACGAGACTTCGCCGTACGCCCTGACGGGGGCAGTCTTCGGCACCGACCGTGAAGCAATCTCACTGGCGGAGAAAACTCTGCGCCAGGCGGCGGGGAATTTCTATATCAACGACAAGCCGACCGGCGCGGTCGTAGGCCAACAACCGTTTGGTGGAGCGCGAGCATCCGGCACTAACGACAAGGCGGGAAGCTATCTGAACATGGTGCGTTGGACCTCCCCGCGCACGATCAAGGAGAACTTCACCCCGCCGACCGATTTCCGCTATCCGTTTTTGGTGGAGTAGGGGGAGTTGGCCTCGGTGCACGGGGAACCGATGAATAGGGGTTGACTCCAGCCGCACACTGCACAAGCACTTCGTAGGGGCGCAGCCTGCTGCGCCCTTAATTCTGCTTTGCCAGGATCTCTGTTAGCGCTTCACGCTCGCTGGGAGTAAGCTCATCAGCCTCGCCGACACACTCGAAGGCGATGCGGGCCAGCCATCGAGCAATCGTAGCGTAGTTGGGGATCAATTTCAAGCACGCAAATGAATCTTCCAGGTAACCCAATTTCGACATTACAAAACAGGCAGTAGCAATATCGGTTTGCTGATCGATCAGCTCGTTGAATGTGTCCAGGTCTTCTAGGTGTTGCAGGCGGTGCCTGGCAAGTTTCAGCGCGAGTCGAGGCATTGAGGCGTGAAGAAATTGCCCGGCAAGAAAGCCCTCATACGATTGGACATTCATTGGCGAATCCGGCGGCGCATTACTCTTGAGGATGGACGATACTGCCTGCTCAGCAAGCCGGCCTGCGAGCGTCGTGTCTCCTAAATCGTGCAGAAAGACCGCTACCGAGCAAGCCACCGCCGGACGAAGCGGCAGCAGCCGATCATTGGTCGGACTCAGCACTCGACTGCGCAGCAGTCTAATTGCACCCTGGGTATCGGAATCACTATCTGATTGACATGTATATCTTGCCAGTGCTTGCAGGAAGAGATAGGGGTTATTGATGCGGGATATCCATGCCCTGGCATCATCCCATGGTGGATTCTCATTTTCGCAGATGCCGGCTACATAGAATGCCGTTCCGTCTTTCCACAACTGATCTCCGATTCTGCTCCAATAGGCAAAGGCCAGATCGAAACGGTCAATCTTCGCATAGGTGCTGGCCATGGCTGAATACTCTGACCCAGCCCAGTCCTTATCAATCCCGAGAATCTCCTCGATCAGAGAATCTGCCTTCTGCTGATATCCAAGGCGAGCATAACGACGAGCGGTTATATCAAGAATCTCTTTCCGGTTGGACTCGGAAATATCAGAGTGCGAGAAGCTGATTGCAGTATCGAGCAGATTCAGTACAGTCTGAATTCGATCGAACTCAATCAAGCCATCTATAGCTCTTGTCCACGAGGCGACGTATCGTGGCCAGACGACGTCACTTTCAATGCACTTTACCGCCACACTCTCGAGAGAGTCGGCTGTTTTCGCGCGACCAAAGGCGCGGTATGCTTTGGCTAGCTCGATCCATCTTTCTGCGTTTCCCATCGACAACTGTATATTACCCTCACTAGCCCTAAGAAGCCTGAATGCACCGGTGGAATCTCCTTTGAGAAACAGTTCCTGGGCAGACGAAATCACGGTTGCGTCCCACGACAATCCCGCTTTCGCATAGACTAAGGTAAGACTGTCAGCTGTCGCTTCGGCACCGAGGTAACGATATGCCATTATCACCGGATCGAGTTCGTACGATCTGGGTGCGGTTCTTGACAACATCCTGCCATACTGCCCCACAAAACCCAGGGCATGATCGCGGCTGCATGCTCGTACGTACAGGTCAAGAATTCGACCGCAATCTGCCGCCCTACTTTGTGGCGTGGAGGTAGGATTGGTTAAGATTGAATTGGCCAGACTGCGTACCAGGCTGTCGGCAAGGTTGTGTCTTCCGTGCATCAGGGCAGATTCGGCGATCACTCGCAGCGCACGTTGTTCGATTACCCCCAATGGCGCTCGACGCAGCAATCGCAGCGCCAGCTCGAATTCCCCCTGCTCGGCAACGAAAGTGGATAGGTCGAGAAGTGAGTTGTAGCGAGTATCAATGTGCGAGCCGATTAAGGCCGTCTCCACGCTGTCACCCGCCTCTCTGTCGTAGCGGTAGAGGCGTGGCATTTTCTCTATGCACTTCACCGCGACAGTGAAGATCTCA
>CAYXUL010000139.1:0-2375 GCA_964468475.1 uncultured Ignavibacteria bacterium | reverse complement strand
GTTGTGTCAGCTCTTGCACACCCCAGCCGCAGGCTGGGTTGGGTGTGAACTGACACCAGACCCCGAAGGATGATTTCACTTGATATTGGAGAATGTAGATACTACTTTTCATTTATGAGAAAACTAATAATGTGGAATCTGCTCACCCTGGATGGATACTTCGAGGGTGAGAAAAACTGGGACTTGAGTTTTCACGAGCTTGTCTGGGGCAAAGAGCTTGAGGATTTCAGCCTCACTCAGTTGAAATCAGCCGACATGCTTCTGTTTGGCGAGGCTACCTACAAAGGCATGGCAGACTACTGGACAACGGCGGACGAACAGATCGAAATCGCCAAATTCATGAATGAAATTCCCAAGGTCGTTTGCTCAGCAACGCGCAAGACCGCCGACTGGAACAACACAATAATTGTAAGAGATGCTGTGACGGAAATTCCCAAGTTGAAACAGCAGGGCAATGGCGACATGTACGTCTTCGGCAGCGGCAATCTCTCTCAGTCATTGCTGAAAGCGGAGCTGTTCGATGAGTTGCGCTTATGCGTTGCGCCGGTGTTCTTAGGTAAGGGCAGGCTTCTGTTCCCTCAGGGCATCCCGCATGAAAAACTCAACCTACTTGAAGCCCGACCGCTTTCTACCGGAGGAGTCATCCTTCGCTATGCTCCAACTTCGTAGGTCACGTTCACCTGGAACGTGAGAGGCAGATACCGGGCTGACCCACCATTTATGGTGAGGTTCGTACCTCACTTCAGATTATCCTGCACCACCACGCGTGATACTACCCCTGCATTCTTCATTCGGTCGATCGTGCGCACCTCCAGGCTGTTATCTCCCGGATGCAGTGCCCAAGACAGGCTGTCAGGCGCGGATTTCCAGTCGCGACCATCCATCCGCATTTCATAATGATCAAACCAGGGAGCGCTGTTGGTCAGGGTCACCTCGAGCGTGTCGGTTGGATCTTCCCACGCACGGGCATGGGCCAGCCGAATGTGTGTCTGGTTCAGCGATGGATACATGAACGCTTCGTCGGTTGTTCGGTAGATGTTCCATGTCATCCCCTGAAAATACAGTTCCGGCTTTACGCCATCCGCTACGAATTCGTATTGGCGTGAGTCGACGTGGTCCGGCGTTTCAAAGAAGCAATAATTGACACCTTGCGTGATGTGGTAGAAATAAACATCCCAGCTGTACTTCAGCTGGCTGTAATTCCATTCGGAGCGCTGCCCGACCATCTGCATTTCGTCTTTCTTGCCGTCAAGCATCAGCCGGCGGCACTGCTCGGCGCTGAGCGGTTTACCGTCGAATGTCCAGTAAGCGTCGTTCTGGCCGTCGAGCAGAATCCACTGGTTGTACTGGTTGCTCCAGACCTCGGCGCAGACATGGCCTTTCCCGCTGCCGTATGCTACTCCCTGCCGCTGCAAGCCGACCACCCGGGCGGGGTAGCCCAGGGCGCTCAGGCAGTTCGCCAGCACCGTACCGTACTCGACACAACGAAACTGGCCGCCCTCAGCGACTTCATCAAGAATGCCCAGGGCATTTTGCGACTTCGCACTCTGGACACCGTTATGCTGCCACTGGTGCGATACCCAATCGAGCAACAGTAAGATTTTGTCAAACTCGGTGTTGCCGTCCGCGACGATCCCCTCCAGGTCAAACCTGCGGCGCAGGCTGTCATTGAGCGCGTCATTGACATCGTCCCAGGCGTAGCGCGAGAGATCAGTCGAGCCGCAGTAGTCGTCGAAAACGGTAACCGCTATCGGGCTGCTCCGGTTGATGTTTTTCAGAATGTCCCCCTGCACTGAACTGATGAAGGAACGATACCGCTCGGTGTGATTGGTGCGCAAATAGTTGAAATCCGGGTCCGCCTCGATCCAGTTGAGGTTATCGTAGCCCGCTTTGATTGCTTTGCGCAGATAGTCGAAAGCTTCATCGGCGTGTCCCATCAACGAGTAGCAACAGCTAACGTTATAGTACAAATTCGGCAGCATACCCTTCGACCCAGGGGCTTCGGCAACTTCAAGGTAATCATTCACCGCAGCTTTATAGTTACCATCGTGGTACTCCTGTTGAGCGCGGTTCTGCACGACTTGCAGGCTGTCATTATTGTCGGACATGACTGTCAGGGGCAGGAGAAATAGTATCAGACCGGCCCGGATGATCATTCGATGCATGTTGCGTTCCTCCTTGTTGCTCAATACTACGGAACCCTGAGTGATTTGTTGCCCCCAGCGATCAAGCAATCGCGCCATGTGCGTACATTCAACCGGGTGGCCCATCGTTCAGGTGTGTTCTCTAGTTGGCAAATGCGCCGCGGGGAATGATACCCGGTTGTGTCGGTTCTTGCACAACCCAGCCACAGGCTGGTTTGGGTGTGAACCGAC
>CAYXUL010000138.1:0-2463 GCA_964468475.1 uncultured Ignavibacteria bacterium | reverse complement strand
CGAACTCAACCTCATTGCAGCTTTCTCAAAATCGGCTTGACTCTCTGGAGTATTGTCAGCGCCCCGTATGTAAATCGCTGAGAATGTCGAATCGTAGATCACCTTGAACGGCATACTTAATGGCGAAATCCCAAGGTCAGTAAATGTAGTATTGCTATCCTCAAATGCCATCGGCAAGAGCGTGATGTCGAGGTCCGCGTCGCTTAGAATCTGTGCAACACCGATTGAGTCATCCGCATTACAAACCGCGATCATTCGTTGGCCTCGACTCTCCAACACCGGATTCAACTGCTTGAAGACTGCCATCTCACCAGTAAGCGCAGGGCACTCTGTTTTCGAAGAGAGAAATACGTTCAGTGTAAGTGGAGCCTTCGGCCGCTTTCCGCTATCATCTTCTGGAACCAACCACGCACCGAACCCAGCATAGGTATACAGTCCGAAGTACGAGGGATCTACTGTTATCATAGAGCTATCATCGGTCTGCTCGTGCGTCTCGTCCAATTTCGCCGGGAATTGGTCCCGATACAGGAGCACAACATTTCCCAGCAGCGACAATGTCAGCACAGTCCACAGATACTTAGACATCAGTTGTTCCTTTCTGCGCTCGAGTGCCGTTGTATAACGGGGAGAAACTTAAGTATCTCCCCGTCAAGACACTACTTCAGCAAAACGCCTTCGTCAGACACAAAGACATCCGTAAGCGGGAGTGTCATCATCACGCATTGTTTTGGAGAGCCCTCCACGCAACCGATCCATTTTCCGAGGGAATCATAGACTTTCTTGCCAGTCTTGAACTTGGGTAGGAGGCCAAAACTCGCCTCGTTGACGGTTAGCGGGCTAGCCACTGGCTCCGCCGAATCCAGAAGAGTCCCCGCCATCATCGCGACAGAGACAATTGCAATCTGAGCGATACCTTTTGCCTTCATGGTTACTTCTCCATAATAATAGTTGTACACGTCTGCGCCATAGTTTTCGATCAATACCGCAGGGTCCCTGGCTCCTTTGGCACAGTCATTCTCGAGTTCTACTCCTACTTGCTGGACTTCTTCATTCAAACCTTCCTTTGATGAAATCGAGATATCTTACGTTCAAATCGAGTTGAAGTCTCCAGAGCTCGCTCACCTCCTTCCTCCCCCCATCAGTCAGGCAGGGCGCCCCGGGGCCTTCTCGCATCGCCACTGAGGCGCCCATCCCCGACTTCAATTGCAACGTTCAACCTCTGATAAAGGTGAGGCCTGCACATATTCCCCCTTCGCAACTTTCGTGCCTAACCAAGCTTTGAGAATCACTGCATTAGCACCACTTTGATTGACTTGAAGTTAGACGGATTCACCAACTCTGTAGACCTAACCAACTCGGACTGGAAGCCGATTGAAATTCGACAGTGTTTCGACACCGGGCGATGAAGCCATTGATTGGTATGGCATTGAGATGTCGAACTCGAACCGCCACCCTCTCGACAGTTCGACACCCTCTTTGTGATTCTTAGATTATGTGATTCTTAGACTATCTGTGGGATGTTGAGGAGATTGAGTCTAGAGATGTGTCTAGAGATTGTACTTGCGGAGCTTCGAGATCAAAGTTGTGCGGGGCATACCAAGTTCTTCAGCCGCCTGCGACTGATTTCCCGAGTGTCGCTTGAGAGCAGCAATGAGAATTTCACGTTCACCATTTCCGTTAGATTCCAGCTTCAACTTCAGCGCTATCTCATCGGAAATTTCGCAAATACTCTTCCCCTCCGCTAATGTCGCCGCGCGTGTGGTAATGGCTATCAGTTCACGGATATTTCCCGGCCAGGGATAGTCTCTCAAACGTTCCGACAGGATAGCACCCACTTCAGCCGAGTCTTTCTCCGGGAATCCGGCTCTGACGAGCGACATCTCTATCAAAGGCAGTATGTCGTCCCGCCTTTCACGCAAAGGTGGAAGATGAATCGCCATCTGATTGAGGCGATAGTACAAGTCACCGCGAAACTGATTATGCTCCACCATCGACTCCAAATCCCGATTAGTCAGTGCGATGAAACGCACATCAACTTCCTTGCCCTTAAGGTCGCCAACGCGACGTACTTCCTTGGTTTCGATCACGCGCAGCAGCTTGGCCTGCAGGGGCAACGGGATATCACCGATTTCATCGAGCACGAATGTGCTTCCATCCGCCGACTGAATCAAACCGGGCTTGTCTCTGCCTGCACCTGTATAGCTTCCGCGCCGATAGCCAAACAACTCCGACTCCAGCATCCCCTCGGGAATTGCTGCGCAATTAATCACAACCAGGGGTTTATGAGAACGGTTTGATGTCTGATGGATATACTCCGCCAGCAAGTCCTTGCCGGTGCCGGTCTCGCCGGTCAGCAGCAGCGTCAGGTCGGTATTCTTGATCTTATCCGCCAGCGCCACAATCTCTTGCATCGCCTCACTGGCTGCGATGATTGCGGGCGCACCATTCGCCGGTGGATTCCCG
>CAYXUL010000137.1:0-2465 GCA_964468475.1 uncultured Ignavibacteria bacterium | reverse complement strand
GCTACTCTTAGTCCGCCATTCCACAAAGCCCAGACCTCATTCTCAACTAAGCCCTGTTCCCAGAGGTAATGTTCCTCAGAGCATAGATCGAAGTAAGCTCGCATCCATCTCAGCGTCTCTTCCTGTTCCTTTGCATCGAGGTTAGACAAATCGAAGTTCTCTGATTCAATCGTAACAGGAAGATGAATCACAATGTCCTGATACCGCTGCGTGAAAGTCGCGAAGTTATGCAGTCTCGCTTGCTTTACGTTCTGACGAATCTGCCAGGTTAGTGCGGAAACTGCAACGATTACCGCCACCAGTGAGATTATCTCGGCGATTCCCATCTTTAATATGTCTCTAAAGAGAGTCCAAAAGAGTACACATGACTTTACAACTGGCTGCCGTCCACTATAGCATAATTTGAAACATTTGGATATTCCTATCGGAAGATACGATATTGAGGACCGCACGTTCGCGCACTATGCTGCACTCTATGTCAAAGTGCCAGGCTGATTCAGCGTCTTTTAGCGAGACTCCGGCTTTCGAGATCCGGGAATCCTGTACCTCCAATCTCTCATGACTACCCTCTAGCGCATATCGCATGTGAAAGGTCTCTCCACTATCGATCTTCAAGAACTCAACTTCGTTCCCACAAGGCGTGAGTGCAATTGAGTATTCAACCCCAGCGATGTTGAGTGATCCTTTCATAGCTTGAAATGGAATCTACCTGTGATAAACTGCCATGATGGAGACACGCACTCTCTGGCGAGAACAGCTCTGAAGCTCCGTAACGCCTCATTTCTGTGAAGTCACAGATGCGACCTTGGAATAGGTCACTTGCGCAACTCCGCCAGTGGCACCCACTCACCCTCCTTGTCCTTAAACTTCCAGAAATCCCAGCCGCTAGTCGATTTGCCTCGTGCTGCGATGCCTGCAGATGACGGAGAATTGTAGATAGTGCCATTAAAGGTAATCGTCCCAGATTTGTTGACTCTAGCTCTAAAGGTCTTGCCTTTTGTTTGCCGTCAGCCAAAAGTGGACACGGACAGCTTGAAGTTAAGCTGTAGTTTTGTAGCTTTGGCAGCACAGAGAGGAGTAAACCATGTGTGCCAGAGAGAAGCGGGATCCAGAGTCCGTAGTTCGCGAGATCCGTCGTAAGACCCGTCGTAGATTCACCGCCGAAGAGAAGATCAGGATCGTCCTGGAAGGACTAAAGGGGGAATGCAGCATCAGTGAGTTGTGCCGTCGCGAGGGAATCGTCAGCAATCAGTATTACCGCTGGAGCAAGGACTTCCTGGAGGCGGGCAAGCGGCGTTTGCAGGGAGATACTACCCGTGAGGCCTCCAGCTCTGAGGTTACCGATCTGCGTCAGGAAAATGATCAGCTCAAGCAATTAGTGGCTGAAATAAGTCTGAAGCATCGGCTGCTGAAAAAAAGTATGACTGGTTTGGAGTAAAGCGGAAGCGCTATATGCGATACTCTCAGTCAGAGAAGCTTGAGATCATCCGTACGATCGAGAACTCGGGAATTGGCGTGAAACGGACCCTGAAAGAGCTTGGGATCAATCGCAGCACCTTCTACAACTGGTACAGACGCTACTGTGAGGGTGGCTTTGATGCGCTGGCCTCCAGAGTTCCCAAACGACGCCAGTTCTGGAACCAGATTCCACCCTGGGTGAAGGAGCGTGTTGTGGAGGCTGCGCTTGAGCATCTTGATAAATCACCCCGTGAGCTGGCGTGGCATCTCACTGATACGCAAGGATATTACATCTCCGAATCGAGTGTCTACCGCATCCTGAAGGCCAAAGACCTGATCAGCAGTCCGGCATACACGGTGATCTGCGCCAAGGATAAGTTTGATCAGCCGACCAGGCGAGTCAACCAGATGTGGCAGACTGATTTCACCTATCTGAAAGTGATTCACTGGGGTTGGTACTACCTGTCGACCGTGATGGATGATTACTCCCGCTTCATCCTTGCCTGGAAGCTTTGCAGCGGCATGTCGGCTGATGATGTAAAGGCAACCCTTGATGTTGCCATCGCCGAGTCGGGAGTTAAGCATGTGTACGTTCGTCATCGGCCGCGGTTGCTTTCAGACAATGGTCCGTGTTATATCTCAAGCGAGCTGAGGGAGTACCTCACCGACAACGGGATGAGCCACACGCGCGGACGGCCTTACCATCCGATGACCCAGGGCAAGATCGAGCGCTATCATCGCTCAATGAAGAACGTGCTGCTACTCGACAACTACTACTCGCCTGATGATCTGAAGGCTGAAATCGAGGCGTTTGTGGAGTATTACAACTTTCGGCGCTATCATGAGTCACTAAACAACGTGACGCCGGCAGATGTTTACACCGGCAGGCATGTAGGGATACTTGAGGAGAGGGAACGAATCAAACAACGAACGATGAAACAGAGGAAACGCGAATACCGAAAAACGATTGCCAACTGCCAAACTGTGGCTTAACTTTCACAGCAGAA
>CAYXUL010000136.1:0-2570 GCA_964468475.1 uncultured Ignavibacteria bacterium | reverse complement strand
ACTTTTAACAGGAGTAGACCATGCCAATGGAAGAAATGACAATCGTGTCCGAATATATTGTGAGACAGTCAATGCTCGCGGAAACGCTGGCGCGATTGGCCATATCGGGACCGGTAGGCTACAACAAAGCGGTAGCGATTGTTAAGAAACTGGCAGCCACTGACGAGGGCATCAAGGCTCTCAACGGCGCTGCAAAGTACGCAAAGAGCCACATTTTTCAGTACAATCAATCGAATCTCCAGTTCTTGCGGTCACGGGCTCTTTCGGGCGCCTATGTTGCCGGAGACGAATCCAAGTCAGCTACCCCGTACGGCCTGGCGATCAGAACATCACAACTCTCGACAACCGCCGCACGGAATTATGTCAACAGATTCACTTTCGGGATAGAAAAGACATTTTGAGCTTAGAGGATCACTCCACCGAGTGAGCCTCTGACTTCAACCGAACAACTCAGCAGAGAGAATCAAACTGAGCTAACAGATAGTACGGAGGGCAAAATGCCAATTGAAATTCGAGAGCTTAATATTAGAGCAGAAGTCTCACCTCGCCAGATGCTGACACGCATCGTCAGCACGGCCTTCAGGGGTCCGGCAGGTGTGAACGCTGCGGTACGGGGCGTCAGGAAGCTTGCCGCGACCGAAGAAGGCGCGCAGCTTCTGAAAGAAATGACGGAGAAATTTACACTCTTCAACGGATCGGGTACGCCCGTGCGGGCGGGACTTTTCCAAGCCTGGCCGGCAAAATGGAAAGGCTTTACTCTCGACGGTAAGGGCTCAGGCAGTATTAACCCGCATGAGTTTTCCTTTACCGGGGCAACTCGCCTGACGGAAGCCAAAGCGTTAGCCTTTGTAAAAGCCTGCATCGGCGGCTAGTACCGTCGGTATACTCTTGCTCGTTGCGAATACTTTCGAAAGTTCTATTGAGAACGATGAGTTGCTCCCAGTCCGGTTAAACCTTTTTCGCCTTCTCTAAGTGTGTATATTATGGCTACAGGCTCAAGGAGAAATAGAAATGAAACCTGTCAAGCTTTCGGAATGTAAGCGCCTCGATCTCGCGGAAGGCATAGTGGCCCACGCAGTGAATACCGACAATATCACCGTAAGTCACGTTCACTTGCAGGAGGGATCGGTAGTTCCTGAGCATTCGCATCCCCACGAGCAGATCGTCAATGTAATGGAAGGCAAGATGCGGCTCACGCTTCCGGACGGAGAATACGTTCTGGAGCCGGGAATGGCGTTTGTTCTTCCCCCGAACCAGCCTCATGCAGCGAGTGCAATCACTGAATGCAGAGTGATAGATGTGTTTCATCCGGCACGAGAGGACTTTTGCTAGGCAGAACCCTGCGACAAGAGGTCTGCCAATCTAACCAGACCTGCGAATGTCTGCTGTACTGCTTCCGGCAGAAGATCATCCTCACTTTTTACTCCCCGTGATACCGCGGCGCTGCGCTCACGGATTTCGACAGCGTCGAAAGGCTCCAGGGCGATTATGCACTGCTGCACATCGTGATTCCTCAAAGCGGCTTTTGCGACCTCACTAATTGCGCTCAAGTAGTACTTATCATCGAACACCTGGTGCCCGGTGTGGAACTCGAAATCCAGCTTAAGGAACTCTTTCATTCTTGAGAGAATACCCTCGTGAGTGACAGCAAACTTTGTCCCAAACTCACCCATCACGCTGTAGCGCAAATACTCATCCTCTGCGCCAATTACAGCGGTTTCCCTGCTTGAAGCTACTTCACTGATTGTCAATTCGGCGTGGTGGTTGTCAATGTGAGCGACAAAACGGGGATAGGCCCAGTAAGAAGATTGAATCGCTCGCGGAAGGTGGCGGTCGGGCAGTTTTGGAGTGATGATAGTGCCGCCCAGCAACGGCTGGAGTTCGGCAAGGAGCCTGTCAAACTCCCGCTTCCAGAGCTTGTGCATTATCCACCTTCCTACTGCAGCCATTTCCGTGCTTTTTCTTCATCATCAACTTGCTACATTTGCAGTGATGGCACAAGGACAATCCGGCATATTCGATCGATTGTGGATAGTCCTGATCATCCCCTTGCTGCTGAGGCTGATCAGCGTCGTGTTTTCTCAGGGTTACATGGCGCACGACGATCACTTCGAGACCGTGAACATCGCCTGGGCCTGGCATAATCATGGTCTTTTCCTGGACGATGGCAGCTTGCGCTGGGAAGGCAAGCCGGAAGGCGGCGTTATGCGTGCCGCCACCTATGATCTTTTCCTGCTGGGCCTGATGAAGCTGACTTCCCTGGCCGGAATTAGGACGCTGGCAAACCACATGTACTTCGATCGTTTCGTGCACGCGTTGCTGTCGTTGCTTCCTGTCATATTTGGCTATCGCTATCTACGGGAAACAACCGATGAAACGACCGCAACCTGGGGTGGGTTGTTGCTGGCAGGCTATTTCCTCATGCCTTTTTTGGCCGTCCGCAATCTCGTCGAGATGGTATCTGCCGATTTCCTCGTTCCGGGGTTGTACTACGCCTACCATGCCACCATTGCCAAACCTGCGGAAACCGATACTCGCTGGCAGCGATTTGACTCACCGGCAAAAAACGC
>CAYXUL010000135.1:0-2679 GCA_964468475.1 uncultured Ignavibacteria bacterium | reverse complement strand
CGTTCTACGGTTTCTTCGGTCTTTATGGCTTCTTCGGGTTCTTCAGCCGGAAGGATTAGGATCAAGCGTTTGATTCGCGGGCTATATACAAGGGGTCGCGCCGGAGCTGATAGAGAAAGGATTTTTACCTGCAGTGAAATGTGCGAATGAATTCGCACCTACCCGGTATCCCGGTTCCTGAACCGGGGTGATGATTAGCTAAACTCTGCCCTGATTTTCGGTGTCGTCAGCTTCCACGCGATCCATACGAATAGCACAGCAAACGCCAGGCTCAAGATATCGTTAAAAGCAATGGCGGGGTAGAAGAAGGTCTTTGCCTGAGCCATGATCTCGGCGTCGTTGGGAAAAGGCATCAAATCGAAGAAGAAGAAGGAGACGACGACGCTGACAACGTTGTAGAGAGTGGCCAGCATCATCAGAACCATGAACCCCACTCGCCCCCAGTTCCTGCGTCTGAGCAGTCCAATTGAGAACACGAGTTCGATGGCGATGTATGTGGCAATGCCAATGAGAATCAGCCAGAGATGTTCGAAGCCCCAGCGAGAAAACGCAGGTATCTCAGCGTTGTCCTGCACCGACGCAAATGCATCAGCGAACTGCCCGTTGGCGAACATCAACTTCATCATCAGCCCCTCGAAAACCATTATCAGCAGACCAAAGGCACTCAGTACGGCGAATATCCACCCTACGACCGTGACGAAAGTTGATTTGGGCGTTGCTTGAGTCGAATCAGTTGCTACGTCAGTCATGAATTGCATCCCCTGTAAGGAGTTGTTGTAGGGAAAATAGCGCGCAGGTTGAACTGAAGGCAACCCTTTTTCAGTCGTTTTGCGCGATCAAAAGTCCTCACCCATCCGTTGCAGGTACCCCCAGCCCTCGGGCTGGTGGATATGTTATCGTGACTCACGAAGCGCTAAATCGGCAATATATGATCTCGTCAACCACGCGGAGATATTCGAGGTGAGACGCTTGCTGCCCTCCATCTGCAACAGGCCTTTGCGCCGAGCCGCAGCGATCTCAAGTTTGGCCATCCAGATCCTGGCCAATGTCTCAAGCCGACAACTGAGCCGCAAATCAACCTCTCGACCGGGATGATCGTAGCACAATTCCACAGCGTCCCCTTCCACTATGACCCACCAGGTGCGATAGCGGCCTTCGAGGTCGGTGAACTCGAATTCAATCACCGCCCGTTGGCCCCTGATTTGATCAGGCCGCAAGCGGCGGCTGATATCGAGCATAAGCAGGTCGACATCGAGGTCCTGCTGCGAAAACGAGTCACGAATCCAGCGGTAACCCCAGAGACCGGCAGCTTCGATTATTGGTTTCAGGGCCATGCCGCGTTCGGTAAGGTGATAGCTGGTTCCATCTCCTCGTGACTCCCGATAGATGATTTCCTGATCTTCCAGCATGCGCAGGCGTTGCGCGAGTATAGAGGGGGAGATGCTCCCCAGTCCCTGCTTGAGTTGTCCGTAGCGAGTGCTGCCCATGAGCAGTTCCCGCACGAGGAGAAGTGTCCAGCGCTCTCCGAGAATTTCAGCGGTCTTGGAGACCGGGCAGAATTGACCATATCCTTTCATGACAGTAATATCCGAAAAATGGGTTTCAGCGCGCAACTTCGAAATTCGAAGTGGTTTCTACAGAATTCGAAGTATACGCAATCCGTGGTAGCTCCGTTCTTATGAACGTCAACCAAACAGAATGGTTCTTCAACCATCTGAAGTTTTAACCAGAAGGAGATTTCCGATGCCAATCGTACACTGCAACCTGATCAAGGATGTTTTCTCCAAAAAGGAGAAGCAGGAGTTAATAACCAACGTCACCGACGCCATCGTCGATGTCAAGGGTGAAGGAATCCGCAAGCTCGTCATGGTAATTGTCCACGAGGTGGAGAGCGGCGACGTCGGCAAGGCGGGCGATATTGTCACGCTCGAGAAGGTCAGGGCGGCAACGCAAGTAACGGCTGCGACCTAGTAAGTAGGGCAGGTATCTTAAGAAACCTGCCATGATAGTTTACGAGATGCTGGCAGGAGTCGGAGACTCCTGCCCTAAGGAAGCTGTCCAAAACAGGCATTCAATTTAGCTGCGCGGTCAGGAATCGTTTCCTGACCGTGTTCTGTTTAGGGAGGGCGAGCGAATCTCGCCCCTACAAGGTCTGCAAACGGATCTCCCCACGAAGATTGACGCTGCTAAGGCGGTTTGATGTCCTGATTTAGTCTCAAATGAGGTAACAGTTCACAGGAGCACAGGCGGTTACAATCTGGAGCTTAGCCTCGTAAGTCGGGCCCTCTTGGGGCCCGACACCTTGGTAAGAGTAAGCGACATACCCCGTCTCCTGACCTTCCGCCACGGCGGACAAATCGGGGCCGCACCTCAAGAGGGGGAATTAGCTCGTAACTTGCGGAGGCGAGGAAAAACGTCCGTTATTTTCTCGCACCAACTGAACGTGTCATTCCCGCGAAGGCGGGAATCGAGTAGGGCCGAATTCATTCGGCCGTCGCACCTGGATAGCGGGAAAAAAGATATTGAGCTGCGGTGAGATGTGTGAATAAATGCGTGCCTACCGGTACTCCACTCTCCAGCCAGTGAACGTGCGTGCGGATCGCCGCGGCGAGACCCCGTGTGCGGCTTTTCTCGCGCCTTTGGCGCGATGTCAGACAAGAATGTCTGACCTCCTGCCAG
>CAYXUL010000134.1:0-3008 GCA_964468475.1 uncultured Ignavibacteria bacterium | reverse complement strand
TCATTACGACCTGTTTCCCACCATGAATGCCGCGATGCTGCGCGTGGGATTCACCCGTAATTTCTAAGGTCACACTTGCTTCGACAGATCATTTCTTCGAAACGCATCGGGACGTTGAATATCACACCACTGTTAAACACCACCGATCCCCGGTGCGCTTCAATAAGCAGGAGCGAAGACCATTTCGGGCTTCGCTCCTGTAGCATTCAGTAGCTCAATATAACTGCCGCTCAGGGCTCAGGACTGTGCCGGGGTATTTCAAGCATGAATTTCGTGCCGCTACCTGTGTCACTTTCGAGCGCTACCCTGATTCCCAGCAAGCGACTCAGTCTTCTGACGAGTGCAAGCCCCAGACCGTAGCCTCGGGTCGAATCTCCAGCTTTGTTCTCGGCCCGATAAAACCGATTGAATATCTTCTCTACCTGTTCCGGGCTCATCCCGGGACCATGATCGGTAACGGAGAGGTCCAGCGAGCCGTTAGACGCTCCCATGACAATTTCCACCGGCGAACCCTCGGAGGAATACTTTACTGCATTAGACAGCAAATTCTCCAGGACAACGTTGAGCAAAGCGGGATCTGAACAAGCGGTCGTTTCGTCACTGAATGATAGCTTGAATGAAATTCGTTTTTCACGCGCCAGGAAGGAAAGGCGTTCGAGGGCCTGGGCGATACTCTGAGCGACATCGACATCCACCATTCGCAAATTCTCGCTTCCGCTTTCATATCTGGCCATAAGCAGAAGCTGATCCACCAGGCTATCGATGCGGTCAATTTCCATGATGCAGAGGCGCAGTTTCGACTCGTAAATCTCAGGCTGGCGGGGTTGGCGTATCAGGACTTCCAGGGTCCCCTTCAAAACCGCCAGAGGTGTTCGCAGTTCGTGAGCCGCATCTGCAGCGAACGTCTGTTCGCGGAGGATAACCTCCTGGAGTCGATCCAACAGATTATTGACGGTAGCCGATAGATGATGTAACTCGTCAATACGATCCGGCAGAGGTACTCGCTCTTCAAGGTTTTCCCGGGTTATCCTGTCAGCGGTTGACATCAGTGTAGCGACGGGGCGAACGATGCTGCCTCCGAACGCCCGGCTAATTACGAGAATGACAATCACGATAAAGGGAAAAGAAAGTAGCATGATCCAGCGCAGGGAACTGAGCAGCAATTTCGCCTCCGCTACACCCATGCCGACAATCAAATAACCCTCAAGCACACCGGCTGGGCTGTAAATGGGGCCTTGCACTTGTCTCAGCCAGGTATCGCCGAACTGAAACGAGACATCAAACGTATCTTTGCGATCGGGGTAAAATCGAAGTCGAGAATCTCTCAAATTTGGGGATGTGCGCAGGATTGCGCCGTCGATTCCCACTGCTTGCAGGAACACGGGCGATACCGTTGCCTGACCGTGCTCTTTTTCATCCCACTCCGGTTGGGCCAGGACATATACAGTGCCCTCCTGTATCGACATGCTTGAGCCGACTTCTTTGAACTCAGCCAAGAGATCGCTATCGTAGTGGCTGTAGAGCACTTCAGCAGCACTAAAGTAGATTGCCATATAAATGAGGCCCAGCAACAATGCTGTGGTCACAAGATAGACCAGGGATATTCTCTTCCTGAGCCCTGACACGGCTATTCTTCCCTGATGACGTAACCGGTGCCGCGCACGGTCTCGATGATATCTGGCTCGCCCGCCGCGCAGAGTTTCTTGCGCAGGAAGTTTATGTAGACATCAATAACGGAGGTATCGGCATCAAAGTGGATATCCCAGACGTTCTCGATTATCCTCGTACGCGAGCATACTCGGCCTCGATTGTGCAACAGATACTGCAACAGGCTGAATTCCCTGGCAGTCAGTTCTATCAGTCGCTCCCCTCGAAAGACCTGATGCGCAGCAATATCCATGCGCACGTCCCCCAGGGTAATCACGGTGCTGTGAGAGGTTTTTCCGCGAAGCTGAGCTCTGATCCTGGCCAGCAATTCATCGAAGCTGAACGGTTTGCGAACATAGTCATTGACGCCACTCTCGAGTCCGAAAACTACATCATCGGTAGAATCACGTGCGCTCAACAGGATGATAGGAGTTGCCGCGTCGTGCTTTCGCATGCGCCGACAGAGCTCGACACCACTAATCCCGGGAAGCATCCAATCCACGAGCAACAGATCATACTCGTTGGTGCTGCTGGCCTGCAGCCCTTCATTCCCATTGAACGCCACATCTACGGCGAAACCTTCTTCTCGAAGGCCATCGCGCAGAAAATTGGCAATTCCCGGCTCATCCTCAACAACCAGTATTCGCATAGTTCAGAACTTCAATATACTTAAGGATAGCATAGGCGCGAGTCGTTTTATCCCCTCAAGAAGGAGCCGGTCGAACATGTTGTCGGGCAGAGGATAACATGTCGACCGGCCGGGTTCGCGAACATCAGGGCGATGCCGCGAGTTATGCGATATAAACGAACCTGTCTTTGCTGGTCATGCAGAGCCCGCAGCGGTTCGGGACGCTAGCATCATAGGTGTTCCCGCAGGTCGAGCAGACGGCGTACTTTCCCGATATAGTCTCTTCGGCCCCTGCTTCAACCGCTTGTAGCGCTTTCGTGTACAGCGCCTTGTGAGTTTTCTCCGTCTCATACGCGTAGTTTAGAGAAATCGACGCAATACTGATCCTGGCGGCCGCCGCGTTCTTGAGGAACTCAGGATACATTGTGGCGACTTCATATGACTCACCATTTATGGCATCCTGCAGGTTTTCGATTGTCGATTTGACTTCGAACTTCGGATCGACCGCTGGGGCCTCAATCCCGAATTGTTCAAGCACTGCCTTGTGATTGGCAGCATGAAAACTTTCCGACTTGGAGGCGGCTTCGAAAAGCTTGCTTACCCGCATATACCCTTCATCCGCTGCCTTTTTCGCATACGCAGCGTATTTTGCGCTCGCGGTAGTTTCGCCCGTGAATGCTGCCTTAAGGTCAGCAATGGTCTGGTCTTTCGCCGAGGTGTCGCCGCCAAGCAC
>CAYXUL010000133.1:0-3039 GCA_964468475.1 uncultured Ignavibacteria bacterium | reverse complement strand
CGATCGTTTTCCGGCCGGATTCAAATATGTGGCCGGTTCCGCCCGCCTGGACGGCACGCCGAGCGAACCGAGGATCAATGGGCGGGAACTGACCTGGAACAATCTCCAACTTCAGGTGAATCAGAAATATACGATCAAATTGCTGCTTGTCGTGGGTTCCGGTGTCTCCGAAGACGAATACGTGAACCGGGCCTTTGTACTCAATTCCGCTACCAACAGTACCATCTCTGCAGAAGCAACCGCCACCGTTCGGGTTATTCCCGACCCGACCTTTGATTGCACCGATGTGATCGGCAAAGTGTTCGACGATCGCAATCTGAACGGGCAACAGGATGCCGGCGAGAAAGGATTGTCGGGGGTTCGCGTGGTGACGGTTCGTGGTCTGATTGCGACTTCCGATAAATACGGTCGTTTCCACATTACCTGCGCGGCAGTGCCCGACGAGGATCGCGGCAGCAATTTCATCCTCAAGCTGGACGAGCGCACCCTGCCGAGCGGCTATCGCCTGACCACCGAAAATCCGCGGGTTCAGCGGGCCACCCGCGGCAAAATGCTGCGCTTCAACTTCGGCGCGACCATCCATCGCGTGGTGAGCATCGATATTGCCGATGGGGCTTTTGAACCGAATACAACCAAACTGCGATCGCAGTGGACTCCCAGGATCGCACAATTGTTGGAAGAACTGAAAAAGGCGCCTTCTGTGCTGCGTCTGTCATATCTCGGTGATGTTGAACCAAAAGGCCTGGTACAAGACCGCCTGGATGCGCTCAAGCAGGATATCTCGGCACAGTGGGAGCTGATCGGCGGCGGCTACCGGCTGGCCATTGAAACCGAAATTTTCTGGCGCCGTGGGGCGCCGCTGACCGGCCAAAGATAACGAAATGAAGGAGCCGATGTCTCGAACCCGACTCATATTGAAAAGATTTTTGCTGAAGCGCGGTATCGCGATCTTGTGTTTTTGTATTGTCCTCGCGGCATTCACCGATACTGCTTCATGCGCAGGAGCAGGGGTAAGAGAAACGGATTCATTCGGTGAGACGACCGAAATGAACTTGCCCATGGATCAATCCTTAAGGTCGTGGATCCATGACCCTGCCATATTCGAAAAGAATGAGGGGGATCGCAAGGAGATGCGCGAAGTGATCAAACAGCATGTCAAAACCGTTAAGCTCGATAACTTGATTTCGCCCATCCATTTCGACTCGGGTGAAGCGAAAATTCCCGACAATTACATTAAGCGTCTCCGCGAAATCCTCGACAGCATGCGCGATCGCACCAATGTGCGACTCCACTTTGTCGGTCATGCCGACTCCCAGCGCCTTACGGGCGAGCTGATCGCAAAGTACGGCGACAACGTGGGGTTGTCGCGTGAACGCGCGGGCACCGTCGCCGAATTCTGCCAGCGTGCGCTGAATCTTCCGCCCGAGGCCATCTCATACGAAGGTCTTGGCGACAGCCAGCCGGTAGCGAGCAATGCAACAGAGGAGGGGCGGCGGCTCAACCGCCGCGTGGAAGTGCAGGTCTGGTACGACGAGGTTACCGAAAAGCCGGCTGAGAAGGAAGTGATGGTTCCCAGTGAAGTACATCAGATCAAGGTCTGTCGGACCGAGACCGTATGTAAATTGCGCTACAAGGAAGGCCACTCCCATCGCGCGCGCATTGAGAACCTGATTCTTCCCCTTCATTACGACAAAGGCATGATCGGCGTGCCGGAAGAATTTCTGCAGCAAGTCAGGCAGGCGATGAGCAATCTTCGCGGCAAACAGAATCCGGTGATCAAGATTATCGCATATACAGATAACCTCCCGTTGGAAGGACGCGACAAACGCATATACGGCGATCCTGTGGGACTGTCCAAAGCGGTGGCCCGGCGTATTGCACTCGCTGTACAGGATGGCCTGGGCTTGCCCAATGCCGCCATTGAAAGCGAGGGCAGGGGCGCCTCTCGGCCCATCGCCTCCAACGATTCGCAACAGGGTCGGGCGCTGAATCGACGCGTTGAAGTTGAATTCTGGTATGACGACCCGCTCCAGGATCTGCCCGATGAGCCCCAACTATGCCCGGATGAGCCCGGTGCCGAAACCGTCACTCGCGTCTATCATTCGGCGTTAGGCGGCATCGATCCGATCCTTTTCCAAAACGGGCAACCGATAATCCCGGAGGGTTATACCGACAAACTGCGCCGCATCATGGATGAGATCAGTGACAAAACCAACGTTCGCCTGAGGTTTACCGGCTATACCGCCGACAAACGCCTGGATCGACGTACGGCCGCGATTTACGGGGATGACATCGGCTTGTCCATGGCGCGAGCGCGCCGGGCCATGGCGGCCGTCAGCAAGCAGATTGGATTGACGAAAGGGCAGGCGGAGTTCGACGGTCGCGGTTATGTTCAATCCAATGACGTGGTCAACGCCGGTTTTGTCGAGTTCGATATATCGCGTGTTGCCGTGGAGGTTGTCTACGATGACCTGATGGTCCGCGATGACTATGAAGGGGTGGAGGTCACTCCGTTTACCCGGGAAGTACAACCGGCCAACCCCTTTGGTCTGAATCTCATGCGTATAACGGTGGACGGAAAACCGATCGATGATCCGGGCAAATGCAGCTCGGATGTACAGCGCTGCACCGATGTTGCCCTTGAAAACGCCCATATTCAGTTCAAGTATGACACCTTGAAGATGGAACCGCGATTAAACGTGTCCGCATGGCCGCGCACGATCCAATATCAGGATTCGGCAGATACGACGTTTGTCGAGAATATGGTGCATTTCCGTCTGTACAGCAATTATCGCAGCTTCATCAAGCGGGCTGAGGTAAGGATTTTCGAAGAAGACCAGTCCAACCGTGACACACCCATCGCCGTTATCAAAATGGATCCTGATGGTATGGCTCAATGGCAACCAAAGTTCGAATCTTTCTCTGCACCGGTGCGCAAGTTGAAATACTTGGTTCGGGTGTATGACCCGAAGGGACTTTTCGACGAAACCAAAAGCCAGCCGTTATGGGTGGTCGACCATATCGATCCGTCTGTTGCAA
>CAYXUL010000132.1:0-3051 GCA_964468475.1 uncultured Ignavibacteria bacterium | reverse complement strand
GGAATCGCGAGTCTGAGGATATTCTTATTCAAGGGGTTCCTTCAACCAGGGTTGCCGCCAAGCCTATCGAGCAGAAAAGGTAAGCTTTCGCAGACGAAAGGAAAGTGGGAAAATGGCAATCGTAGGGGCGCCATAAATGGCGCCCGCTCGCACCGGAGGTGCGAAAGGTCTGTCGTTCCCGAGTAATCGGGAATCCAGGGGCGTGCATCAGGTGCTGGGCATTATCCGTTGAATTGGAGCGAGTAGTTCCGGCGGAAGGGCGATCGCTGAGGATTTTTGTTTATTCCTTGACAAGCGCATCCATGATATTATAATTAAATTGTTTAGGCCACAATCTGTAAGGATCAAAAGGATGAAAAGAGTGTCAGGAAACGTTTTTCTCGCTGCGATTGCCGTTACCTTCACTTTTCTCGGTAACGTAAGTTCAGCGCAGGCGACTGATACCGTGGTTCCCCAAGTATCAGCTCGCTCTTTCAGGGGGTTGGTTGATGTTCCGGTGTTTACCAGGAATCTCGGCCAGTGGGACGATCGAGTTCTATTCATGACAAAGTATTCCGGGGCCACGGTCTGGTTCTGCAAGGATTGCGTGGTCCATCAGTTCTCCGTACCGCAGGACAGGTGCCAGTCCAAGGTCTTTGAAGAAGAAGAAGATCGAGAGGACACGAAGCCTATCTTGGAGTCGTCAACACCACGCAAGAATCTGCTGGTGAAAAGGTTTGTTGGCTCGACTGTGGATCCCGACGTGATCGGTGAAAAGACCAGCGATTACCGCTGCAACTACTTTATCGGGCGAGATCGAGAGCACTGGCGCACCAATGTGCCCAATTACGAAGCAATTTTGTACAGAGGAATCTACCCCGGAGTGGATTTAAGATACAGATTCAACAAACAGCGGATTCTTGAGTACGACATCATTCTTCACCCCGGCGCAAATCCAATGGACCTCATCGCGACTTATGATGGGGCAACCGACCTGTGCATAGATGACACCGGTGCATTGCACGTCGAAGGTCGGTTCCGTGATATCATTGAGCAGAATCCAAGGGTATTTCAGCACATTGACGGAAATGACCTCGTCATTCCAGCCAGGTTTGCACCAATTGACAGCAATTCATTCAAATTCGAAGTGGGCGATCAATATCGATCGGAGTATGCTCTGTCGATTGATCCGGCGATCGAATATAGCACATATCTCGGAGGGGAAGCTCGGGAGGATATACCCTCAATTGCTGTAGATGATCAAGGATCCATTTTTCTGACAACTGCGACAGAAGGTACTAACTTCCCACTAAAGGATCCTTATCAATCGGAGAGCTATGCCGGTTGTGATGAGACTTCATGCAAGAGCGATGCAGTAATAGCCAGGCTCAGTTCGTCCGGGAATAACCTGATTTTCAGCACTTATCTCGGTGGAGTGGGTCACGACGCTGGAATCGATATCGCGCTGGATTCCGATGGGGATCCAATCGTTCTTGGAGTCACTTATTCTCCGGAATTCCCTGTTACAACTCTCTTTGGCAGTTCGGAGACCCTCCAGGGGACCTTCGTGGCTAAATTCACTTCTGACGGCGATAGTCTTATCTTCAGTTCAATCCTGTGTGGGTCAGGAGGCGTGAGACCCACAGGACTTGACCTGGACCAGTCCGAAAACATATATTTGACCGGGACTACCTGGTCCCATGATTTTCCATTGCGGAATCCATTCTCCGCTGAATTCTCGGGGGAGTACAGCCCGTTTGTATCCAAGATTTCAGCTTCCGGTGACTCTCTTGTGTACAGCACCTATCTAGGCGCGCAGGGTCGTGCTCAAGACATAGCAGTTGATTCTGATGGTTGTGCATACGTGGCAGGCTATACATCGGATGAGAATTTCCCTTCCAGGAATGCCTTTCAGCCTTTCGATTACTTCACCCTGCCAGCCACTTTTTTGACAAAGTTGAATGCCGCAGGAGATGATCTCGTTTACAGCACGGCCTATGATGGGAGAGGAGGGGAGGCAGCTCACAAAGTTGCGGTTGATGCTGTCGGACAAGCATATATGGTAGGAGAAACTGATTCACCGGATCTCCCCGTCCGAAATGCTGTTGTTGGCTCTTACGGGGGCTGGGATGACGCTTTCGTAGTGGAATTCAATACACAGGGTGACGACATCATCTATAGTACCTATCTCGGTGGCAGCCATTTCGAGCTCGGCTTTGCGCTGGATATCGATGATGAGGGCAGAGCTGTTGTCGGTGGACTCACACTATCGGATGATTTTCCGACGAAATTCCCGCTGCAAGAGCCTCAACCTAACGAGTCCAGCGCGTTTATCTCGATCATCAACGCCGGGGGTGGTACGCTTGCGTTCAGTACTCACTTTGGAGGGTACACTGGCTACGATGAACTTTACTCGATTGCGGTTGGCTGCTGTGGCGATATCTACTTCGCGGGGGTAACAAACTCTACGGATTACCCGGTAGTCAGCCCTTTTCAGCCAGCCCTTGCCGGAGACTACAACCCCGACTGTTTTGTTACCAAACTATCGTTCTCACCTACCGAGGTGTCGTCTGTCGATGATGCTACCTTACCGACTGAATTTCGGCTTGAACAAAACTACCCCAACCCGTTCAATCCTGGAACGGCTATTGAATTTTCCCTTCCCAAACAGGCCCACATCAGGTTGAGTGTTTTCAATACTCTTGGCGAGAGAATCGCGTTGCTTGCTGATGAAGTGGTCCCCGCTGGAAAACATCAGGTCAGATGGGATGGACTCGACGAGAGGGGAGAGAGGGCCGCATCTGGGGTTTATTTCTATAAACTTACAGCTGGCAATTTCGAACAAACTCGCAAGATGATCTTGCTCCGCTAGCATCTCCCCCCCTTACCCCGCGAACGCCTCCGCGTGCCAGCTCTGTTGGAAGGGGAGTTCCCATTTGCCGGAGTGCAAGTCGCCGACGGTGTGGATTGAATTGTCGAAGACGATTGTGTCGAGGCTGATCTTGTCGGCGTCGACGAGCTTCTGAAATTCGGTGCGGGAGATGCTGCGGATTTCTTCCCCCTCCCGATAGA
>CAYXUL010000131.1:0-3114 GCA_964468475.1 uncultured Ignavibacteria bacterium | reverse complement strand
GTTTCGAGCTTGCACTATCCTATTGTTCTCCGCAATCGCCGTCGATTTTCCCACCGGCGAAGATGTAGTTGATCAGTGTGACGGCATCGCCGATTGAGACCGAGCCATCGCCGTTGGCATCCGCGATACAGGTGGTTGCGGGTGAATATCCTCCGCCGAAGATGTAGTTGATAAGAAAGACTGCATCGCCGATGGATACGGTAGTGTTGTTATCCACATCGCCGGCGATGTAGAGTCCGACCTGACTGTAGTCCATTAGCTGGATGAAGTCCTGTGTCGATCCGTCGCGAATATCGTTCCAGAAGAAGCCCGCCAAGCCTTTGTCATTCACTGCGCAGACGCTGTTGAGCCTGATAGCCCAGTTGCTGTTGTCGTTGATTTGATAGCGCACTCCCCTCAAATTCCCCTCGTTGTCGATTCGTTGCGCCATGATGTTCATAAATGTTCCATCGTAGGCACCTGTATTGTTGTTCTGCCATGACACCAGCAAATTGAAATCGGCGTCGCTTACGACTGCTGTGCTTATGAGCGGGGTTTCTACACAAGTAATGGAGTCGAGGATAGTCTCTGCCCCGAGCGCATTGCTCTCGGCATCAAATCGCTTGATGGCTGGCAGCATAGTGTGCTCCACAACCCCACAGGGAGTGATTGTTCGTGAGTATGATACCGCAAATCTGCCATCATCAGCTATCGCAACGTCGGGGTACAAGGCGGGTATTGGCTGTTCATAGCGAACATCATCGGCTCGCATCACATCGGTCTTGGGTGTCCCATCGTCGTGAAAGAGCCGCATGAAGACCTTGGGATCTGATAGATCAGGCGGCTGACACGATGGTCCCGAACAAAACGCTTGCCATACGATCACGAAATCACCGCCGGGGGTCATAGCAACCTTGGGGTAGCGCTTGTCACCCATTTCGCTGCTGTCAGGCAAGAAAGTATGCGCCGCAGTTAGTGGCGGAGTTCGCTTCGCACCGTCAGGATAAAATAACTGATAAGTTATGCGTCCCTCATAAAGAGAATCTCCGGTAGAATTACGTCCCCAGCAAATGACGAAATTCCCAGCCGAATCCACCGCCGTGGCAGCGTTGGTGTGTCGGTACTGCTGATCCAGCTCATCCCCCACTATTATCTCCGTATCTACCTCGGAGCCGTTAGCCGAAGACACCCAGGCGCGTAGCTGTTCATCGCAGAAGGGCCAATCCGAGCAGTTGTAGCGTACTTTGTTACATAGCACCCATTTTCCAGCGCGATTATAGCCCACATTTAAGTTGGAGCGCACCTGATATAGCGAGCTGTCTGAGATCATCATGGTCGGCGAAACTGCATTTCCGAACTTGTCAAAGCACCTGAAAAACTCCTGGTAATTCTGATTGTATGTTGAGTTATGTATGTCCACCTCGAAGAAGACGGTAACTGTATCGTTGGCATCTATTTCCAAGTCTCGATAACTTGTCGGTCCCCATCCTGGCTGTCGATCAAACGCTAGAAAATCGTCAATGAATGAGTAATTTCCGGCGAAGGCGGGCGGCGCTAAGAGTAGCACAAGCAACCCGATGCTGATTATGATGGATCTGGTTTGCATAAACGCCCTCTATTGGCTGCAATCGCCGTCGATTTTCCCGCCCGCGAAGATGTAGTTGACGATCGTGACGGCATCGCCGATTGAGACCGAGCCATCGCCGTTGGCATCCGCGATGCAGGTAGTTGCGGGGGAATATCCTCCGCCGAAGATGTAGTTAATCAGAAAGACGGCATCAGCGATGGAAACGGAGGTGCTGTTATTAGCGTCGCCGGGGATGTAGATGCCGACCTGGGAGTAGTCCATGAGCTGCATCATGGTGAGTTGGGGGAGGCTGGGTTCAGGGTTCGGCTTGTGCCAGCAGAAACCGGCAAGCCCGCTATTGTTCAGTGAACCGCCCGACGTGAATCTGCCTGCGAATTGACTGAGATCATTGATGCGATAGCGTGGACCGATGAAGTTGCCGTTACTGTCTATCCGCTGAGTATAGATATCATTGAAATGCGTGGTGTAGTATCCATCCGACTGGTTATCCCAGGTAATGATCAGGTTGAAGGCGGAGTCGCAGGCGACCGTTATAGTCGTGCCATATTCATATTGAATAATCGAGTCGAGGAAGATTTCAGATCCGAGCGGATTGCCGTCGGCATCGAACCGCTTGATCACGGGGTGACCGGTTACGCTCGAACTCTCGATCAGGCGCGAATAGGCGACAGCTACTCTGCCGTCGTCAGCCATTGCAATGTCTGGATGCGAGGCTTGATCGGGCCATTCCTCTCTGATATCATCAACTCTAATGATCTGCGTCTTCGGCGAACCATCCGCATTAAAAAGTCGCATATAAACGAAGGGAAACGTCTGCGGTTGGCAGGCAGGACCAACGCACTCTGCTTGCCAAACTATAGCAAAGTTGCCATTCGGAGCCATTGCCGCCTGGGGCAGCCTGCACACGGCGATCTCGGTGCCGTCCGATACCGGGCCGTCGGACGCGAGCAAAATACCAGTCTTGGGAAGATTATTCGAATCATAGAGCTGGTACATTATACCCATGGTATCGAGGCTGGTTTTGCCGCCACGTTCCCAAGCGATAAGATAATTTCCGGCTGAGTCGACAGCAGTGCAAGGCTGCATACTTAGATAGGTCGGAGTGACTTCCGTGCCGACCTCGAAAGAGGTGTCAACTGTCGAGCCGTCCGGCGTAGAGACAAACGCCATGAGCGTTCCGGCACAACCCAAAACCTCCGGACATTTGATAAAGGCCTCCTGACACACCACCCATTTCCCGTTGCGATTGGAGTTTACGGAAAGGAGACCATTTAGTGAGTAGGCGGAGCTGTCGGATATCAGGGTAATGGGACAGAGCGGATTACCCAACTGGTCAAAGCGGCGGAAATAGACCTGGTCATCGTTCTGAAACACCGGATTGTAGGACATCTGTCGAGAAAATACCGTGACGACGTTATTATCATCGACCATCATTGTGACTAAACTTGATGCCTTCCAGCCGGGACTCAACTCAAATGCCTGAAAGTCATCCACAAACGCATGATCCGCTGCAAGAGTTAGTTGAGAAGCAAGCACAACGAGGCAGC
>CAYXUL010000130.1:0-3201 GCA_964468475.1 uncultured Ignavibacteria bacterium | reverse complement strand
AGAGGGGATTTTAGCTGTGCATCTCAGAGAATTAACAAAAGGGCGAGTCAGATGACTCGCCCTCAACATATCTATTTGTGAGCGGCCCGCCGCTGCGGGTCATCGTGCGCCGTGTTTCTTCAATCTAGCCTATCGTGCGAACAACGGCGCCAGCACCAGCGACACCATCGCCATCAATTTGATCAGGATGTTCATCGACGGGCCGGAGGTATCCTTAAACGGATCACCCACCGTATCACCCACGACTGCAGCTTTGTGGGCTTCGGAGCCCTTGCCGCCCAGTTCGCCGGTTTCGATGAACTTCTTAGCGTTGTCCCAGGCGCCACCGGCGTTGGACATCATCAGCGCCAGCAGAACGCCCGACAGGGTCGCACCGGCGAGGAATCCTCCCAGCGCACTCGCACCCAAGACCAGGCCGACAATGATCGGCATGGCAATTGCCAGAACACCGGGAGCGATCATCTCCTTCAGTGCACCTTTCGTGGCGATATCCACACAACGCCCCGAGTCAGGCTTGGCGGTACCTTCCATAATTCCGGCGATCTCGCGGAACTGGCGGCGCACCTCCTGAACCATCTTAAAGGCAGCGCGCCCGACAGCATTCATGGTCAAGGCTGCAATCAGGAAAGGCAACAGCCCCCCCACAAAGAGCCCAATAACTACGCTTGACTCAGTGAGATCGATTTCCTTGAGACCGACAACGCTGGTGTAGGCCGAGAAGAGCGCCAGCGCCGTAAGGGCAGCCGACCCAATTGCAAAGCCCTTACCAATTGCGGCAGTCGTATTGCCGAGCGAATCGAGGCGGTCGGTGATTGCACGTACTTCTTTACCTAATCCCGCCATCTCGGTGATACCACCCGCGTTATCAGCGATGGGACCGTAGGCGTCGACCGACATGGTGACACCGATTGTGGCCAGCATACCGACTGCCGCGATACCGATACCGTAGAGCCCGGCGAGGTGGAAACCGACGTAAATCGCCGCGCAGATCGTGATGATCGGCAGTGCAACTGATTCGAGACCGACCGAGAGTCCCGATATGATGTTTGTGGCGTACCCGGTTTTGGAAGCTTCCGCGATCTTGCGAATCGGTTTACCGGCGGTGTAATATTCTGTTAACAGCCCCAACGTTATGCCGGCGAAGTTACCTGCCAGTACCGCCCAGAAGATTCGTGTATCCAGAGATAGCTTGGTTACAATGACATAGGTCGCAACCAGCATCACTACCGTTCCGACGTAGGTAACAACTCGCAGCACCGCCGCCGGATTCATTTTGGCGAAAATGTTGACCGAGAGAATGCCCAGCATCGAGGCGACCATGCCCGACATCACCACCAGCACCGGCAGCATCACCTGGCCCATGGCAACTTCGGTCATCGAAGAAAATGTCGCGGCGGAGGCTGCACCAATGGCGATTGCCGCGACGATCGAGCCGACGTACGACTCGAACAGGTCGGCGCCCATCCCGGCAACGTCACCCACGTTGTCACCGACATTGTCTGCGATAACGGCCGGGTTGCGGGGATCATCCTCGGGGATACCGGCTTCGATCTTTCCAACCAGATCAGCGCCGACATCGGCAGACTTGGTAAAAATGCCACCACCCACACGCGCAAACAACGCGATCGAGGAGGCCCCCATCCCGAACGCGGTCAATGTCGACGGCGGCAGGTCTTTCAGCCAGATAATATAGATGAATATACCCAATCCGAGCAATCCCAAAGCCGCGACCGACATTCCCATTACCGAGCCGCCTGAGAAAGCCACCACAAGCGCGCTCGCCTGACCTTTGTCCTTGGCAGCGGCGGCGGTACGGGTGTTGGCCAGCGTAGCGCCGCGCATGCCCAGGAATCCCGCCAGCATCGAGCAAATCGCGCCTGAGACATAGGCTATCGCGCTCCACGGGCGAATCCAGATAGCCAGCGCTGCGGCTACCACGATGATGAAAATGACCAGGATCGAGTATTCGCGTTTGAGAAAGATCATGGCGCCATGTCGGATCGTGTCGGCCAGTTCCTTCATCGCGTCGGTCCCGGGAGAACGCCGGGAAAGACTCATGTAGATGATCAGCGCAAAGACTAATCCAACTGCTCCAAAAATCGCACCCCACATGCCAAGGGCCATCGGGCAGACTCCTTTCGTTAGACCTAAACCATTATCTAAAATTAACTTATATTCTCAGTAATATTGATTTCACCCGTCACCTAAGAGTCAGCCAATAAGGGGCATGAGCGCGGATTTGGCAAGGATTTTTTGGGAGGGTGGGGGTCTGATGTCATGGCGGATTTGTTGGATCGAATTGTCGCGGGTGCGGCTGGAACACACCCCGCTCTCCGATAAATCGGGGAGCCGCCCCTCTCAAGAGGGGCAGGAGATGTTTGGCGTCTAATATTAGGTCTGATTGCAGACCCGCCAAGAATGGTGGGGCACCGGTCCAACTAGTCTGTTCGAACAATCCTCGCCATTGGTGTACGAATCAACTTGAGACCGCCACTTTCGTCTGAAAATGCAATCACACCCAGTACGTCAACGTTTGGACCCCACTTTGGTCCGCCTCGTGCCATTGCGGTCCTGCAGCAGTCGCGCGCGAAGTCTGCCTGCTCTTCGCCAAGCTCCGCGCCCCATACTTGATCGTTGAATAAGATCCACACGAATCTGAGATGCAAACCCTCTGAGATGGCTAGTGAATCACTCCGACAAATCCTGGCAAGCGCCAGAAGCCCTTTTCCGTTCGACGAAGCTTTAGCACCCGGCATAAAATCCCGCCAGGGATCGATCTCTGCACCGTATTCGATCCCATCAATAGACACCAACTCCGAAGCTGCCATCAAGGTGGTCAACGGGACATGCGGCGCTGGCGGGGAGGTTGGCTCGGAACCGCACGATAAGACGACAACTACGCAAATTCCGATCACTGCACATATCTTCGTACTAGACATCACCTGCCTCCTTAGAGGATCGCTTTTACCCTAGACGAAGAAGCAATGATAAATGTTTATTCAGAGAATTTCCATCAACTTGATGAGTCAAATTCACGCGGTACCCCAGTCCAAGAGTTGGGGTACCCTTGCCGCAACACACCCCGCCCCGATAAGTCGGGGCCGCCCCTCTCAAGAGGGGCTGGAGATTCTGCGAATGAGTTATGTGGAGTATAGGCGTGCTCAATTCAGGAGGTCAGACATTCTTGTCTGACATCGCGGC
>CAYXUL010000129.1:0-3232 GCA_964468475.1 uncultured Ignavibacteria bacterium | reverse complement strand
TCCACAATCCGCTGCAGAATACGCGGGTTTCCATGCGCCGAAATTTCGATAACGTCCTCGCCGGTATAGCTATTGGGAGCTTTGAAAATTGAGACGATCACTTCATCTACGATTTGATTTTGATTCTGGCCAGCACTTTCCAACCCACCGCGGAGTGAATTGGCAATGTGGCAGTGGTGCAGGGTGTGCGAGGCGACTGCCTGGAAATCTCGTTTCTCGTCTACCAGACTCGAGCTAACCCGAAACGATTCCGGCCCGGAGATTCGCACGACCCCAATTCCGCCATATCCCGGCGGCGTTGAAATCGCAACGATAGTATCGCTGCTGTCGGGCAGTCTCATTTGGTTGACTCTGTATCTACGAGGATTTTACTTGCGGATTGCGAGCCTGTCCCGGCCGTTTCAGCAGCATCGTCTCGAGCACGGAAAGCGCCGTAAAGGTAAGCCAGTACAGCACTAAACCAGCCGGCAGATTTTTCATGATGAAGAAGAAGAAGATAGGCATAATATAAACCATCATCTTGAACTTCGGATCACTTTGTGACATCTTCTGTTGGAAGAAGGTCAATATTGCAGTCAATAGCACCAGGATATACGGAAATGGATCGGGCTGAGACAGATCAGTCCAGGGTGGCATAAAGTACGCCTGACGAAACTCGATGGTAGAACGAAAGACCTGGTAGAGCCCGAAGAACAGCGGCATCTGCGGCAACATCAGCAGACAGCCACCCATCGGGTTGACCCCTTCTTTCTTGTAGAGCTTCATCACCTCCTGATTCAGCTTCTGCGCATCACTCTTGTACTTGGCCTTCAACTCCTCCATTTTCGGCTGCAATTCCTTCATCGCCGCCATCGATTTGACTGATTTTCTCGTCAGCGGTAAGGTGATGAGCTTCAGTAGTATACCAGTGATAATAACTACGATGCCGTAGTTGGGGATGCTACCGTGCAGCCAGTAGCAGAACCAGTAGACCGCCAGAGAGAATGGCTGGATTATTTTCCAGCCCCAGTCGATCATATCCTGAAGATCGACATGATATTGTTTCAGTAGCTTGTAATCGAGTGGCCCGGCGAAGACCTTGAAGGAGTTGTCAATATTCTCAGCTGAGCCGGTGGGAATCACGATTCCGGCGGAAATTCGCTTCTCGGTATAGGAACCGTCGGGGCCCTTGATCTTCTGTTCTTTTCCCCTGAAATAGGCGCCGTTGCTAAGCGTATTCTGCGGGATGAAGGCGTAACCGAAGTACTTGGAGCGCGAGCCGACGAATTGAGCGCTGCCGGTGAGATCTTCCTTAAGCACGCCATCTTTGAAACTATCGAGCTTGTGAATTTCGCCGCCGAGGTAGGCCGTACCTTTATAGCTGCCATAATCGGTATTGAGGTTTTTCTCGCTCGGCGGAATCTGTGGCAACCAGGCCAAAATGTATTCTTTGCCCAGCCCAAGCTGTTGCGCGCCGTTGATTGTAAGACGAATGTCAAAATCGTGGCGATTCGGATAAAACGTGTATTCCTTGACCAGCGTCCCCCGGCCCGGAATCTCTGCTGTAAAGCGAAGCTTTTGTGGCGAACTTGAGCCGCTTACCGAGATTGAACGTACATCAGGGGTGTATCTAATATTCGCATCACTAAAATTCGAGATTTGCGAGATCAGGGTGGGCGTCGCTACGGGATTGGGCGGCAGCAGCGCGACATTGCCACTGTCGGCATACCGATAACCTTTCAACCTTAATTCGACGAACCCACCGCCTTTACTGCTCAGCTCACCAATGTAGGCATCGGTTTCCACCGGAATCAGAACTTCCGGAATCGTATCGGTGGCTGCAGCCAACGAGTCGGCAGAGACACTGGGGGTGAAAGACGTCTGAAAACTGGTATCTGGCGGCGGTTGGGCCGGCTGAGTTGACTGAGGCGGATTTTCTTCTGCCACTTTGACAGTATCAACCTGCTGAACTTGCGGCTTTGGTGGCGGAGCCTGAGAAACGGTCCAAACCTGCCAGGCAATGAAAATGACCGCGATCAGGATAAAGGCTATGATTGTGTTCTTATCAAGCATTAAACTACAACTCTGTGCGGCCTATTCGACCGGATCGTAACCACCCGGATGTAAGGGATTGCAGCGCCAGATACGGCTCACCATCATCCGCGAACCGCGCCAGAAACCATATTTCATCAGCGCTTCGCGGGAATATTCAGAGCAAGACGGATAAAAACGACAACTGTTGGGGAGGATCGGAGATATGATGAGCTGGTAAAGTTGTACCAGAAGTGCCAGCAGCTTTCCCAGAAATCTATTCATCGGGAAGAATCTTCAATCAACATCTCGGCCAGTTCAGTGGAGATATCCGAGAACTTTGCCTCGGGAAATGCCTTTCTAACTTCGATAACCACCGCCGCCTCTGCGGGCCACAATTCTTTGTGAGTCCGCAGGAACTCTCGCATCAGTCGTCGCATCCGGTTGCGCTGCGGAGAATTTCCTGATTTGCGCGGTACCAGCAAGCAGAATTTCGTGGTGCCTTCACACTGCGGAAGCACGTAAGTCGTCAAGTGCTCTGAAGAGCTCCTTCTTCCAGAACGTCTCGCCCGCCTGATCAAGCGAAAATCGCCCAGACGGTGCTTTCTGCCGAAGCTGTTATCAACAGTTTCGGCGCTAGCAGTCTTATCGTCTGGATGCTGGCTCGTCAGATACCGTGAGCCGCTTTCTGCCTTTGCGGCGGCGCCGCTTGAGAACGTCACGCCCCGCGCGGGTTGACATCCGCTTGCGAAATCCATGGTCATTAACGCGTTTACGTCTGGACGGCTGAAATGTTCGCTTCATATCTCCTCAAATCGTAATTAACAAATCCAGAGCTTGATATTGTACGAGCCGATGGCAGCAAAGTCAAGGGATTTGTGGGTCGGGATTGCGAGCACGCCGTATTCCGGGCTCGACTAAACCGCTGCCGTGCGCCGGCCGATGACTAGACCAATAGCTAATTTCTTTGGAATAATCTTGGAGGGCATTATGAATCCCGGCATAATCGGTGGTATCGTCGGTGGAGGTCTCGGTATCCTCGGCGGGGTCATCGGCACCTATATGAGTATCAAAAACGCCAAAGGCAAAGCCGCAAAACGCTTCATGAAGCGGATGGCTCTCTACGGCTGGCTCTTTATGATTCTTTTCCTGTGGGGGCTGTTCATGCTACCCCGGCCATACAATTTCCTCTTGTGGGTGCCATATGGCATCGCGCTGCCGT
>CAYXUL010000128.1:0-3276 GCA_964468475.1 uncultured Ignavibacteria bacterium | reverse complement strand
CAGGAACGGCTGATTACATAGCGGTCGCCGTTCTTGATGATGTAGCCGTAGACACCGACGACCGCCAAAGACCAGCTGAATTTCAGGATCTCCTTTGCCGTTTCGAAACTGATAGAAAGAGACGATTTTATCAGCACATACGTACCGACGACAAGCGTGAATAGGATTCCCACTGAGAGCTGAGCCCACAGAACTCCGGCAATCTTGTCGTCGAACATATAAAGCGCGGCAATGGTTGCGCCTAGTAACACCGCAAAGCGGGTAAACGAGACGACTATGTACTTAGTTGGTTGCTCAGTAGCCTGGAAGTAGAGGAAAGGCACTATGAACGCAACGTTTGCAAGAAATCTAACCCCGCTCAGGCGAATGTGGTACGCATACTTGGTGTTTTCGAATACGAGCGATGAAATCTGTTTGTCAAAAAGAAAGAATCCGATCATTACAACGACGGCTATTGTGGAGGCATAAAGCAAAGTAGTCGTTGTAACCTGACCTTGATACCGCTGGTCGGATTTATCTCGGAAAATGCGGATATAGGCTATGCCTATCTGCGCCAGCAGAAGGACCGAAACGACGCTTGTATTCTGGTTTATCAACGAGAGAACACCATATGCGTCCACGGGCATCAGACGGCTGTAAATAGGCAACAAGATCATGCCCAGCCCATAGTTGAGAACGATTCCAAGTCCGTAGGTGATTATCTGGCGAAGGAAGGATGAAGTATCAGCTGGTTTCATTCTTAAGAGAGTCTGAGAGATTCTAACAGATGGGACATGCAACTGACCCACGGGGAGCGCAATTCACTCCACAGGGGGCGGCTCAGATCCTTGAGTTGATTTTGAGGCCCTTTGCTCTTCCATCGATCTGAACCACCTTTTTGCAAAATAGAGTGCACGTGACCTGAAACCGCTGTGGAAGATCCATAGCTCTGAATGACGGCGAATCTTGTCAGTCCAGTACATCTTGTAATCATAAAGGGTTCCATCAAAATCGTAAACTCTTACGCCATTTGCAATCTGCTGCTGAAGAATAAGCGATTTCAATACCGAGCCCGGAGAGTTTTTTCTATACTGTAGATCGTAGTCGGCTGAGAGAGCCAATGCATGCCCACGCTGTTCAAGAATTAGTTCGAAGGCAATGCACTCGGAGTGGCGCCGCAGCAGGTAAATCCTGACATAACTCGCTAACTGTCGGTCAACAACAAGTCTTTTGAAGAATTCAGCACGCGCCGTCTGGCTGGTCATTCCCACCCCTTCCTTACCTTTCCAACTGCGGTTGCTGACATCGAAGCAAGTCATTAGGCCTTGCGGCAAGTCTCCAGCCGCTGTAAGGACTTCAAGCCCGAAGCTTGATTCCTGAGTGAGTCGGCGTTGACCGCGATTCAGATTTCGCTTGAGCCATTTTCCAAAGCTGCCTCGGATTTCGTCCCAACTGCGCCTGAGGTCGATGTAAGGAGATTGACGCCCGCAGGATTCGACATACTTATATCGCTGACTGGAAAGAGAGGATCTAAACTCACCCAGAGTTTCAACTTCTTCGAAGTTTTTGAACCAGCCCACGTCCCACAATTTGCGCTGACGGCGGAGTGCTCTGCAAATCGCATCGACTACTCCCTCTTCTCCTGGATCGACAATCAACTCTGATCTCGGGGAGATCCCATTCTCGATAAACGAGATCACCTTCTGCTGCAACCCCTTAATCTTCAAGTTACGCAGCATGAACGGAGCAACGCCCACTAACCGATCATCGCGCCAGACCGCAAGAATACAAAGACGACTTTCCCCGGCAAATGACTCCCACCAACACCTGTACCACTCATGCGTCAGCCAGAGTTTCTCCGGAGTGGCCGAAGACACCAGTCTGCTCCAGTCATGCTGTATCGAGAGGAAACGGTCAAAGTCTGTAATCGTCTCGGTTTTTAGCATCGTACAGCCGAAATAACCAATGTCGCAGACAGGCTATCCCTTCGTTGCATGGAAGCCAGAAGTACTTTCATCGATTGAATCAGTTTTAGAACTCATCTACACTCGCCTCAAATCTCCGGAGCGCTTCCTGAATCCCATCCTCAAACCCGGCATTTTGCTCGGCCATTTCTTTGTTCTAAGAAACTCGAGACCACAAAATCTGACTAAGATTGTTTCCCCTACAGTTTCTCTTCTGATGCTTGTTCCGGCGGCCTGCGATGGAGAATTGTAGATACTTACCGCTCCATAGACAAATTGCCTCCCATGCCTGATGTGGAAGTCGTAGACGGCTTTGGCACATCCACGGAACAGGCCTTTTCGCCTTTCCGATTTGGCCGTGAGGGCGTTGTAGCTGTAAACACTGTCAGATCCCAGGTCAAGTTCGTGTCCGGCTTCATCTATAAAAATGTTACCTGTTGCGGTCCACAGCATCGCTGACAGCTTTCGTTCTGCGGACAAAGCGATTCCACATACGTCACCGGCAGCAATCCTCTGCAGGATGGTCTTTTCGGGGATACCTATCTCTTCGAAGAGGTACACGTCAGTTTCTGCGGCGAGTCCAAAAGTATGGCCGCTGTCTAAAGGCCTATCACCTATTTCAAGCGGACCACGAGTGAGAAGCACGTGGCTGTAATGGAACAGCCAACGAGGAGTCCGCCAGTCGAGCGACCTGAGAACAGACTCGAGGCCATACGTTTTCAAGTTTTTTCGGAGATTTCTGAGCAATCAGGAGCCCTGTCTCATCCCCTCAAAAAATCTCTTGAAGCCGCACACACTGCCACTATATGCTTCCCGACTAGGGAGTTTCCAGTCTGTGATTTAAGACCACATCAGCAACTTGTCAACCAAAATAACGAGATGCCCGAGGCGGTTAAACAGTACTATCTACGGCAGAGGTAACTAAATCTGTTGTAATATGGATTCATCGAGAATATGATTATCCCCAAGTAAGCGGCGCCAGTGGAGGGACTACTTGATGGCCATTTTCCTGACAATTATCCTGTGCATAGCGTGCCTCGGCTCGATAGTCTGGATAGTCCTGCGCAAATACCGCCGGGGCCACTACGATCTCTGGGTGCCCGCCTATATTCGCCATTTGCGGGAGCAGCCGCCTGATCTGAGCAAACGACAAAGGCCTCTGCATCTTATTGTCTCACTCGCCGACCACTTTGAGCCGGCAGACAGTCGCACGTTCCTGCGGGAGTGGATCGAGAATTATCGCCCGGTTACAGAGCGGCATCATGACAGTTCCGGCAATCCCTTCAAGAGGACCTTTCACTATCCCGTTGAACAGTTTCACGATTTTCAAATC
>CAYXUL010000127.1:0-3473 GCA_964468475.1 uncultured Ignavibacteria bacterium | reverse complement strand
GCAGGCTGCAGGCCCAGATCGAAGTGCTTGACTACTTCACCCATGACGTTGAAGATATCGAGGCTGACATTCGCGGAATGAGGAAGTCCATAGCTTATGGCCGTCGACGGGTTGAATGGATTCGGGTAGTTCTGCCCGACAGTGAAGTCCTTCGGTAACGTCGATTGATCATATTCATCGACCAGTGTCGGCTGATCTGTAAAGCCAGGATCAGCGTTGCAGGAATAAGTGTTGCCGAACTGGCTAATGAATTTCCATACCTCGACTGCGCTCAGCATACCAGAGGTTATGAAAGTGTAGCGTTCGGTGACAGAGAGGTCACTTGAGACAGGGAATCCCAGGTATGACGTGGTTGACCAATTGTGATCTGTTGACTTTATTCTCAGGCAGTCCAGAGTTCGATTGCCATACTTGATCTGCCCATAGGCATCCACCTCGTTAAAAGTGGTATCAGCCACGGTACTCTCGATGGAATCAGTAGCAAACGCCACATAATGCCGGTATGATGTCCAGCTGCTGCCGTATTGCATCGGAAAAACATAATCTGGCGCGATATCGGTGTAGACTGTCCAGAAATCGCCTTGAGGTGAGGAGATATAGCTACCCAGCAACTCAAAATAGGAGGGTTCAGATGCCGAGTACACCCAGGAGTTCGCCGTATCGGCGTCCGATGTCGATTTGATGCAGAGATTCGCGGTCGGGAAGCTGTCGGCAGCCGGCGAAGACGCGACATCAACTACCAGTGCCGAATCAGTTGGTGAGAAAAGCAGAGTGGAAAAATCCCAGAGATGACCGCCGCCGCTGCCTGATGAAACCGAGCTAAAAAAGACCGAGTCGATGTTGGCCATTTCGCCGCTCACGCTTGTGCCGGCCGGAGGGCTATACGTATTCGACGGGATGGTAATCTGCGCGGAAGCAGACGCCGCAATTGCTAGGATAACAATTGCTGAAAGCGTTAACATGCGGTTCATATAATCTCTCCATAACAATAAAAAATGAGGGATCAACAGATCGAATGAAGTTGCGGCACTAACACCGGCAATTGTTAGGTTGACTTCGGACTGAAGCGGGCCTGTCAACTTCAACGCTGCTCGACGTTACAAGTACCAAATATACCTGATTAGTCTAATTAGTCAAGCACTAGACTTGAGGGCAGTGTCGATGTGAACGCGATCTAATTCATCCTGATTCTTTTCCCCGGCGCGCCTCCCGCAAAGCTTTGCGCAGCAGGTATTCTATTTGCCCGTTAAGGCTCCGCAGGTCGTCATCCGCCCACTTCTGCAGAGCCTTAAGCACCTCAGGGTCAATCCGTATGAGAAACGACTTTCTCTTTGCCACGGCTACAGCTCACCCATCGCTCCGCCACCCATCATTGATAAATCGTCCCGGTGTTGATCACCGGCTGGCTGGAGGATTCGCCGCAAAGGACTACCAGCAGGTTGGAGACCATTGCGGCCTTTTGTTCCGAATCCAGTTGAATTATCTGCTTCTTCGCAAGCTCGTCCAACGCCATCTCGACCATACCGACAGCACCCTCAACGATGTACTGGCGGGCCGCTACGATGGCTCCGGCCTGCTGCCGGCGCAGCATCGCCTCGGCGATTTCGGGCGCATAGGCGAGGTGACTGATACGCGCCTCCAGCACGTCCACGCCGGCCTTGTCGAGACGAGCCTGTATCTCGCCGCGCAACTGATCGGAAATGGTGTCGGTATGCCCGCGGAGGGAGACGCGATCGTCATCGTGGGAATCGTAGGGATGATTCGTGGTCATGTTCCTCACCGCAGATTCGCTCTGGATGCGGACGAACTCCTCGTAGTCATCCACATGGAAGCAGGCTTCCGCCGTGTCAATAACCTTCCAGACCACAATTGCCGCAATCTCCACCGGATTGCCGTCGATGTCATTGACCTTCATCTTTCCGGTCTCGAAATTGCGGATGCGCAAAGAGATCTTCTTCTTGCTGTAGAGCGGATTAGCCCAGCGCAACCCCTCTTCTTTAGCCGTGCCGACATACTTGCCGAATAATTGCAGCACTCTCGCCTGGTTCGGATTTACCAGGAAAAGCCCAAGGAAGAGAAATGCGATAATAAAGATCATTACGATTGCTGCTAGCTTTATCAGGGGTGCAGGAACAATTATGAGCGCAAGTATCGCAACGATAAGCAGGATGATTAGTGCGAATAATGGAAACCACCCCGACGCGACTTTACGTTCCAGTTCTTTCATTTTATCAATACCTCCACTAAAATCTGATATCGTATTGTGATATCATAATGATATTACGAAGATATCGGATTGAAGTTGCGATTTTCAACTAAAATCACATGGAAATCGCTGGAAGTTAATGTGTCTACTGGGTTGTCAGGCTCTATCGCGATCTATTTCAATAGCTTATGGGATATGACCGAGCCAGATTGTCAGGTAGGTGGCAAAAGCGGGATACTCGTTGATACCGGGAAATTTCGGGAGATGGACAACGTTGAAGCTGACATGGCTCCAGCGATAGCGCAGCAGCGGCACTGCGGCGACAATCGAGCCTGAGGAACTCAGGGAACGACTGTCGATAAGACCGACAAGCAATCCGCAATAGAGCTGGGCGAAGAGCCGGTAGTCATAGCCAACAGTAATATAACGGGCGGTCTTTCTGAAGGAGTCGTCGTAAATTCCACCTTCGAGATAGTAATGGCTGCGGTGATTCTTGTAGAAAGTGTAGTTAGCGCCGATGCCGTAATTGATCTCATTGAAGCGTCTGCCTTGTTCATCGCGCCTGTCGAGATGGTAGGAAAGCCCGAACAGGTTGAGGCCGACCTCTCCCGCCGTTACCGGGGAAGCAAGGAATAGTACCAGGAGCAGTGAGACACAACGAAGATGGTAGCGGTTCCGATGAAATTTCAACGAGGAAGTACCCATTTGCTGTAATATTACAGCGCTTCCGGCCCAGCGCAAGGCCAAATGCGTGGATGGCTATCGCAACCAAGCAGGAATCGTGCTTGTACCTGGCGAAAATCAAGGGGAAGATGCATTAAAATGGTCGGGGTGAGAGGATTTGAACCTCCGACATCTTGCTCCCAAAGCAAGCGCGCTACCAGACTGCGCCACACCCCGACGAAAAATCGTTGCCCCCATAATATCGTCACTTGCCGACATGTCAAGCACCAAAGTCCGGGTATCGGAAAGCGGGCCACGTGCGGCAATCTAACTTGACGTAGAGAAAGATATCGATTTGTTTGTCCTTCGCCGGGGGCATAGAGTGAATGAGAGGCTACACGATGACGGATGACAGAATGAGCAACGGCATAGAACGTGAGGAAATGGAGGTTGATGTCCTCCTGGTGGGAGCAGGCCCGGCAAATCTGGCGTGTGCCTACCGCTTGATGGAACTGATCGAAGAAGATACAGCCAATGGGGGAAGCCTGGGGGAGACACTGGTGATGGTGATCGAGAAAGCATCCAGCATCGGCGCGCACTCAAT
>CAYXUL010000126.1:0-3552 GCA_964468475.1 uncultured Ignavibacteria bacterium | reverse complement strand
CACTCGAAAGAGCTGGCGGAGAGTTTCCCGCTGGAGCGACTGGAGGGGGATGGCAGGTAGGTGGGGCGGGGCATCTGAGTAGGTCGGAACCCTGCGGTTGCGACATCGCCTGATTTGGCATCCATCTTTTCATCGCATCTATCTCAAATGAATCATCACGCATCTCCCCGCAATGCAAGATACCTATTCATCGCTCTGTTTATCAATATTGGATATCCGCGTATGTGGCCGCCCCGCCGCGGCGGGTCCACGACTGGCGGCATAATAACGCGGCAGGCGAGGACAACTGCCGCACACAAACTGACTGAACTGACCAAGTTACGAAAGGGTCGCATAGGTAACAGCTTAAACCGTGATCTCCGCATCTCGACGGCAAAGTCGAGAGATCACACCGGTTGGATAAAGAGGAATTCTATCAGCTGCTGACTTACACCGACGACGTGGATCTGAATAGGAAACTCGCAGAATCAGAGCGATTCTGCAATTGTAGAAGACCGCACGGAGTGTTCAAAGGAATCACCCCTAACAAAGCGCTAAGGTGTATCTTTTGATTTGTGGGAATATTTCTTACGGGGTGCGAAATATCACAATCGCGATCCTTGACCGCGGGAGGCGGGGCTATGCGATTGGATTTGCTATCCCCAATCCACTGCAACCTTTAGCGCTCAAGCTCCGTCGTAAAGGGATACCGCGGTGAAGGGAGTATGGATGATTGTCGGATCGTATTGGCGAAGAGGAAAGATCGTTGCGCTGGCATTGGTGGTCTTAGCTCAGCCTGCCCGCTCTCAGAATCCTGCCCAGGCCGACAGCGCCTACGTCGCTTACTACACGCAAAAGAACTACGCCAGGGCGAGTGTGTTGTTCGACAGTCTGCGCCAGATCAATCCGGTGTATCCTGATTACACAGTGAAGCTAGCGTTTTCTCTCTATAGGGATGACCAGTTCCGCAAGGCGATTCCCGCGTTCCAGAATGCCATCGAAATCGGTGAGTGGCCTGATATTTACAGCTACTACATAGCAAAGTCATACGCGAAGCTCGGAGACGCCGATTCAACCATCGTGTGGCTCCAAAAGGCCATAGACGCGGGATGGCCGGCGTACAGTCGACTGCAAGCGGACGGAGCTTTCGCATTCGTGCGAAACCGACCAGAATATCAGAGCATCTTTGGCCGCGGCGGAATCGACAGCACGGACTCAGTGCAACGCTGGCGTGCGGATCTTCAGTTCATCATGAAGAAGATGAAACTTCTCCATTACAACATGTTCAACAGGAATCCACCGGCGGTCTGGAATCGGCTTGAACAAGAGATCGATTCCTCCATACCTCAGTGGAACGATGCCAGGATCATCATCGGTTTCATGAAATTAGCAGCCCTGGCGGGAGAAGGGCACACGAAAGTTCTTCCGCCAGAGTCGGGCCCCGGAGCATTCCATTCGCTTCCGCTTGAGCTCTACGTTTTTCAGGATGGCATTTTTGTTATTCGTGCGGTGAAAGAGTACCAGGCCCTTGTAGGACAGCGGGTCATATCGATTGGCTCAAAGGATGTAGACGAACTTTTTCGCAAGGACTACAGCTACCGTGGCCATGACAATGAGATGCATCACAAGAAGATGGGACCACGGTACCTGGTGATGACCGAAACTCTGAAAGACATGGGCGCGACAACCCGTCTGGATGAAGTGAGCATAGAGACGGAACTTTCTGGTGGTAACAGCAATCACACGCGCGTCCGCGCCATGACACTGAAGGGACTAGATGAGGTTCCGGATGATCAGTGGGTTTCCATGAACCACAAGTCCAAGAAGTCTCTTCCTCTCTACTTGCGGCACGCAGACGAAGACTTCTGGTTCACGGCGGTCCCTCAGGACGATCTAATGTATGCTCACATTCACTACATCGTAAACAATGATGAATCGACGTTCGCGAACTTTGTCGACTCTCTCTTTGCTACCATAGATCGAGAGAACCTGCAGAATCTGGTTCTCGACCTCCGGGACTGCGGTGGGGGAAACTCGGAATACAATCGTTCCCTCATTGCTGAGCTGCTCCAACATCCGAGCGTGAATCGAAAAGGCCATCTCTACACGATCATCGGCCGTGCGACTTATTCAGCAGGCATCAACCTGGTCACCGATTTGGAGTTCCGGACCGAGACGACGTTCGTGGGCGAGCCTACGGGTTCCAGTCCAGATTTCATCGGCGAATCGACGGTGCTGAATCTGCCGTATAGCGGCCTCTACCTGGTAATTTCAAACCGCTATCACCAAGGCGGGGCAAACAACTCGCTGGACAAGCGACCATGGATTGCGCCTGAAACACTCGTCGAACTGAATTCGCGAGACTACGCTCAGAACCGTGATCCTGTGATGTCTACCATCACAAAGATGATTGCGAGTACGAAGTGAACGGGCTAATCTAAGCCGGCAGAGGTCATTGGTATGAAAGCTCAGATTTGTCTCGCATTCGTTTTTATTTTTTCCTTGGGTGCAGCCGCACCAGCGAACGCGGCTCCGATGCGAGACTCCGGCATCCGCGCTCTCGCCGATTCGGTTGCGGGTTCGGGTTCGACGGTGGCCCGTACTCGACGTCTGGTCAACTGGATCAACGACCGATTTGAATGGTCTGCCACGGACTACCAGCGTCGCACACCGGTCGAGGTGATCGCGCGACGCGCAGGCAACTGTTCCGAGCTCGCCTCCGTGCTTCATCTCCTTCTCGACAGTCTCGGTGTTCGCACGCGCTGGGTCCGCGAGATCAACGTACAGCCTGATCCGACGCCGCGGAGACAGAAGACTGCCGAGCGCCTCGTCAAAGAGCGTGGAATGCAGTTCTCGGTCTTCGGTCTCCAACACAACGATCACGTCTGGCTGGAGGTTTGGTCTGATTCCACAGGCACCTGGTTTCCTGCCGATCCCGCTTACGGCGTCGTCGGCCTTCAAGACTGGTTGCCTGCGCGTCTGGCGATGGAACATCGTCCTAAGCCCCGAGTGACGGCAGTTGAACCTATAGCCGCCGATATGCTTGTACCATTCGTGGTCCTGGCGGGGGACCACAAGAGTGGACCCTTCGAGGATCGCACGAACTTCTACCTGGTGGACGGGTTTCGTCGCCTTTACGGAGATGCTATCCGAGAGCTCCCATCCTGGCCAACATGGGTCAAGGCCGTTACCGAGCTGGCCCCTCACGCGCGGGCGGCGTTTGCCGGCCGGGAGAACTTGCATGACTACACTGCAGACATTGCCGCGCTCACGACTGTGTACGATTCCCTTACGAAGGAGGCAGCCGAGCGGGGACTCACCTGGCACCGTTGACTGAAATACGGGAAGTGGAATAGTGCCCGCAGGGCGCTTCCATTCTCGGACAACAGGATTTTGGATTAGGTAGCTCCCCATACGGAAACCCCATACCGCCTGCAAGCGCACTCCACCCCTCACCGCTTCATTCTATTTTCAACTGCAAGGAATCTCAAAAACCGGTAGGCATAAAAAAATCAACAAGGGGAAGCCGTCCTCTCCTACTTCACTGATACACCCAATGGTACCAGTCAAGTG
>CAYXUL010000125.1:0-3578 GCA_964468475.1 uncultured Ignavibacteria bacterium | reverse complement strand
GCATGAACCCAAATGGTATCTCCAGCAGTGATAGAACCATAGGTCAGATACCGTCCCTCAGAGCAACCCGCCTCATAATCGCTGCATCCCTCTGGATTAAAGCCGATACCACCATCGGTGCACCAATCGCAAGCCGTACCTCCGCAAGCCCCATCGTAAATTGCATTGCAGGAATCGTATGTAGCACCGCAGCCGATTGCATTATCAGAGCTGCCCTCGACGAAGTATTTGCCCCTGACAAATGGCAGGACGAAGAACTCTACGCTGTCGCCTGCAGCAAAGCCGAAATTGCTCTGGTAGACAAATCCATACAGCGCGGAATCGACCGTTCCGCCAGCATTCCATATCGTCTGCAAGGAATCACCGAGATTGTTGAATCTCAGCATTCCATAGGAGTAAGATGAGCCGAAACCAAGCCCAAGAACGAATGTGGTTGCACCCCCGAAGTTTTTCTCGTTGTTGCCAAAGCCAGTTCTGTTGAAGGTCATATCAACAGTACCGGCAGCTCCAGCTATGGTGGTGACATGATCGGCGGCATAGCAACTTGCTGTCAACAGCAGTAAAAATACTAATGAGGGCCAAGTACGTGACATACCACCTCCGCATCCCCTATAAGTCCTGCTTTAGCTTCAGCCCCCGCTTGCCTCCGAACTCCGTACAGTAACCACAGTTTTTGATAAGGCTCAACTGCAATATCGCTGAAGATCAAGGAGTCAAGGCTGGTTGAATTAGTCGAATCCCTTGCCAACATTGACCCACCAACAGCCGAGTCGACAAGGCTCTCAGTAAACGGTCTCGACGCAAGTTGTGCTATTACATAAATCGAATCATCGGTGACGTATGCTTGCAAAATGAAGTTGCGAATCGAGTCAGCTCGTGCCGGAGTCCGAAACGCAACTTGAAACCACCGTTCCTTATCCGACTCTGTTCCAGTGGAATCGGCAAGATAGAAGAAATTCCCGCCGCTGCTGTCATTGTAGCTATGGACTACCATCGAATCGAGAAACTCAGGGTGAACGGTATTGAAGATCATCCCGCCTGCGGGTTCTATGAAAATATCCACTATCGAGCTGTCATTGGTCGCCTGATCGCCCCAGAAGAGATCGCCTGAAAGTACATAGAATACCCCTGCGCTCAGGTAAGAAACATTCACATAGACCGTATCATCGGCTGCGATAATGTGACTCAGCGTGACATTGGGCGAGTAAATGCCGTTCTCGACGTTATTTGAGTCACACTGCAAATTCCTGACAATCAGATTGCTCGTGGAATCAAACCCGACATCCAGTGAGCCAGCGGCAACGGTCATATACATGTTCAGGCCGGGGACAAAGATCAGTGAATCAAGCAACTGGGTGCCGTCAGGCGATACTCTCCAATACTGGATCGCCTTTGGCTTGTTATACGACGCCCCGATGAGCAGCAGCAGCACCAGTGGAATTATGAACAACATCAAATATCTTTTCATTTCAACCTCTATTTCAAGAACATGATTAGATTGCCGCTTGATGATACCGTGCCTACGGTTAGCGTCTGCTGTCCGGTAGTCATATCAATCGTCACCACCGCGCTGGCTGTGTCTCCGTCTTTCGCTGCATAGATCGTGAAGTCATTGAATCCGGTAGAATCTCCAAGGACATAGCTGTCGGCAGGTTTCTTGTCATAAGCCTTGAATTTGTACCAGAGAATCGCGTCGTATAGGCCACTGGCGTCACTGGTGCCGGAGGATTGCGTAGTACCGTAGGAATCGACAGCCCACACATCGGCGCTGGCCACAGGATTTGAGCTTGAGTCCTGAACCAGCACCGGTAGCGTTCTCTCATATCGCACCGAGAGGCCGAGAGAATCGTTGTAAGTATTAGTCGTATGCCAGCCGATGTTATCTTCATCCGAGTATCCAAGCCAGGTGACATCTCGGAAAATATTGTGACGTGAATGCAGAGTGTATGCCCCGTGGTACTCGAAGGCGATTGTGGAATCGTGATCGCCCGTTGTGTTAATAGTATCGCCCTCGGAGAGAAGCTGGTTGCCATTCACTCCGTGCATATTGCAAATCTTAAAGGGCTGATTGGGAGACTCGAAGTAGTTATCCCGCAATACATTATAACCTGACCAGCGGCCATTCATGGCTACAACGTAGGACGAATCGTATGCCCCCCAGCCAATCGCCGAAAGATTCAGACCGGTATCTCCGGTCGAGCCAGAGTCATCGGCGATGACGTGATTGTTCTGTATCGTGATGTGACGCATTGAATTTGTCGAATCCGCAGAGCTATATCCGATTTCGGAACTCATGATGAGGGATATGGTCTCTCCCGTTGACCCAACGTAGTGCGTAGTGGTGTCGTTGTCGCACCGGAATCTGAGATAATTGTCATGGAAGTTGACCCACTCGCTTCCGGTATATGCCCCGGACGGTATTGGACGAATATAGACCGAGGAGCCAAGCCCGTTTGCGAAAACATCATTCGGGCCATTAAAGCAGTCGATATAGTTATCATAGACTTCGACTGGGTTCGCCTCAGTTCCAACGCAGGACTGGATCAATATGCCTTGACCTCCCTCCCGTTCTCTCCCCGATGTAATCTTGCAGTCGTGGATGTTGCTGCCGACTCCACCACCGCCAACGTCAATGGCGAAACCATCGCCTGAAGAGTAGCAGGCGTTGGAGTTGCAGATGATGATGAGAGAGTCACCGGCGTTCGGAGTGTAGGCAAGATTTTGCTGGAATATCAGAGTGTCGTTTCCATCATTGGACTTGGAAAACCACGAGAGGTCTACCGTGTCCGGCGCTCCCGAACCAAAGTAAATGATCCTCGCGCCCTGATTGAACTGGTTCCACTTCCAATCGGTATCAACTTCTACTTCATCATCGGCTATAGCTGTGGTCACAATCGCAGTGTCTCTTATCGGGTACTCGTAGTAATCGTTGGTAGCATCCACCTCAAAAGTATCGTAAGCGACCTCGAATACAGGCCACCGCGATCCGCCCTCAATCGCCAAGATAGTGTGAGGCCAACCACGAACGTCGCAGTTCTTGACAACGGCGAATGTGTCTGGCGTGCTATAGTCACTGGCAGGCGACAATCTCCACAATGTAGCCTCATGGTTGCAGCGCGTGCGAAACATCGTCTGGGTCGTGTAGGTGTAGGGATACCTCGTTCCCGACCAGTGGAAGTCGTAGCCGCCATCATTATACCAACCCCAGTTGCGGACACCGCGCCCACGGAAATTGCAGTCCTCGAATGTCAGGTGATCGCTTTGTTCAAGTTTGTAGCCAGACGTAGAGTCTACCAGTGTATCCGGCGTGACCGTTATACCTTTGGTGAGGATGTAGTCGGTATAAGTGCCGTAATTGATGCCCCAATTAGTTGTGTAGACAAGCACTACCTTGTCTTGTGAAGCTCGCTTCGTGATGAGCACGTTGTCTCTTCCATTCACGTTCAGACCGTTTCCAGCCGAGAACAGTGAATCCGATCCGAAACAGTAACAAGTATCGCTGGCAGCCATTGTATAGGGAAGTGAGTTAATCACGATGCTGTCTCCATTGCACTCGGTCTTGTAAGCTCCCAGAGCCA
>CAYXUL010000124.1:0-3679 GCA_964468475.1 uncultured Ignavibacteria bacterium | reverse complement strand
TGCGGTTCCGACTGCTTATACTGAAATATTGAGGGGGTTCAAAAACGGAGAGGCAGGGATTCGAACCCTGGAACCGCTCGCGCGGTTAACGGTTTTCGAGACCGCCGCATTCGACCACTCTGCCACCTCTCCGATAGTCAACTTTGCAATGTGGTTTCCGTATCGTGCGCTCTGCAGGCACGAGGATTAGATCAAACCACCTGCTGCTCTTGTCAAGGAACTTCAGGCTGATACCAGAATCGGCAATGCCTGCAGCAACATGGGCTGGAATATATAGTGGTAGCTATGCCGACGCAACAGATTCTGGGCAGGCCTTCGATCAGGATTCACAGGATTCAGGCGGGTTACAGGCAGCGTACAGATAGTTCACAGCGATAACTTGTTCAGCAGCGTTCTCACATCACTCTCCTTAAAACGTACAATCATGAAGTTTACGATAGCCGAAGCCTCCGCGGCCAGGAAAACTAGTTTATCTGCGCCCGTGAACAGTGCCATCAATCCCAGTATCGGTGCCACGATAACGTAGCAGAATACCGTGAGATAAACCGACTTGAGTGCTCTGGCAGGAGTTGTGTGATATCTATCGTCTTTTGTGCCAGGCTGAAAACCTGCTATCATCCGCTTTTTAATCCTCACAGTCAGCGGAATGATCTCGACGTAGAGACTGGCGAAGAGAACCTCTATCGCAGTGATCTTCCAGATATGGGAGGTGTGGGAATTCCGAGGGATCAATAACGCGATGAGAAATGAAATGAGAATTACATTGGCGGTCAGCAGCAGACCCCTGCGATTGATCGAGTGAGTCAGACCGGTGACGTCGATCGCAGTCGATTTCCATTTAAGTTCGTTCACACTAGTATGACGATTGTGCAGAGAATTAGGTTTGAGTGGCGCCTGGAGCAGTGATCCCTTAATGTTCCCCTTCCGCTTGCCATTCACTTACTGATCAAACAGCGTCTCCGCCAACTCCTCTATTTCATCAGCTTTTGGTTTCAACAGCATCAGCCCAGCCGGGCAAAATACCGATAGCAGCACGTAAGTATCAAGGTCGCCCCCAATCAGGTAGAAGATCAGGCCATACAGCGCCGGAGCGGCGGCGACTGCGAAAATCGGGATGAAAGCCGAGGTCAACTGTCGATCGAGCGCGCCGGGATGCAGCTCGAAACGGCGACGCAGCGCCGCCGGGGTGATACTGCGTTTCTTGAGGATCAGCGCGGCAGCGACATCAACAATTGCAATACCGATGAAGGCGTAACCGAGAAAGGTGAGGTCGACATCCAGAGGCTCAGCCAGAAACGGCAGATAGGCGCGCAGCAGTCGTCCGGCGATAAAGAGCAGCACCGGAATGCCCACACATATTTGCACCCCCATGCGGGCGACGCGCCCCACAGTGGGATACGGATTGAACTCGTTCATTGGTTCTTCTCGCGTATCGACTGAAAGAAGCCGCTGATAAGGTCGGCGCACTCCGACTCTCGCACTCCACGAACTACTTCCACCTGATGATTCAAACGCGGATCCTGAACGATGTTTAGCAGTGACCCACAAGCGCCGGTCTTGGGATCGGCCGCACCATAGACTAAGCGTTGCAGTCTTGCCAACACAATGGCTCCGGCACACATGGCGCAAGGCTCGATTGTCACATAAAGTGTGGCATTGTCGAGGTAGCGCGATTGCAGCTTGCTGCACCCGGCGGTAATGGCGATCATCTCGGCGTGTGCGGTCGGGTCGTTCAATGTTTTGTTCTGATTGTAACCGCGACCGATAATCTGCCCCTCATGCACCACCACCGCGCCGACCGGGACTTCGCCGTGAGATTCCGCGATGGCGGCATCACGCAGCGCGGCTGCCATAAAGGCTTCATCGATTTCAGCCTGGGTGGCATCAGGGTTCAAGTTAATCATCAAATTGATTGTACGAGGAAATCTTCGGAAAAGCAAGCGGGGCGGTGGGAATCGCACCCTGAAGGGCGCGGCAACTAAGTGTAAGGCAGAATAGCAGGTCGAATCCAGAAAGGATTTAACCTACGAACTTGAGATCATGTTTTAGACTTCCAGCTTTCCTCGCATGGTGGTGACGGCTTGTCCGCCGATGAGGCAACGATCGTCATCTTTCCGCAGATAGAACTCGCCTCTTCGCTGTGATGCTTGAAACGCGCGGAACTCGGTTTTATTTAGTCTTGGCGCCCAGTAATCCACCAGGGCACACTGCGCCGAGCCGGTCGCCGGATCCTCATTAATCTTGTATTTGGGAGCGAAGCAACGCGAGACGAAATCGTAGCCCCCGCTTGCGCCGGCAGTGATGCAGATTCCCCACGCATCAAGCCGGGAGATGAATGCGAGATCGGGATTCGCTTGACGAAGTTCCTCCGCAGATTCAACCTCGAGTAGTAGTATGCCACCGTCTTGAGCGGTTGCGGCCTCGAGAACCTTCATGCCGACGGCAGCTTCGATGCCGGCCGGTATGTCCGCATGTATCACGGAGAGTACCGGGAAATCCATCAGCAACCGGTCACCGTCACGTTTCACGATCAGGGTACCCGAGAACCTGGTGTGAAAGCGGATTTCACTGTCGGAGGGAACGTGGTTATCGCTGAAGAGCACGTGCGCCGATGCCAGCGTTGCATGGCCGCAAAGTTCGACCTCCGCGCCGGGTGTGAACCAGCGGAGGCTGTAGCCGTCATCGAGAGGATACACGAACGCCGTCTCCGACAGATTCATCTCCATAGCGACCTTCTGCATCCAGGTCTCATCTGCCGGTCCCTCCATGATGCACACCGCCGCCGGATTGCCTTTGAATGGTTCACTTGTAAAGGCATCAACCTGTACTATATCCTGCATCATAAACCTACCCGGTTTTGAGCTAATAGTCTCCTCGTGGTCTGTAAGCGTCCCCGTGCCCGCTCTAATATGTAATTATTACGCCATTCGCCGGGGAATGGTTGTAATTGCGCCAACTGGCAATGACGAAATATCCTCGATATATTGCCGAGTCAGGCCGATTTTAGCTCACTTGCTGTTGTGATTCCAGCGTACTATTGCTACAATACACCAGTTCTGTCAATTACTGCTCAGCATCACAGGAGGAGTGCATTGTTTCCTCATACGATTCGTACACAGATGGCACTCGCCTTCGGACTTCTTTGTCTTCTCGTGGTAGCCATCTCTGCGCCGGCTCAATCGCAATCGGCCGACTCTATGGGACAGGTGAATAATATCGCTCCTGCGGCTGACAAGATACGCCCGCTGTTGATCGGCGCCGAAATTCCCGACGTCACGGTTGGTGACTTGCAGGGAAACTCCGTTCGCCTGCGAGATATCGTTTCGCACAAACCAACAATTATGATCTTTTATCGTGGTGGTTGGTGACCTTACTGTAATGCGCAGTTGGGTCAACTGCAGGAGATCGAATCAGACCTGGTGGACTTAGGCTATCAGATCATCGCCGTCAGCTCAGACCGTCCGTCGAAAATGCGGGAAACGTACGAGAAATATCAATACAAATTCGAAGTTTACTCTGACAGCTCCGCAACTGCATCGGCAGCGTTCGGGATCGCCTTCAAAGTCGCCGACGACTATGTCGAACGTGTGAAAGCATTCAACATCGATTTGGAAGCGGCTTCGGGAAATAAGCAGCACATCCTACCGGTGCCGTCAGTTTTCATCGTTGACCCCGACGG
>CAYXUL010000123.1:0-3698 GCA_964468475.1 uncultured Ignavibacteria bacterium | reverse complement strand
CCCGACTTCAAAGAAGATTTCGATCAAGTACTCGCCAATGCTCGCGAAGCGGGGCTCAGCAAGATGGTCAATATCGGCACCGATCTCCAATCATCCATCAACTCGGTGGAGCTGGCCCAACAGCACGACGACATCTTTGCTGTGATCGGGTTTCACCCTCATGATGCCCGACATTACTCCGACGAAGCTGAGAACAAACTGCGGGAATTGGCGAACAATTTCAAGGTGGTTGCCATCGGTGAGATCGGACTTGACTTCTACCGCGACAACTCGCCGCGCGACAAGCAGCGGGAAGTCTTTGTGCGCCAGATCAACCTGGCAAAGGAGTTGGGGCTGCCGATGGTGTTGCATATTCGCGACGCGTACGAGGAGGCTATAGATATCCTGATACGGGAGGAAGCGTTCAAAACTAATGTCACACTGCACTGCTTCCTGGGCACAAAACATGATGCTACCCGTGCCCTCGACTATGGATTCTACCTCAGTTTCGGCGGCGTTCTGACCTTCAAGAATTCCCATTCGCCGGAGCTGGTGAAGGATGTTCCCCTTGATCGCATCCTTCTGGAAACCGACTCACCCTATCTCACCCCGCATCCGTTTCGCGGCAAACGCAACGAACCGGCTCGCGTGGCGCTGGTCTACCAGAAACTCAGCGAAGTCTTACAAATCGACCTCAAGGAACTCGAACACCGCATCGACAACAATGCTGCACAATTCTTCGAGTTTGAATAGGCGTTGCGCATGCGGCCCAAGAAAAGCCTCGGCCAGAATTTCCTGATCAACAAGGGTGCAGCCAGGCGCATTGCTCAGCTTGTATTAGAAACCAACCCAAAGCAAATTCTGGAGATCGGCGGAGGCAGGGGTGATCTTACGAATGAACTTCTGCAAATGGGCTCTCTGCTCAACGTGGTGGAGATCGATCGCGCCCTGGCGGAGAAATTACGGTTGAAGTTTTCCGATCAAGACAACTTCAAACTAATAGAACAAGACATCTTAAATGTTGATCCAGAGCACGATTTGAATTGCGACACAGCGACTTTGGTGGGCAACATTCCCTACAATATTACTTCACCGATTCTCGAATGGCTGGTTCAGCATCGCGATTTTTTCCCCTACGCTATTTTGATGATGCAGCGTGAAGTCGCTGAACGGGTTTGTGCGGTACCGGGAGGCAAGCAGTTTGGCTCATTGACAGTTTTTGTGCAGCTCTTTTATGAATGCCAAAGAGAGTTCACCCTGAAACCGGGGTCGTTCTTTCCACCACCCAAAGTGAGTTCAGCGGTAATCAGACTTTCGCGCCTCGAAAAACCGCTCATCAAGGACAGCGAATACGGGGCACTGCGGCGGCTGACTTCGGCGTGTTTCCGGTGGCGACGCAAGCAACTCAGCCGTATCTTACGAGACGAATATTCACTGGGTATCAATGAAATTGCTGATCTCCTTGCAGGTCTGCATCTTGATCTGCGAATGCGTCCGGAACAGCTTCATCCGGGCGACTTCGTTCGGCTCAGCCGGGAGATAGCACGACTTTGAGCAAAGGATCTGAATGATTCGATCGTTATTGCTCTTTACACTCTGTATCACACTCATCGTTGTTTCCAAAGCATCAGCGATCTATCTGAGCCTCGATTTCGCGGTTGACCGCCAGACATACGATTGGACCGATTCGCTCAGCGTTTCCCGGCAGCTGAGCCAGGCGCTCAAGTTCGACTTCTACAATCGTTCGCGGGCAACCCTGATACAGGAGTCTGTTCTGGGTCAGGGCAGTGATCGCTGGCAGCGAAATGCCAATACGGCAGCGAACTTAACTCGCCAGCTATCGTCAAAGCTCAATATCGGTGCGCGTTTCGAGCAGCGTTTTGATCGCCTCGAACGCAAACGCTACATTGGCAACAATTTCCTGATGACTTCCCTGTACAAGAGTAACCTGATGAGACTTGAGCAGTCTGCCGGCTTGCTGTGGGAAGAACGAAGGTTCGAGCCGGAAGTAAACAACCAGACCGGCCTGGAATACAACGCGGCACTGCGTTTGCAACCGACGCACACCACCCGTTGGGGCAGTTTCGGAATTGACGGCGGCATCAACACTCTGCGGAAAACTCCGAACAAGGAAGTCTCATTCGATTATGCGTTGCCCCTCCTTGCCTTTGCCCGCGATACGGTCTCGCTCACCGCTGAGCAGAGGTACGCGCAGCAGAAGTACTATCCTTCCAGCGGTAATTTCGAAACGGTCGCCGTTCAGGATGTCGAACAGCGACGCTGGGATTTCCGGGGAGTCAAGCAGCTGCCAGCCATGGTTCGCGCGCGGCTCGATGCCAGCTACCACTTTGATAAGTATGATTACAACTACGAAGGAGACACCGGCGGCTTGATTCGCCAGAACAATAATGTGAGCTCCCGCTTCGACTACAAGTTCGCGCTCCAACGCGACCTGGGTAGTTCACTGACCCTGGGAAGCGGTTACGAGTTCTCGCGCACTGATGAGGATTATGGCACCGATCAAACCAATCAACGCGCCGAGACCGGCCAGTTCACCAGCTCTGCGACGTTTCGCTACTGGGACACCGACTCGCTGCAGCTGAGCGGCCGTATTGGTGTTACTTCCTACACAGCACCGACTGCATCAGCCTTCTTTGCCGACCGAGACCGTTCGATCAAGGTTGCCACAGTGACACTGTATCACCGTTTCAACGAGTTCCTAAGCGGCTACCTCGACGGCAGCTACCGGGGCTTTCATACGATTTACATTTCCGGCACACTTTCAGCGAACAACAACATCAACAACGTCTATATCATCAACCCCAGCCTCGTCTGGCAGCCATGGAAGCATTTACGAATCCGCCAGAATTACCAGATGCATGCGAACTACATCTATTATGAATTCGAAAAAAACGCGACGAGCGACCGTAATACGCTCTATCGAAGAGCGAATTTCAGCAACTCGATTGACTATGTCTTTTCACAGAGGCTGACTTTTTCGCTGGAATATTCCTACCGCTACGAAGACTTCGGCAAACTCATCTGGCAGGATCAATGGGAGCAACAGGTGAGTTGGGATCGTCGCACGCATCGACCCGGATTCGCCGTCGAGTACCGGCCGATGCCACAACTCTATTTCAGCCCCTTTGCCAGCTATGAAATCCAGAAGTCATACGATCACAACTTCAGCGAGCTTGATGCGCTTGGCAGACGTGATCTGTCAAGTCGTCTCAAGAGAAGCTCGGTTGGATTCAAGTTTCAGTGGTCGCTCTCCAACAACTCATACATTGATGCCAGCCTGGAACGTAAGGTGCAGGACTACCTGAGCCAGAGGCGCCTTGAATATGATGTGTTCACCATGACAGCAAGGAGATACTGGTGATGAAGCGGCTTATCTTCGTTCTCCTTATCACCTTGATAGCGATCGGGTGCGTGAAGAACCCCTTCTCCACACGTGAAAGTCAACCGCCCACAGAGCAGGCAGGTACGTTCATACCCCCGACCACGCCGCAGATAGCGCTTGAGAATCTTCGTTTTGCATACACAGAATTCGTGATTGGCAATTTCATCCAGACGCTCGACAGCGATTTTGTATTTACCTTTGATTTTGTACAAAGTCTGCCATCAGATACCGGCTGGGGCTTTCAGCAGGAGGTCAACCTCACCGACAACCTCTTCAATGATTTCAACGCCAACAAAGGCAAAAAATCACTTTCGCT
>CAYXUL010000122.1:0-3745 GCA_964468475.1 uncultured Ignavibacteria bacterium | reverse complement strand
AACGACTGACAGCATAGCCCATGACACGATTGTCACTCGGGAAAAGTGCTTGATTGTGGTGAGGCTAAGCCTGCACATACAACCTCCCAGTGCGATAAGTATAGGACTTGTTTTCGGTCAGTTCGTTAGCGGTTATGCTCTAGCGAATGGCGCGGAGGTATGTCCCCATGGGCTAATGATCGGCAATTGAGTTACTTTAGTCAAGCTACGGAATCGGTCCCCGATGTCAAGCGAATCTGCTCTTGTCGCTAGCGAGATACAGCTTCTAATTACCCAACTTTGAAATAGTAGGCACGGGAGTCGATGCTGTAAAGAGTGAAGTACAGCCCCTCTTTCAATTCGTCGACCGTCGTCAGGATTTCCTCGCTGGTGAAAAGGTCTTTCAAACGTAGTTTAGAACCCTTGATTCCCAGCGATTTAAGGTCAACCTGAACCACCACCTTTGTGGGAGTTGCCTGAGCCTGACGGAAGCGCTGCGTTGGAGTAGAATTCAAGAGATAAAGCATTCCCGATTTGTCAGTTTTTTCGCCGCGGTGAAGGAAGACTCTCACGCTCGGGTGAGATGTCATAATCGGGAACTTCACGCCAAGATCATCCAGCAGATTCTGGGTGAAATTGATCTTCATGTGATTACCCTGCGATGAGGAATCGAAGGTGAGCAGGACGATCGCACCTTTGAACTTGTTGATGACCATACCGACGTTCTTCTTGCCATACGATGCCAGCTTCCGGGTCTTACGCGCAGTTGAGTTGATCGACCCAAAGATGTAGCTGGGGAACTTGTCCTTGGAGGTTGTGACCGTTCCGATCTTCCCCAGGCTTTGCGTCTTGCAGTTGATCGCATTGGCTAAAACAGTGCAGTTCTTCAGGTTTGAATCGTATTTCGGCAATTGCCCTACAAAAACAAGGTTTATGCCATGTTTGGCAAGGTCCACCAGAAACTCCTGGTGATGCCGATCCATGATTTCGGTGATTGGCACAAATAGAGTCTTGAGACCCTCAAACGAAATCGGGTTATCAAGATCGGGGATCACGAAATCCTGCTTAATGCGGTCAAGATCGCGCCCGATCTCCGGCATCGTAAACTCGTTGAGTATCTGCACGTATTGGTACTCGCCCGGTTCCTCAAGCAACGATAGCCAGTTGTTGAGCTTGTTCGCCACGATGCCGATGTTTGTGGCCAGATTGTACTTGCCGATGTCGACATGCTCCAGAGAGTGCATAAACTGCCGAAGCGGTTCGTACGAGGGCTGAATGGTGCCGTCCTGGGCCAGCGGCGAATCATACCAGTTCTGCGACTCGACAAACTTATATTGCGTAAATCCCTTAATTCCTCCCGCAAGGGCCAGCGTAAGCAAATAGCGGGTTGATTCCGCCGAGATCGGGAAATGCTGCTTCGAAGTCTTGTGGTCAGTGGTGTGGTGTCCCGCAGAGATTGTGGATGCCCACGGAAACTGAGAATTGGCCCGCAGATAGCGGATCTTCTGCAAAGTCACCGTCGATGACGTGTCCCAACTCAGCTCTACCGTCGGAAACACCTCACCATCGGACTCCGCGATCGGAGTCAGCGGCGCCATAAACCGTTTCTGGAATGCGAGCGGCTGATTAAATAAAGGCTCACAGGAGAAACTCTTGTACAGGTCTATCATATTGATAGCATGTTCAAGAATCAGCTGTTCCTTAAAGCGGAACCAGTCCATTATCTTGGTGAAAGAGACTTCTTTCGCGATGATAAAATCGCGGGGTGGCTGCACCTGCTCGAATGACTCAGCCTTTTCGCCATAAGCAGCCGCAAGCTCCTTGACCTCCCCATATGTCTGCTCCAGGAACCTGGGGTAGAGAGTTTCGACTACATAAGGATTGTAGTCAGACTTCCACGGATAAGGATTGCTGCCGAAATACGAGCCGACATCAAGCTCCATCAGATATAGCGGCCCGCGCGGATAGATGTAGTTCTTGACGATTTCAGTCAGACCGTTGAGATAGTGCTTGATAAAATTCTGGGTTCGCGGATGCAGTTGGCTGGGATATTTGAAAGGAGGCAGACCTGATTCAAGCTGGGTCATGGTTGCGTGGCCATCTGAGTCAACCGCGTAAATCTCGGGATACTTACTCAAGAAGGACGGCAACCCCCCATCTTTCAGCTCGGCGAATGCCAGCGGACCCGGGCGGAGAATGATCTTGAAGCCAAACTCCCGTGCCAGCTCTATAAAGACTATCAGGTCCTTGGAGGAATCCGTCAAACCGGAGAAATCGAACTCCCTCCGGGAATCTTCATGTACCGACCACGGGACTACGGTTGAAATGATCCTGTAGCCAGCCCTGCGGATGCGCTCGAAACAGATCGACCAATAGCGCTTGTTTACCCTAAAATACTGTATTTCAACAGCGTACGGGAGATACTCCTCTTTTCCGATCGTAAATTTATGTCCAGTAACAGCTATCATGGTATTGAGATGTGGCTATATGTAACACATAATAAACCCCAAGTCAACGAAAAGTTAGTATTTGGTCGATTATCCTTTAACTGCCTGATTATCAATAGATTACATTATGCACAATTTTGCAAAGGAAAAGGCCCTCTCCGTAGCGGAGAGGGCCTGAGTATGCATAATCTTGCGTACTTGTCGGTGCTACTTCAGCAACAGCATCTTCTTGCTGGCAGTGAAATTGTCAACCGACATGCGATAGAAATAGACTCCAGAAGCAACTTCGTGCCCGCTATTGTCTCGACCGTCCCACTGTACCCGCTTGAAGCCGGCATTCAATGGCTCATCCACCAACGTCTTCACCTTCTGACCAAGTGTATTGAAGATGTCCAGATGAACGTGACCCGAGTGCGGAATAGCGAAATCTATGCTGGTCTCCGGGTTGAACGGGTTAGGTGAGTTTTGCTTGAGCATATAATCGTCCGGCAAAACTGCAGAGGCAATCTCTTCAACATTCAGGATAATGTCAGGAGTGCCATCCGGACAGTCACTGACCAAAGGTGGGATGTTGCTATTCTTGTCGGCGCTTGTACCATTCTTCACGTCAAATTCCCACGTGCCGGCAGGACCTACCACTGTCGAGTCGAGATCAATATTGGTTCCGGGCTGGGCACCTGGAAGTATCTGCATGTACATGGTAAGCAACAAGTGTCTGCCTGTAGACGGAGCCTTTGTCCCGCTTGGATTAAAGTCAATATATCCGGTCAGCACTTTATTCTGATCGGGCTGATAGAGCTGCTGCTTCGTGCCGGCGCTTGCTGCGAGCATCCCTCCGGCGAAAGAGAATGAAGTGATTTCAACATTGTCATAATCGTATACGAACCCAAGCGTGAATGCCTGGATGTATTCAACAGAATCCATCCACACATAGACCGGAATCGGAATCGAATCGCCTTCTATGACACCGGCATCAGGTATGCGCACGCAACCAATGATAATAGAATCACATCCAAGAGTGTCTGCTCCAAGGTAACCTTCCTCACCGTAATAAGTGGCACAAACATCCTGCTCATAGAGCGCGAGTACAGGAAAGCTCAAGGCGGCCAGAAGCACAAACATTACAACATTTCGTTTCATTTTTCCTCCCAAACTATCAAAACAGTAAATACTACAACTAGACAATCCTACCTACTCTCGACGCGACATACAGCGATGCTGATCGCGCACTGTCTTCCTTGTGATGATGCAAGTAGCGCCGACAGTTTGCCTATCGAATGCACTTCTAACAGTCAGCTATATTTCCATTTAAAAATATC
>CAYXUL010000121.1:0-3981 GCA_964468475.1 uncultured Ignavibacteria bacterium | reverse complement strand
TCATTACGACCTGTTTCCCACCATGAATGCCGCGATGCTGCGCGTGGGATTCACCAGGGATTTCTAAACACAGACTCAGTTCAACGGTTCAGTTCAACACAACCTAAGCTTGATTCGCATTGGGTCATGCAGCGACTTCTTTGCCTGACCTCACAAGACCCGATGCGATTCTAAATGCAGAAGCGAAGTCTAATTACAGGGCTTCGCTTTTGTTTCGAAAGTATTAGGTCTCTCCTCGATTCTCATACTTTTTGATTAGAGCTTTGAAGCGCGGATCACCGCGAACAGGATCGAATCTCGGATCGAGTTTCATGAGTTGAGCGCTGAAGGTACCAGGAATCGACAGCAGGTACTCAGCTTCCCGCAAGGCTGAATCATAGTCTTCTGCCGAGAGATATATGTACATCAGATTTTCAACGTATATTGGACCGGCAAATGCATCGTGCTCAACTGGACATAGATTGACAGCTTTTCTTCCGCTCTCTATTGCTTGCTCATCCCGGCCCAAACCGGCCAATGCCAGCCCGAGTGAGCCTGAATACCTCGGGTCATTGGGGAATTGCCGAGCCTTCTCTGCGAGGGAGACGCGCGCCGAGTCAAAGTAGGCGTAGGCTTCAGCGGTGTCTCCGCCAAGCTTGAGTGTTTCAGCAATCAAAAGTGCTGCAGGATAATATAGGCCACCGTCGTAGGCTTCCATGGAGCAACTTTGGAGTGAATCGATTGCATTCTCATAGTTGCGCTCATAGATAAACTGCCGAAACCACATATCAATGTTGTTCTTTGAAAACCCCCATTGTTCAAGGTAATGCCTTGTCAGCGACAGATCGCCCGTATTGTCCCAGGTTGGTTCTATGAGATAATTGTATGCCCAAGACATCTCGGGGTCGGTTGCAAGGGCCAGTTCAGCATAGTAGCAGGTTGCAGAGTAATCGGGAATGACCAAGCAAGTCGCTGCGATCTCGGCAATCAGCAGAGCATCTCGTGGACTGAATTTCAGAGTACGCTCTAACCTCTCCCTGGCTTCCGCGAATCGTCCCTGGCGTCGCCAAACATAGGCGGCGGCTTCCATTATCCGGGCATTTCGCGGTTCGAGCACTTCAGCTTTTCTGAATTCGTCCAGAGCTACTTCGTAGTCGCCTAGACACCAATAGTAATAGTAACCCATCGCTACGTGCCCCTCCGCCAATGAGGGATTTAATATTAGTGATTGGTGCGCTGCCGCTTCTGCTTTGACAGGCAATTCCGGACTCTTCTCCCAATTATGGTAGAGATAGGAGTATTCAGCAGAGAGCTCTGCCCACACACGCGCGAATTTCGGATCCAGCGTCAACGCCTCCTCGTATGCCTCCATGCTTTGTGCATTGTGCTCCTTAGTCGGATTACTGCGCGAAAGTGTCAAACCCCTTAGGAAAGCGAGATACGCCCGGGTGTTGCTGGTTCCGCTGTCTCTCAGTTTCTTGCTGTCTGACTCAAGTAGAATTACGCCCAGATTCTCGGCAACAGACTCGGCAATTTCCGATTGAACGGCAAATACTCCCGACAGCGCCTTGTCATAGCTGTTGCTCCAAATGTGCGAATCGTCTTTCATGCTGATCAACTGTGGAGTAATGCGTACTCTTTCATCCGATTCACTCTTGTCCCAGCGAATCGTTCCCTCCAGAATGTAACTGACGCCCAATTCGTCTGCTATTTCACGCAGACCTTTGCCGGTGCCTTTGTATGTCATGCTACTAGTGCGAGATATTACGCCGAGCCCCGTCACTCCGGCGAGCTTCGATATGATCTCGTCTGTGATCCCGTCTGCGAAGTATTCATCATCCGGCCCCCCCAGATTCTCGAACGGTAGGACTGCCAGCATGATTTTCTGCGGCTTCTTTGAGAGGTCGGCATCGTTCCAGGGTTTGGTGATCATCAATGCAGCGGCGGCTACAACTGCCAAGACGGCAATTGTGAAAACCAAGCTGCGTTTTCGACGACTGCCGGCACGTGCAATCGGTGCGGAAGTACTCGTGGACTCAAGTAAGCGTTTAGTGCGTATCAGATCCGCCCGCATCTCATCCGCATGCTGATAACGAGTCTTTGCATCCTTCTCTAATGCCTTCTCTACCACCGCTTGCAACCCCTCAGGTATACCCGCCTTGAAGCGGGCTAGGGGTTCGGGAAAATCATCACTGACCGCCCTCAGCGTTGCTGCTTCTGAATCGCGCCGAAACGGGTTCCGCTTGGTGATCATTTCATACAGCACAACACCCAGCGCGAACAAATCACTGCGATGATCAACCTCCTTGCCCTGCACCTGCTCCGGTGACATGTAACCAATCGTACCTAACGTTGAGCCGGTCTTGGTCAGTTGCGCGCTACCTGCAATCGCTGCCAGGCCGAAGTCCACTATTCTTACCCGTCCGTGGGAGTCGAGGAGTAGGTTTGAGGGCTTAATATCACGGTGGATAATCCCCTTATCATGCGCTGCCTGCAGGCCCTCGCAGGCCTGAATGCCAATCTCCAAGACCTGATCTATCGGCAAATCCTTTGCTGCAATGACTTCTTTCAGTGATTGTCCTTCAACGACCTGCATAGCATAGTAGGGTCTTCCCTGATACTCCCCCACTTCATGGATCGCCGCAATGTTTGGATGATCCAGCGCCGCCGCAGCCTGCGCCTCACGCGTGAATCGCTTGCGGCAACTCTCATCCTGACACAGATGCGGCGACAGGAACTTGAGCGCAACCTTACGGCTGAGACTAGTATCCTCCGCCAGATAGACATCCCCCATCCCACCAGAGCCGATACGACTGTCGATCCGGTAGTGGCCGATAACGGTGCCCTTGCTCAAGGCAGCGTAGGTTTGTGTCTTGTCGTCGTCAGGTCGCATTACTTTTCTGCCGGTTTAATCAGACACTCAACTGCACGTAGAGCTACCAGTGTTTGCCTTTCGCACTTTTATCTTTTCTGCTTGTTGAGGGCATCCTCGAGCTGAGAGGCAAACTCCATCGCACATGCTCTCATGGGAATATGAAAACTTTGCCCCGGTTGCCCCTGCTGCTTGACCCGCAAGCTAAAGATCTTCTCTCCCGTTCTTCTGTCGTGCAAAGTCACAGACATCACGACCACTGCCCTTAGCACGGTGTGATTGTAAGTTCTCCCGCTGTTCGGCGGGCCAGGCCATGGTTTCTTCTGAGTCGAGCTTATCAACGCGATTGATTCCATAACGCCCGTGATCGCATACCGCGCCGAGTGCTCGTTGCCAGCTGTTACCGATGCGAAAATACCCCGATCTTGAAGGGATTCAGTAATCTCCTTGCTGCAAACACCTTTCCACATACGCGTCGGAACATCGAAGCTTTTCTTAGCTGAGAAATCGCGCACACAGCATTTCGCGCTCGTATCAGGAAGCACGTTCAATGGCATCAGCACCCGTGTCGAGCCAGTTGCTCCTGAGAAGGAGGAACAGCCCAGGAGAAGCTCGATTGAGAGAAGGCAACAGAGCACCATCAATGATCTCCTCATGACACCTCCCTGCCCTTCGACCACAAATTAAGACGTCTGTTCTCCGAGTGACTCTGCCGACATAGAGCACCCCCACGGCTTGGGTAGCGCAACTCCTGTAGTGTGGACGCGAAGATCATAGCTTCCCATCCTCTTCACAGTGATAGGATCGCAACCCACAGTAGTCCAAAACGACCTTTTCAATGATTCGGTACCGGTTGACTACTGCACCCGCAGACGGAGTTGTAAAAGGGCGTATCCGATCGCTATCTGATTCTCCTGCCTTCATAGACAGCAATCCTCGTTTAAAACTGATCTTTGGGATTAAAGAACGCTAATTATATCCAAGTTGCAAGACAATATGTAGTGGGATCTCGACACGGCTCTTCCTGAGTCTCAGCCGGCGCCTGTCTTTTGGATACCTGAAATGAGATTGTTGTGTCAGTTCTTGACGACTACCACATGGTAGTCCACGCCTTCCCACTTCCCTGCTTC
>CAYXUL010000120.1:0-4164 GCA_964468475.1 uncultured Ignavibacteria bacterium | reverse complement strand
AGCATGTCATTCCGGCGCACGCCGGAATCCAGTCCAAGAACCTCGATCCAAAAGCGTTCAGACTGGATGCCGACTTTCGTCGGCATGACACGCTGAAGCTTTCTGTTTTCAACAGGCGTAGAGCCTCGCTGTTACGTAGTTCTCCTCTTGTTGGACACCGCCGTCTTCCCCGCTTTGTGCAGCAATTACCTAAGCTGCAATCAGCTATAATATGGATTCACGCCGGCTTCGTGGTCGGTGACATCGAGGATTTCGCCCACCTCCGGAACTTTGTCGCGGATGGCGCGTTCGATTCCGAACTTCAGCGTCTGCGAGGATGCCGCGCAGCCCTGGCAACCGCCACTCAGCTTCAGATGGACGTTGCCATCTTTGACCGCCATGCACTCGACATGCCCGCCGTGGCTGGCGATCGCAGGATTGATCTGCTCGGAAAACAGCTCATCGATGATCTGCTTGATCTCATCATCGGGCCGTGTCGGTTGCTTGAGGTCCTCTTTCAGCAACGGTTTTCCGGAGCGAATCTGCTCGCGGATCACGCGGCCTACTTCCTTACCAAGCACCTGCCACTCGCTGTCGGAGTCCTTGGCGATCGTCAGGCTGTCACCGGTGATGAAGATTTCCTTGATGCCGCCGAGGCCGTAAATCGCTTCCAGCAGCGGCGATCCCTCCGCCATCTCCTGATTTCGGCAATCGAACGAACCGCCGGGAAAAACGGGGCGATCGACGCGGAAAATACAGATATCGGGATCGGGGAAAAGCTGTGCAGTTATTTTGATCTGTTCGTTATTGATTTCCTGGTCAGTCATAGTATCGATACCTCGAAATTAAGCGTCGCAACTCCATTCAGATTATACATCGAACGAAGAAGCCTGATTGGCTTCCGGCAATTCTTTCAAATACTTAAACGAATACAATCCGGTATTGTGCCCATCCGAGAACTGAATCGCGACAGCGTAGCGGCCAATCATGTCGAAAGCGGTGACTTTGATATCGAGCGGAATCTGGCCCGCGCCGATCATCCGCTGGCCGGTGTCCTCGTTGACACACGATGCGCATGGGCAATTCAACCTTAACGTATGCGGGTTGTAGGCACTTACTTTGCCGTCAGGCCAGGTGACCACCAGTTCGCCGCTGTTGCGCAGTTCGATTTTCTCCGGTTCGTCCGCTGAGGTCTGCGCCTGCATCAAATCAATGCGCGTTTTAACCGTCTCGGCGACTTTCAGAAACGATTTCGCAGCCGCCGAGTCCTTGCCGTTTTCAAGCACCGGTTTGCCATTGTCACCTGAAGCCACAATCTCCGGATCAAGCGGAATCGCACCGAGATACGGCACACCCAGGCTTTCAGCCAAGCTCTCGCCCCCGCCAACTTTGAAGACTTCAGTTACTTTGCCACAATGGGCGCAGGTGAAACCGCTCATATTCTCGATAATCCCCACAATCGGCACATTGACCTGCTCGAACATCCGCAGGCCCTTGGCCGCGACCCCGAGAGCCACCTGCTGTGGCGTCGTGACGATAATCGCGCCGGAGAGTTGCGCCTGTTGCGCCAGAGTCAGTTGGACATCCCCGGTACCGGGAGGCAGATCGATCAACAGGTAGTCGAGGTAGCCCCAGTCGACGTTGCCGATGAATTGATGAATGATTTTCATCGCCATCGGCGCGCGCCAGATAACCGGGCCGTCCGAGTCGAGCAATAATCCCATCGAGACGAACTTGACACCGTAATTCTCGGCGGGAATCAGCAGATCACCTTTGACATCGGGCTGCTTGCGCTGCGCGCCCATCATTCCCGGCTGGCTGGGGCCGTAGATGTCGGCATCCATCAGCCCGACCGTTGCGCCGGTTTGACGCAGGGCCACTGCCAGATTGGTGGAAACCGTCGATTTGCCGACACCACCCTTACCGGATGCGACCGCGATAATATTCTTGATCCCCGACAAACCACGGGGCTTTGTTTGATCCTGACTCTGTATATCTGCCATTGCAAACTTCTCCAATTGCGATCAATTCACTACACGTTACACTTGGCGTTGTAGACCAGCAAGTATACGAAGAAATCGGGGTATGTAAAGGAGAAATGGACCAGCGCGCAGCGTCAATTCAGGCCTGCCACGCCTTGACGCGTCGCTAGTGTCCCTCTCTCAGCTTCTCTTCGATGATCAGCTTTCCGGTACCGGTAGTGAGGTTGATCTGTGGTGCGCCGCTGCCGCGGCTAACGTCACAGATTTCACTGTCATAAGTGTCTGCGGGATGAATCTTGCGGGTGAACATCTCATCGCAGGCATAAGGAGTATAGAACTGCCCCTTGCCCTCGTTCTTGACCATTCTCAGGGAGAAGTCTTTGCCAAGAGTGGGCATGATCAGTTTGACTTGCCCGGAGGTCGAAGCAGCATCCAGCAGATTGAGCGGCAAATCCCAGATGCCAATCCTTACATTGCCGCTGGATGAAACCAATTTGAGCGCGTCAAGAGCCGTGGCATTCAAAAATTCCAACTCGCCGTCGGTGGTGGACAAGGTGGCATCAGTGAACTCTGAGTCCATCACAGCAAGTCTGCCGGTTGCGGCATGCGCAGAAACCGTGTCGATATTTACGTCGCGAATCTCGATATCTCCGAGAGACGACTGGCATTTCAAGTTGCAGAGAGTCATATGTGGCGGAATTGAGAGTGTCCAGGCCGTTTTGCCTTCCGGGTTGTTGACATTGCAAGTTTCGGTAATGTGCAAAACCCCGTCTTTCAGATCAATCGCGATGTCACTGTCCGACTTGGTCTTGAGCCCGTTGGCCAGTTGCACCACCAAGCTATCCCCTTCGCTCATCTGAATCGTGATGCCACCGGTGACGATGTTCACTTCGACATCTTTTACTTGTGACGGCTTGAAGCTCCTGGCCGTAGTTTCCCAACTCGCCAGCAAACTGGCCTGGAAGATGAGCAATAGTGACAAAGAGACGACAAGAATGCGACATTGACGGGTCATTTCATCATTCTCCTGGAATTTGAGAACCCTCCTTAATGCCCTTGGCAGGCATGAATATGAATTGAAGATGGAAATATCTAACCATGTTTGTCAAGCGGTATTTGGTGATTACGTTTTAAGTCAATGTGCTGAAATTTGTGTGCGGCAGTCGTCCGCGCCTGCCGCATTGCAACGCCCCCAGACGTAGACGGCTGGCGGCCACAATGATGCGAAATTGCTCGCGCAGTCTCCAGTAGATGGAATAACACGGTGTTAGTTTCTTAGTCTATCTGAAATCACCCGCCAGATCGGGTTGTCGCTACGTTTGACCTTCGGTTCTTCACCGTTGGCAAGCGCCTTCCAGTACGCCTCCCCCATTGGTTTTGCGCCCAGCTCGTAGTCCATCCCGGGCCAGTCATCCTCGCGGAAGGCATAGAACGCCCAATGCCAGCCCTGCTGATCGAATGTCGAGATGGCATCCGCCAGCCACTTGTCGGCCCCCTGATTTTGGCGGAAACAACCGAATTCACCGACGATAATCTTGTTTGAGGGGATGTCATGCTCTTGCTGCCATTTGACGACCGGCGCGACGATCGCTCGCAGCGTGTCAGGCTCGAAATCCTCCGGATATGAATACCTGCCACCATTATTACGGTTGACGAAATCCCATGGTTCATACATGTGGAAGGAATAGAGCACGAGCGAATCATCCACCGGCTCAAGATAGCTGATCGCCGCTGGGTCGGCCCAGGAACCGCAATCGAGGATGATCGGCGTTTGCGTGTCAACCTCGCGAATCTTCTTGATTACCAGCGCGTAGAACCTGTTCAAATCAGCAGTTGTGCCTTTGACGGTTTGGTACCAGTCGTCAAAGGTTTGAAAATCACGCTTAGCGTAGCGGGGCGACCGCTCCGGCACCGGCTCGTTGAGGATGTTGTAGCCCACCAGGCACGGATGTCCGGTGAATGCCTCCGCGATATGTTTCCAATAAAGCGCCGCGCGCGGCTGATAGAGGGAGTCGAGCCAGAGGCGGTGATCGAGCACATCGTCGTTGTGTTGCTTCCAGCGATGTCCGGGGAGGGAGAGCATGGTAAGCACGATTTTCATATCGAGCGAGTCAGCCCAGTGCAGGACTTCATCCAGCTCGAACATATCCTCATCGGGTATTCCCTGAAAGCAGTCAGCGTTTCCTAACAGGAAATCCTGATG
>CAYXUL010000119.1:0-4189 GCA_964468475.1 uncultured Ignavibacteria bacterium | reverse complement strand
GCGATGTCAGACAGGAATGTCTGACCTCCTGCTTGCTGTGTTTCAACTGAGAAGATTAAGAGTATGGCAGTCTACTGGTGCAGTATTTCTACCCGTAACTCTGATTCGCTTCGATGTCGGAGCCGGATTGGACCGTGAAGCGAATTACGGTTTGCAGGCCGATCTTGATCAGATCGTTGCTCTTTAGCAGGGTCTGGTCGGTGCGGACACCGTTGATGGTAGAACCGTTGCGGGAGAGGTTATTGAACAGAAACTGATCGCCGCGCCTGATCACCGCGAAATGCTCGCGGCTGATGGCGGAATCGTTGTCAGAGAGCACAAAATCGCATTTCTCGGCACTGCGGCCGACTCGAAACTGCACAGCCTCCGTGCTGAACTGCCGCCCCTTGTCGGGACCTTCCTCAACTTTCATCACTGGTGTTGTCGCCATAGGCTAGGGAATCTATGCTCTTCGTTACGAAAATCAATCGGTTTTTGTCGTCACTTGTCTTTATCGACAAAGGGGGAGCGTCATGCAGGAGAAAGTTATATGAGCAACCTGCTGCATCATCAACATCCGAGGGCTAGGGTGATCCCGGGGGAGCATGTTAGTGCTTACTTACAAAGGTACGCATAGGAACGTGGACTGGTCCTATCGTGGTCATCCGCATACAATTAGCTCGATTTTTGGTTTGACTGTATCGATCATCTTACCTATTTTCGCACAAGTTTTTGCGAAAGAGAGGTTGCTAATAGATGAGTACTACAAGCACTGCTAAAGATTCTGCCCTCTCGAAGCCTGCCGGAATAATCTCCATATCATTAGGTAAAAAGTATTTCGTTGCCGTCAGCGGCGCTGTCATGCTGCTCTATGTTGTCGGCCACCTACTGGGTAACCTGCAGATCTTCATTGGACAGGATCAGATTAACACTTATGCGGAGTGGCTGCACTCCCTGGGGCCGATCCTCTGGGCAGTTCGCGGCGTGCTGATAATTCTGGCGATACTTCACATCTGGTTTGGAATCCAGCTGAAGCTGGAGAATGTCGCCGCGCGTCCGATCGCGTACACCCACCGCAACTGGGTGCAGGCGAGTATCGCCTCGCGCACGATGATCTGGAGCGGACTACTGATTTTCGCCTTCATCGCTTATCATCTCGCGCAGTTCACCCTGCACTGGACCAACGAGAGCTACAACCAGCTGAAAGATCCGCTGGGACGGATGGATGTTTATTCGATGGTGATATTCGGGTTTAAGAACTACCTGATCTCCGGATTCTATATTCTCATGATGTTCCTGCTGGCGGTGCATCTCAGCCACGGCGCCGAGAGTATGTTCCAGAGCCTCGGTTGGAATAATGACCTGTGGGAGCCGAGACTGCATAAATTCGCCTGGATTCTGGCAGTTGTTCTCTTCCTCGGTTACATCTCAATTCCGATCTCGATTATGCTCGGCGCAATTCAGCTTCCCCCGGGGGTGACGCTATGACAGACACAGTAACACTCAACTCTAAAGTTCCCGATGGTCCTCTGGAGAAAAAATGGGACGACCATAAATTCCATCTCAAACTGGTGGCGCCGGCCAACCGCCGTAAGTACAAGATTATCGTTGTCGGCACCGGCTTGGCCGGTGGTTCGGCGGCGGCATCACTTGCCGAACTTGGCTACGACGTTACTTGCTTTTGCTATCAGGATAGTCCCCGCCGGGCACATTCGATTGCCGCGCAGGGGGGAATCAACGCCGCCAAGAACTACCAAAATGACGGCGATTCGGTTTTCCGCCTCTTCTATGACACGCTGAAAGGTGGTGACTTCCGTTCACGCGAGGCCAACACTTATCGTCTCGCACAGGTGTCGGAGAATATCATCGATCAGTGCGTAGCGCAGGGTGTTCCTTTCGCGCGCGAGTATGGTGGTCATCTGGCCAACCGCTCCTTCGGTGGCGCGCAGGTATCGCGCACCTTTTATGCTCGCGGCCAAACCGGTCAGCAGTTGTTACTCGGCTGCTATCAAGCGCTTTCGCGTCAAATCGCGGCAGGCGCCGTGAAAATGTATCCGCGCACCGAGATGCTTGATATAGTTGTCGTCGACGGCCACGCCAAAGGTATCGTCGTGCGCGACATGGAGACGGGCAAGATCAGTTCCTTTGCGGCCGATTCGGTGGTATTGGCCACCGGTGGTTACAGCAACGCCTTCTTCCTGTCGACCAACGCTACCGGATGTAATGTTACGGCGGCCTATCGCGCTTACAAGAAAGGCGCCTGCTTTGCCAACCCTTGCTATACGCAGATCCATCCGACCTGTATCCCCGTTGCGGGAGAGCACCAGTCGAAGCTGACTTTGATGTCGGAATCACTGCGCAACGACGGCCGTATCTGGGTGCCGAAGGACAAAGGCGACCTGCGCCGGGCGAATGAAATTCCGGAGAACGACCGCGACTATTACCTGGAGCGCAAGTATCCCGCCTTCGGAAACCTTGCTCCGCGCGATATTGCTTCGCGTTCGGCGAAGGAAGTCTGTGATGACGGGCGTGGTGTCGGCGAGACCGGGCGCGGTGTTTATCTTGATTTCTCAGATGCGATCAACCGCCTCGGGGAAGACACGATTCGCGACCGCTACGGCAACCTCTTTGACATGTACGAGCGGATCACCGGCGAGAACCCGTATCAGGTGCCAATGCGCATCTATCCCGCACCACACTATACGATGGGCGGACTTTGGGTCGACTACAATCTGGAGAGTAACCTTCAGGGTCTCTTTGTAATCGGCGAAGCCAACTTCTCCGATCACGGCGCCAACCGTTTAGGTGCTTCAGCATTGATGCAGGGCTTAGCGGACGGTTATTTCATCCTCCCCTACACGATCGGTGACTATTTTGCACGGCATCGGCCGACTGCGCCGTCTACCGACCGGCCCGAGTTTAAGCAGGCTGAGTCGGAGGCACGCAACAAGATCAAGAAGCTGCTGTCGATCAAGGGCAAGAAGACAGTGCTGGAGTTGCACCGCCAGCTCGGCCACCTGATCTGGGAATACTGCGGCATGTCACGTTCGGAGGCGGGTCTCAAGAAGGCGCTCACCGAGATTCCGCAGATTCGTGAGGAGTTCTGGAATAATATCAATGTCACCGGCACCAACGAGGAACTGAACCAGGTACTGGAGCGCGCCGGGCGCGTCGCGGATTTCCTCGAGTTCGGGGAGTTGATGTGCCGCGACGCCCTGGATCGCAACGAGTCATGCGGTGGACATTTTCGGGTCGAGTATCAGACCGACGAAGGTGAGGCCAAACGCAACGACGAAGAATACAGTTACGTTTCGGCGTGGCAATACGCCGGTGAGGGTAAGGAGCCGGTCCTGCACAAGGAACCGCTCACGTTTGAATATGTCCAGCCGGGACAAAGGAGTTACAAGTAATGAATCTGAAATTGAAAGTCTGGCGGCAGAAAAATCGTCATGACAAGGGGAAGATAGTCGAGTACCCGGCAAATGATATCAGTGAGCATATGTCTTTTCTCGAGATGCTTGACGTTGTCAACGAATCATTGATCAAGAGCGGTCACGAGCCGATTGCCTTCGATCATGATTGTCGCGAGGGCATCTGCGGAACCTGCTCATTGACGATAAACGGTATCCCTCACGGGCCGGAGCGGGCGACGACCGCCTGCCAGTTGCACATGCGTCATTTCAACGATGGCGACACTATCTATATCGAACCGTGGCGCGCCAAGGCGTTTCCGGTAATCAAGGACTTGATCGTTGATCGTTCGGCGTTTGACCGAATTATCCAGGCGGGCGGGTATATCGCAATCAACACGGGCGGGGCTCCCGACGCCAACGCATTGCCGATTACCAAAGACGACGCCGAGAAAGCGTTCGATGCCGCGGCCTGTATCGGTTGCGGCGCCTGCGTGGCAGCCTGCAAGAACGCCTCGGCGATGCTGTTCGTCTCTGCCAAAGTCGGACACCTGGCGATGCTGCCGCAAGGGCAGGTCGAGCGGGAACGTCGTGTCCTGAATATGGTTAGAGCAATGGACGCGGCAGGCTTCGGCAACTGCACCAACTACTTCGAGTGCGAAGCCGTATGTCCGAAAGAGATCAAGGTGAGTTTCATCGCCAAGATGAACCGCGAGTACGCGAAGGCATTGCGCACACGGTAGGGCGGTGTAGGGGCGATGCTTACCGTCGCCCGATTGCGAGACACACCCCGTCTCCCC
>CAYXUL010000118.1:0-4356 GCA_964468475.1 uncultured Ignavibacteria bacterium | reverse complement strand
ATTTTCGCCCAATCCGCCGTCATACCATCGACGGAGGTCACCGCCCGTAGCGCTACAACATTGTCATAGGTACGTTCATCCCCCATCACACCGACCGTCTTCACCGGCAGCAGGACCGAGAATGCTTGCCAGATTTCATCGTATAGATTGCGTTTATGCAGCAGGTCGATAAAAATCCGGTCAACCTGCCGCAGAATCTGCAGTCGCTCGGATGTGATTTCACCCAAGATCCGTACTGCCAGCCCCGGACCCGGGAAGGGATGACGCCAGAGAATATGATGCGGCATGCCCAGTTCCTCGCCAATGACACGGACTTCATCTTTGAATAACTCACGCAACGGCTCAACCAGCGCCAGATTCATTCGCTCCGGCAGGCCACCGACATTGTGATGCGATTTGATCGTAGCTGATGGCCCCCGGAAGGAGACTGATTCGATCACATCGGGGTAGAGGGTGCCCTGCGCGAGGAACTTGATATTGCCGATCTGGCGGGCTTCCTCCTCGAACACCTCGATGAACACCCTGCCGATAATCTTGCGTTTCTGCTCCGGATCAACTACGCCTTTTAGTTGACTTAAGAATTTCTCGGAGGCATCCACTCGCTTCACATGAAGGTCAAGCTGCTCGAGCGCCTTGAGTACGTCGTTTTCTTCATTCTGGCGCAAGAGACCGTTGTCGACGAAAACTGCGGCGAGATTATCTCCGATCGCTTTCTTCAATAACAAACCAGCGACGGCCGAATCGACGCCACCGGAGATGCCTAGAATCACTTTGTTGTCATCTACCCGTGCCTTGATATCGGAGATGGTGCGCGATATGAATGAACTCATCGTCCAGTCACCCTTGCACCCGCAGATATCGAAGACAAAATTATGCAGGATCTTCCTGCCTTCTTCGGTGTGCGCTACCTCAGGATGAAACTGTAGGGAGTAAATTTCGTCGTGAGGGTTTTCCATTGCAGCTATGGCGACATCTTCCGTGGAAGCAGTGGTCGCAAATCCCTGCGGAATGGCTTCAATCGTATCGCCGTGGCTCATCCACACCGTCGATTGCGCCGCTAGTCCTGAGAAGATTCGTGACTTGCTTTCAAATTTGGCGAGCGCCCTGCCATACTCACGTGACTGGCTGCGTACCAGTTTACCGTCGTAGACTTTGGCCAGCAGCTGCATGCCGTAACAAATCCCCAGGATCGGTGCTTCGCGTTCGAGGAACCTGCGGTCAAAGTCGGGGGCATCATTATCCAGCACCGATGATGGTCCACCTGAGAGCACGATTCCCTTTATGTTCTGACCGGCCACCTTCTCGTAATCGATGGTGCAGGGGTGAATTTCGCAGTAGACCTGCATCTCGCGCACCCGACGGGCAATCAACTGCGTGTACTGTGAACCAAAATCGAGGATCAGAATCAGTTCGTTGCCCGCGTGTGTCATACCCATTCTCCCTGGCGTCGCACGAGTTCGCGTTTCCAGTTTTGATCATCAGTGTCGGGATGGTCAAGATTGTAGTGCAGACCTCGCGATTCTTTCCGCTCGAGAGCGAATTCGATAATCAGTTCCGCACAGGTGGCAAGGTTACGAAGCTCGGTCGTTTCGTAGTTCCACGGATTTTTCTCGAAGTAGTCCTCGATGTCTGCTTTCAATGTCTTGATACGAGACTGCGCGCGATGAAGTCGGTAATCCGAGCGTACAACTCCGACATAGTCCCACATCAGGTTTAGCAGTTCATCGCGATCATGTTCCAGCACTACCCTCTCACGTCGCTTCAGGCGATCAGCCACGGCTCTCACGCGCTGTCCTGAGATTCCGCTTAGAGACGTCTCATCGACGCTACGCGCTTGAGCCTCTTCGGCGGCGAAGTGAGCAGCCGCAATTGCTTCAAGCAATGAGTTCGATGCCAGACGGTTTGCGCCGTGCATTCCGGTCATAGCGACCTCACCGCAGGCGTATAGCGATTCAATGTCGGTGGCGCCCTTCAAATCAGTACACACTCCGCCACACATGTAGTGCGCTGCCGGCACCACCGGAATTCGGTCTTTGGTAATGTCAATGCCATACTTCAAACAGCTATTGTAAACATAGGGAAAGCGCTTGCGCACCAGGCTGGAATCGAGATGAGAAATATCAAGATAGACATAATGATCGCCCGATGATTTCAACTCGGTGTCGATTGCTCTTGCCACCACGTCGCGTGGCGCCAATTCGGCGGCCTCGTGATACTTGTGCATGAAAGCATCACCTGCGATTGTGAGAAGGCGTCCACCCTCCCCCCTGATCGCTTCAGTAAGCAGCAGCGCCCTGCCTTCGGAAGCATACATCGTGGTCGGATGAAACTGTATAAATTCCATGTTTGCTACTGAGGCGCCCGCGCGATAAGCCATTGCGACACCGTCGCCGGTGGCAATGGGAGGATTGGAAGTATGCCGATACACAAGCCCGGCACCACCGGTAGCCAGCATTACCGTACCAGCATAAAGAGGCTCAGCCTCAAATTTCAGGCTGTCAAGGCATACGGCTCCCACGCAGCGGCGACCGTTGCTGCCGGCGACCGTCATCAGGTCGACGGCAATGCGATTTTCATAAAGGGTAATGTTTTCATTGCGATGAAGTGCCCGCAACAGTGACCGCTCGATTTCGCGTCCGGTATAATCGGCGGAATGTACCACCCGTCGCTGCGAGTGTCCGCCTTCGCGGGAGAGATGTAGGGCATGTTCCTCACCTTCGTCCTCCTTAGTGAAGTGCACACCGAGCCTGATCAGTTCTTCAATACAGCGCGGGCCATCACGTACGATCGACTCCACGACATTCCGGCGGGACAGACCACAGCCGGTGCGAAGAGTATCTTCGACGTGCTTTTCGAAACTGTCGGTGGCGGCCGTTACAGCGGCGATACCGCCCTGGGCATAGTTGGTGTTGGAGTCGCTCTTGCGCTTCTTGGTGACAACCGCTACCGTCCCTTTGCGCGCAACCTTTAACGCATACGACAATCCGGCGATACCTGATCCTATTACCAGAAAGTCATATTTCAGCACTGCGCTACCTCATCAATAATGCCCCAGAATATATCCGCCTGCTCTCCAAAATCAATTCCAATTTCGAAAACGAAACAAGGCAGTTGTCTGAACTGTGCCGGCGAGAGCTTCACCGCGTCCTTTTCTGTTGTTACGACAGCCGCGGCTCCGTTGCTGAGAGCATCCTGCACGACCTTTCCGATCTGGGCAGCGTCATAACGGTGATGATCTGCAAACCACGATTCTCCTGCAACCTCGTAGGCAGCGCTTTGAATCGTGCGCCGGAACCCCTCAGGGTTGGCAATTGCCGCAAGCGCCCACACTTTAGAGCCGTGACCGAGGTCTGAAGAGTCAGCGGCATCTGCACTGAAGCGCCGCACCGCAGTAACGACGGTTCGAGCGCGAATCACAGGCGCTTTGCTGAATTTCTTAAGACGATTTTCCAGTATGGTCAGTTCACCATCGGTAGCTGCTTCACACCTCGATAGTACAATCACGTCAGCACGTTTCAGCTCAGACAGCGGTTCACGAAGAGTGCCTGCCGGAAGCAGCATTCCGTTTCCGAACGGATTTGTCGCGTCGATGACAACGATGTTGAGATCGCGGTGCACCGCGCGATGCTGGAAGGCATCATCCATGACGAAGCTGTTGATCTCTCCCACCGCTGTAAGTCTGCTTGCCGATCTGATTCTGTCCGCGCCGACACCAAACCAGATTCCCGGGAGTTTCCGTGCCAGCATCGAAATTTCATCTCCACCTTGCTCCACTGTGGGAGGTTCGTCGTGTGCGGCTCTGAATATCAGGCCAGATTTTTCCGCCTGAGATTTGTAACCACGTGACAGGATCGCGGGCTTGCCTCCTCTGCTTGACAGATGCTTCACGATAGCATGAGTCAGCGGCGTCTTGCCGGTGCCGCCCGTTGTGATATTTCCGACAGCGATCACAGGTTTGGGGAGCTTCTTGACTTGAAAAACTCCGGCATTATATAGTGAGTTACGCAGAGAAATCAGGAACCAGTAGGTCAGACTGAACGGTGCCAGCAACCGATGCCACGGCGATAATTTGGGTCTGGTGTGTGATTCTGAGCTTGAAACCGCAGGAGGAGTCATTGTGCATCTCCCCCGATTGCGCTTAAAATCTTGTCGACGTAAGTCGCGACCATGCCAGAGCCACGCTGACGCAACTTCAGCGCTCGTTCCAGGTAAAGCGAATTCTGCGTGAGAGAGCTCAGAACATCAAACACAGTGGCTGTGAGGTTCTCTTCAGAAGTGACGGTTCCCAACTGATACTCGGAGAGCAACTCGTGTCCCAATTGTTGTTCATCATAGAAAGGTCCGTAAATGACAGGC
>CAYXUL010000117.1:0-4359 GCA_964468475.1 uncultured Ignavibacteria bacterium | reverse complement strand
CAATCCGACAGGAACAGTTTCCAACCTCGCGGTAGGTTACTACTGCGACTGGGATGTCCCGTCTGATTCCGGAAACGTTGGTGGCGTAGACGCAACCCGGCAGTTGCTTTGGCAGCGTGCTGCACCGTATCCTCCGGACGAAAATCGCTGGGGTGGCGACGCCGCCTATCGCGATGACGGTCAGAAGGCTGTTGGTGGATTCATTCTGAGGAACCCGGTCTACATTTATCCAAACGCAGGGTTCGAGAACGATACCTTGTGGAACTGGATTTCACTCACCGGTCAGAATGATTACTATACTCCGCCTCCGGACACGGTTGACGACATGAGTGCCGCGCTCTTGATCTACAAGGGAGCTTCCATCGACGGCTCGGCTAACGACACGCTGAAATTCTGCGTGATCCTGGCGGGTCAGCGCAATGCCGCCACTGTTTCTGGCATTCAAGGTGCCATTGACAAGGGTATCGCTTTCATGTGCGCTCACGGTATTCTACCTGGAGCCGCAGCGTGTCAGTCCTGCAAGTGCGGTGATGCTGATGGCAGCGGTGGCTTCTCGATCGGTGATGCTGTGTACATCATCAACTACATCTTTGGTGGTGGCCCGGCTCCGAACCCGCTTTGCCTTGGCGACGCGGACGGCAGCGGCGGCATCTCGATTGGTGATGCGGTGTACTTGATCAACTACATCTTTGGTGGTGGTCCCGCTCCGCATTGTCCGTAAGCCTAATCCAACTTGTTGTCGAGTAGAATCGGCACAGTGAATTAGATCAACACGACGCCGGTTGACAAAATCGGCGTCGTGTTCTATTTTTCAGACCGCATCACTCAATCCCCTGCGTGCGTGCGTCTGTTTCTCACAACCTTGGTAAGGAGCCGTCTCTTGAACTCGCACAGAACTACTACTTCAGTCGAAACTCTAATCTCCCTTGTATTGGCTGGCCTGCTGATGCTTATCGCGGTACCGGCGGCTTCTATACTTGCACAAACGCCCAAGCCTGACGGAAAGAACTGGTGGTATGCCAAAGGCGTGCTGGTCGTCAACTTCCGCGAGGGAGTGGACAAGTCCGGATTTCAAATGGGCGTCGGGCGCGCCGCGACAGGGCTTACAGATGTTGACCACGCTATTTCGCAAAGCGGCGTCCGCACGATTGACAAACTGTTTCGACAGACCGAAGCGACCTACAGAAGTAACTCAGCACCGCTCTACAACTACTACCGCATTTTCTTTGACACAACCCGTGATCTTGAGACGATTGCCTCGCGATTTGCAGCGTTAGATGAAGTCAAATCCGTGGAGTTCGTGGGAGTCCATCGCGTAACGGCAATCCCCAACGACCCCTCATTCAGCGCCCTCTGGGGACTAAATCAGTCGGGCGACAACGACATTGATGCCCCGGAAGCCTGGGATAGCGTTGTGGGTGACAGTTCGATCCTGGTCGGAGCTATGGATACCGGAGTCCAGTGGGATCATCCCGATCTGGCCGGCCCCGCGCCTTATACTAACGGTAATATCTGGATCAACTGGGCTGAATACAACGGCACTCCGGGGGTCGATGATGACCAGAACGGTTACATAGATGATATCCGAGGCTGGGATTGGGTGCAAGTGCTCAATTCCTGGCCGGGTGAAGATGGAACCCTTCCGGATAACGATCCCATGGATTTCAACGGCCACGGCACCCATACTTCCGGAACAATGGCAGCAATCACCAATAACGGAATCGGCGTCTCGGGAATCGCAGGCGGCTGGACAGGCACGACTCCCGGCTGCAAGATAGTGCCACTACGCATAGGCTGGTCGCAAAGCTACAACGGATATGAATATGGCTACGTACGGATGGATTTCGCGGCCCAGGCCTTCGAGTATGCCGCGGACAAGGGGGTCGACGTGGTTAACTGTAGCTGGGGCTCCTCGAACTCAGGAGGATTGGGGGCTGCTGTCAGCTACGCAACGAGCAACGGAATGCTGGTGGTCACAGCGGCGGGTAATGACAATAATCAAACTCCCTCGTATCTTTCCACCCGCTCGGACGTGATCTCGGTCGCAGCGCTTACATCTTCGGGCACCAAATCCTCGTTTTCCAGTTACGGGACCTGGGTAGACCTGGCTGCGCCCGGCTCAGGTATTTATTCCACTTACTCAAATCATGGCTCGCCCGGTTACGCGTACGAGAGCGGTACTTCAATGGCATCACCTCACGTCGCCGGCGTCGTAGCTTTGCTCAGGAGCAAACTGCCTGACATTCGAGCTACCGCCCTGGATACAATTCTCCTGCAGACAGCAGACTACATCTACGACAAGAATCCCTCATACGTCGGTCTGCTGGGCGCCGGTCGCGTGAACGCAGCCTCTGCTTTGGCTGCGATCACGATTGCCAAGCCGGGAGCAGATGTTACGATTGGTCCGGCCCCCCTTGATGTCAATTTCCAGGTAGACTCGCCGATCAACCTGAATTCACTGACCTACTATTTTGGCGACGGTGATTCACTCGCGGGATTCAGTGCCCTCCATCAATATCATCTTCCCGGCGCCTATGATGTTCAATTGGATGCGAACAGCATGCATGGTGATACGCTGATAGATTTCCCCGAGTACATTGTCGCTTATGCGGACACGATTCAATTCGAGGACTTCGCTGGCTCAGCCGACGATGGTGTCAGCTGTGTAGTGCGTTTCCACAATTTCGCTCCGATCCGCAGTATCGAACTCCCGATCGAGTATAGCGGAGCACTTGCTTTGGTGATAGATTCGGTCAGTGTTGCCGGATATCGTGCCGCTGATTTTGACACCGTGAAAATCCAGTCTGTCGACAACGCGGCACAGAGAATGGATTTGCGTTTGGTGATGGACACCGGGTCTCCCGATTTCGCTGCGGGAGATGGCGAGCTTCTGAAACTCTACTTCAGCTTTACCTCTGCTCCGGGCTTCTCGGCGACACACTCGATTGATGTAATGCCGTATGGCGCTTACGTGTACCAGCTCGACACCCCTGCAGGGTCGTATCAGCCTGACGTGATAGGAGGCACGCTTGACATCCACTACAGCGTACGTGGTGATGCAAACCTGTCAGGAGGCATCTCGATTGCGGATGCTATCTTCATCATTGACTTTGTCTTTGGAGGAGGTCCAACTCCATCGCTATACAACGGAGATGCAAATGGCGATCTTACGATATCCGTGGCGGACGCAGTCTATTTGATCACCTATATCTTTGGTGGTGGTCCTCCGCCTCCGCAATAAAGATCGTCGTTGTGGAATCGTGAGGCTCTCAAATTAAAGAATATGGTGAGGTGCGGTCCCATTTCGCAACTTGAACGTTTTGGAGCGCTGGCGAGAAATCTAATGAGCGCGGTCGTAGCCAACATTGCCGACACAAACTGCTGAGCAGACTATGGCAGGAGACTGGGAGGAGCTGCACGATAGCGGAGCTAGTGGATACGTTTGGTACGCTTTGGCTTAGCAGGCATCTGCCTTAAGAAAATTGTGGCAAAAAAACGTTTGACTTGATATTTTGAAATGGATATATACCTAGCGATTAACGTCAAGAGTTTGTTTGCCGGTCGCTAGCAGCGAAGAGACACAGGCGGCAAACTTAGCTTCGAGCCAACGCGCGGCGAGGGTGCTGGCGCGTTGTGGTGACACTTTTTTGAAATGCGGAGAAAAGCTATCATTTTGGTAAGTTCTGGAGGAAAAATGCGGAACAAGATAATCGTGTTGGCCTGTTTAGCGCTATTGCTAATTTCAGTGACTGCGTTTGCGCAGAGTGATACTGGTACACCGGACACCGTCACAGTGAGCATGATCAGCTTTGCTGCTCCGCCCTGGCCCAGCCAGATTGAGGTTCCAGTGAGAATCTATTCGGACAATAATATTTCGGGGTTCGCTGTGGGACTCAGGCCGATCCTTCCCGACTCGAGCGTATTCACCGATCTTTCACCAAGCGGCTACACGCACGCTTCGTCCCCCTTTAATACCTCCACCGGTACGCCATTCTGGACGCCGTTTCGGTACGATGCAGGTACGAATGCCGGATTAGTTGGTTGGGCGGATTTTGCGGCGGGCGTTTGTGAAAGTCCTCAGGGAACAATGTTCGTCCTCACGCTGGATGTGAACAACCCGGATATTCCCTCTGGCACAGTAGTGCTTATGGACACTCTCAGCCTGGATTCGGGCGGAGACATTGAATTGGACTATAAGGAGGGCAGTACTACAGGAAAGCAGCCATTGCCTTGGCGAGCAGATACGAATCCAGATATTATCCTTTCAGTAGAGGAACGGAGTTCTTCCACGCTCCCGACGGATTATTCGCTCAAGCAAAACTCACCTAACCCGTTCAACCCGGAGACCAGCATAGATTT
>CAYXUL010000116.1:0-4481 GCA_964468475.1 uncultured Ignavibacteria bacterium | reverse complement strand
AGAACTACCTGAATCCAGAATTTGGAGTGGCAGACATCACTTCCATCACTACCTCCCAAGTGGAAACATTTCGGTCTGGCCTGTGTGGAAGCTTGAAGCCTGCCACAGTGAACAAAATGCTGAGATATTTGAAGGCGATATTAGAAAAGGCTGTGGTTTGGAAAGTGATCGCCGAGAATCCGGCTTGCGGTGTATCCTTCATCCCTGTCAAACAGAAGACTGGTAGGTTCTTAAGTCTAGAAGAAATTCAAGCAGTTATTGACAATGCGGGGTCGCTTCGAAATCTCCTGGTAGTTGCCCTTAATACTGGGCTTAGACGCTCGGAGTTATTCAACCTTACGTGGGAAGGTGTGGCATTTGAGCGGAACCAACTGACTGTTCTTAACTCCGAAGAATTTCACACCAAGAACTACAAAAACCGAACCATCCCTTTAAATGATTCAGCATTGAATGCTCTGCACTCTCAACGTTTGGTGGTATCGCAATCCACTAAGTATGTATTCCCTAGCCGCAATGGCGGGAAGAGGACGGGCATAGACAAAAGCCTCCGCAGAATCATAGAGGATTCCAGAATCCCAAGTTTTACGCTGCACGACCTCAGAAGAAGCTATGCTACCCACCTTGCTCAGAATGGCACGGACGTTGAGACTATCAGAGAGCTGTTAGGCCACCAGCACTATTCTACAACTCTACAATACATTCACTCATCCTCAGAGGCCCAAAAGAGCGCTGTGAAAAAGCTCCCGTTTAACGGCTATTCAACATCCAGTGGCACAAATCTGGCACACACGGCAGGAACGACAGATGTTGGCATTTATCAGAAGTGCGCTAAGTGGAGAGATTGTCTTGAGTTACAATGTGGCGCCCCCCGGAATCGAACCGGGGACACACGGATTTTCAGTCCGTTGCTCTACCAACTGAGCTAGGGCGCCAGCATCTGAAAGATCGGTAATCTATCCTCTCAATGGGAAATGTCAATATTGTTTTTGGGAGGAGGAGGACTTGCGTCGAGGGGTCGAATGAGGGAAGGTTGTAGATATGTGTCAGGCTAAGGAACTGGCAGAGCAACACACCCCGTCTCCCGACACGATCACGATCGAGTCGGCATCCACGCCTCTTGATAGAAGGAACTCGATTGCTGCAGGAAGTGATTGATATGGCTGCGGGGAGTCGGGGACCCCTGCCCTAGGTCAGTGCGGCGTAAGGAATCCCTTCCTGAGGCAGGTTCTGATATCGTCACGAAAAAGTCTGTGTCGGCGCAGTGGATAGTCGCGCCTGCGGCGCGATGACAGACAGGAATGTCTGTCCTCCTTCATGTTGCAGTGATAGCCGGAGCTTCAGGTTCAGTGTTAATTTGATCTGCCAGAGGAAAGCAATCGTTGGGAAAATTGTGACTGTGTCACGCGGCTTGCTGCAGCTTTGATAACTGCTTGAAGGCCCAGTCGAGCATCTTGGTGGTTTGGCGGAAACGCTGATACTTGGAGCGGGCGCCCAGGACGACGGTCGTCAGTGAATGTCCGTTTTTGCCGTTGGCGCGGGTGACGAAACACCAGCCGGCTTCATAGATGTAGCCGGTCTTGCCGCCGTCAAGGTCATAGCGACCGGTCAGCAGGCGGTTGGTGTTGCCGAAGGTGTAGCCGCGGTGTCGACGCACCGAGCGAAAACTGTAAGAGCGCTGCTGGAGAACATTCCTGATAGTATCATTATCAAGTGCATGATTGAGCAACTGCGCCAGATCTGCCGCGCTGGCGACATTCATCTCGGAGAGCCCGGTCACTTCCTCCACGGAAAGGGTCAGCAATCCCAACGAGCGGGCTTTAGCATTCATAGCGGTAACGAAATCCTCCATCTCGAGCCCGGAACCCTTTACCAGGGCGCGGGCGGCGCGATTGTCGGAGGCCATCAGTGCGACATGGAAGAGGTCACGAAGACGGTAGGTGTAGCCGCAGCGCAGCACGGAACGCGAAGAATTGCGGCACTCAGTTCGGGTAAGCTTGATTGGTTGATCCCAGTCAACGTCGTAATCGAGAAGAGTAAGCGCGGTCAGCAGCTTGGTGATGCTCGCTATCGGACGGACGGCGTAAGCATTGCGCTCCAGCAGCGGCTGCCTCAGCGTGTTGTCGTAGCAGTAAGCTGCCTGGGCGTAAATGCGCGGAGCCTTGCCGGGAATTTCAATTTTCTCCGGCGCGGGCGGGCCGACAAAGCCCGGGCTTAGTGACATATTCGCAGGTACAACCGCGAAGTAACTCACGGTAATAATAATGACCAGCGAGAACAGCAATAGCCGTCGTGTTAGCTTACTCATTAAGCATCTCCAGAAGCTGGCGCGCGTTGGTTACTGCCTGTCCCATATGGCAGTTGTTGAAAAACGCGTAGACGAGCTGGGTGTGTTCCCGCAGCGCATCGATCTTCTTAACCCACTCGCGCAGCTCTTCTTCACTATACAAATAGTCGTAGCGGTCAGATCCCTTGCCGCTATACCATTTTTCGGCATTTCTACCGTGAAACCTGACATATCCTATATCCCCGGTAGCCACAGCGACGGGCGGAACCATGCTCTCCAACTGGGGCTCATCGACCGCTACGTAACCGAGCCCCAACGACTTAAGTAAATCGAAAGTGTCCTGGCGAATCCAGCTCGAATGCCGAAATTCGATGAAAAGAGGTAAGTTATCAAAACATTCTGCGCAAGTCTTAATGTGGTCGATATTTGCGTTATTTCGCGAAAAAGACCAGGGAAATTGGAGCAAAATCCCACGTAATCTGCCCGATTTTACCAACGGGTGAATAGCCTGGAGATACATGGGTGTTTCAATTGGAAACTGATCGCGCTTGTGGGTCGCGGATTCGTGGGCTTTCACCATAAATTCGAAGTTTTCGTCCGTGCGTTCGAGCATCGACTCAAAAGTGCGCTTCGGAGGAATGCGATAATAGGTGGCGTTGATTTCGACGGTATTGAAAAACTGCGAATAGTAACCCAGCATCTTTGGTTTGCTGAATCTGGCGGGATAGAATGAGCCCTTCCAGTCATCAAATGAGTATCCCGATGTTCCCACGCGGACGGGTGCCTTGGTCATATGGAGTATACAAAGGAATTCAGCGGGAGATGTAAATCGTTTTTGTGGGATGGGGTGAGGTCTGATGAGGGACACACCCCGGCTTCCGTTCTCCCCGACACGTCGGGGAGCACGAAATCCACCCCTCTTGATAGAGGGGAATTCGGACTGGGCGCATGGCAGGTTCGATTTCAACCGTGACCGGCCATTGTGCGCGGCGTACGAGCTCGTGCGCCCCGTTTGCCCGACTACACACCCCGTCTGTCTTTCTCCGCAACGGGCGCGAGCGGACGCCATATATGGCGCCCTTACACCTCTTTGCAATACTGCAGGTGAAACTGGAGTCAACAGCACCAGTCAATTTGGTGCGGATAGAGTAGCATCACTTGTCGCGTTTCCTGGGTTGTTGAAAGCGTACGGCTCCGCATTTGGGGCAGATCCATTTACGTTGCTTGTGGAAGCTGCGTTTTTCCTCTTTCATCTGGATTTTGCAGCGGCGGCAGATCATGGCAACGGCCTTAGATAATGTGGAGAAAATCGCTGAGGAGAAATTCCATGCGCCCGATCAGCAGGGTCAACCTTGAAGTCACCGTATAGCCGAACGTGGCGCCGAAGAAAATCATCAGGAAGTAGATGCCTGTTTGGCTGATGGCGCGCACCGGTTTGTTATCGGGGCGAGTATAGAAGAAATAGACCATCACAGTTATAACGGCGATCAGGCCAAGGATGGCGTTGAATAGCTCGACGCCGCTGAGCTGACCCAAGCCCATCGCACTGAAAGGATCGATGGTGGCGGCGAGTTGCTTGAGGATGCGGGCATCGAGCCGCGCCGGAATCGAGAGCCCTGCCCCGGCGCCGATGATGAGCGCCATTACCGGTTTGCTGAATTTCGACCAGGCACCGCGCAGGCGCATGAGCATGAGGATGCTCATGCAGAACGGGATCAGTGTCCAGAGATTGCCCTTGGAAAACAGCGGGATAAACATTTTCGGAGTGAGTACCGAAGTCCACAGCAGCACGAGAGTGAAACCCACCGACAGACCGATGAGGATATGTTCAGCCAGGCGATAGAAGGGATTATCGCGATAGAGAAAGGAGAAGATCGCCAGGGTAGCGATGGCTGCAACGAGGGTGCCGACTTCCATCAGATTCGCCTCCGCCGCACGCGCTCAACGACATTGCCGGCGAGGATCACCAGCACAACAACAAACTGGGAAACCGAGAGCGCATAAAGGCCCCTTGCGCCGCCACCCTTATGTTTGATCAGACTTTCATATTCGGCGGCACCCTTGAGGCCGGCAAGCAGGCCCTTGAGCTGACCCGACTGCAGGTAGGGATAAAATGAAGTAGCCATTGTCGCCGTGACCGCCGCCTGCAGCCTGACATGGTGGCGACTTACGGCATATTCGATCCAGTAGCTGGGCA
>CAYXUL010000115.1:0-4484 GCA_964468475.1 uncultured Ignavibacteria bacterium | reverse complement strand
TCGTTGTAGTCGTAGTAGTGGATGGTGACGCGTTTGCCGCGATGTTCACGCATCCCGGAACGGCGGTTGCTGTCATCGAGGAAGAAATCGAGGGGAATTTCTACCAGTTCAGCGATTTCAACATCGCTGACTTTGAAATCATAAGGGTAAGGAAAGAAACCTACGAATGGTGTCACCAGATGATCACTCACAGCGACGACATCATCGAGTTCACCGATGATTTCGAAATCTTCTGGTTTGATACCCACCTCTTCCTGGGTTTCCCGCAGCGCCGTGTCGAGAATCGAACTGTCTCCCGGTTCCCAGGCGCCGCCGGGAAATGAGATCTGGCCCTTGTGAGTGGCGACCGTCTCGGTACGCAGCGTCAGCAGCACATAAATGGCGCCCTCTTTTTCGAACAAGGGAATGATCACGCCGGCCGGGAGAGTGTTGTCATCTATGATCTTATTTTTCTTGTAATTGGAAAGGCACGATTTGATCTGAGCCTTGATGCTCTGAAGCTGATCCGATGATGTATCCACTATTTTACTCTCTGTTCCGGCGTGGTCTTCTGCTCAGAATCTCACGCGCTCGGGCACGGCGTGCTTCGATATCCTCGTCCGATTCAACCTTTGGCGGTCCGGACCCAAGGAACTCGATATTGCGTTTCAATCCCTGATAACGGGTTCGCGTTACCGCCGTTCCATTGAAAAGCCGGTTAAATGTGGTGCGGTCGAGGTTCTGCCAATCCTCCCAGGTCATTTGCAGCATCTTCTCATCCGGCTCTAAGAGCGCTTCGTCGTGCGGTGTCGCTTTGCGGTTGTAGGGACAAACATCCTGGCAGATGTCGCAGCCGAACATCCAGTTTTCCATGTGACTCTTGAAGATATCAGGTAACTCCCCGCGATGCTCAATTGTGAGGTAAGAGATACAGCGGCGGGCATCCACAATTCTCGGTTCGACAATCGCCTGTGTCGGGCAGGAGGTCATACACATGGTGCAGGAGCCGCATTGATCCGCAATCGGCTCATCATACTCAAGTTCGATATCGACTATCAGCTCACTGAGAAAGAAAAAACTGCCATCATCAGGGTGCAGAAGCAGTGAATTCTTCCCGATCCAGCCCACTCCCGCCCGTGCCGCCCAAGCACGTTCGAGCACCGGCGCCGAATCAACAAATGCGCGACCCGAGAAATCCCCGACTTCCTGCTTCAGGAGATCCAGCAACTGCCACAGTTTCTGTTTCAACACCCAGTGGTAGTCCTTCCCGCGCGCATACTTGGCAATTCTGGGAGCGCGCCGGTCGGACTGATTCTTTTCGGAGAAGTAGTTATGAGTCAGCACAATCACGGACTTTGCTCCCGGTACCAGCTTGCGGGGATCGACCCGTTTTTCGAACCAGTTCTCCATCCAGCGCATCGTGCCATGTTTGCCATCATCGAGCCAGTTTCGCAATTGGTCGGCATCCTGATCCAGCCTTTCAGCCCTGGCAATACCAACGTGAGCGAATCCGAGTTCGCGAGCTTTGTTCTTTACAAACTCGGCTCTTTGGCGCTTGTGACTCATAGCTGTATAATATTGCACGACAGGCGATTGTCCAAGTTGTTCAGATGTTGGCTGAATTAGTTCCGTTCATTTCGTATACTTATCGGGCTATATAGACACACATTCATGAATGTACCCTGAAACCGGAGGAATCGCGTGGATATCGTTGATCCCAGGCTGGATGACTACATGACAAAACTTACTCCGGAGCGACATCCGGTGCTGCAGGAAATGGAAGAATACGCTGCCGAACACGATTTTCCCATCATCGGGCCCCTGGTAGGGCGATTTCTGGCTCAGCTGGTTCATCTCACCGGAGCGAAGCGAGTCTTCGAGATGGGCTCAGGCTATGGCTACTCAGCTATCTGGTTTTCGCGGGCAATGCCGGATGACGGCGTCGTGGAATGCACCGACACTGATGAGGAAAATATGCTGCGAGCGCGCGACTACACCCAACGCGCCGGCGTCGCTGAGAAGATTATGTGGTACCAGGGTGACGCACTGGAATCGATGGATGCTGTGCTGGGGCCATACGATATCATTCTTTGCGATGTCAACAAAAGCCAGTATCCGCGTGCTCTTGAAATCGCCTGGCCCAAGCTCAGGCAAGGCGGGATTATGATCACTGACAACGTCCTCTGGTCCGGGCGAATTGTCGAACAGGAACAGCCCGATGCCTCAACTTCGGGGATTTTGGACTTTAATCGGAAGAGCTATCAGCTTTCTGACGCGCTTTGCTCAATCATGCCGATACGCGACGGATTGATGTTGGCAGTGAAGATGTAATAGAGCTGTTTGCGACCCATGAAGACAAGTGAAGTCTTACAGCAACTCGAGAGCTTGGCTGACGCCGGCCACCGTGAACATATGGAAAAGGTAGGCATCCGGGTCATAAAGGCGCACGGAGTGTCTGTTCGCAAAATCAGAGAGATGGCACGGAAAATCGGCACGAATCATAAACTGGCCGAGGAGCTATGGAAATCCGATATCCATGAAGCCCGTACGCTGGCGACTCTTATCGCCGATCCGAAGAGAATGTCAAGACCTGCCCTGGATCGTTGGGTCAAATCGATTCATTCCTGGGATATCTGCGATTCCGCCTGTGGAAACCTGTTCAACAAAACCCCGTTCGCGTACGAGAAAGCCAGAAAGTGGGTCAAGAGCGACTCGGAGTATATTCGCAGAGCGGGATTTGTCATGATGGCGAATCTTGCGGTGCATGACAAAGGGGCGGCGGTGAAGGATTTTGAGCCTTTCTTTCGATTGATCAAGCGCTACAGCGACGACGAGCGCAACTTCGTCAAAAAGGCTGCGACCTGGGCTCTAAGGCAGATCGGCAAACGCAGTCAGACCCTGTGTCGACACGCAATCGAGGTGGGAGAGCAGCTGCTAAGAAGCGAGTCCGGGGCGCAACGGTGGGTAGCGCGCGATGCTTTGCGTGAACTGCGAAGCGACAAGGTCCAATCACGTTTGTTCCACAAATCAGGACGTACTTCCGGCAGATCAACAAGAGCCAAGAGTAAGCGGTGACCAGCGCGGGCATCGACACCGAAAACCACCCAATCGTACTTTTTGACGGCTACTGCAACCTGTGCAGTGGCTGGGTGGCGTTTGTTATCAAGTACGATGAGAAACGCAAATTTCGCTTCGCCTCGCTGCAGTCAGAAGCGGGCAAGGCAGTGAAATCGAGTTTCCGTGTGCCCGAGGACTATGCCGATTCAATTGTCCTCGTCTACCGAGGTCGCAACTTCTATAAGTCTGCTGCCGCGCTGCGAATACTAAAGCTGCTGGGGGGTATCTGGCAGTTGCTGTACGTTTTTATCGCGGTCCCACCTTTCCTGCGTAACTGGGTCTACGACTTCATTGCCAGACATCGGTACAGGTGGTTCGGCAGACGCGAAAGTTGTCGAGTGCCGACTGAGGAAGAACAAGGGCAGTTCTTGTAGGTCGTAAGAGAACCCCCTTCGCGCCAACCGTCGACTATCTCAGCCCCAGGTGGCAAAGCTTGAATCCGCAGAAACAAACAACGGGCGGGTCAGCAGACGACCCGCCCGTGGTCTCAAGAGGAGGTGAAGAGCATCTATCTAAGGGGAGGCCCGCAGTTGCTGAGCCATGTCTGGCAATTGCAGGGAGCTGGGCCGCCACCAAAGATAAAGTTGATTATGTAGACTGCGTCACCAATGGAGACACCGCAACTGCAGTCAGCATCTCCCGAACAAATCGGGTAAGGCGTCGGCGCCGGTCCGCCGCCGAAGATGAAGTTGACTATGTACACGGCGTCACCGATCGAAATGTTCGTGCTGCCATCAGCGTCACCCGGAATGCAATCACAGGCAGTAGGACAAATCACGTAGGCAAGATCTATCACCGTGTGCAGCAGTCCGCCGCCATAGGGGGCAGGATCAATCGAGGCGTTCATCCCCTGGAAGTGACCCATGAGTGCAGGCGCAGGATAGTTGACTTCTTCAACAGGCACCGTACCTCCCGGCGGTACTATCGGCGTGCACAGGTATGGATCGTGCTGGATCTGGCCGTGAGGGCCGCTGATGTTGTCTGCATCATTGTGAACCGTTCCTCCGTGTGCCGAGCCTGCAGGCGGTTCACCCTCAAGCGCGTCGAGGAACGGGTCGGAGATGCAAATCTGCCTCAAAACACCATCGGTGCACGCTCCCGCAGTCGTGACCCAGTGACTGCCAATATAGGACCAGAATGAGCCCATATCCTCATAGAAGCTAAGATAGAGAATGACATCCTGGCTTTGGAGCACCTGATCGAGGATCAGATCGTAGCTGGGTGACACGTAGAAGCTATCACTATAGTCTGTGGTCATTCCGACAGCACTCAACCAGGCACGGAAACCGTTCTGTAAATCAACCGGTCTCGTGCCGCCAAAGCCACCCGGATTTGTGTTGGTGTAATTCAGCGCCAGATCGTTTACCAGCGGCTGGACATTAAGAGTA
>CAYXUL010000114.1:0-4748 GCA_964468475.1 uncultured Ignavibacteria bacterium | reverse complement strand
TAACGGCAGATTGTGGCGTTACATGGTTCTGCCGCGGACCGCGAGATTGCTCCGATTGGAAATTCCGGAGACGGAAACTCAAACCAAGTCGAGGTGCACTGGGAAAGAGAAGGATCTTTAGTGAGTCGCAGCTTCTAATATCAGTTACAAACCTAATCTCACCATCTGACAGCGAGTAATCACCTGCTGGGATAAGCACACCGGCTCCGCAGATGACGGCAAGCGAATCGAAGGTAATATTCGGGAGTTGGAGTACCGAATCAGCGGGAAGCACCAAGCTCACGACTGATCGGTGTGCGATGGCTTCTCCAGAATTTGAGGAAGTGTCGGCTAACGCAGAAGCAGAGAGGGCGGCAAGAATCAGAAGGCCGATTGGGCAGCCAAGGCTACGGCACCGGCGCTGCCAGATCATAAACGATGATTCGATTATTGCCGGAATCGCAGACAAATAGTTTCAGATCTGACCTCAGGGCTACGCCGGTCGGGCGCGAAAAGCGAGGGAGCTGACTGCCGGCGACAACATCATACACATTCTTGCGAGCACCTTTTAAATCGTAGACCACGAGTTCACCACGAACTCGGTCGGTAGCGTAGATGCGATTCCCCTTGATGATGAAACCCCCAACTTCGCCGGCGCCGTCAAGGGCAATCTGGCCCGAAGGATTGCCATTACTGTCAAAAATGAAAATGGTATTATCTCCGGCATCGTAGATATAAACCTTGCTGTCCTCGTCAATAAAGATCGACGAACAGTTGGTAAAACCTCCGGGCGGCATCAGCTCGTGCGAAATTGCGTAGTCCTTGTCGAGCACGACCGTACGGAGGTTGTCAGGGTCGAGGAGATACATATTGCCGTACCTCGAGTAACCGATATCTGCCACCTTCCCCAACGACACTAAGTCAGGATTGGCATCAAAGCGTAACTCATCGGCAAATATCAGATTGTAATCGGAGCGAACGATGCGGTCGTTGCCCTGGTCAAGAATGAAGAAGTGTATCCCACCGTCGGTTGTAATGGCGACCGGGCTGTTGAGTCCGTTGATGCCCAGTCCATAACCACCGTTTTCCTGCATGAAGGAAAAATCGCTGCCGAGCTTGACTACGCGGTTGTTGCCCTTATCTAGTATGTAAACGTTCTGCGAGGCGTCGAAGGCTAAATCGACAGGATTCAGCAGCGATCTGGTGCCAAACTGTCCTTTGATTTCAGCGAGATATTGTAGGCCGGTGTGAATCTGCTCAGGTTTGGTTTGAACGTTAGCTTCACGAATGCCGGTTGAGCAGCCAACTATCAGCAAACCGACAAGGCCGATGATAAGAGTGGGGAGAATGCGTAGTATTCTTCCGGGGAAAATTGAATTGGGCAACCTAAAACCTCGCACTTAAGCTTAGCGCAACGCCACCATCTTCGAGCATTTGCAGATCCAGGCCGGAAAATCCCGCCTCGTGGCTGCGATTGTGGCGCTTTACGCTCCAGTAAGCGTCAACAGCCGAAAGTAAATGGTTCGCAATGACTAAACCAAGTGCAAAATTGGACTTTCGATAATACGACTTGCTGTCATTCTTCAAGCTGCGGTAACGGTCCTGAGTCGCCGTCGATGACCAGCTCCAGTTGTAAAATGCAGTGTTCGGATAATATTCCTGCCCCGGATTGGTTACACTTCCTGCCTTGTTGTAATCCTCCCGTGAGGAATAGAACCCCAGGACATCAAAGAAGCGGTCATCCTTGCCATTGATATCGGCTCCCGCATAGTCGACAGCATAATTCTTATAGTCATCTTTGCGCCAGCTGCCCAGTTGGCGGAAAGACACAAGTGCCGACCAAAATCCCAGCTCGGCGCCGAAGAAAATCTTCGATTTCAGTCCAGATCCGGCATAGTACTCTCCCGCACCAGGCAGTACGAACGACATCAGGAATGCCTGCCACGGTCTCCGCAGCGTGTACTTGCCTTCCTCAGGAAGAACCTCGGAAAATCCCTTACCGCCCCCTTGATCCTCTGCCTGATAACTGGTGACCGGCTGTGGTTTCAGCAGTTGCGAGGGCGCCAGTTTGATCTGCGCTGACACCGTTGCCACACAAAGGAGAATCACCGCGCACACAGCGACGAGGATCAGGCGAAAGCAAGACGGGTTGATCAAATCTGCATCCCTCAAAACGTGTAGGTGAACATAAGTTGCGGAATTGACTTGCCTTCGTACGCTACCATCCCCGGCGTCAGCTTATACTCTGAGAAAGTATCCTGTTCGCGGTTGTACTTGCGTGCCGACAGCGCCGCATCAAACGCTGACACCAGGTGATTGGCGATCGAAACGATGGCGCCGATCTTGGCCTTGTCGAACTGGCTGTTTGCATCAGCGCGGCTATGGAGGTACTTGTCACGATAGGCTGACGTGGAATCGCCGCGACGATAGTCGGTGTCGATCCAGCCATACTCGAATTGATCGTACTTGCCGATTTCCTCGTAGTACTGCTGTGTTTTAGTGTCGGGCAGGTGGTGGGTAAAAGTGTCACCGGTCAACTGGGAAGGATTGTGGTCATCCGTGATACCATGCGTTTCTACCAACCAGTCGTAGTAAAGCTCGGGATCCCAATACTTGTCTGCGTAGGCGCGAAAATCGCTTTCTTTCGTTCGGCCGCTGTGATGGTACATATAATAACCGGTCCACGCCAGCGCCTCAACGCCCATGAAGATTACCGCTTTGGTTCTCGATTTAGTGTACAGCTGTCCCGCTCCGGGAACTGCGATCGAATAAAGGAAGCTCTTGCCGGGAGACCGGTATGAATTCTCGAAGATGTCAGAAGACATCGGGAAATCCTCAAAACCTGACGAGGCCAGGCTAAAGTCGGTTAGTTCGTGCACGCGCTTATAGCCGGCAATCTCATTCTTCAACATCATAGTTCCGATCTTATCAGCCGTCTGTGATGTATCCCCGGTGCCGGCCGCATCATTCCTGTGCATATCCACGGCAAACGCCGGTGCAACCAGGAGCAGCAGCAGCATCGGAGTCAGAAATTTACTCATCGCATATCCTCCAATATTTAAGTATTTCAAAACAAGTCTCATCAGCTTCTCTAATTGAGCTTTGCGTAATCACCTCACAATTGCAACCGAACAATGTTTGCGGTCACCGGATGCCGTCTCGATCTGGCAGAAATACACTCCGGAAGCAAACTTCGAACAATCGACTTGAACTTCATTGTCAATACCCGCCTCCGATGGCACGTCAGACTCCATCACCAAATCGCCGGCAGTGTTATAAAACTTAAGCTTTACATTTCCACTTTCCCGCACGGCAAATCTGATTGTTGTCTGGCTGCGCGCAGGATTAGGATAGTTGTAAATATAGCCTATCGCATCCTGAGGAAGTGAAGGTGATCCCAGCGCCGTAACGAAGGAACCGTAATTCTGAGCACTCCCATATAGCGAATTCCACTCCGGCTCGGAAACTGAAAGCAGATAGGAGCTGATTTCACCGGTCTTGGAGAGCGCAAAGACTGCCGCTACGTTATCGCGGTTGGCGACAACGGGCGAAGTGCTCAACTCACCACCGGCAGCTCGTGGGAATGTAGGCACCTGGCTGCCGTCACGGTTAAAAGCGGTCAGCTCTCCGGTATTGGTACCAACTACGATCTCCAGGTCACTGTCATCATCCAGTTGCGCCAGCGTGGGCGCGCCACGCAGTGGCCCGACAGGATGAGCGCGATTCACGGTGATCGGGAAGTTCGACAACGGCGTGCCGTTGTAGTTGTAGGCGTAGATCAGATTGTCGCCGCAAAATACGATGTCGGGGCGCCCATCACTGTTGACGTCGCCCACCGCTATCTCTGAAAAGATCGGCCCACCCACATTTATCTCGATTGGTGAGTTGGCATAATTGATTTTGAGAGTACCGTCGAGATAAACCTCCGCAGTCTCAATGGAGGAGTCATTGTCGAAGTCGGCTGCGGCGGCGCCACGGATACGGTCAGCGCTGGCAAGATTGGCGATTAAACCATCCTTGGGCGAGATGAGTTCAAAGCTGCCGGTGGCGTCCGTCATCACCCGGTACGGCCACACGGCTGCCTCGTTGCTGATGATATTTCCATTCTGGTCAAGCAGGATTCGCCGGGAAGTCATCGTGTATACCAGTATTTCTTTGCCTGCCTTACTCGGATCGAAATCACCAATAATCGGCGCTGTCGCCAGCGGTTCGTCGATGAAAGTCTCGAAGCGGCGCACCGCTTCACCCTCCGATGTCAGAGAGCGCGAGTTAAATGCAGCAATCGTCATCCTGTTGGTGGCGCCCACTACTTCGGCAAAACCGTCATTGTCGAGATCACCGACGGCGAGCGAAAGAATAAACTCCTTGTCCGGGCTTACTCTCCCGAAGACGGCCAGCGTGTCAACCTCGATTCCAGACTCGTTGTAAAGCACGTGACGATCAATGGTCTCGTAGGTGCCGGGCAAAGGAGTGAAATAGGGCGTACCGTCGTGATTGTAGGCAATGATGAAGTTCCGAGTGGCGGTAAGAATCTCATCGCTTCCGTCATGATTAAGATCATAAACCTTGAGTGGCAGAGCATCCTTATCCACATAGTGGGGCCAGTTCTCCTGCACACCCTCGGTATGGATGCGGCAGGCCATCACCGGCAGTGCCGCAGATATTTTGTCGATAGTGATACCGGTGTAAGCGCCGACATTAGATTCTGTCGGTGGATTGGTGTTTGGACCGAAATCGGAGTTGTTGTTGATTTCAAACATATCTGACTG
>CAYXUL010000113.1:2744-4939 GCA_964468475.1 uncultured Ignavibacteria bacterium | reverse complement strand
CTGGCATTGGCAGTTATTTCAGCGAAGGGGTAAGGGGGATTGTTAGTAGTCTGCACTCTAAAGGGTGCGGCACCGGGCAACGACTATTTCAACTGCTCAAGCAACGAATTCAGCTGCTCTCGCCAGGTATCTTGATCGCTGTCCACCTACTTCTTCAATTCTTCTAACTTCTCTCTAACCCAGGCAGATTCTTCCGTAGTCAGAGCTTTCGGACGCAGATACCTGCTGCCATCGAGAACATAGTTGGGGTTTCCCACCTTCATTAGCTTCAAAGCGTAGTCATTGCGCTCTCTGTCCGACAATCCGATTGTGTATGTGCGGGTAAGCATCAGGTCAAGAGCCGTCGCCACATAGTTTGAATTTGGAAATTGAGTGATCACTGAATCCAGGTAGGTCGCATACATTTTGTCGTTAGACCGCCAGGGTGAGTTATTATCTGGGTAGCTCCCGGATTCAAATGCAGCCTTGATGAGCCTGGGAGCCTGGATGTCGTCATCACTCGTCGGTTCCACCACTCGAAAGTTTACCGAGTCCGAGGGATAACCGCTCAGAAAAAACGTGTACTTACCCGGCGGAATCCCGGTGCAATAGAACTGACTATGCCCCGGTCCGAACTCCGCCGTTAATTCTCTTCGCGCACCTGCGGCCGTATCACCAGCAGCGACGACCCGCCAGGCTGATGCGTAGTCAAATATAAGTTGATATGAGAGCAATCCGCAGCGTGCGACGGCAGTCCCGTCTGCTGACAGCAACTGACCTTGATATTCCTTGGCAGGATAATATCGCCGGTCAACATCCGATGTATTGATAATATCAACTCTTGCCCAAATACGTTGATACTCAAGATAGAGCGTGCTATCCATGACAATCGCGACCCGGAAGCCATTGTTCGTAAGGCTATCAGATGTCGAAGATTCGGCTCTCGCCATCCCGCTTGAAAGCCCAAGCAGTAAACAAACAAGCTGAAAAAACACTAAGTTCTTCATTTTATCACCACGCAATTGCTTTGACTCGTGCCAGGCAACTGTCACAGAATGCCGGTTTTCTTACTTGCATTATTCACTCCCCATAGATTTGCGTCGCTTTTTGGCACATTCACTAGCCTTCGTTCCGGGAAACTTCACGATGATTGAGTCGAGGAAGGTTGCCTTCGCTGTTGAACTCATATTTGAGATGATTTTGTCCATCGCCGTAGAAGCGACGATATCATCTGGCAAAGCTGTTAGAATCCGCCGATTCACATCGATTTCGAATTGGTGGTCTTTGATAAATCGGATAAACCTGTTTATCGTAGAAAGCAACTCGGGTTTGTATATTGTATTAGGATTGTCCCTAAGAATGACAAGAAGGCTATCAGTGATGGCACGCCAACTATTCCGCTTCATCCACGAGCGGTTGGCCATGCTCAGCGCCTCGATGATTTGGGCATCCTCTGGATCAGCCTCTATCACGCGATAACTTACTTCGTTCGAGTAGATATCACCAAGTTGCGCAGTCAGTGTGTGTTCGCCGAGTATATATGATGCCGGTCTCTTTGCAGGATCCTTGTTAGCGTAGTAGTAGGAGTGAACTGGGCGCCGGGCTACTAAGGTATCACGGGGTGCCAGTGTCTGGACGGGAATTCTCCGCATACCGACATGTATCCAGTTCAGCGAAACATCGTCTCCATGCTCGTCGAGGATTCTCAAGTTATCAGGATGCCACGGCGCGAGGATTGTTAGTGAATCGTCGGTCAGATTAATGACTGACACTTCGGTGAAAATATCCTGACCATAGCGAAACTCCCTGATGGGCATTGAGATGACTATCGCAAGAGAATCCTTGAGATTGGTTTTCTCACTCGCCTGCGCACAGATCTGGGATTCCCTCGCGGGAAGAACTGCGTGGGATAGGAGAATCAAACACTCAATTAGCAGCAGATGCTGCGCTCTTCCGAGGACACCGGATCCCGAATTTCCTTTTCCCATCATCTCCCTCATAATAAGTCCCCTCACTTTGGCGGCTATTCTAATAGACGAAAATACTGCCTGATATGCTGAATGACAAACAGAATGAACTGTTCAAGACTACCTCACTCTTCAGAGTGAGGCCTCTGGCCACTATAGCGCAAAATCATTATGGAGCAGAGCGGGATCGAACCGCCGACCTGTACGTTGCGAACGTACCGCTCTACCAACTGAGCTACTGCCCCATAC
>CAYXUL010000113.1:0-2644 GCA_964468475.1 uncultured Ignavibacteria bacterium | reverse complement strand
TTTTCAATCGCGGCTGAAGCCGCTCCTACAGAGAGAACCTGCAGAAGGGGTCTTGCCTGTGGAAGGCGTCGACCTATTTGCGGCGACGCGCCCGAGAGCGGCTGCGGCGGCGAGTGCCACCGAAGTCGTTCATCGTCTTACTCGACAGCGACTTGGTGACCTCGTTTTGAAGCTGATTCCAGAAGGGATACATACCCGCGTAATCGGTCTTGTCCCGCATCGCCTGACTCACTCCAATCGGACCGTCCATTGCCTCGATCACTTCCAGCATATTGATCTTTCCGGCGTCCCGGGCCAGGCGATAACCGCCCCTGACACCCTGGTATGACCTGAGAATTTGCGCGCGGGTCAGGTCTTTGAGAATCTTGGCCAGAAAGTCGCGCGGAATTTCCTCCGCTTCGGCAATCTCGTTGATGGAGCTGCGCTTCTCATCCGGTTGCTTCGACAAAAACACTACGGCCCGCAGAGCATAATCGGCCTTACGCGAAATCTTCATATCCTTCCTTCCTTCTCTTGTCTAATCCATCTATGTATCATGTGTTCAATTACAATGTCATTTACCGGTAACATTATTCAGTAAAGGCTTGCCAACTCACCCATTCAATCCATTATACGCTCAAAGCCCGCTTCAAGTGCAGACATGATGTATTTTACTGTCCATTTTTAACACCCACCTCCGCGCCTCCGAGTTCTGCGCCGGACGAAATTAGCTTAGGAACTCGGCGCAACTCAGTGCTCGAACAGCCCTGAGATCTCAATGCTGTTAGAAAATCAGCTGCGGCGCCGTTTGGATGATTTCAACCTGGCAATTGTCTCCCCACGCAGTTGCCCCCGAAACTGAGTCTGCAAGCGTTGCCAGAACGGGAACATCGTGCACTTGTCCGCACGATCACAGTCACAACCCCGGTCTCCGCGAACACAGAGATTCAATCCCAGTGGGCCGTCCATCGCCTCGATCACGTCGAGCACGCTGACCTGGCTTGCCGGCTTGGCAAGCTGATAGCCACCATGAACACCCTGGTAGGAGCGCAGGATCTGGGCGCGGGTGAGCTCTTTGAGGATCTTTGCCAGGAAATCGCGAGGAATCGCTTCGCTTTCGGCAATTACGTTGATTGAATTGCGCTTCTCGGGCGGTTGTTTGGCAATATGCAGCACCGCGCGAAGTGCGTAGTCGGATTTGCGTGAAATCTTCATCTGTAGTTTAGCTCCTGATAATTCCAGCCCGCTGCATAACGGGGTATATCGATACTATATCTCTAATTCGTCTCTATTAGAATAGTCACGCCGTCCAATAAAGTTCCGGTTTTGTCGAGAATTTTCGACCTGCAAGTCAACTATACCTATAACGGTCTACGATTATCTTGACTGCTATTTATAAAAATCCGGAATAAAAGTAAATGGATTTTTTAGTAAATTTATCGCAATTTCTAAAATTCTCAAGCTCATATTCGCCGTTGCTGCTCCCTCAACGACTTACTTCATCATTCTGTTTGCATCTTGGGGGCGGGGTGTTTAATTGGTGGGCATGAAAGCACGCCGACAGGAATTGCGAATTTGCCTTGCCCAAATAAACTCAACCGTGGGGGATTTTCAGGGCAACCTCGATAAAATCGCTGGCGCCATCGCCACTGCTCGCGCCCGGGGCGCTAGCTTGATTGCTTTCCCGGAACTGGCGCTGACCGGTTACCCACCTGAGGATCTACTGCTCAACGAGAGTTTCGTTCGCACCAGCAAACGATTCATTCGGAAGGTAGCGGCACACGCGAAAGGGATCAGCGTGATTTGCGGTTATGTTGGTTCAAAGGGTAAGGCTGTTTTCAACTCGGCGATTGTGGCCGAAACAGGTGAAATCAAACTGACCTACAGTAAGGTAGCCTTGCCGAATTACGGCGTGTTTGATGAAAAGCGATACTTCACCACCGGTTCTGAAATTCCCCTACTGCGCATCGGCTCGGCGTTGGCCGGCCTCAATATCTGCGAGGATATCTGGGTCTGTCCGGGAATCACCGAACGGCAGGCAGGATTCGGCGCCAGGTTGATTATCAATATTTCGGCGTCTCCCTACCACATGCACCGTGTCGATGAGCGAATCGATCTGCTGCGCGATCGCGCGCGGAACAACCACTGCCATGTGGTCTATGTCAATCTGGTTGGCGGCCAGGACGAATTGATCTTCGATGGCGCTTCGCTGGCGGTAGGTCCTAATGGAAAAGTCATCGCGGCCGCTAAGGCGTTTGCCGAGGACATGCTGTTCGTGGATCTCCCCATTGAACCTGTTGCTGACTCAGTCTCTTTTGATCTGCTCCAGCGCACCAGTGGAAAACAGGATGACCGGTTTGCAGTGAGATACCTCGAACTAGCCGCGAAGCAGAAATCGGGCAGGCGTGCTCCCATCAAACCGAGGAAGCGAACCTCTCTGCCGGTTGAAGAAGAGGCATTTTCCGCTCTGGTGCTCGGTACGCGCGACTACATCAAGAAGAATGGGTTTGAGAAGACAGTAGTTGGCCTATCTGGGGGGATTGATTCGGCGCTGACACTGGCTGTCGCCGTTGAAGCTCTCGGGCCCGACGATGTTCACTCGATATTTATGCCGTCGCGATACACCTCGCAACTTTCCGCCCGCGCCGCCAAACATCAGGCGGAC
>CAYXUL010000112.1:0-5058 GCA_964468475.1 uncultured Ignavibacteria bacterium | reverse complement strand
ATCAGCCGGAGATGTTTATCATCGATGAAATGATTTACAACAACTACATGCAGTATCACCAGAACCTGGTCGACAACGGCAACGCCCGCTCCTACGGAGTAGAGTCGACGATTCAGAAGAAGCTGCGTGCCGGTGTTTACGGTCTCCTCAGTGGCGCCTGGTATCGCTCGCAGTATCGCGACCTCAACGGTGTCTGGCGCAACCGCACCTTTGACAATCGCGTGATCCTGAGTGCCGAGGGTGGCTACAAGCCTAATGACAAGTGGGAATTCAGTCTGCGCTGGGTCTTCGCCGGTGGTTCGCCCTACACACCGCTCGATGTTGAGGCCTCCCAAACGATCAATCGCTCGGTGTTTGATCAGAGCCGGGTCAATGAAGCGCGCTACCCAAATTATCACTCGCTCAACCTGCGCGCCGACCGCCGCTTCAATTTCTCGAATTCGAACATGATCGTTTATATCTCGGTCTGGAACGCCTACAACCGTGAGAACGTTGCCAGCTACTATTGGAACGAAATCGACCACAAGCAGGACAAAATCCTGCAATGGAGCATGCTGCCGATCTTCGGCGTGGAGTTTGAATTCTAAACCAACCAATCCAACCTAACAATCTGCCCGACAACGCCCGAGCGACTCGCTGAGTTGCGCGGGCGTTCCTCTCTATCGAGATGTCGCAAGACACAGGTAAGCCAGTCGTTGGACTGAGGGCCCAACAAAGAGTATCTTGTCAAATATCTTCGCACGCGCTATATTTAGTTGTACAATTTGGAAACCTACGAATGTCTCGGAGGCCTAAAATGGGACTTTCTAAGCAATTGATTGCGGTTGTGGCGATGATCGCTGTTAGCTTGATGGTGGCTCTCGTCTCTTCCGCAGAAGCAGCAACGGCGAAGACTGAAAAGGCGCCGACCAACAAAAAGCTGACAGGGAATCCGGCTACTGAAGTTCGAGTGCACAAGGTTGGAAATGTTGACCTTTGTGTAACAAACTATGGCATCATGGGAACAATGGGAGATCGAAGCATCATCGATCCCGAGACTGGTCTACCTGCCAAATCCTGTGAATATCCGGCTGGTTCCAATATCAATTACCTCTTTCAGGCTCCGCTTTGGGTGGGAGCGATCGTGGGCAACGACACTCTCGTTTCAACAGCCCAGGATGGCTGGCAATTCGTGTTCGAGATGTATCCGGACGCTTATCCTCAGGGAGTAATGTCAAAACGATCAACACGGTTGAATGATCCGGCATATTCGCCGCTCGCTGTCAGCGAAGCCGACTACATCGCGGAGTACTACGATACACTGACCGACCCCGCGTTCGTGGCCACAGACCCTTTCGACCATCGTCCACACCAACCCCTGGGAATCAAGGTTCACCAGGAGTCTTATTCCTGGAGTTCAGGCGAGTATGATGATTTTGTGCTCGTAAGGTACCGGATTGACAACATTGGCAGCAACTACCTTTCGGGAGTGCGCATTGGCTACTATGCGGACGGAGATGTCTTTCACGAAGCGACTCCAAACGGATTCTCCGACGACGTCACTGGCAGCATCGCTGTGCCGAGCCAGTTTTCAGCCGATTCCCTGGTCGTGGGATGGACTGCTGATAACGATGGAGACCCGTTGGGAAATGCATGGGCTGCTACGTCGCCTCGGGGGACTTTTTCGGCGGTCTGGCTTGAAACACCCAACGAGGGGCAACAGAGCTTCAATTGGTGGGTCTCCAATGGGGACGCGTCGCTCGATTGGGGACCCAGACGGCAGGCTAATGATTACCCGCTCGGGACGGGTGGCGAAGGAACGCCGGAAGGTGATGTGAACAAGTACCTCTTCATGGGCAACGGCGAACGCGATTATGACCAGATGAATGCTGCCATTGACTACTCCTCAGAAGGCTGGATCCCGCCCGCGATTCCACAGCTAAGCGAAGATGTCGCCAATGGCTATGATACTCGTTTCCTCCTCTCCACATCTGTCGGAGATCTCGCCCCCGGCGAGTCGACAACGCTGGGACTGGCTGTCGTGATGGGCGACAACTTTCATCGTAATCCTGACGACTTTAACAATCTCTTTTCGAGCACAGATCCCCAAGCCTACTACGACAGCCTTGATTTCTCTGATCTGAAACAGAATGTCGCAGCCGCCGAGGAACTGTACCATTGCATGTTCGACCCGATGCCGGGGGACGTCAACTTCTCCTGCGGTGTTGATATGGCCGATGCTGTCTTTCTCGTGAACTACATCTTCGGAATTGGACCACGGCCACGCGTACTGAATCAGGCGGACGTCAACGGCGACTGCAAGTCGAACATCACTGATGCCGTTTACCTGGTTAATTACATATTTCTTGGTGGTCCCGCCCCGGTTCAGGGGTGCGTGGAATAACAGGTGGGTACTTCAGGCCTTGGGCTGGGGACGTACAGAGGTGATTCTTGGTGGCTGGTAAATGCATGAATTTCCAAGCAAAGCACTTCGTACGTTTAACGAGATTGTGGCTGAGTTGCACTTGGCTTTGCATTACTCTAATTATTTTTTAGATCCGTTGTAGTCAAGTCTCAACGTAAGTGGGCTTTGGAGAAGTTTGACATGACTGCCATTACGAAAGTGGAGAGGTCACGAATTTCAATACGCGGTATTATTGGTGGTTCGCTGATGCTTCTCATCGTGCTAACTACTAGCTGCTTCTGCAGTTGTTTTAGCTCTTTGTGTAACACCCCATCGGAGCTTGAGCCCGCTAGTGCATATCTATGGAGCGAGGTTCATGATCTGGTCGTTGAAAACGGCATGCTATATTCCGCAGTCGGGCCTGGAGTAGAAATATATGATGTATCAAGCTCAGGTACGACAAAACTTAAGGCCAGAATTGCCTTTCCTCAAGAAGTGTGGACTGTAGGAGTCGATCATAATCTAATGTTCGCTGGAATGCAGGATTCTGGTATGTTCATAGTTGATGTTCAGCATCCTGCTAGACCGAGAGTGCTATTACGCTTCCAACCCGGCGGTCCTATCAGAGCAGTTCAGGCAGTGGGAAGCCGACTGTACGTGGGCACCAAGTTATCACTTTATATACTTGACATTTCAAACCCAGAAGAGATCGACAAACTTTGTAGATACGACCTGCCTCCGGAAGGTTACCGATCAATCCGGCATTTGCTTGTTGAAGATAACTTATGCTTTGTATCTGCAGAGGCGCTCTTCATACTCGATGTATCCAACCCCTGCTCGATTAGACTACTATCGACATTCAATAATGGAAGAAAATTGCCTTCCGATGCGGTCAAGCGCGACACCTTTTTGGTAATTGCCGATCGATCTGAAGGCGGTGCACTCGGCGAGGCGGCAATCACTACTCTAAGTATAGCTGATCCAGAACATCCTTACTTAATCAGCGAGTATCCATTCATAGGCATGCCATGGGAGCTCCGGCTGGAAAACAGTGTCCTGTTTGTTGCTGCGGGAATTTCAGGGCTGGCAGTATTTGATGCTCACAATCTCGCGCAATTGACACCGATCTCTTGCGACATGCAGGAGGACTATATCGCCAACACGATTGACATCTGCAAAGGTCGCGTGTTTCTTGGATCAAGAATTCTGAGTCTTCCGTTTGAGGTGACGAGATTTGACATCTGCAGTCAATCATACTTCAGCTCCGATCTGAGCATTGGGCCGTTAGGGGATTGGCTCAGAATTTATAGAATCTCAAATGAAGGGGACTTAATATCCGAGAGCTCACTTGGTGATCCGGGTTATCCGATAGCCGAGGCATATAATTGCTGTTACAGTTACGTTTTCGAAGGGGTTGGAGGAATCGACGTCATTGATCATTCTACGCCCGAGAATCCTATCAGCATCGGCTACATTAGCCTTTTTCAATCGCAAGGCCGAGTGTATGATGGAGATATTCTCAAGATTGGCAAACGTCTTTTTGTGAGCTCACCATATTCTAAGACTTACGTACTAGACATAGCAAACCCAAAACAACCAATCGTCATCGATAGTGTCTCATTCCCCCCAGGTGCTGCTGATTTGGCTGCATATGGCGGGTACCTTTATGAGGCGGCATCAAGCGAACTAATCGTAATTGATCTCAGGAATCAGGAAATCACAGATCAGGTGCCCCTTGGCTCGCCAGTTACGCGGATAGACTTGCAGGATACCTTGGCTTTTGTTGCAGCGAGCTTCGCGGGAGGGGTAGTGCTGGACATCTCGAAGCCAGCTCACCCTGTTGTCATAGACAGATTCCCTAAAGAGGGATCCGCGCTTGTAAATTACATCGCAGCGCGAGATACTTTGCTGGCATTTGCAGGCGGAGGGGGGCACCTCGGTTTTTACACGGCGAGCTATTCACGTCAAAATGGTATAAGTTCCGTAGCTACTGAACCGTTGCCTACCGGCGCGTCCGACTTGAGATTCTTAGATTCTATGCTAATCGTTGCAGATTGGCAGACTGGGTTGCGCTTTTACACGATCGATGATCTAAATCCGCAGCTTTTTGCTACGCTTGCAGTGGGCGGCGGTCTGAGTAGAATCGGAGTTGGGAGATCCGGAATTAGCGTAGTCTCCGACGTAGGAATCACGACCTATCGTGACAAGTCTAGCTGTATTTCTGGCCACAAATCTAAGTTTCGAGAAATCTCATTTGGACCAGCCTTTCCGAATCCCTTCAATAGCTCTGTCTCAACACAACTTCATGTTCTGAGGCAGGGAATGGTTGAAGTTCGAGTGGTAAACATTCTTGGTCAGATTGTGGCTCGCATTTGCAACCGTCATTTTGAGGCCGGATCACACATTGTTCAGTGGAGCGGCCAGTCTGAGAGTGGTAAAAACATGCCTAGCGGTGTCTACCTAATACAGGCCAGAAAAGATGAAGAAGTCGCCACATTGAAGATAGTGCTTATTAAATGATAATAAAGAGGATATCCCCGAGAAGTCTCGTCAGCCAGCCCCGACCCAGGGGTTGGGTACCGACTAGATTCTTCGTGCGATGATTTACGAGTGGGGAAGGAATAAAAGCTCCCCGGGCCGGGCTCGAACCAGCGACCCGCTGATTAATCCCGCTT
>CAYXUL010000111.1:0-5340 GCA_964468475.1 uncultured Ignavibacteria bacterium | reverse complement strand
CCCTTCAACTTCTCGTTCAGGCAGATCGTGTGATTGTACATTGTCGCTTGTTCTATGAAATTCTCCGCCAGCTTCTTGGCGGTGATCAGCACAAAACCGGCGACATCGCGCAAGACTTCGTTCGGATATTCGTGAATCAGGGCACCCCCCAGTTCGCCGGAAGCTTCGATGATCTTGGTCTTGGCGTCGCGCAGGCCGGCATAAAAAGAGGCGAACAGGCCCGCCGGGCCTCCTCCCACTATCGTTATTTCATAAATATCATTGCTCATTGGCTACTCCTCCCGGCTAATCCTCGAGCATTGCCTGGTCATCATACGTAAACCAATGAATATTGCCGCGTAACCCCTCACGTTCGGCCATCAGCATGTTGAAGTGGCCATCCTCCTCGGCAACCAACTCCGAAAAGACCTTCCGGGTTTGCGGATTGTCGGCTTTGTCTTCGCCCTTCTTGTAGTGACGCGCCGTTAAACGCTCCGCCTCAATCGCCAGCTCCAGCAAACGGAATTTGTCGGCCTCATCAAGCTTCTCATTTCCGAACGCGTCCTCAAAAATCGTGAGTCCTTCCTTGGGTAATTCGCCCGGATCGCCGCCGATATGTTCCTTGTACAGGTCGCGAAGGCGACGCTCGTGTGAGACCTCATCACTTGCTAGCGCTTCGATTTTCTTACGCGTTTCGGGGTTCTTTATCCTCTGAGCCAGTGTCGAGTAAAACTTCTGCCCCTCGATTTCGGTTTTGATACCGATCTTGATTATCTCAGCCATCTCTTGTTTTGCATCAGATTTTGAATCAGACATTACGCTTGCTCCATCTAATCGAAACAGTAAATAATCACCCGGTTTTCAGCGCTTCAATCTGCGCCACGGCCTTATTCCAGACCTGCTCGACCATATTCGAGCAGTGTGATTTGTCTCTCGCAGTGCCGGTGCGGACTCTTTCCAGTGCCTGCCCGGCAGCCTCTATCGCAGCCGGCAATTTCTTGCCCTTAATCGCTTCGGTGACCATCGATGCCGCCGCAATGGCAACCGCGCAGCCATACGATCTGAACTTTACGTCCATGATCGTGGCGCCGTTAAGTTTAACGTAGAAAAACATCCGGTCGCCGCAAACTTCATTGAGTTGTTCGACCTCAATTGTGGCGTCAGCCAACACGCCTGAATTTCGAGGATGAAGGAAATGATCCATCACCTGGTCGGAATAGAGCGATTTTTCGGGCGTCATCTATCAGCCTCCGACACTCGCACCGTCGTCACGATGCCGTCACGCGGCAATTTAATCAATCTGCGCTGCAAATGCAGGAATTTCTGGAGAATCTTCGGAATCAAAACCACCGACCGGCGGTTGCGATGAGGTATAACCGAATTCGCTTAAACCTCGATCGTCTTGGCGGTGCTGCCTCAGCCGCCTTTGCAGCCGGAACACGACTTGATTTGTTCGGTGATGATGTCGACGTCTATCTCAGCATCAATCATCATCTGGTTGCCGTCATAGTAAATGTCCGCAACCGCGCAAGCGCTGCCTCTGCCACCCGGCTGTGCTCCTGTGAGTACTTCAAGCGTTGCCTGCACGGCAAACAGATGCTTCAACTGCAGGAATTCGAGAATTTCGTCGTCGGTCGCAAGGGTGTGCAAGAACTGGTGGGCATCGATCTCGAGCAGTTCATCGACAGATAGTCCTTTTAGTACCTCGATCAGCAGAGAGTTCTGACCGACGCCCTGACCGCAGGTTTTTTTGATAAACTGATACTCTGCGAGACGATCGTTCGCATCCATCTTGAGCTGTATCAGCTCTACGACGCTACTGCAAGGCATAACTCTCCCCAGAATCACAGCTTAGGGCAAATGCGGCCCGGGCAGTTTCGAAGGTGCCGACCAGTTCAACTAGGCTCAACATACTCCTTTATTTATAGTAATATCAGCAGGTTAGCGTCAAGGGGATTCTAAGAATTGCTGCCTCGGTGCGTATTCTCCTTTGTAAAAGACAGCCGCTACAGCACTTGGCCAAGAGGAGACGAAATCACTCCGAATGTACCCGCAACTGCCGGAAACATTGGCGCAGAAGCCAATCAGGGCTCAGTGATTAAGGAACTCCAGCCGATAGAAGAAGCATGGGGAGTGTTATGACTGCCACACTAAATGTCCACCTGGCTCAGGGTTTCGATCAGCTCTTTGTGGATCAGCTGGGCGCCGGATTAAGCGAATCGGTGAATCTGACCGATGGCCCGATGCCTCCGGAAGGAGCCGATTACTCGATTCTGGTAGCCGGCAGGCCCACGCGAATGCTGCTTGAAGCCAGCCCTAACCTGACCACTCTGCTTATTCCCTGGGCCGGTCTGCCGACCAAGACCCGTGAGGTCATGCTGGAATATCCCCGAATCGCCGTGCATAACATTCATCATAACGCCACTCCCACCGCAGAAATGGCGCTGGCGCTGCTAATGAACGCCGCCAAGAATCTGGTGACTCTTGACCGCAGTATGCGCCGTCAGGATTGGACTTTGCGCTACGCTACTTCGGCGACTAACACGTTGCTCGAGGGCAAGACGGTGGTCATCCTTGGCTACGGCGCCATCGGCAAGCGAGTTGCCGCGAAGTGTCGGGGACTGGGAATGGATGTAATCGTGGTGCGCAAGTCAATCTCTGAACCTGAAGAGGGTGATTTCCCCTTCTACCCGGTAGGGTCCCTGATTGAGGTGCTTCATCGCGCCGACGCTCTTATAGTAGCGGTGCCGTTGACTCCCGAGAGCAGAGATCTGGTTGGAATCGGCGAACTGGCTGCACTGCGCGATCACGCCATTGTGGTCAATATCTCACGCGGTCCGGTTGTGGGTGAGCGCGCCCTATATGAAGAACTCAGGACCGGCAGAATTCGCGCCGGACTCGATGTCTGGTATTATTATCCGGCCGACGCAGATTCTCGTACGGCAACGCCGCCATCTAATTACCCGTACGAAAAGCTCGATAACGTCGTGATGTCACCCCATGTCGGCGGCAACTCCGACCAGACCGAACAGTTGCGCATCGCCGAACTGCAGAGCATGATCAACCTCGCCGCCGCCGGACAACCGATGCCCAATCGGCTTGATGTTGAGCGCGGATATTAGGTAACGAGAAGTTTTGGAGAGTAGGGGCGTCATTCAGGACGCTTGTTCGCCGTCGCAGCACATTTCCAAATCCCCTCTTGAGAGGGGTGGATCGTCCCGATTCATCGGGGCGAGACGGGGTGTGTAGCAGAATTAGCGGGGGTATCTTAAACAAGAATTCCCACCCGTTGGGTGGGGTACCAAAAGACGTGATGCATGTGGACCCGCCGGGGTGCACCGCACACGAAAATCTCTAGTGGGTGCCGCACCCTTCAGGGTGCGCATTCTCCGCACCTTCGGCGCGACGTCAGACAAGAATGTCTGACCTCCTGGATTCCCCGCCTTCGCGAGGAACGACGCGCCCGCCAGGCCGATGCTAGTACAACCTCGCCCTTTTGTTCAAGAACGCGATCAGGGAATAATCGTATGACATCGCGGTGTCGATCGGCACGTAGTCGATGTTCGACATGCGACATTCGCGGGCGAAATTAGAGATGACATCGCCGACAACCTTCTGGTAGTCACCCTTCACCTGCCAGGGCAGGGTGTTGATCTGCTCTCCGGTCTCCATATCCTTGAAGATCGCCTCCAATGGAAAAGCGAAATCACGCTCTCGCGGATCGAGCACGTGGAAAACAATGATCTCGTGCTTCCGGTGCCGGAAGTGCTTCAGACCCGCCATAATCTCCGAGGGCTCATCCAGCAAATCGGAAAGGAGGATAATCAAGCCGCGCCGCTTGATTCGCTCCGCCATTTCGTGCAGGGTGCTGGCGATGTCGGTCTTGTCAGACGCCTGAATATGCTCCATCTCCCGCAGGAGCACATGCAGATGTGACGCTGCCGAGCGGGGTGGGACATAGTTGTTGATTTTCTCGTCGAAACTGACCATCCCGACCGCATCCCGCTGCTTTAGCATCAGGAACGAGAGCGCCGCTGCCAGTTGTTGTGAGTAGGTAAGCTTATCGAGACGTCCCTCGGCGGCAAACCCCATCGAGCGGGAACAGTCGAGGAGGATATACGCCTTGAGGTTGGTCTCTTCCTCATACTGCTTGATGTAAAACCGATCCGACTTGGCGAAAACTTTCCAATCGATGTCGCGGATCGGATCACCCGGCATATATTGCCGATGCTCCGCAAACTCCACCGAGAAACCGTGATAGGGGGAGCGATGCAACCCGGCGATGAAACCCTCCACCACCAGACGGGCTTTGACCTCCATCCCTTTAAGCTTGCTGACTACCTCCGGTGAGAGGTATTTGGTGTAGATTTCGTTGGGCATTTACTTCTTCAATTCTCTGTAGGGGCGTCATAAATGACGCCCGCCGGCATTGCTCAGCGATGCCGAATCGGCACGGCACAAGTCTCCGATTACCGCGAATGTCTGTCGAAACCACAACGGTTTTGACCTACGTTCCCAAAATCCCCTCTTGAGAGGGGTGGATCGCCCCGACTTGTCGGGGCGAGACGGGGTGTGTAGCCTCACCCTAAGTGTCAATGATACGTTGCACTTGCCGCCGCCTTCGGCGTCGTGTCAGACAAGAATGTCTGACCTCCTGCTGTCGCGGTTGAAACCGCTCCTACACGGCCGTAGCACATTTCAAATTCCCCTCTATCAAGAGGGGTGGATTTCATTCTCCGCCGCGGCGGAGGATGAAAGACGGGGTGTGTTGGTTGCGCCAGGCGTAAACGACTGCCGCACACTCGTACGCCGCGTTGATACTTCGCGCCCCTACCGGCTGTCGCTTTCTTTTACATCCGCCAGCAGCTTGTCAACGATTTGCAGCGTGTCTACACCATCCGCCTCGGCGTTGAAGGAGGTCACGATCCGGTGACGCAGCACCGGTTTAGCGACGAACTGAACATCCTCAATCGAGGGTGTGTAGCGGCCGTTCAGGATCGCGTTGGTTTTGGCGCCGAGGATCAGATACTGCGAAGCTCGCGGTCCCGCTCCCCAGGTTACCCAGTCTTTAATATAATCAAGCGCGTCGGCTTCCTTTTGCCGCGTTGCCCGCACCAGCTTGATGGCGTAATCGATTACATGGTCGGATACCGGCACCTTGCGCACGAGACGCTGCAACTGCGAAATCTCATTGCCGCTCATCACCTTATCAATGTTATAATCGAGAATGGCCGTGGTCGTCTTGACGATCGCGTGCTCCTCGTCGTATGAGGGATAATCCACATAGATATTGAACATGAAGCGGTCAAGCTGTGCCTCAGGCAGGGGATAGGTACCCTCCTGCTCGATCGGATTCTGGGT
>CAYXUL010000110.1:0-5344 GCA_964468475.1 uncultured Ignavibacteria bacterium | reverse complement strand
CGGCCGGCGCAAATGAAAACGGCAACGTCATCCCACCGTTCAAGGCAACCGGATTGCTCATGTAGACTCTGACGTTCACTGCTCCGACTCCATCGGGTTCTCCTACGATCATGACCCCGCTGCGCGAAACCGTCAAGAGATCCGGCCCGGGAGGGGCGAATAGAGGGCCTCCACTGAAGAGAAAATCGGTGATCTGTTCCAGGTCCCCGAAATTTACTCCTTCGAATCCGTCACAGTCGCAGTCGTCGTAGACTACCGGAGGCGGGCCACCGGTATACAAATAGGCGATAAGATAGGTTAAATCAGCGGCATCTACTGAGCCGCTGCCGTCGCAATCTCCCTGAACCGCATACGAGTTTGCGCTCAAACACAGCAGCAGGCAAATCAGCATAAAGGCGAACTTCAGAGTATGACTCTTAATCATCCCTGTCCCTCCCGTTTGGTGTGATTTTAATAGTATAGTTTCTGGCGTGATGCGCTAGTTGTATTCTGATTATAGCATACATAGGCCGATGTTGGCAAGTGCTTTTACGACATTCACGAATTGGTGAGAAGGCTGCAGGCAGCCGGGATAGCCGAAATCGCCGCTCAAACGCATTTCCCCTCGGCCGGATCATGCTCTCTCAGCCGGGACTTAGCAATCCGAACGTTATGTTAGAAAGGTAGGGCGATTCGATTTATGCGATTGCAGCGGCAAAAACAGACTGGCGCAGGAAGTAAATACCTGCGCCAGCTCAGCATCGCACGATGCCAGTTTCGCTCTGGAAATTGTGAATCTACTATCCGTGATCCGGAATGCCCTCAGGAGCGGAAGAGCTCTCCGGCGGATTCAGTGATTTGTGTTTGGGCAACGGCACCAGGGCCGGAACTTGCTTTTTATAGTCGACGTAGGTTTGGCCGAAGTAACCGATCAGGTCGCGCTCTTCAAAAGCGATTCCGACGAGAATATAGCCGGTAGTCATTACGGCAAAGAAGAGATGTCCCCAGGTCATGTATGGGGTCGCCCAGAACGCGACAATAAATCCGGCCATGATCGGGTGGCGCAAGCGCTGATAGAACATCTTCGTCGTGAAGGAATGTGGACGCTTCTCTTGCTGTCTCAGGTGCAAATAGACCTGTCGCAGACCAAAAAGGTCGGCGTGGTCAATCATGAAGGTCGCCGCCAGAACGATCAGCCAGCCGATCGCGAACAGGGCCCAGAGCACTCCTGCAACTGCAGCATTCTGTACATGCCAGACCGGAGTCGAGATCGGACGCCACTGCCAGAAGATCAGTGCAAGTATCAAACTGGCAAAGAGCACGTAGGTAGAGCGCTCAATCGGTTTGGGAATGATCTTCGTCCATACTCTCTTGAAGCCGGGACGCGCCATGATGCTGTGTTGTAAGGCAAACAAACCGAGCAGGATAGCGTCAATCAGCAGCGTCAGTCCCAATGATGCACTCTGCCCGCCGACGTCTATTGATTTTGGCACGAGAAAATCGCCGACAAATCCGATTGCATAGAGGAAAACCAGCAGGAAGATCACGTAGACCACAATTCCGTAGATGAACATAAGCGTTTTACTCATACTCCACCTCCAAGAAGATAGGTTCAGTGTCGAGAGGTCACCGGAGGAAGATCGACACGTTTATCTAGGGTCAAGTGATACGGGAGAAAGCAGAAAAACCGCAACATCCATGAATACAAAATGTACAGACAGGCCGACAAAGTACATATTTAAGGCTGTCAGTGCTAACATCTGAAGCGGGGCATGCGAATCTCGCACACCCCGCTCTTGAGAGTTGAAGCAACCTAATTCAAATCACGGACACGTCGGTGGCGGGCCACCGCCGAATATGTAAGATACGATGACCACGGCGTCTCCAATAGATACCGTACCGCTACCGTCGGCGTCGCCATTGCACGGAGTCAGCCCTCCGCCGAAGATGTAGTTGATTATGAATACCGCGTCTCCGATGGAGATTACACCGTCGCCGTTGGCGTCGCCGCACTGGCAAGCCGGAGGTGCTTTCACTACGCGGAAACCGATTTTCACATTATTCTCATCAACCAGGTGGGCGAATTGCGGGTATTGCCCGACATTCGGTACGAGGCCCGGCCCATAGCCGGCTCCATTCTCTCCGGTGGCATAGATCATGCCGGAGCTGATGAACTGTACGTCATTCCATTCGGCGATGTTTCCACCCATATCATAGGCGCCGTAATGAGTCGCCGTCGAAGGGCCGGTCGAGCCCACTGTTGTAACGTTGCCGGTGACTCCATTCCAGGTAGCGCTATTATCGAAATTCATCACCCCATATCCCGGGTTGGAGACGTTGCCGACGGAATCGGCAGAGGCAGGAATTGGTGGGTTCAAGTTGCTCGAATTCGGCATTTGCCAGTAGTCAGGCGTGATCCCGGAATCAGCTCCGACGCTAACCGGATCATAGAATGCCGCTTTGTAAAGTTCATCGATAGTCGGAACGAACCAAGTTCCGCTGGGTTTGCGGCCGATGATCGAGCCGACACCACTCATGTCGTAGGAGCCATCCTCGGTTGTTGTCGGGTCGATGGACCCCGACGGGAGTCCATTGTCGAGCCAGTTTACGAACCGCATACAATCGTACAAAGAGACATAATTAACCGGTTTATTGCCCATGTTTGGCCGGGCGGCATAGGTGTAGCTGCCGAATGACCCGCTCCGGGTGATGCCGCCGCGAATGTCAGTCCCCATGTTGGGGTCGTAGAGCCCGATGCTGTCGGAAGCGCCGACTGCGTTCAGGAAGTCGACATACTCAGCGTTGGTCACTTCGTACCTGCCAATGTCGTACTCGTAGAGGACACCGCCGAAGCCGAAAAGGTCATCAGGGTTACCGGGATCACCCACGTGCACGGTTTCAGGAGCTTTGGGCTCATTGTCGAGGTTAGTGGCACTCGCCTGGCCGACGACACCGTCGTAGCAAAGATCGTTCGATGATGCAGTTCCCTGAACGTGATATGTGATATCTCCGTCGTGAAGGGTGTCGTCCTGACCGATCACCCAGAAAGTCTGAGGAATAGTGGCGAACGGCGGATCAAACAACAATTGTGTCGTTCGCACGATTCCTTCCGTGGTATCCGTGCTCGCGAGATTGACATAAACAGTGTCAAACGGTGGCGCCGTGAGAGCGCATTGAAACTCCGCGGAATCACCATTCTCAGATGTAATCCTCGTGATTGATTGCAGGTCAACGATGCATGTTTGGCAAGGGATAATTTGAAGCGGTCGCAGAACCGGCACGTGATTGTTGTAAGCGCCTGAGGTGTCAGGGATGACGATTTCGTAATCCTTCCAAATTTCCAGCGAATCAACCGCCTCGTGAGTGACTACAAAGCTTTCTCCAAGCTGGCCGGGATTGTATTTTCCTCTCGTCCCCATGCACTTGCCATTAGAAGTAGGTGGAAAGTACATCTCAAGCCAGACTACTCCTGCGAATTGTGTATCGTAGGTACTGTCGAGGGGCACTAACTGGAAGTCAGTAGATGAAAACGAAGTGGGTAGGGGAACGGATACGGAGTCGATCAGCACACCGGGTCGAAGGTCGCCGAACGCGAGGTTGTCTCCAAAATACACTTTCAGCACAGCGGTCGTAATGCCTGGCGCGGGGCGTTGCGCCTGCAAGGCAACGTAGTTGAGCTGCATGCTGATACCTACGAAGCGTGCACATTGGCTCACACCAAATCCATGATCCTCGGCTCCCGCACGTTCGAATGGCTGCGGCGTATTTGGATCATCAAGCCGGTAACCATCGTTGACGCACAGGCCCAGTGGCACATTCATCAGGCTTACACAGGACGGCTGCATGGACTGACCGCACTGCTGCGGTGTTGCCTGAATCGTAATCGAGAATGGGATAGACAAAAGTGCGATTAACACAAAGATACCTGAGAGCCGAAACAAATCGCTCCCGGCGTTAGCGTGACGGATAAACATGCCCTCACCTTCCTTTAGAAATGCTCAAGAATTGTGGTCTATCGATCTTTCATAATGTCTGAAAAATAAGTTCGTTGAATATCGTCTATAATATAGACCGATGCATTCAATATAGCAAGAGTTTTTGGCCTTGCCGTGCCCGTAGGCGGACTAAGTGGGTTCTTTGTCAGGCCAGGGTATCGGCTCGCGATCAGAGTGCGGTATTAGTTTGACAGGAAAGACCGGGATACATAGATTGAGCCGCGGATGCCCCCATGGTGTAAAGGATAACGCGTCGGCCTCCGGAGCCGGAAATCCAGGTTCGATTCCTGGTGGGGGTATTTTTCTTGAACGCCGACTGAGCGCGATCTAAGCGCCTCACTCAATCAATCGCTCGCGCGCAATTCCCTTGACCACCCACGACTCGTTGCGACGGTTATACTTAGGATTCAGTTTGTTGGCGATTAGATCGACTAAAGAAGGGCCGGCATGGTAAACGGGGGTATACTCTCTGCCATCCTTCTCGAGCATATCAAGATAAACGCCGAGGCTGTCATCGGTAACGATCATGGCGTAGTTCGGCAGTACTTGTGTGGTGTCGCTGACCAGTGTGTCGAGCGCCACTCGTGATTCTATTTGCATGGCGCCGCTGCGGTCGGCTGACCAGTAGCTAAATGGGAAAAACGTATGCCGCTCCGGGGAAAGAAACAGAACCCTATTGGCATCAGGTTGTTTGGAGAGGTATTCCATCGATGCGACTAACCCGCGCTTGCCATAGTCGGCAGTGAAAATCGGCAGGGCGACAACGTTGACAACGATAAACCAGCCCAGAAGTCCGCGACTAAGCCAGTGTCGCTCGCGCAACCAGCGCGTGTGGTGGTAGAGATGCGCCGTGCCCGCGACAACCAGAAGCAGCAGAACCGGCAGGATGGGGATCATAAAGCGCTCCTGTTTCTCGGCGATTGCGGAATGGATGATGATAAAGCTCATCAGCGGCAGCCAGAGAATCAGATGCTTGCGGATTATCGCCTTGTGAAACAGAGAACCAAGTAACAGCAATGATGTCGGCGGAATGAGAATGCCCAGCAGCAGCAGAATGTAGCGATACCACGGTCCGACAACTGCGGTGGGGCCGTGTGCGCGAATGATATTAAAGAAACTGCCCCAGAAATAGCCGTGCGTGTAGATGTCCAGCAGCGCCTGCAGCAGGAGCATAAGCGCAAGCGCACCACCGAACCAGAGAGCGCTGCGCCACCGTCTGGTGATGAAGATCATTGCAACGGGGATTGCGATCACGGCGGCACCGGTTTGATACCGGACAATCATGGCCAGGCCACAGAAAATCCCGGCAGCTACAGCGTTTTTTGCCGGTGAGTCAAATCGCTGCCAGCGAGTATCGGTTTCCGCAGGTT
>CAYXUL010000109.1:0-5444 GCA_964468475.1 uncultured Ignavibacteria bacterium | reverse complement strand
TCCGTGAGGGTGGCCGCACCGTCGGCGCCGGCGTTATCTCGGAAATTATCGAGTAACTGTGAGTATAAGCTTAACAGAAAGCTGTGTCGGCCGTTGTGCGACAGCTTGAGGATAGAGCCGCAGAGAAACCAGTGAGCAGATTCGTAGGCCAGTAGCTCGAATTGGTAGAGCGCCGGTCTCCAAAACCGGATGTTGGGGGTTCGAATCCCTCCTGGCCTGCTTAAACTAAGTTGAAACGTATTTAAGTCGTAATAGAAACGAAGTAAAGCGAGATTTGATCGACAATGGGCGTTAAGGAAAAGGTAATCACCTACCTCAAGGAAACCCGTCAGGAGTTGGACAAAGTCACCTGGCCCACTAAGGACGAGGTTCGTGGCTCAACTATCGTAACTATTGTGACCAGCCTTCTAATCTCGGCGTTCATTTTCGGCGTTGATACGCTCTTGAGTCAATTGGTAAAGTGGTTGTTAAGCTAAGTGGAAAGCGCACAGGCTAAAATGTCGAAGAAATGGTACGCTGTACATACCTACTCCGGTCAGGAGCAGAAGGCAAAGCGTCACCTGGAAAAGATGATCGAAGTTGATGGCCTCGAGGATCGATTCGGTCAGATCCTGATCCCGACTGAAGAAGTCACGGAGATGAAGATGGGCAAGCGCTCAACCTCGACGCGCAAGTTCCTGCCCTCCTACCTCCTGATCCAGGTAGATCTGGACAAAGGTCTTGAGCAACGCATAGTCAAGACTCCCGGAATCACCAATTTTGTCGGGGCTGCCGGTAAACCGACGCCGCTGCGTGAAGACGAGGTCGAGCGCATGGTCGGCAAGATGGATTCAGAGCGTGAAGTTGAAATCGACGAAGTTCCCTGGCGCACCGGCGATCAGGTGAAAGTCATAGATGGGCCTTTTTCTGACTTTGCCGGTTTCATCTCGGAAATCAACATGGAACGCAAGAAAGTAAAAGTTATGGTGTCCATCTTTGGGCGCCCAACCCCGGTTGAATTGGATTTTCTCCAGATCGAATCGGTATAATTAGGAGAGTAATAGAGTGGCGAAGAAGATATCTGGATTCATTAAACTGCAGATTCCTGCCGGCAATGCAACACCGGCGCCGCCTGTGGGTCCCGCACTGGGACAGAAGGGTGTGAACATCATGGAGTTCTGCAAGGCGTTTAATGCCCGCACGGCAGACGAGGGCGGCCTGATTATTCCGGTAGTGATTACGGTTTACGCTGACAAAAGCTTTACTTTCATTACCAAGACCCCGCCGGCCGCTGTGTTGCTCAAGAAAGCCGTCAAGATTCAGAAGGCATCTGGTGAACCCAACCGTGAGAAGGTCGCAACGGTCACGCAGGCGCAATTGAAGGAAATCGCTGAGATCAAGATGAAAGATCTCAACGCCGCCAGCGTCGAAGCTGCAATGAGTATGATCGCCGGCACCGCGCGCAGCATGGGCATCGAAGTGGAGAGGTTGCTATGAGGCACGGAAAGAAATACAGAGCTGCTACAGATAAACTGAAAGATCTGAAGGATCTGACTCTCGACGAAGCAGTTAAGCTCGTTAAAGAGAGCGCTTACGCGAAATTCGATGAGACCGTTGAAGTAGCAGTCAGACTCGGAGTCGATCCCAAACACGCCGACCAGATGATTCGTGGCACTGTCGCGCTGCCTAATGGAACCGGCAAGTCGATCAAGGTCCTGGTGCTTGCCAAGGATGAAAGACTGGAAGAGGCCAAAGCGGCCGGGGCTGATTTCGCGGGAAACGATGAATATATTGAGAAGATTAAGGGCGGCTGGACCGACGTGGACATGATTATTGCCACCCCGGATATGATGCCGAAGCTTGGTCCGTTGGGAAAGATCCTGGGCCCCAAGGGTTTGATGCCCAACCCGAAGGCGGGCACGGTGACCCAGGATGTCGCCAAAGCCGTCAAAGAATTCAAAGCCGGAAAGATTGAGTACCGCGTGGACAAGACCGGAAACATCAATGTCCCCGTAGGTAAGGTGTCATTTTCGGAAGATGGCTTGCAGCAAAACGTGCTGGTGTTCATGGACGCCATCATGAAGGCACGGCCCGCATCAGCCAAAGGAACCTATCTGAAGAACGCTTCAATTTGTTCCAGCATGGGTCCCGGGCTGCAACTCAGCACTACAGACCTGGTCGCAAAGCTGAGGAAATAGCTGCATCGTCCGCAGTAGAGTACTGAGAGTAACTTAGAGGGAGTAATAATAGATGCCACGTCCAGAGAAAGCCCAGCAAGTCGACGAGCTGATCGAGAAATTCAAGTCAGCTCCCAGTCTGGCTGTGACTAACTACCAGGGGCTGACCGTTGAAGCGGTGACTAATCTGCGCTCCGGTTTACGTGCAAAGAACATTGGCTACCTGGTGGCGAAAAACACGCTTCTGCGGATAGCTGCCCGCGAAGCCGGTATCGAGGGACTGGAGAAACACCTGATCGGCCCGACCGCTATTGCCTTCGGGACCGATGATCCCGGCGCCATGGCCAAGCTTCTCTTCGACTTCGCCAAAGATAACAATCGCGACCGCCCGGAGGTCAGGGCTGTCATGGTCGAGGGAAAGATTTATGCCGGTGCGGATGCCAAACAGATTGCCGCCCTGCCGACGAAGGAAGAACTTCAGGCGCAGATCGTAGGATTGCTGATGGCGCCTATGCGCGAATTGGTTACCACGTTTGACAACGTGATCCGAGAGCTGGTCGGCACCGTGGAAGCGATGAAGGAAAAAGCAGAGAGTTAATCACTATTATATATGTCAGCCGGTTGGGCGGCGCCAATGATGCTCTAAAGGCGCTAAGCCGTTTACGCACTCGCGGTTACCTCGCCCGGTCTGGTTCGTAGGTTTGGAAGAAGGAGATTGTACCGTGTCTGAGAAAGTTGAAAAGCTGGTTGATGAGATCGCCGGATTGACCGTAATGGAGCTCTCCGATCTCTCCTCGGCTTTGCAGGATAAGTTTGGAGTAAGCGCTGCTATGCCGATGATGGCAGCCGGTGCCATGCCGGCCGCTGCAGCCGAGGCTGCCGAGGAGCAAACCGAGTTTGATGTTATCCTCACTGCTACCGGTGACAAGAAGATTCAGGTAATCAAGGTTGTTCGTGAGATCACCGGCCTGGGTCTGAAGGAAGCAAAGGAGCTTGTGGATACCTCGCCGAATCCGGTAAAGGAAGGCATTCCGAAGGACGAAGCCGAGCAGATCAGAGAGAAGATCGAAGAAGTCGGCGGTCAGGTCGATATCAAGTAAATTGTACATTTGCATTTGTAAGGCTCGACTGCCTCGCAAATCAGTCGAGCCTTTCGCATCTTAAGTTTTTGGAACGTAAGTTTTTGGGAACTTCCAGCCACTTGAGATGTTTTTCTATCTTTACAGTGCGCTGGGGTAAGAACCAAATTTTGATCCTTGCAGCTCTAGTTGAAACATATACGATTCAGGGCGGATTTTGCCCTGTTTACCATATTCTGTCTGTCAAAGTCTCTGTGTAAAGGAGAGTGATTTCTTGGCCAAGGTAAAGACTCTCGACCGGCGTTCCTACGCCAAATTAAGCTTTGAAGCGGAGATGCCGAACCTGCTGGCCATCCAGCTGGATGCCTTTGCGGAGTTTCTGCAAAAAGACACGCCACCCGAAAGCCGCAAAAGTGTCGGCTTGCAGCGTGTCTTCAACGACATTTTTCCCGTCACCGATATTCGTGAGAATTACGCGGTGGAGTTTGTCAAGTACACGCTGGGCATGCCGCGATATACGGTGGAAGAATGTCAGGACCGCAACATGACTTTTGCCGTGCCGCTGAAAGCGACACTTCGTTTAGTCTCTTATGAACAAATTGAAGGGGAAGAAAACCTCGGGCGCGAAAACAAGAATGTCAAAGATGTAATAGAAAATGACGTCTTCCTCGGTGAGTTCCCGCTGATTACGGAACAGGGGACCTTTATCATTAATGGTTCCGAGCGAGTCATCGTCAGCCAGTTGCATCGCTCGCCCGGTGTTTTCTTCGATGATGATATACATCCCAACGGAAAGCGGTTATTCTCGGCTCGCATAATACCCTACCGGGGAAGCTGGGTGGAGCTCACGCTGGATATCAACGATATCATGTACGTCAGCTCCGATGGCCGCAAAAAACTACCGATTACAACCTTCCTGAGAGCTCTGGGCTACTCGACTGACCACGACTTGCTGCGCCTCTACTATGAGTTCGAAAAACAGTCTTTAACCGGCAAGAACGCCGCCAAAGCAGTAGGACGGCTTACCGCCGACGCCTACGCCGATGAAGAAACAGGTGAAGTCCTGGTTGGCCCGTCGGAGGAGTTGACCGAAGACCTGGTGGAAAAACTTGTTGCCGCGAAAATCAAGGAGATTGAAGTCCTCAAGGCAGATGCCACAAAAGACGCTCGCATCATCGGCAACACTTTCAAGAAAGACACCACCAAATCTACTGAAGAGGCTCTCGCAAAGATCCACGCCATGGTACGCCCCGGCGAGGCTCTCACTCCGGAAGTCGCCGCCACCGTGATGGAGCGGATGTTTTTCGATTCCAAGCGTTGCGATCTCGGTGAAGTTGGCCGCTATATGCTCAACCAGCGGTTAAAACTCGATACGCCGCTCGATCAGAATGCGCTTGAAGCCAACGACTTTATCAAAATCATCGGCTACCTCATCCGTCTCCGCAATGGCGAAGGCTCGATTGATGACATCGATCATCTCGGTAACCGCCGTTCCCGCACTGTCGGCGAGTTGCTGGAGAATCTCTTTTCAGTGGGTCTCTCAAGAGTGGCGCGCACGATTCGCGAACGACTTTCGCTGAAGGACAATGACAAGATGTCGCCGCATGAGTTAATCAATGCCCGCACGGTTTCATCTGTGGTCGACACGTTCTTTGGCTCTTCGCAGCTGTCGCAGTTTATGGATCAGACCAACCCGTTGGCGGAATTGACACACAAACGCCGTCTCTCCGCACTTGGCCCGGGCGGTTTGACTCGTGAGCGCGCCGGCTTTGAGGTGCGTGACGTACACCATACCCATTATGGCCGCATGTGTCCGATTGAGACTCCGGAAGGCCCCAATATCGGACTAATTGCATCGCTGGCGACCTATGCGCGAATCAATCACCTCGGATTTCTGGAAACTCCTTATCGCAAGGTAGACAAAGGCAAAGTGACCGACACTATCGTCTACCTCAGCGCTGATGAAGAGGACCAATACTATATCGCGCAGGCCAACGAGCCGCTGACGAAGGAAGGAAAATTCTCCAACGAGATTCTGACCTGCCGTTTTCGTTCTGACTATCCACAGGTCGAAGCCGATCGCATTGAATACATGGATGTCAGCCCGCGCCAGTTGGTAAGTGTTGCTGCGTCCCTGATCCCATTCCTCGAGCACGACGATGCCAACCGCGCCCTGATGGGCTCGAACATGCAGCGCCAGGCCGTGCCG
>CAYXUL010000108.1:0-5480 GCA_964468475.1 uncultured Ignavibacteria bacterium | reverse complement strand
TCGAGGTCGGTGATGAGGGAATCGCCGCTGTCGATCAACGGAGAGCCGGGTTTGAGCTTAAAGGTGGTGGTGTCTGCGAACATCGGGTTGAAGGAGACATTGCCGTTGATGCCGGTCAGGTTGCTGATATCGCGGTAGTTACCGGCAACGTTGGCGACAACGTTGTTAAAGGCAATCTGGAACTTCGCCGAGTCGCCCAGCATCCATACCCCTACCTGCGGACACACCCACTCGTCGCGCCAGCCGTTATCCATGACGACGTTATTCTCGAAGATGCCTGTCGCTGCCAGCGGATCGCCTTTGTCTCCCCAGTTCGCAAAACCGCAGTTGCCGTTGTTGAAAATGACATTGTTGGTGGCATCCAGGTACGACTGTCCCGTCGCGATAATCCCCCAACCAACGCAGTCTTTAACGATGTTATTGCGCGCCACCACCCGCGAGGTTCCGAAAGCACCGATGCCTTTCCAATAGCGGCTGATGCGGTTACGCAGCACGGTGGCTGTAGCATCCCAGGTTACTCCCACACCGGCGCCGCGACCCTCGTCAATGATGTTATCCTCGATAAACGCCTTCGCGCCCCGATACAACGCGATACCATCCCAGCCACCCCTGATGATATGGTTGTGCTGCACGAATAACTCTGAGCCTTCGCGTCCGAAAACGCCGCCGATACCCACCACAACAGTCGTGTCGCGGTTGTCATTGTCGGTGATATTGCAGTTGCGCACGGTGAGGTGGGAAAACTTCGCCACGATTGCGGCATCGGTAGCATTCCCGTCAGCGTCGCGCACACCGCCGGTTATTTTGACATTTTCGATCACCGAACCGTCGCTGTGCAGGAAAAGCACGCCATAGCCGGAATTGGTGACCAGCACGCACGAATCGGCATTTTTCCCGGAGATCGTGACAGCTTTGTCATCTATCAAGAATCCGCGCGTAGCGTACACCTGCGTTTGTGCATTCAAGCAATTACCGCATAAATCTTCCACGAACTTTTCCGATTTAGCCTTATAGATGCCGGGCAAGAGCATGATCTTATCACCCGACTTCGCCGCATCGATCGCCTGCTGCAAATCGGTAAATGGTGTACGGAAGCTGCCGTCACCTTCGTATGAAGATCGGGAGGAAACGAAAATCGTGTTGTTGTCAGGGACATATTGCTCGGCGCAACTGAGAAGCGATGTGAGAGATATGAGAAGTAAGGCCGCGACTATAATCGAGCCCGTGGCAAGTAAAGTACGCATGAGACCTCCGGTGATTCACTCAGACTTGTGCATCGGCAAAAACTAACTAAGTTGTCCGCCCATGACCAGAAAAAAGAAGCGCGCTGCGATATCACCAACGAATCTCGACCTGTTCGAACAGGACTTTCTGCTGCAACAAGTCGAGGAGCGGAGACCACCGGAAGGTCTGCCCTCACTCGAGGAACTCTACGACCGCTTCCACGGCTACAACGTGAAATATTTCGCCGGCAAGCTGCCGACGCCGAAAATCCGCTATTCCGAACGCCTGCTGGCAGCAGGGTTGTTTATCCGCAATCGCCAGGAGATCGTGATCTCGCGCAAGTATCATGAGATTTTTCCCGATGAACTCGACGACACCCTCAAGCACGAGATGATCCATATCCTCCACTTTAACCACGATTCTAATTTCAAGCGGGAGGCCGAACGAATCGGCGCCTCAGTACGCGCCAAAAGTCATCCCAAGCTGCGGCTGCCATCGCGCTACCTCTATGTCTGCAAGTCGTGCGGCACCGAATACCCGCGACGCAAGCGGTTGATCTCGGCTTCGTGCGGCAAATGTTCCCCACGCCGCTTCGATCCGAAGTATAAGCTGGTGCTGAAGAAGAAGCTGGCGAAATAGGTTCTTAACACACACCCCGGCTCCCCGACGAATCGGGATCCACCCCTCTCATAGAGGCGTTGGAGTTTCTGCAATTATCAGAGTGCCAGAGCAGGAGCAACCGACTTCCAACGGAAGGTGTCTGCCTACAAAACACCAAGCTGCGGTTTTGGATCGAGTAGCCATGATTCTCGCGCCGCTGCACTGCCGTCTCGTCGGAACTCAACTTGGGGCCCTCGTCCCCTCTTGAGAGGGGACCACAGGGGTGTGTTTACAGAGTCGTAAAACGATATCGTAGCTTCTGAGCTCTCGCCGTGGAACGGACTGACCCTTCCCAACTTCTCCTCCTTTCCCTATTGACTTTCTCGCTCAAACCAGGTTGGTTCATAGCAAAACTATCTTGCATTTGGAGAGGAGAAGAGATGAGGAGAAATATCGCTCTCACTATAGTAATCCCGACCATCCTGGCCTGGAGTGCGGCGGCGTTTGCCGGTTTGCCGTCAACTAAAGTCAGATACGACAACGGCCTGCAGGCGATATTCGTTGAGAACCACTCATCCCCGATGATTACCTCTATCGTCTTCGTCAACGCCGGCGCTCGCTATGAGAATGAGTTCACCAACGGTTCGACCCACTTTCTTGAACATCTGCTCTTCGACGGCACGGAAACGATGTCACAGGAGCAGCTCGATGATAAAATTGAAATGCACGGCGGGTACATCAATGCGTTTACGCGCAAAGACCTGACCGCCTATCTTGTGCTAATGCCAACGGAGTATATCGAGGATGGCTTTGAAGTACAGTCGGGACAACTGTTTCATTCGATCATCCCGGAAGACAAGATGGGCAAGGAGCGCAAGATTGTCATCGAGGAAATCCGCCAGAGCAACGACCGGATCAGTGATATAGTCAATGATTTTCATCAGTCGGTGGTCTACGCCGGCACTCCCTACGCCCGGCCGGTACTGGGCTACGAAAATCTGATTCAGACGATGACGCGTGATGAAATTCTCAAGTACTATCAAACCTGGTATGCCCCAAATAACATGATAGCACTGGTGATCGGCGACTTCGACACCGATCAAATGATCGAGACTTACCGCAAATACTATGGCAGTGTGCCACCGCGTAAGATTCCGCCGCCGCCAACCTTTACGGTAGACTTCCCCGAGACGCAGAAAATAGTTACCCGCAGCATGGAAAAAGCGGACAACGTTTACATCAACATTTCAGCTCGCGCCCCGATCTACTCGGATGCCGACTACTTTGCGTTTTATCTGCTCAACGATCTGCTCAACAACGATGGCGTCTCACCGTTGCTCAAGCAGATCAATTCGCGTGCTGATCTGGGGATACAATCGGTGAACACCGGCCTTTATACCCAGAAAGATTTTACCACTTTTGATATGTCGATCACAGCTGACTCCACCGCCGATCCTAATGCGATTCTGCAGGCGATCAACGGCTTTATGGCCAATGACGTTGCCAGCTGGAAACCAAACCAATCAGACCTAGATGCTGATGTCATTAGTGAGAAAACCAATGAGATCTACCTGCGTGAGAAACTGCACTACTACGGATTCATGATTGCGCCGTTGATGGTAGCTACTGGATATGATTTTGTCGACAACCTCACCGGTAATCTTGCCAAGGTCAAGAGCGACGACGTTGCCCGCGTGGCGCAAGCGTACCTCAGTCCTTTCAACTACGTAGCGACTGTGGTGACGCCACAGGGCAAGAAGCAGGGGGAATCAGGGCCGACGAAAATCACCAGCAGCTACGTTCATGACACGCTGGACAACGGGCTCGAAGTAATCATCAAATCAAATCCCTACTCGGAGGTGCAGGCTTTCATGGTGCTCGGCAAGGACCGTTGTGCTTCAGAACCGCCGGGCAAGGCGGGAATCACTGATTTCGTAAATCGGATGCTGACCAAGGGCTCGACCACTCACAGCAAGGAAGAGATCTCCCGCGAACTGACCTCGATTGGCGGCAACCTCACGGTGAGTGATAATCCTTACATACCTTACGACGACCGTTATACCAAGCCGATGTACTCATTCCTGAAGTTCGAGACAATCGATGACTTCACCGATCGCGGCATCGCGCTGCTGACTGAACTCCTGCAACACGCGACGATGCCGGAGGATGAGGTCGAAAACGTGCGCAAAGAAATGATGGGTGTTTTGGGGATGCAATCTAGTTCAACCCGCGATCAGGCGCGCGATTTGTTTTATGGCGAGATGTTCCCGAATCAACCCTATGCGCAGCCGATCATGGGGAGTATGCGTTCGATTGGATCGATATCTGCACAAGACCTGCGCGATTACTACACTAAGTACTATGCGCCCGATAACATCATCCTGACTGTTTGTACAGACCTGCCACCTGCTGATATGCTGGCGAAAATCAAGAGCGCCTTCGGCAACATGACTCCACAACATATTACCAAGGCTCCGGTGACCGGGCCAATCAAGGTCAAAGGTGAAGTTGCGCAGAATGTGCCGATGGAAAGCAAGCAGGCGTTTATTTATCTCGGTGGCCCCGTCTGTGGCTCTGGTGACCCCGATGCAGTTGCGCTTCAAGTCGCGGTGTCGATACTTTCCGACCGCCTCCGACAACATTTGCGGGAGGAGCAGGGCTTGGCTTACAGCATCGGCGCCGGGCTCAACCTCGACTCCAAATTCGGCTGGTATTATGCCGCGATGGGCACGGGCACCGAGAATTATGCCCGCGCCAAACAGGGAATCATTGATCAGATCGGCAAGATGCGCGACTCCCTTGTAGGTGCAGATGAACTCGAGAAAGCAGTCAACTCGATCTGGGGATCGCAACTGATGGCGCGCCTGTCACGCATTAATCAGGCATTTTATATGGCTGTCGATCAGTTTATCGATGGCGACTACAAAGCCGATGATGACCTGCTGACCCGGATGAAGAAACTCACCCCTGCTGACATAAAGGCCGTCGCCGATAAGTATTTCGACACGACCAACTACGTATTGGCGACAGTGGCTGCACCGGAAATGCAGTAGGGCGCTGATTGACGTTTTGAAGACGTCGCGGTTGAAACCGCTCCTACAAGCCGGATTGTGAAGGCGACTTCAAATTCCCCTCTATTAAGAGGGGTGGCTCCGCGACTTGTCGGGGAGACGGGGTGTGTTTCAATATCCTTAGCAGCAACGTGCACGGAAAATCCCAGCGGTGGGACGCGTCACCGCTGCACTACTGATTCGACCGGTCGTCCCAGACGACTATGCGCCAGAGACTGTCGGATCTTGATTGGCGAAATTTGAATTCGGCAATGCCGACGGCCTCATAATACTCAAAACCGAAATCGCCATTGAGGTCTTTGACCGAAAGGTTGAAGTAAACCCGCCATACCTCCCAGGTCTCCCCGTTCGGATATTCGTAGCGATCAAAGATCGGTACCCAGGTGTCGAGGAGGATTTCGTCAAAAACGCGAAACAGGCGCTCGGTGCGCGCCAGGTCGCCCGACGGCCCATCACGAGGAATCTCAACCTGTTCGATCTGTCCGGTTTGATCCTGGTCGATGTAACGGAAAACGAAATCTACGTCGAGGCAGTTTTCGTAGACATCGATATCATTGTGCTCATAGGCATACTTGAAATTGTGCA
>CAYXUL010000107.1:0-5485 GCA_964468475.1 uncultured Ignavibacteria bacterium | reverse complement strand
CCCACGCCGCCACCGTGATGGATACTTACCCAGCTTGCCCCTGAGGCCGTATTCAGCAGCGCATTGAGCAGCGGCCAGTCGGCGATGACATCGGAACCATCCTTCATCGCTTCGGTCTCGCGGTTGGGGGAAGCCACCGAACCGCAGTCGAGATGATCGCGACCGATCACGATCGGCGCCTTGATTTTGCCCGACTTAACCAGGTCATTGATGATCAACCCGAACTTCTCGCGCTCACCATACCCCAGCCAGCAAATCCGCGACGGCAACCCCTGAAACGCCACCTTCTCCGCCGCCAGGTTGATCCAGCGCACCAGCGGCTTGTTATCGGCGAATTCCTTCTTGATTACCTCATCGGTCACGGCAATATCAGCCGGATCGCCGGAGAGAGCCGCCCAGCGGAAGGGGCCTTTGCCTTCACAAAAGAGAGGCCGAATATAGGCCGGCACAAAACCGGGAAACGCAAACGCATCTTTCAGACCGTTAGCAAACGCCTGTCCGCGCAGGTTGTTGCCGTAATCGAATGCCACCGCGCCCTGTTTCTGCATATCGATAATCGCCTGCGTATGCACCACCATCGAGGCAAACGCGCGCTTGATATAATCATCAGGGTTAGACTTGCGCAGCTTGAGGGCTTCCTCGTACGGCAGGCCATGTGGAACATAGCCGTTGAGCTCGTCATGCGAGGACGTCTGATCGGTGACGATATCGGGCGTGATCCCGCGTTTGACCATCTCCGGGAGTACATCCGCGCAATTGCCCACCAGGCCAATCGAGAGGGGCTCCTTCTGCTTACAAGCTTCATCGACCCATTTGAGGGCTTCATCGAGGGAATGCGTTTTGCGGTCGCAGTAACGGGTTTCGAGACGGCGGTCGATGCGATGTTCGTCTACCTCCACGCAGAGGATCACTGCGCCGTTCATTGTCGCCGCCAGCGGCTGGGCGCCACCCATACCACCCATGCCGCCGGTCAGGATGAATTTGCCAGAGAGATCACCACCAAAGTGCTTGTTCCCCGCTGCGGCGAAGGTCTCGTAGGTACCCTGCAGGATTCCCTGCGTGCCGATGTATATCCAGGAGCCGGCAGTCATCTGGCCGAACATAATCAGACCGAGTTTCTCCAGTTCGCGGAATTTCTCCCAGGTAGCCCAATGCGGCACCATATTGGAATTGGCGATCAGTACCCGCGGTGAATACTCGTGTGTTTTGAAGATTCCGACCGGCTTACCCGACTGGACCAGTAGCGTTTCGTCGGCCTCCAGGCTGCGCAGGCTGCGAACGATCGCGTGGTAGCATTCCCAGTTGCGGGCAGCCTTGCCGGAACCGCCGTAGATGATGAGATTGGCGGGATCCTCGGCGACATCGGGATCGAGGTTGTTATTGAGCATTCGCAGCGCCGCCTCCTGCTGCCAGCCTTTGCAGGTCAGGGGGGCGTCTTTGCTATTTCGAATTGCGGTGGTTTCCATAAGCTTGTTCCTCCAATGGGCGCAATGTATCCAAATCCCGGGGGTTGGTCAAGCTATGCGGGCGCGCACAAGTCACTGCGGTTGTGTCAGTTCTTGTCGCGATGCAGTTCTATGTAGCGGGATGTGAACTGACACCTGGGGCCAGCCGGCCGTCGGTTCACACTCCGACGCGATCAATCGCGACGAAGCAAGAACCGACGAAACGATTCAAACTCTGAGAGATTAGGTTATGAAGTGACGCACGAAGTTCTCACAAATTTCCTTTTGCGCTGTGATTTTGAATCCGTAACATCAATGTCTAAGCTTCCAAGGGCTTTCTTGTTGAGCCGGACAATGGCAAGCAAAACCTACTTACCGTCACTTTGTTTTGAGTCAATGGAGGACTTCAAATGAAACTTACCGAGACTTTCGTCAGCAGGCAGGGCGATCTCCGCGGCGCCGAATTGAAGGGGTTTATGCAACCGGGCAATGACGATCAGTTGTTGCTGCTGTTCGAGAAGGATGGCAGGCTGATGGCGCTCAATATCAGCGAGCATCGCAACGGCGACAATATGGTCATGGGTACCGAGCTTGACTATTTTGAGATGTTAGGCGAATAGATCTTAGATTAAAGAAGCAAGAACACGCGCGGCGCTTTCTAAAGGATGAAAGCGCCGTGGTTTTTTCAGGAGGACAGACATTCTTGTCTGTCACGACGCCGACGGCGTCGCATTCGCTTCCTACACACCCCGTCTTTCATCCCGAACATGTTCGGGATGAATTCCACCCCTCTTAATAGAGGGGATTTTGTTTCGTGACAACATGATCTAAGGCGCGAGTGGCGCTCACCCAAATTGCCGTATCTCTCGACCTCTGCATAGAGCGAATAGCATTCGCCCCTAAGGCCGTACTCCTCAGAATGTACTGTGTCCGGGAGACTTCAAAGGCTGATCAGCCACTTCAGCAGGTAGCGCTCGAATTCCCCTCTATTAAGAGGGGTGGCTCCCCGATTTATCGGAGAGACGGGGTGTGTAGAGTCCTCGTACTGAAAAGCTCACGAGACGTGATGGCGACTATGGATTCCCGCCTGCGCGGGAATGACGGGTTAGATACTTTGTCCCTACACCCCCACCGCCTTCTCCTCTGCGACTGCCATAATCCGTCCGATCGAGTTGAAATAGCGGTCGTCAAGCGAAACCAGGTCGGCGTGGATGTCATCATTGATCTTCAGGTCGCTGCCTCCGACTGTACCAATCACTGCCAACGGAATTTGCATCGAAGCCGCCAGCTGCTTGATGCTGCCCTCATGTTCCGGTGCAACGCTGAGCAGAATCCGTGACTGTGACTCACCGAAATAAAGGGCGTCTTTGCGCATGTCAGCGGCGAAGCTCACCTTCGCGCCAATGGGATGCTCGCGGTCGAAAATACAGGCTTCTGCCAGCGCAACGGCCAGACCACCGTCGGAGAGGTCGTGTGCCGAGCGAATCAATCCTCTCCCGATCGCCTCCAGCATGAATGCGTGTAGCTTCTTTTCGAATTGAAGATCAATTGCGGGTGCGTCTCCTTCGACCAGGCCATGCATAACCTTGATATACTCGGAACCACCCAATTCCTCTTTGGACGTCCCAACGAAAACGACCTTGTCACCTTGCCGCTGAAAATTGCTGCGGGTGACATGCTCGACATCTTCGATTATTCCTAACATCCCGATGGTCGGAGTCGGATACACCGCCCGCTGTGGGTCTTCATTATAGAAGGAGACATTGCCTCCTGTTACCGGCGTTTCAAAGACGCGGCACGCCTCTCCCATACCCTTGACCGCCTCAGCGAATTGGTAATACATCTCCGGCTTGTAGGGATTGCCGAAATTCAGGCAGTTGGTTATAGCCACGGGCTTGGCGCCGGTGCAGACAACGTTGCGGGCGGCCTCGGCAACGGCTATCTGGGCGCCGATTCGCGGGTTGAGATAGACATAGCGGCCGTTGCAATCGGTCGCCACCGCCAGCGCTTTACGACTATGGCGAATGCGCAACACGGCGGCATCCGAGCCGGGTCCGATCACCGTGTTGGTGCGCACCATCGAATCGTATTGATCGAAAATCCAGCGTTTGGAGGCGATATTGGTTGAGCCCACTAATTTGAGGAGAACATCACTATAGTCTTGCGGCTGCGGAACTTTTGCGAAATCGAATCTGTGCTTCCCATCGAGGTATGCCGGGCGCCTTTGCTCGCGCGTGTAGACCGGCGCGCCACCGCCGAGGACCAGCACGTCGGAGGGGATATCGGCCTTCACCTCGCCGCCCATACTGACCACCATCCGGTTGCCAGCCGTAACCTGACCGACCTCGACGCAATTTAAGTCCCATTTGGCGAAAATCTCCCTGATGCGAGCTTCGTTGCCCTTCTTACCGACTACCAGCATCCGCTCCTGCGATTCGGAGAGCATGATCTCATAGGCTGTCATTTTATCTTCGCGGACGGGCACTTTGTCGAGATCAATTTCTATCCCCGACTCGCCCTTGGCCGACATCTCGGATGAGCAGCAGGTAATCCCCGCGGCGCCCATATCCTGAACCCCTACAACCAGGTCTTCCCGGATGATCTCAAGGGTGGCTTCGAGAAGTAGCTTCTCGGTAAAAGGATCGCCAATTTGCACCGACGGGCGCTTTGATTCGGAGGCTTCGGAAATTTCCTCGGAGGCAAAGGTTGCGCCGTGGATTCCGTCGCGGCCGGTGGATGAGCCAACGATGAACACTGGATTGCCTTCACCTTTGGCGACTGCCGAGGCCATCCGGTCGGTCTTGCAGATACCGACTGCCATAGCGTTGATCAGCGGGTTGGCGCTGTAGCAGTCCTCGAAATAGATTTCGCCACCTACTGTGGGCACGCCGAACGAGTTGCCGTAGTCGCCGATGCCACGAATCGCGCCGTCCAGAAGGTAACGTGAACGGGCATCACTCAGGGGGCCAAATCGCAGCGAATTCAGAGAGGCGATCGGGCGGGCGCCCATACAGAAGATGTCGCGCAGGATACCACCAACACCTGTAGCAGCTCCCTGGTACGGCTCAACGGCAGAAGGGTGGTTGTGCGATTCGATTTTGAAAACGACAGCTGTACCATCCCCAAGGTCGACTGCTCCGGCGTTTTCCTCTCCTGCTTCGGCAAGCAGAGCCGGTCCGGAGCGCGGCAGGGTCTTAATCAATGCGATTGAATTCTTGTATGAGCAATGCTCAGACCACATCACCGAGAAGATGCCTAATTCGGTAAATGAGGGTTCGCGGCCAAGGATATCGAGGATTCTCTGGTATTCTTCCGGCGTCAGGCCATGTTCTTTGACCAGTTCCGGGGTGATTTTCGGTTCCTGCGGTGTCATCTTGAGAATTCGCCTCCTGTCTGTCAGACAGCAAAGAGGGCATATTAAGGGGATTTCTGCAAGGTGGCAAGGAGGTTCTGCGGGAACGCATATGAAAACCCGGCAGACGAGGACGGCTGCCGGGCACAAAGGCTTAGTAACAGGGATGCTTCCGGGCAAAATAATGGACCGGGTGACCCAGCTATGTACTCCCAGTTAGGGATCAAACTCGTTTCTCCACCGTCCAATGGGGGAGAAATCGGTCTTACAAGGTATCGGTTTTCGCTCGCAGCCAGGGTCTCTGGCCATGTGAGCCGACCAGGCCGGGGATATCCGGTCTTAATAATACCTGGGTCTCCCGGTCGCACTAGAATATACGTGGGGAATATTAAACTGGAAAGAACTATCCCTCTTCGACTGAAAATTTAGCTGCACGAAATTCTTGCGTTTACGGGCGGAAGGCGTATAATACAAGTCTATAATATTCTTCTGGAGGACGAAAATTGTCTCGAGTTTGCGATATTTGCGGTAAAGGCCCGCAATTTGGACAGAACGTATCTCACGCGCACAACACGACCAAGCGCCGGTTCAATCCGAACCTGCACGCTACCCGCGCGCGCGTCAATGGGCAGGTGAAGAAACTCAAAGTCTGCACCCGCTGCCTCAAGGCCGGCAAGGTCGAGAAGGT
>CAYXUL010000106.1:3221-5868 GCA_964468475.1 uncultured Ignavibacteria bacterium | reverse complement strand
TAACTTAAAGCGCGACTGCGTGTTATGGTCAAATGTGAGTGCTTTCCACCCCTTGGGTGAATGGCACTGTTCACATCTGGTTACCCCGGCGGTAACGAATTGATCTTGATGTATATCCTTATGACAGTCTTGGCAGTTCTGCTTGTGTAGCTTGAATTGCAACTGTTTTACACTCCATTCGCCTTTCGAGTTCCAGTGACATTTCCGGCAAGTTGTCGTCTGATGCTTGCCCACCAGCACGAATTTCGTTTTGGAGTGGTCGAATTTGATGCCGGCCCAGCTTCCTTCATTATGGCAGCTCTGGCAATCTCCGTTCACCATCCACGAATCCACCTTGCCCTCGTGCGGATCTTTGTGACATGATTGGCAGCCGGTTTTTGCGAACCTGAAATGGTATGCTTTCTGGCGGGTTGATGCTTTTTTGTCGTAATGACAGCCGCTGCAGGGTACAGCCTGGTGCGCCCCTCGCAAGGGAAAGTCGCTGCTATCATGTTGCGCGACCGTGAATTTTGCCGGGCGGAAACCGTCGACAGAATGGCAAGCTTCGCACTTGCCCTGGCTTGGCTGTTGAGCAAAATCGCCATTATGGAAATCGGCGTGACAGTCGGTACACTTGCCGAACGCCAGTTTGCCACGCGTTTCACCGCCGCGATGACATTTCTCGCACGCCAGCGGACGATGTTTACCGCGCAACGGGTAGCGGGTCTTGTCATGATTGAACTTGGCGTTGTTGACCTGACGCCACCCGGAGGCAACATGGCAACTGCTGCAGTTGGCCCCCAGACGTCCCTGGTGGGGATCTTTATGGCAGTTACTGCACTCCGAAAACTGCAATCCGGTAAACTGGGTATAGCTGGTGTCGGCCAGCGTGACGACGTCGCTGATCGATGGATGACACTTGATGCACTTGACATTAATGTGTTTGCCGGCCAATGTGAACTTCGCTTTGTCATGATTGAAACCGGTTGCCGGCTTCCACCCTTGCGTCGTGTGGCAGTTTTGGCATTCCGCTCCCAGCTGCGCGCGGTGTTCATCAAAGTGGCAACTGGCGCATTTCTCCGTGAGGCCCAGAAATGTGCGCCCCAGTTCCTTTTTCGCTTCCCGTAGTTGCTCCTGGTCACGGATATTGTCCGCGATATGGCAGGCTCGGCATTTCAGATCCGCATGCTTTCCGTTCAACTCGTAGCCGGTTTGCGAATGGTCGAATGCCTTGATGCCGTTCTTCCAGTAAATCAAATCATAATCTCTTCCATGATGCTCAGAGTGGCACATTTCGCACGTGGAATAATCCTTATGTCCGTGTAAACCGCGCTTCTCTTTAAACTCGGTGGCAATGAAACCGTGGCAATTGAGGCAGTTCTTTGCTATCTCCTTCCGATCAGATCCGTGACACTGTTTGCAGTTTTCCAGCCCTTCCAGAAAGGCATGAGGTTGACTTAGCTTTCCCGGAGACAGTTGTGCCACAACCGGTGAGAAGGCCGACAGAAATAGAATGGCTATCAGTGCCAGATACAGCGATGCCATTAGGTCCTTTTCAAGGACCGGAGTTGAAATGCCTATAATCCGAGACGTAATTCTAGACCCGTGAATATTGAGAGTATTGTGTCTTGTTGTGTCCTGGCCTCAGAAGATCCACGTATAGCCGGTCCAGATCGCTACTCCGATATGGACAGCCATAATCAAATACATGATTAAAGCGAACGGCTTATGGATCACATGCCAATAATGAAAAAGTTCATGAACTTTTTCAAGCACTAAAACGCGTCGGCGCAAGACTGACCGCTTGACAGCCAGCGCCGCAGCACGGTGATATTCACCCAGGGCAATACCTGATTGGATGCGCAAATGGCGCTCGATTCGCTTCACCTGAAGCGGGCGCGCCACGTCAGCTGCGAGCATCCCGAACAGCATTCGCAGTGTTCCCTGTTGTTCAAAGTTCTCGGGCAGACTCAGTCGATCGATCGCCGCCAGATCTGCGTCATTCAATCCCATCGTGCGCAAGCTTCGGTTGAAATCCTCCCGGCTGTCCTCGATCTCCGCCAACGTCAGTTCGTTACCTTCGATGTTTCGGGGAATCTGGAGATAGAGATATCTGCCCAGATAGCCGCTAAGTGCGACCGCGACCATCGACCAAAACGCCACAGCCACCAACCCCTGTACTTTGAAAGAAGTATGCAGCAGTATGAACAGCGGCCCGAAAATCCCGAGATAGATATGCAAATCGAGCCAGTTGCGTAGCGTGAACAGTTTTCCCAGCAACCGCGTACGTTTTCGCAACGAATAGGTCAACATCAGGATCATCATCGCCGAGCCGATAAACCCGTAAGCAAGCCCACGACTGCCGGCAGGACGCAGTTCACGATAATCAGCGAGATGCGGTCGTTCGCTGTAGGGCGTGGTATAGTAGCTGAAACCGTCGAAGAGCAGATAAATAAAGGTAATCAGCGTGAGGAGGATAATCAGCGTTCGAACCCAGTGCAGGCCCGAACGCGGTACCTCCGTCAGCATCATCGCCTTCTCTTGTGATTCTGTCACACCGATAGCCAATCTCGATATTGTCCTGTTTCTTGATTCTGAAGTTTATACAAAGATCGGCCGGTCAGATTGAATTGTTTAAGTAAGTCTCACTACTTTTGTCAAACCAGAG
>CAYXUL010000106.1:0-3121 GCA_964468475.1 uncultured Ignavibacteria bacterium | reverse complement strand
CCAGAGCCTCTCGGGTCTGCAGAATCAGAATTGTCGCAGCTAACTGTTTACCACGTATAGTCAACATTGAGCAAAAAGTCGGATTCAAAGAGTTGTCCGCCAATACCCGGAGGGAAACACAATGCCTCATGTAATCGTAAAGCTCTGGCCCGGAAGACCGGAAGAGCAAAAGAAGGCTCTGGCTGACCTGATCACAAAAGATGTTGTCGAAATTATTGGGTGCGGAGAAGAAGCGGTCTCGGTCGCTATTGAGGAGGTCGATCGCGACGATTGGAAAGAGAAGGTCTACAAGCCCGACATTCTGGACAACCAGGACACGCTGTACAGGAAGCCGGGATATTCTATGTGATCGGCTATAAGCACACAATAATGTCACTTCCACCTGAACCACCGGGAGATCAGCATGCAGAAACGCAAACTTGGAAATAGCAATTTGGAAGTCTCAGCTCTTGGTTTGGGCTGCATGGGAATGAGTTTCGCCTATGGCCCGCCCAAGGACAAAAAGGAGATGATCTCCTTGCTTCACACCGCCGTGGAACGCGGTGTTACTTTCTTCGATACCGCTGAAGTCTACGGCCCCTTCACCAACGAAGAACTCGTAGGTGAAGCTCTCGCTCCTTACCGCGAGCAAGTGGTAATTGCCACGAAGTTCGGTTTCAAGATGAATGCTGATGGCTCGTCGGGTTGGTCCGGCTTCGATAGTCGGCCCGAACACATCAGGAAAGTTGCGGAGGAATCCCTTAAGCGACTCAGGATCGAGACGATTGACCTGTTCTATCAGCATCGGGTTGATCCGGAGGTGCCGATCGAAGATGTAGCTGGTACGATAAAAGATTTGATCACTGAAGGGAAGGTACGGCACTTCGGCCTCTCCGAAGCGAGCGCCAAAACAGTTCGCCGGGCGCACGCAGTCCAGCCGGTTACGGCGCTGCAGAGCGAATACTCGCTGTGGTGGAGAGAGCCTGAGGCAGAAATAATTCCGACACTTGAAGAACTCGGAATCGGCTTCGTGCCCTTCAGTCCGCTGGGTAGAGGCTATCTGACCGGTAAAATCGACGATTCTGCCACTTTTGACAGCTCCGACTTCAGAAGTGGCCTGCCCCGTTTTGCACCAGAAGCGCTCAAAGCGAATCGCGTGCTGATTGACTTGCTTGAGGATATCAGTCGGAGGAAAAAGGCGACCCCTGCTCAAATCGCGCTGGCGTGGCTGTTAGCCCGGAAACCCTGGATAGTACCAATCCCGGGAACGACAAAACTTCATCGCCTTGAAGAGAATATTGGCGCAGCCGCTATCGATCTCACTCCCGATGATCTGCGCGACATCGACAGCAAAGCTGCGAGGATCAAAGTCCGAGGAGCCCGCTATCCTGAAAGACTACAGAAGGCTACCGGCCGCTGAGCGGACTTCCACCCAACGCAGCCCAGAATATCTATATGTCAACGATGGCTCATCCACCGATGAGCCATCATCTACTTTTAGCCAATTCCTTTCGGGAAGGCCTCACAGACATGACTCACAGGGAGCAGGACCTCCGCCGAAGATGTAATTGATAACATATACCGCATCACCGATGCTCACGTTACCATCGCAGTTTGCGTCGGCGGCGATCAGCGGGTCTGGTGCAGGACCGCCACCGAAAATATAGTTGATAACAAAGACCGCATCGCCTATGGAAACCTGTCCGTCGCCGTTAGCATCTCCACAAACATACGGCAATCCCTCGATGTGGTTGTAAAACCAAGCCCGCGCCCGGTCAACCGATTCACCGATTCCACCACTGGCCTTGGTCGCTTGCCGCACGACATTGAAGGAAGTGTAAATGTAGAGCGTATCACTCGCGGCGATGCTGTAATCATCGAGGAACACCATCAGTGAAGTCAGGTCGGTAATCGCTGCATTCGGTGTATAGCCGGAGATCTTCAACTGCGGATACAACTGCGTCGGAATGTAGCCGCCGGGAACATACGTATATGTCGCGTTTTCAAGTGCCTGCCCACCGAAGGGCTGAGCGGATGCATTGAGAGGGTCGCCGTTGAGTTTATATCCCAGAAAAGCCATTCCACCATAGCGAGAGGCGTTGGGTTGGCAGCCGCTCGGGCCGGGGCTATAATCTACTCCCTGCTGATAGATCAGCTTGCGCGCAGCATCGAAACCGAATGAGTTATTGGAAAAGCTGTCTGTGGGAATATCCCAATCCGCTAATTCCGCAATCGTCAGCCCGGAATGCGGGTTACCATCATTTGAATAGATCTTCAGACACTGGATCATGAAGTCGCAGCTATCCGGCTGTTGCGGAGCCCACCAGATCTTCTCCACACCGATGTGATAATCCTGCGTGACAAATGTGCCTGATTCATATTTTTGATACTCGCTGGTCGTGACGGTAGCAACAGTGAGATTACCATTGCCGATTTGCACGAATCGGGGCGGTTCCGGTATTGAACCATACCACTCTTCCCGGCCGTAGGCTGAGTTTACTGTCAAGGTGTCAGTCCCGTCTATATAGGCTACCACCGGCGTGCCATCGAATAGGTAGACTTTGGCATTGGGATCGCAATCGGTCGTGGCTGAGAAATCGAGATTCAGCCCTCCACTACCATGGTTTCCGGTCAAGCCAAAGTCGCCGTCGTTGCGCACCAGGAGACTGGTGCAAGTCGTGCTCAGCGTGTCAACGGCAAGCAAATCAAAATCGCAGACATCGCCGATACCGTCGCCGTCATAGTCACCCTGCAGCGGATTGTAAGTGTTTGGGCAGTTGTCCACAGCGCAGGTTTGACCGGGCAGCGCGGAATCCCCGAAACCGTCGCCGTCGCTGTCGACACAATCAACGGTTGTGAATGAATCGATTGCCGAGTAACTGCTGAAGATGTTGATGTCAGTACGATACGCCTTCACTCGCCAGTAGTAAGTACCCGCGGGCAGGGTGGCGACGGTGTCAAGATTGTCCGTGAGGCCGGAAATAACCGTCGGAGACCCGGAGAAATCGGGAGTCGTTGAGATTTCCAAATCATATGCATCGTCATCCTCGTACCAGCAGGTTGACCACTTGAAAGCAACATTTGTCCGGAAAACGGTATCGTTGTCGGCAGGCTGATAAAGCCTTGGCTCCAGGAACGGCAG
>CAYXUL010000105.1:0-5952 GCA_964468475.1 uncultured Ignavibacteria bacterium | reverse complement strand
ACGGGCAGGATAAGTACGAAGCTGCGCTTTATTCACAGGGATTCGGATTTGTGATGGGCGTGGGCGCGCTGGTGGATGCTCATGACAACGACATCTACATTGCCGGCCAGAAGTACGGCGATATCCTCCGCTACGAAGATCACTACATTTCACTCTCGCAGGGATTCGGATTTGGCTTGCGGCCGCATATGTCGGGGGGAGTAGGGCTGTTGGTAGACGGCGACGGCAATGACACCTACATCGCGGATATCTTCGGGCAAGGGGCGTCCTACTGGTTCGCTCTGGGAGGACTAATCGACTATCAGGGCAACGACAATTACATCGCTTATCAATATGCGCAGGGCGCGGCTACCCATCTCTGCCTTGCGGCATTGCTCGACATGGGAGGGAATGATCTTTACAGCAGTAAGGGAGTGTCGCAAGGGTGTGGGCACGACCTGGCATTCGGGCTGCTCTACGATCAATCGGGCGATGACCAATACAGCGCCACCGACCTGTCGCAAGCAGCAGGCTCGGCTAACGGGATCGGGATGCTGATCGATGGCAGCGGCAGTGATGCCTATCTCGCGCGCGTCAAATTCAACACGCACGGTTACGGCAATCCGCGCCGCGATTTCGGTTCGATAGGACTATTCCTCGATTTGGCAGGCAAAGACTTCTACCGCGGCTACGGCAACGATGACAGCTATTGGGTGACTCCTTCGCTTTGGGGCATCGGCGCCGATTTGAATTCGGATACAACCGAGGCAAAGAAATGAAGTACCGAGTCGTCGTGATACTGCTGTTGTGTTTCGGGATCGCCTACGCAGCCAATCCGGTGAAACAGGAAGTAGAACGCCTCTTTATGCAGGCTTCTTCTGGCGAGATTCGCTATCAGTCAGTGGTGCAGCCCTCCAAGGATTCGTTGATCGCAATGAGCGATTCGGCAGCCAAGTATCTCGCGTTCAAACTCGATGCCACTGACGCCCGCGAGCGGCATACACTGGTTGATATTTACCGGGGGATCGGGAAGGCTGCCACGCCATACCTGTTACCGGCACTAAACACCAACAATAAAGATCAATTGCGCACGACCTCCTGGGCACTCGGTGAAGTGAAAGATACCATGGCAATTCCTGCTCTGGCCAAAGTCGCGAAGCATGAGGACTATACCGTGCGCTCGCAAGCTATTGAATCGATTGGCAAATGCGGCGGGGGCCTAAGATCTGCAGAAATCGTAACGCCGTATCTTCATGATCCGGTGTTTCTGCCGCGCAAAAGTGCGGCAGCGGCCCTGGGCAGATTGATGCAAAAGGAATCGATTCCGCCACTTATTGGCGCGCTCGCCGATAACTACTTCGCCGTGAGACTGGTGGCGTACAATTCTTTGGTCAAATTCGACACGCTAGCCTGGGATGCAATCTCCGATGAGATCATCAATGCTCCGGATGAACGAACCCGGGCATTGGCGGTGCGCCTGGCAGGCAGGCTTAAAATAGGTCAAGCCATGCCGCTAATCGAGCCGTTACTCTCCTACGGTGATTCCGATCTTCGCGGCTGGGCAATCTGGTCGTTGGGACGTATAGAGGGTAGGTCAAACAATCTGGCGCTGACGAAAATGCTGACCACTGAGAAAGATCTGTTCGTACGTTCTCAAATTCAGGAGACGATCGACTACCTCGATACGCTTTCTTCAGACTGACTCACACGAGCATAACATGAGTAAATTCGATTTCCTCGACCGCTTCAATAAGCAGGAGCCGCTTGAGGTCGACTCAACTGCACTGGCAGACTTCGCCGAGCAGATCGGCGGCGAGATCATTGCCACGGAAGAGGGGAGTTACCTTCAAGCCGATACGCGCTATAACTACGATTTCTTCCATGGCAATCGTGCCGTCACCACCGTTTTGAGTGAGGACCGAATCAACCTGGATTGCTTCGAAACCAGCCACAACAATGGCTTTGCCGCGCTGAATGACATGGTGTTCATCGATGCCGAAACCACCGGACTGTCCGCTGCCAGCGGCACGGTAGCCTTCTTGGTTGGTGTCGGTTTTTGTGAAGGCGACTCCTTTGTCGTGCGCCAGTTTTTTCTTCCCGACTATCCGGACGAACCCGCCATGCTTGATGCCATCGCGGACATGGCGGCTGAGAAAGGCATCGTTGTCAGCTTCAACGGCAAAGCTTTCGATCTGCCGCTGCTGGAAACTCGCTACACGATGCAACGGCGCAGCAATCCGTTTGCTGAAATGCACCATATCGATTTGCTTCACTGCTCGCGGCGATTCTGGCGAGGACGATTCAACGATACTACACTGCAGACTCTTGAGCGTGAATTGCTGGAGGTCCATCGCTACAACGACACGCCGGGTTACCTGATCCCACAGCTGTATTTCGATTTCCTGCGGCACGGTTATGCTGGGCCGCTGTCCGGCGTATTGCTGCACAATCGACTCGATATAGTGAGCCTGCTTTATTTGCTGCACGCAATTCAAAAGTATCTTGATGATGCCGAACGGTATGATTTCTACTCGCCCGCGGATGCGCTGGCAATCTCGAAATTCCTGTGGCGAAAGGGGCTGGCGGAATCATCCTGCAACGCCGCTGCCAGCCAGTTTCCGGCGCAGGTGTGTAATGAGGCGGACGAGAAGCTGGGGTTTCACCTTTTCTATCTTCAGAAACGCTTAAAACAATTCGACTCGGCTCTGGACACACTGCAGAGCCTGAGGAAATCCCGTGGCGAGAAGCGACTGCTCGTCCTGGAGGAGCTGGCGAAACTGCATGAGCACAAGCGCAAAGATTTTGCCAGGGCGCGCGATATTGTGCTGGAAGCACTGGAATACATCGATAATCCACTCTCTGATATCCCCCTCGATCGCGTGCTGTTCTGGAGTGAAACACTTCAAAAACGCCGGAAACGGCTGTTGCGGCGACTTCAATAACTTTCTGCTACACCTGTAGATAGTACCCGCCGATAAATCATAATAATGAACAAACTGCAGTTTGAAGCCAGGCTATCTTCGTTACGGTCGCTGTCGACGCTGCCCGCTGTTATGGCGGAAGTGCTGCGCATTTGCGAGGATCCCGAAACGCCGATTAGCGATCTTGCCGAGATAATCCGGCGTGATCCGGCCTTGTCGACCAAAGTGCTCAAGATTGTCAACTCGCCCTATTATGGCCAATCGCAACAGGTAGCGTCGATTCAATCAGCGGTACTTACGCTGGGCTCCGCTCAGGTGAAGGCACTTGCTCTGTCGCTCTCTCTCTACTCACTTTCCGCGCAGCTGGGCGAAAAGGTCGACTTGAAGGATTTCTGGCGGCACTCGCTGAACGTAGCCTGCGTGAGTGAGCTGATTGCAAAGCGGGTCGCACCACAGCTCTGCGAGGAAGCCTTCGTCGCCGGTTGTATCCACGACATCGGCATGTTGGTTCTCGACAAGTTCTATCCGAATGAATATTTCAAAGTGATCGAGGCAGCGATCGCGGGAAACGAACTGACCAGGATGGAGCAAGAGCATTTCGAGTGTGATCACGCCGAAGCCGGCGAGCTGATTCTGCGCATCTGGAATTTCCCGGAGCGCTACTGCGCCGCCGTGGCGCGGCACCACGAAGTTCTGGAGTTGAATGAGGAGAAGCAGGCCGATATCCTGCCGACTATCGTCAACCTTGCTGACAAGCTCGCGACTTTCACGATTGAGAACACAGCCTCCTCACGAACAGTCAATCTGAGCAACCGCGAAGTAATGGCTTCCAATCTCGGACTAAACAGCGATGATCTCAAAGAAATAGAATATGCCGCTCTGTCAGAGATGATGGAGCGTTCGCAGCACCTCGAAATTGACGTAGGCAATCCCAGCGAATTATTGCAGCGGGCAACTCATCAACTTTATAATCTCTACAGCTTTACTGAAGGGCTTTACCATGACTTGGTGGAAACCAAGGCTCAGCTCGATGAGGAGAAATTGAACAAGGTAGCTCTCGAATCTTTGCAAGCTATAGTAGCCACGTTTTCGCACTATCTCAACAACGCGATCGCCTCGGTCTCGGGAAGAACCCAGCTGTTGGAGATGGCACTGAACAGTGGGCGAATAGAGGACGGCGAAGGTCTTCTGAGAAAGTCGCTGGAAGTATACGACCGCAATGTTGAGCAGATATCTTCAGTGATCGAGAAACTAAAAAGTGTCAAGATTTTCAAGACCGCAATTTATCACGAGAATACCAAAATCATCGACTTCGAAAAAGAAGCTCGCATCTCCCGCAAGCAATTAGAGCAGCGTCTGACCGAAGGGCTCCCGCACCCGGTTCTCGAAACCGAGAATCCTGCCGGATAGCTATTATTCCTCGCCTGCAATAACGAGATCTGGTCGCTTCGCGATGACACAATCGCAGGTGCAGAAATCGCTTGAATTTTCCTCCCATTCCGCTTTCCTTCTCCAGTCTTCATTGCACGGGAGGAGAGATGACAGTAGTAGTCGGTGATAGTAAGCTTTCAATACATGATATAGTCAAAGTTGCGCGCAACCGGGAACAGGTCGAGCTAAGCGATGCTGCCGGGGAACGGATCAGGAAGTGCCGCACCTTTGTTGACGCCAAAGTCGCTGCGCAGGAAGTGATGTATGGGATCAACACGGGCATTGGCGATCTGGCCAAGGTGGCATTACCGGCAGAGAAGCTCAAAGAATTCCAGAAATATCTCGTCTATTCACATGCCGCTGGTTATGGCGATCCGCTCGCGATCGAGTATGCGCGTGCGGCGCAACTGTCTCGCGTGAATGTCCTCTCTCATGGCCATTCCGGCTGTAACCTGCGCGTCGTCGAGATGATGGTGGCGATGCTCAACAAGGGTGTCACGCCCGTGGCCTGCGAAAAAGGCTCGGTTGGCGCTTGTGGAGACCTGTCTCCCATGTCGCAAATGGCACTCGTGATGATTGGGGAAGGTGAGGCGTTTTATCAAGGCGAGCGCCTGCCGGCCAAAGAAGCATTGCAGCGGGCAGGTCTCGAGCCGATTGAGTTCGAGGCACGCGACGGGCTGGCATCCATCAACGGTTCCAACGTCATCAGCGGCGCCGGTTCATTGTTGATTAACGATGCCATCCACCTGACAAAGCTCGCGGAGATTGCCGCGACGATGAGCTTTGAAGCCCTCAATGCCAATCCACTGGCACTGGCGAGTAAACTTCACAAGATCAGGGGATTTCTCGGGGCGGTACGTTCCGCGGCACATATCAGGGCCATCATGAAAGACTCCGAACTGATGAAGAGAGAGGGCAAGAACGTTCAGGATGCCTATTCAATCCGCTCAACTCCGCAAGTGATTGGCGCCGTCTGGGACGGCATCGAGTATGCTCGCGAGCAGTTCGAGATCGAACTCAACGGCGTCGGTGACAACCCGATCTTCTTCCCGGATGTCGACGATGGTGTTGTTCTGACAGGGGCTAATTTCCAGGGGACGCCGGTTTCATATCCACTCGATCATGTCGGGTCCGGCATAACTATGATTAATGTGATGTCGGAGCGGCGACTAAACCGGCTCCTCAACAAGGCGCTGTCGATGGGACTGCCGGCTTACCTTACCAGGGGCGCGGGAATGAACTCCGGAATGATGCTGATGCAATACACCGCAGGAGCGCTGGTTTGCGAGAACCGCATACTTTCGGCTCCGGCTTCAATTGGCTCGATTCCTGCCGCGGCCGATCAGGAAGACTTTGTCTCGATGGGAATGACTACGGTCCTCAAAACACGTGATATCCTCAAGAACGCATTTGCAGTCATCGGGATGGAGTTGATCGCCGGCGCGCAGGCATTCGAGTTCCTTAAGCCCGCAAAACCGGGGCTGGGCTCGCAGGCGGCCTACGAAGTCATCCGTAAGAATGTGCCGATCCTGGAAGAAGATCGACCGCTGCATAACGATATCAATAGGATGGCGGAGATCGCGCGCTCGGGTGAGGTGCTCAAGGCTGTAGAGGATGCAGT
>CAYXUL010000104.1:0-6443 GCA_964468475.1 uncultured Ignavibacteria bacterium | reverse complement strand
TCGCCTGCTGCGCCACGCTCCCCCTTCTCCCCCTAATTTCCTTGACTCATACAAGCCCGCCCGTATAATATCGGGGGCGTTGCGGGCATTGCCCAGGGGAAATACACTGTCGCGAGAGGAGCTTGGCGGACATGTCTGATTCTTACGATGTTGTAATCATTGGCGGCGGCATAATTGGCGCTTCGGTGGCTTATCATCTGGCCAAAAAGAAAGTCGGGAAGATAGCTGTTTTGGAGAAAGATCAATATCTCGGCAATGGCGCCACCGCGAAGTGCGCCGGCGGAATCAGGGCACAGTTCAGCTCCGAAATCAACGTGCGCATGTCGATGCTGTCGGAAGAGCGTTTCGAGGTTTTCACTGAGGAGACCGGCGCCGAAGTCGAATTCGATCAGGTCGGCTATCTCTTCCTGCTTTCCAGCGAAGATCAAGTCGCCAATTTCAAGCTGCAGTTTGAGATGTGGAAGCGAGTGGGTCATCCCTGCGAGTGGCTCTCCAAGGCGCAGATTGCCGAGATGGTACCTGTGCTCGATGTAACCAACATTCTCGGAGGAACATTCTCGCGCAAGGATGGCATCGGCGATCCGCACCAGTTCACCCAAGGCTATGTTTCAGCTGCGCGCAATCTCGGCGTCAAGTTTATCCTCGAAACGGAAGCCACGGGCATTACCCATTCCGGCGATATTATTACCGGAGTCAAGACCAGCAAAGGCGATTTCGCGACTGAGTGTGTTGTCAACGCCGCCGGGCCTCACTCTCCGCAGGTTGCTTCCTGGCTCAACGTTGAACTTCCGATTAAGCCGTATAAGAGGCAGATCGTGACCACTGCCCCGCTTGATTTCATTGACGAGACATTTCCGATGGTAGTGGATGTTGCCTCCGGCCTTTACACTCATAAGGAATCGGGTGGGTTGCTGTTGGGCTGGGCTGATCCTGATCAGCCGGAGGGCTTCGATGAATCGACGCATCCCGACTATACGGATGCAATCCTGATGAAGGGCCTGGAAGTCATTCCTCAATTGGAAACGGCGGAGATCAAGACCGCCTGGGGCGGGCTGTATGACACTACTCCCGATCATCTCGCGGTGCTGGGACCGAGTGAAGAATTCCAACGCTTCTTTCAAGCCAACGGTTTCTCCGGCCATGGCTTCATGCACGCGCCGGCTGTAGGCATCGTAACGGCAGAGCTGATCGCGGGCGAGAAACCCTCGGTTGATATCTCACCGCTGTCGATCGAGAGGTTTCAAAAGGAGTCACTGATGGTAACGGAGCACACGGTCATCTGAGCCGCTGGCCAGAATCGCTGCCGAAGTAGCCAGGTCGCAGAAATGATCCCTGCGGAACCCACGTTGTAAAACGATTATGATGAAAGACCACCAACGTTCTAACACCACCACATCAGGCGCCCTCAAGCTTGGTATCGCCGTCTTAATGCTGATAATTATGACGCAAGCTTCCAAACCGGTGATGGCGGCCGCTTCGGTACCACCGGAAACCATCGAGGTCGCTGCCGACTTACCCGACAGTAGTGTTGAACTGGTGGGCTACTTGATTATGCCGCCGAAAATTTACCGAAAGGTAAAACCACCGCTCGTTGTGGTGCTGCATCAGCTTGGCGAGACCCACGCTGCCTGGAGGAAGCTCTGGGAATCACTTTACCCGGAAGGAATTGCAGTATTTGCGATTGATCTTCGAGGTCAGGGTCTCTCCATCTATGACCTCAAGAATAAACGGAACCGCGCCCCGAATACGTTTCTTGAGGGTGAATTTCTCAAGTATCCCGATGACGTCAAGTTTCTCGTGGATACCTGCATTGCTCTATATGGAGATCGGATCGATGCTTCGAAAATCGCGGTAGTCGGCGCTTCAATCGGCGCCAATACAGGATTGCTATATGCGCTCAAAGAGCCAAGGGTCAAGTACCTGGCAATGATCTCCCCCGGGCTCGATTATCAGGGATTGCGAGTTGCGCCTGCACTGGCAAAAATAAAGGGTGTCGATATCTTCATAGCGGCAGGCGACGAGGACATCTACTCGAACCTGTCGGTGGATCTACTGACAGACATCTACGGCGATAAAGTCAAGTACGAGTTGTATTCCAGCATGTATCACGGCAATCGCCTCGTGAACACAACTCCAGACCTGTTTCACAGGCTCCTGGTCGACATTGTCAGCCGCCTGCGGCCTGATATTCCTATTGAGAAATAGTGACCTGGCGCTTACTGCCTGCCATTTCCCCTTTCGTCAACTATGCGCGATTACGATTGAGTCTTAGATAGTTCTTCTGCGGCTTGTGGTCGATCGACAATTGCGATCACAATCAGACAGACAACGATAGCAGCCACGCCCAGCCCGATAAATTCCAGGCTCGTTGAAGACGTGAGGGACTGAAACAACCCTGATCCCTTCGCTGCCGGGAGTTGCGACGTTGTTGAAGCCAGTTCACTTGAACGACCAAACAACCACTTGATTCCAGCCCAAATTGCGACTCCGAACGCGCCGCTGGCAAGAAATGCAAGAGCCACGAATGCCGCCAGCTTCTGCCCGGTGAAACTTGAGGGAAGCTTTTTCATGAGACGCTCGGTGAAATCCTCGGGCAAGGCCGGGACTCTGGAAATATCCGCGGCCTCTACGCGAGCAGGATGCGCCATCACTACCGCACAGTCGGCGCAACAATCGAGATGCTCCCGCACTTCCTCCATCATATCAGCCGGCAGATTACCGCTGAGAAACGCCGGTATTCTCCAGCGAAAAGCAGTGCAACCGTTCACAGTAGTTCCTCCGCGTTGTATTTGCCGGTTAGAATCTCCTTGAGAGCCCTCTTGCCGCGATGAAGATATGTCTTCACCGTGCCCATGGGAATTCGCATCATTTCCGCGATTTCGACATAACCCACGCCACGCAGGTAGAAGAGACGCAGGGCAGTTTCGTAATGGGGTGGCAACTCGGAGAGTGCCTTGTCGACCACCCTGCTGCAGAATAAGCTCTGGTACGCCACATCGGGGCGCGTCGAATGATCTGCAGCCAGGTACTCCGCCTCGCTGAGTGATACCTGGTTGAGCCGCTTCCTGGCACGCTCTGCCAGGGCCACGTTGACGGCTATGCGATAGAGCCAACTGGAGAATTTCGCTTCGCCACGAAATGAGTCGAGATTGCGGAACGCCCGATTGAAGGCCTCAAATGTCAACTCCTCGGCGCGCGCCGAATCATCGACTATGCGCAGGATTAACGCGTGGACACGTTCTTTGTATTGATTGGTGAGTCTTGTCAGTGCCGGGCGTTCGCCCTGTCTGGCGCGCTCCGTCAACTCTCGATCATTATCAACTACCACTGTCGTCATGCCTAATAAGACTGGATCTATCGCGAAAAAGTTGCAGGAATCGAAACATTTCTGGAGTTATCCCGGTCAAAGCAGGTGAAAGTTGATGCAATGGAAAGGAATTTAGAGGTGGAATATGTGGCGTTTGGACTTAACTGATGTCTTCGGGATGCTCACCGGAATTATCCTGGGTCTGGGTTTTTTCGCGCTGATCGCGTTTCTGGTCTACCTGTTTGTTTACAAGCGTATCCAGATGCGCCACCAGATGCGCCTGGAGTTGATTAAACAAGGCAAAGAGATACCCGTTGAAGTCGAACGTTATGGCAGCCTGAAAGCGGGGATTATTCTGACAGGAATCGGGCTGGGATTACTACTGGCGCTGTGGTTCGAAGCAAGCTATCATCGCGGCTATGTTGGCGCCGAGATCATGTTCGGACTGATACCAATGTTTGTGGGGATCGGGCTGATTATCTTCCACTTCATCGCCCGGCACGGAAACAACGGAGTATACCTTCACTCTTCCTCTTCAGAATCGCTGGAATCCTGAAGATCAATCATCGTGGAGTCATCGACGTAGGTAGTCGATTTGGCTTCCTGTAATCTCTGCATCCGGCTCAAGACATCCCTGATGCGCAAGCTCCCCTCTTCAATCGATTGCAGCCGGCGAATCACCTCCGGCGGCAGTTCGTCAGTTTTCATTAGCAGAAGCTGAACGTTTCCCAACACGGCGGTCAGGGGATTGTTGATCTCGTGGTTGAGCGTGGCGGTGGTTTCGCGCATCGCCTCAAGACGCGCGGCACCGAGCTGAGTCGCCTGGCCATAAACCTTCTTTAAGGCTTCAGCAATCACTTCGATGAATTCCTCTTCCAAAGCGATATTTCGACTACCATTACAGATTCCCGAAACCGCACCCATGTTCTTGTTGCCTGACTTGATCATGTAGGAAAACACAGACTTCTCTCCATCGTGATTTAGGGTGGAGTAAAGATTCTGAAGACCGAATTTGGAACGCAGCGATTCAATCATGCGCTTTTCCAACTCCCTCAGCACCTCTCCCAAAGCGACATCACCACACCTTATTTCTAGTACAGGTTTATCCCTGGGATCGAGCAGGACGATCGCAGCCGCCTCAACTCCGAGGGCACGGGAAGCGGCTTCCAATGCTTCCTGCAGCTGCTCGACGGCATTCTGAGGATCGCTCGGCGCAGTTATAATCTTGCGCAGAGAGCTGTATTTGGGGTCTTCAGATGAACTCATAGATTATCTCGCAGGTTAGAAGCGCAAATGATATGCCGCGATCAAGCCAGCGCCGCCGTTTTTGGCCACAAGAAAGTACTTTAAGCACGCAGTATTAAGCGCTTGCTTAACAGACGTTTACGAAATAAGCGCTATCGTGCGGTACAGGCTCAATATACTTGATTTAAACCTCACTGACAATCAGCTATGCACGTGTCTTCACAGAATCTGCATGATGAACCGGCCGCTCGCACCTTTCTGACCCAATAGACATAGTCCCTTGAAAGCAAATCAGATACGGTGGAAGGCGTATTCTTTTTGTTGACTATTGGCGCCAAGGCGCTATTTTGATTGTTTTTCTCGGAGGAGAGATGTCGGAAGATATCAGGTGTGAATGTGGTTTGTTCGGAATCGTAGGCTCTGAAAGTGCCGCCGAGCTCACCTATTTCGGGCTTTATGCGCTCCAGCACCGAGGCCAGGAAGCGGCCGGTATCGTTACCACCGACGGCAAGACCTTCTACGAGCATCGCGGCCAGGGTCAGGTAAACGACGTCTTTGGAGCCCCCGAGAGCCTGGCGGGCCTTCAGGGTCAGACCGCAATCGGCCATAACCGCTATTCCACGGCAGGTCCATCCTCGCTCCGTAATGTTCAGCCGCTGGTAATCAATTACCGGGGCTCGCAGATCGCCGTCGGACACAACGGCAATCTCACCAACGACCAGTTGCTGCGCAGGAAACTTGAGGAAGCCGGCTCTATCTTTCAAACCAGCTCCGACACCGAAGTCGTTCTTCACCTGATTGCCAAGAGCAAGAAAGAGACCATTCCCGAAGCGATAGCCGACGCTCTGAAGAAAGTCCATGGCGCTTATTGCATGCTTTTCCTGACCGAGAACTCGGTAATCGCAGCGCGCGATCCGCACGGTTTCCGGCCGCTGGCCCTTGGCAAGCTGGGCGAAAATTGGGTGGTCGCCTCCGAAACCTGTTCGTTCGATATTATCGGTGCCAAGTATATTCGTGACGTGGAGCCGGGAGAGATCGTGGAGATTACCACCAGCGGTATCAAGTCGCTGCACCCCTTCAAGAAAACCAAGCATGCATTCTGCATCTTTGAGTTCATTTACTTTGCCCGCCCTGACTCGAAGATTTTTGGGGAGAACGTTGACAAGATTCGCCGGCGCCTGGGCCGCTACCTGGCGCTACAGCACCCGGTGGAAGCCGATATCGTGATTTCTGTGCCCGACTCGTCCAATACCGCAACTCTCGGATTTTCGGAGCAATCGGAGATCAAATTTGAGTTGGGGCTGATACGCAACCATTACGTGGGGCGGACGTTTATCGACCCGCAGCAGAAGATTCGCGACCTTGATGTTAAGGTCAAGTTCAACACGGTGAAGGGCGTATTGAAGGATAAACGCGTCGTCGTCGTTGATGATTCAATAGTGCGCGGTACTACGATGAAGAAACTGGTCAAGATGATTCGCGATGCGGGCGCTAAGGAGATTCACTTGCGGATTTCCTCGCCGCCTATCATCTCGCCCTGTTTTTACGGGATCGATATGCCTACCAAAGAAGAGCTGATTGCCTCCAGCATGTCGGTCGAGGAGATCGGCAAAGAGTTCGGCGTCGACTCGATCGGCTATCTGAGTCTCGATGCCATGCTCTCGATGAACTCGCTGCCGAAAGAAGATTTTTGCCATGCTTGCTTCTCAGGCAAGTACCCTACCAAGATCGAAAACGGGAACTGCAACGGCAAATCAGAGGACAAACCGCACGAGAAAAAGCCTGCCGAGACGGATTCAGAGAAGATTCAGAAGCCGAGCAAAGTAGGGGTAAAGATTTAACAGGGACGTCGCCGGGACTACGGGCGCCGCAGCCTTTAGGGCGTCGCTCC
>CAYXUL010000103.1:0-6496 GCA_964468475.1 uncultured Ignavibacteria bacterium | reverse complement strand
AACGCTGATACCGCCGTGCTCTGTAACGGAGACTTTCATTTTTCCTCCACTGGCAATCAAAAATTCGTTATTTTCAACCAAGCAAGTGATTCGGGCTGAAGCGCCCGGAATCAGTGCGATAATTTAGGCAAAGATGTCATGCGGGTCAATCAATAACTGGAAACGCCGATGCTCAGCGTCATTAGTGCAAAAGCTATGCGTAAAGCAAGCTGTTGCCGTCAACCCGGCTATTGAGATTCTGCTCGGTTTGACTGAAATTACTTCTCCACAACCAACCAGATGATTCCCAGGACAATCCTGATATTTCCCAAGACGGAATGGGATAGTTTTACTCGTCGCGGAGAAGTATACGCGTTAGCCCAAGCGGCGAAAGAGTATGGTAGCCGGGTCATCGCGGTCAATCGACCCCTGTGTCCGCTCACGACGTTAACTACAAAAAGGCACAGATGGAGAGAGTGGTTTAGTGAATCGAAGTTGCAGCACCTTTCCGACAATCTCATTCTCGCGTCCCCCGGATACTGGCTGAATGACAATCTCTCCTGGCGCATACCAGGTATCGAATCTCTGAATATCTGGGCATTGCGCAGCTGGTACTCTCGCCTCACACGTATGCTGTCGCTGTCAGGGGAACCACCGCTGATCTGGTACTATCATCCAGTTCAAGGCTACACCACCAAACTCTTCCCTGGTTCGTTCAACGTTTACGAAATGTATGACCCCTTTCGATCACAAACCGGGCAAATAGACAGGACGGCACTTCAGTTTGAGCCGGGCTATCGGGATCGCGTTGATTGTTTCTTTGCCGTTTCACCCTCTCTGACCGAGCACTACGGTGATGCGTACCGATCCCATGCGGTTTCGGGAAACGGAATCTCCAGGAGGGCGTTTTGTACGTTGAATAGCGGAGCGGCCATACCTGATCCGCGAATTGAGAGAATACCTCATCCACGCATCGGATATGCCGGAGTGATTGCTGAGCGACTTAATTGGAAACTCCTGAAGGCTCTGGTCACCAGATGCGGGGACCTCAACTTCGTGTTTATCGGAAGCGAGGTCGGCACTTCAGTGCACAAGGAACTTGGTGACCGACCAAATGTTCACTATCTGGGCGTGGTTGCTCAGGATCGCGTGCCGAATTTCATCTGTGGGTTTGACGTCGGATTACTTCCCTATCAATACAATGATGTAATCAAGTATGCAAATCCACTCAAATTCTTCGAGACCGCAGCCGCCGGAATTCCATCGGTCGCTGCGACTATGGACCTGCTCCATCACTTTCCAGCGGAGCTAATCGTCAATCCTGCGGACTCGGCCGATGAGTGGGAAGCAGCAATTCGTCAGCAGCTGGTGAGTGACCCTTCGCTACTGCGCAAGAAATACGGATCTCTGATTGAAGAGTACACGTGGGAGGCTATCGCCAAACGAGTTCTGGCGCTTGTGGCGAAAACCACACGAACATCCGCGGAATAAGTCACGGGATTAATCGAAGCGTGTTGTGTGAGAGGTTCGCGGACTGGCCCGGCGAAATCTGACGATGCCCCTGAGGTGAAAAGTATGGGATGTAATCAAAGCGCACAACTGCGAAGGCCGAGAAAACGAATTGGGTTGACACTCCCTTAATTGACCCGTATTATTAGCGCTCCTTTTGGGAAGGTATGAACGTGTGGGCCATTAGCTTACTGGTAGTAATAAAGAAACATCGAAAGGCCATCCTCATCAACGCCCTGGCCTTGACGCTGCTTGCGGCCGCGGTGAGCTTCATCCTGCCGAAGATTTATAGCGCCCAAACGACGATACTGCCTCCAGAAACAGAATCGGGCTTGAGCGGACTGGTGGGTACCTCCACTGGCATTCTGGCGCAGGCAGCCACAACATTCAACCTGCCGCTGATGGCGACACCGTCGGATCTGTACGCGAGCATGCTTCAGTCGGAGACTGTCCTGACGCGGGTTGTAGATTCCTTAGATCTTACAAATAAATACGACGCTGCCTCCAAATGGGCTGCGGTCTCGAAGTTGAGGGACAATATCAAAGTTGAAGTCAGGCCGGACGGCATTGTGTCGATCAGAGCCAACGCAGACAATCCGGAGTTGGCCGCCGATATCGCCAATTCGATGGTGCATGCCCTTGATGTCATCAAGAGGGAAATAAGGAGCAGCAAGGGACGAGAATTCCGTCAATTTCTGGAAACTCGGATTTCGACAGTGGACAGCTCGTTGAATGTCGCCTCTAATGACCTGCGAAAATTTCAGGAGCAACATGGAGCGATCGCTATCGACGTGCAGGCCGAAGAGATGATTTCCACGATAGCGGACCAGGCGTCAAAGCTGACCGAGGCCGAAATCGAACTGGAGATCTTGCGACACCAGCTTTCTCACGATCATCCCAAGGTCGTCGCGCAAAGAATTCGAGTGGAGGAAATGCGGCGTGCTCTGCAGCGGTTGGAGAAGGGTGAAGTCGATGCGGACGATTCGCTGGCGCTGAAGGTTGAACTTCCGCTCTCGCAGGTCCCCGGTTTGAATCTAAAGTTGGCGGTACTCACGAGAAATGTTAAAGTCTACGAGAAAACTTACGAAGTTTTGCTGCAGGAATACGAGATGGCGCGTTTGCAGGAAAAACGTGACACACCTACCATCACCGTTCTGGATCGCGCCAGACCGGTAAAGTCGCCAACGTGGCCCAGCAAGCGCGTGATCGTAGTCACCGTGTTTATTTTGAGCCTGCTGGCGACGATTACCTACTTCGTCGCGTTGGACGCTGCAGCCGATGAATCACAGCCTTTTGGAAAATTCCTGAAATCTGTCCGAGACGTTCTGCACTCGCGATCGGAAAAAACCGGTCACAGCGAGCAAGACTGAAGCAACCCAGTAACACTCTGACATGAAAATTAATCGGTCTAACCTCCTTTCGCTGGCAGGGGTCGACTCCGGTGTCCTGGCTACCTCAATCCTCCTTGGCCCCGTCGGCACGCTTGCGGCTATCGCAGCAGGATCATTGATCGCTTTTACTTTCTTTAGCGAGATTGGGTTTGTAACTCTAGTCACCGCAATTTCACATGCTAACGACAGCTTCAGCTACAACTTTGATGTCGTTCGTGCAATCAGGTGGTCCCTGGTCGCCCTGTCCCTGCTTGTGACTGTCTGGCAGTTTCTTGTTAGAAAGGGCTGGAAAGCTCTGCATATTGGTTTTATCGACAAGTATTATGCACTTTTCGCCGTGTGGGGCATCGTGTGCCTGTTGTTCGCGGCGGATTTTCTGCCCAGCCTCATTGAGTATTTTCGCCTGCTGGCGTTCTATGTCCTGTATCTTGTGACGAGGGCTACGGTTCGGGATAGAAAAAAACTAATGATTGTCCTCACCCTGATCACACTCATCGTATTCTCGTCATCGCTGTATTCCGTAGGCTCGATTTTTCATACTGGCTATTTCAGGGTTAGGGGATTCATGAACAATGCCGGAGCCTACGCCCAGGTACTGGGGTATCTGGTGCCATTCGTAGTGGCTGCGGCGTACATCGCCCGAGCGAGAGCACTGAAGTACCTTCTTTCATTCGTGGCTATCTTCGGAGTGTTAGTCTTGTTCCTCGCCTGGTCACGAGCCTCAATTATTGCTGCTCTCGTTCAGTACGCGGTGTTTCTGATCGCCGAGAAGAAATATAAGGCCCTGTTAGTATCGATTTCAGTAGCAGTAGTTCTAGCAATCGCAGTACTTTCTATTCCAACAGTGTGGGATATCTTCTACGCGGTCGGGCGTGTCCAGGCAGGATCCACCTATCGATTTACGCTATGGCACACCGGTATTGGAGCTGCTTTGCACAAGCCGTTATTCGGATATGGTTTTGCCGTTCCTACGGGTGACGTGCTGGGAAGAATATACTGGAACGACCTGGCTTCTAATCATGTATTTCACGACCTCTCAAGAATCTTCAACGTGCACAACCAGTACATCAACGCCGCGCTGTCCACGGGACTGCCGGGACTCGCTCTATTCATTGGCTTTTTATATTTCCTGATCCGAAACGGAATAAGAGATCTTCTCAAGCAGGGGCGCAAACGGAGACGAATGTTCTTCACGGCCATGCTGAGCATTAACGTGAGCCTTGTAGTAGTCTGCTCATTTGCGAACGGTCCGCATCTCGCGTCTGGGTCTATGGCAAACTACTTCTGGATTACACTCGGATTGACACACGCAATCCGGGATCATAATATCGAGATCTAGTTCTATCGAGGTTGACTGATGCCGTCGATGAAATGTCGAGCTTCTTTGAGTTTGTCGCTTTGGCGTTTTCGAATCTCCTCGTCGACCGGATACGCGAGCATTTTCCTGTACTCGCTCGCTGTCGCTTCCTCATCACCCGCCTCTTGATATATCTTCGCCAGGTGGTATCGGCATTCAATGAGGTTGAAATAATTCTGCGTGGTGTCCGGCTCAAGCTGGTCGATGATGGCTTGAAAATGTTTCGTAGCCTGGTGCAGCTTCCCTGCATGCAGGTTTGCAAACGCCATCGCCCAGTTCGCCAGACGGCTTGATGGATAGCGGCCGTACAGATCTTGCGCCGCCGCCAGAGCTTCCTGATCCCTGTCGGCATCGAGCAACACCCAGACGAGTGAGTTCAACGCCAGGTCGCGGCTGACAAGAGATGAATCGGCTGCCAGACGCAACTCCTCCACGCCCTGCTCTTTTCGATCAGCCACCAGCGGCAACCAGTTAATGAAATCGGTACGCGCCGATTTCCAATAGTGGTAATTGCCGAGGATAACGTACGCGTCCCAGAAATTCGGGTCAATGCGCAAGGCATCCAGGCAACGATTCTTCCCTTTGACCGCCTCCTTCATGGCCTTGAACCAGCTCCCGATATGGGTTTCCAGCGCCGCCCGGTAGGCATGAGTGCAGCCCTCGATGAATAGCGCCCAGGCCGGGTTATCACCCACCTTTATGGCAGCCTCAGCGTGTCGGTAGGCGTCGTCGAGCAACACCTGAAACGTATCGACTTGCGCGAAGTCTTCGGCATCCATCATTTGGCTGTGATAGACGGCTGCCAGAAAGAAGTAGGCACCACAGTCGGTTGAGTCGGCAACTATCATCGGTTCGAATTGCGCCTTCGCCGAATCGAACTGCTCAGTGATGCTGAAGGCGATTCCTCGCCGAATTGTCTCAACATAATTGGAGTCAAGATCAAGTCCGTAAGCGGCTCGCGCCCCCAATAACAGAAACATCGATATGACCAGTCGACAAGTTCGGCGCATCGTAAGTTATATGTCGACATCATAGCGCGTTCCACAAACACTTTCCTGCAACGGGCGAAAGTGTTATAGTTGTCGCCATGACCATCACGAATTATGCCACTCAAGGATAAGACCGAGGAGCGGAAAATGATAGATTTTGAACTGACTGATGATCACAAAACGGTTGCCGACCTTGCGCGTGACGTCGCAAACAAGTACCTGCGCCCGAAAATCCAGGAGCTGGATCGCGCCTACAAGGCTGATCCCGAATTCATCGAGCACTTGAAAGAGGCTGATTTGCTTGGCGTATGTATCCCCGAAAAGTACGGCGGCATGGGAATGGACTACATCTCACTCGGGTTGGTCTGTGAGGAGATGGAGTATGTCGATACCTCGGCTCGCGTGGTCTTTTCAGTGCACGTCGGCCTCAATTCGATCACGATGCTGACGTGGGGTAATGAAGAGCAGAAGCAAAAATATCTGGTGCCCCAGGCGAAGGGCGAGAAGATCGGCACCTTTGGCCTGACCGAGCCTGGAGCGGGCTCTGATGCGGTAGGTATACTCACTACGGCACGCAAGGATGGTGATAAATACATCCTCAACGGTGAGAAAATGTGGATTTCCCTCAGCGACGTGGCTGATCATTTCCTCATCTTTGCCTGGACTGATACCGCCAAGCAAAAACAACGCGATCATTCCGGGTTATCCTGCTTCATCGTTGAACGCGGATTTGATGGCGTCACCACCGGCTCAATCGAGGGCAAACTCGGCGTGCGCGCTGGCAAGACCGGCTGGATTGCACTACAGGATGTTGAAGTTCCCGCCGCCAACCTCCTTGGGCGCGAAGGCGAGGGCTTCAAGATCGCAATGGTGTGCCTTGATGGCGGCCGTTATACTGTCGCTGCCGGCTCCACCGGATTGATCAGGGCGTGCATGGATGCGAGTAAAGAGTATGCTCTTACACGCAAGACTTTCACCGAGGAAATCGCCAATCATCAGCTGGTCAAGGAGATGTTCGCGGAGATGGTGTACGGCTACGAGGCGGGTCGTTTGTTGTGGCTGAAAGCAGGCTGGCTGAAGAATAAGGGCGTGCGCAATACGAGGGAAACGTCGCTGGCCAAGTGGTTCTGCACGGACCAAGCGGAAAAGGCCGCCTATAATGCCGTGCAGATTCATGGTGCCTACGGCTTCTCGGATGAGTACCCGGTGGAGCGGTTTTTCCGCAACTCCAAGGGCGCCGCAATCTACGAAGGCACACGCGAGATTCACAA
>CAYXUL010000102.1:0-6686 GCA_964468475.1 uncultured Ignavibacteria bacterium | reverse complement strand
ACCTACGAAGGCACCATGATGCTGCCGAGGTTTTGAGTTATGAAAACAACCAGTATCCTCATTCTACTCTTTATCAGCGCAATCGTCTTCGCGAGCATCGCTCCTGGGGCGGAGCTGGCTGCTTCTGATTCTCAACCCTGGATCAAGATATTTCGAGAGACTCCGGACACTATTATCGTGTATCCTACCGTGGCATGGAAGCACAACTATTACGCCGGCGGTGTCGGGTGTAGGAAGCCGGTAAGTTACAGCGCCGTCTGTATTACTCCCGGGATTTTGGGAAAGAGCGCTATCACAAAACTTGGGGAGTTCAGGTTCACCCCTTCAGCGACAGATAGCGGCAAGAGCTGCACCTTCAGAATTGCTGCCAGCGATACTGCCGGTCTGGCGGACACTGTTTACACGCATTTCGCTATTTCTGATTTCATACCCATGCAGTTCGAATTGTCAACGTCTCAGCCGGGTTATCATAGGAAAGTGGAAACTCTTACTCTGAGTTACGCGGGCACGCCATTGATCGCGAAACAACTGGACTTTGTGCTGGCTTTCAACCCGAACGAACTCGCCTTTACAAAATTGGAAACAGACTCCGCATTGAATGAGCAAGTCTCATTGCGAATAAGAGCCGACACCTCCACTGGACTGATCACTGAGGACTCGCTGCCGATTTGCTATCTGCGGATTCATGTAGGTCAGGAGAATCAGCAAAGCTGGCAGTTGAAGTCGGGAGGGCTTCTGAGGTTAACATTTGCGCATGGGTATCCCCTGGACTCTAATGACGGTTACGTACCGCTGAACTTTGACTGCTCGGATTGCCCGAATAACCAGATAGTAGAACCCGACGGCACGCGATTAAGGGTCTGCACTACAGTGTCATGGAATTATCGAGACGGAAGAGGCGACTATGATTCGGTCTACGATAGAGATTGGTATCTCTTTACTGAAACTCGGCCGACTGTTGGAGGGTGCTGTCACGACAACCCCAGCATTCGCTGCAATTTGGTATTTCGGAACGGGGGCATAGATGACAGAGGGGATGGTTTTTCGGGATCGAATGGCGATGTCGATCTCAACGGGATTGGATTTGAGTTCACCGATTATGAACTTCTTCATAATTTCTTGTTCAAAGGAGAGTCTGTGCTCAATCCTGAAATCCTATCTCACCACTTGTGGCCAAACGCAATTGATATAAACCATGACAAACAAGCTGCTACCCTCGCCGATGCGATCTTCATCCAGAAAGTGCTTATGGGCGACATCATATTCAGTGGCCAACTGCATAATTCCGCCGGCACCGTGGCTCTCAGCTACCACGCCGACACCCTCTTCGTCGACACCCCGATTCCGCTGGAAGCCATTCGCCTGCAACTCGATCACTGCGACAGCACCTTTGTTCCCGGAAACCTGACTGCGCTAGAAATGAATTATAGCGTGGCTGACACTGGAGCAATCGTCCTGTTGACACCGCGATTTCGCGGTCAATACAGCCGCAACGGCAATATGTGCAAAGCCGGAGTACACCCCCTGCTGATCCTGCCGGAGCACCCGGCGATAACAACCTCGGAGGTGGTTGATTATCGCGCCAATGATGTGGCGCTGGAAATCCCGGAGTGACCGGGCGCTCCGCTTATTGACAATAGTGTAGATATTGTTATTTTCAACATATACCCCCTTCCCAAAGGGAAAGATGAAGATGCGGGAAAAATGGAGAGTTGCGGCGCTCGCCTGTGCAGCGATAGTGGTCCTCTCAATCGTTGTCATATCCTCCTGTGGGGACAACTCGGTCAAACCGGCGAGCGTACAAATCATCAATCTGCCGAAGCCCGGAACCGAAATCCCGATTGGCGTGGAATGGACAAACCAATTCGGCGTGTCCGCCACTGACACAGGTACGGCTTACTTCTGGCAGGCCGTTGCCGTCGGCAAGATTCCGTCAGGTGGCTTCTCTATTGACGACAACGGCAGGTTCAGATTCACTGCGACGGCAACCGACAGCAACCACATCTACACTTTCCGCGTCCTGCTTTCCAACGCAACTGAGATAGTTGCGTCAATAGACTTTCCGGTGACGGTTACCAACTGGGGCCCGCTGGTTCTGCAGATTGATCGAGTAGCGAACGCAGGCACGTCTACGTGGAGTGCGGTTTCAGTGAAGATTGCAGCAGGTCGAGTCGCTTCTACTAGTTTTGAATTACTAGTCGGCTACGACTCTTCGGGGCTAGACTTTATCAGCGCAGGCCCCGGCGACGCACTCTCTGCGACTGAATACGCATTGTATGACATCAACTTCTCGACTGGAATTACCGGGCTGCCTCCATCTCTTAATCTCGACAAGTACGTTCGCGTGCAAGTGGATTACAGCCACCACTCCCTGGTTCCGCCTCGCAATCCATTACGAGTTGGCGACGAACTGGTCAAATTGAGTTTTTGGGTTAAGAGTTGCGCTAAGCATGAACATCTGTTTCACCCCGTTTCATTTCTGTTCGAGGATTGCGGCGACAATGGTTTCACGCTCGCTGGTGATTCTACCCTTGTTCCGTCTGTCGTGTACTCGTCGGGCTGGAGCGGTGCATTCAATGACCAGTCGGGCAGAGTTAGCGAAGATCCCTGCCTTGAAGCCGGCCCAATACGCGTCGGTGGATACTGCGAAACTTCCTGCAAGAATGCTACGGGAGGTGCATTTGTGCCCGATGCCATCGCCTGGAACGGGGGAGTTGAAGTTGCATTGCCTGAGTGCTGCTTCTGCCTGGGAGATGTTAATGGTGACGGAACTGTCTCGATGGGTGACGTTTTTGACATGATCAACTACAAGCTTCATGCCAGGGACTTTCTGTCCAGTGATCCTGAGATTCGACAACTGCAACTGATAGCATCAGATGTTAACCTGGACGGTTTGCCGCTGACGATTGCTGACCCTGTTTACTTGATGAACTATATTTTCGCCGGCAATCCCTACCCGCACGAAACAGTTCCCTTTCGCGATACAGTTGGAGTCGAGAGAACTGAGCGGGGCCTCGCTTTGCACTCAGACATTGGTGTCCGATACATTTATCTGAAAATAATCAGCGAGCAGCCGAGAAAGGTGTCAGTCAGTTTGCAGGCGGAAGTCAGGCGAACAGTGACAGCAGACACTGTGCTAATCGGCGTCGATCCTGGAAATTGCCGTGTGCTGGCCGACAGTGCGATTGTCGAATTGCCGACCGACGCCGAAATCCGCGAAATCGAGATCTCCGACTGCATCGGCTACCTTCTCTATCCCGAAATGACTGACAGCAGGTAAGCCTCTTTCCTGCTTCTATCGTTTGCTCCCGCCCGTCACTTCATGTATACTGAATTCCTATGATAGTTGGCTTGGTTGGTTTACAGCTTTCCGGTAAAACCACGGTTTTCAACGCCGTTACACGTGGAGATGCCGAAGTTGGCTCGTTTCAATCGCAGAAGGGCGCCGTGAATCGCGGACGTGTCCTTGTGCCCGACGAACGAATCGACTGGCTCGCGGAGTTGGAAAACTCTCGCAAGCTCGTCTATGCCGAGGTCGAGTACTTCGACGTGGCCGGACTCTCCGGCGAGAAAGATACTGCCGCGGATTCCGAGATTCCGCAGGTGCTGCGGGAGGCCGACGCGCTCGCGCACGTGGTTCGCGCTTTCAAGGATGAGGCGGTGATACACCCGAAAGGCTCGATCGATGTCGCCCGCGACATTCGGGCGCTCGATGATGAACTGGTTTTCTCCGACCTGGTGCTAATCGAGAATCGACTGGAGCGCATCGAGAAGCAAGCCAAACACACCAAAGATGATCACATCAAGCACGAATTCGAGGTACTGCAACGGATAAAAGCACACCTTGAAGAAAACAAGCCTCTCAGAGCCGTCGAAATCGACCCTGAGGATGAGAAGACGGTGCGCGGATTCCAGCTGCTTTCCCTCAAACCGATGCTGCTGATTGTCAATGTCGGTGAAGATGATCTGGGAGCGGTCAGGGAATTATCTGAGAAATTCTCCCAGTTCAAGACGCAACCAAACGTTGACCTGGTGGTGATGTGTGGCAAGATCGAGATGGAACTGGCACAACTGGCCGATGAAGACCGCCAGTCGTTCATGCAGGATCTCGGGATTGAGGAGTCGGCGCTCGACCTGGTGATCAAGAAATCGTACGATCTGCTGGGGCTGATCTCGTATCTCACCGCCGGCGAGAAAGAAGCGCGGGCCTGGACTGTCCACAAAGGTGCTACCGCCCCTCAGGCAGCAGCCGTGATTCACAAAGATTTCGAGCGAGGGTTCATTCGTGCTGAAGTGGTGGCTTATGACGATCTCAGAAGAACCGGTTCTCATGCTGAAGCCAAGAAACAGGGGTTGGTTCGGCTCGAGGGCAAGAACTACGTGGTTTGCGACGGCGACGTAATACTGTTCCGCTTTAATGTCTAGTACCGATACAGATCAGGGCACACGCCCGGAGTATAATCCGACCCTCTTTGTCATCGCCTTATCGGTGATCTATCTCTTCATCTACGCTGTCGGCAGCTACCTCCCCAAAAGCCTGTGGGGTGCAAATCTCTTCTACTACACCAGTGTGACTCAAGAGATAATTGTTATGGCGTCTGCGATTCTGGCAGCCGCAGTCATGATGATAGCGGCGGATAAGGTCAGGGTACCCAAGGCGGTGCAATTGATCTTTGTCTATTTGCTTGCCCCGGCTGCTCTGCTGGCTTTGTTCTATCACTTCGCAGTGGCCAATCACTTCCTGGGCGATGGCATTCTGCGCTCGCGGGAACTGGAAACAGGTTTCAGAGTGCTGCCGACGGAGCCACTGGGGGAGTATACCAATTACCTGGTTTACCGAGTTCTTCACTCGGCATTCGGATTGACTGCAATACAATCGATCGGGGTTATTAGCTACGCATCGGGACTTCTGTACTATTACGCATTACTTCCCCTTGTCGGCGAGTTGAGCCAGAATCGGGCAACACGCGTTTTCTATTTTCTTCTGCTTTATTTCTCCGGCACGACTCTGCTGTTTTGCGACTATTCTGAAACCTACATGTTGCTGCCAGCATTAATTGCGTTGTTCATGGCGACCGGTATAAAGGCGATTCGTGGAAAGATGACAGCTATCATTCCGATCGCGGTCTTCCTGCTGCTGGTGTTCTTCCATTTCAAGTCGCTGATCTTTGCGCCCAGCATTTTGGTGCTGGCGTACTATCTCCACAAACGCGGTAGGCGTTATGTCTGGCCTGCCGTCATAGTGGCTATGCTGGTTGTCGTGGCAGCAATCGTACTCGTTCCTCTGATCTCCAAACTGCCGCGCATACCGCTCACACATTTTCTCTTCGGATTTGGCGACAAAGGCGACAACTATCAATTCTTCTCGATGCAGCATTTCGCCGACATCTATAGCGAGCTGATGTTGACCGGCGGGGTTGCGTTGATCCTGTTCCTGGGCCTTATCTCCCTGCGGCGCTTCAGGAATTCATTCCGCAGTCCGGAAGTGCTCTTCGTTGCCGGATCGGCGCCGGGGGCATTGGCGATGTTGGTATTCCTCTACTCCGATCTGGGATATGCAGTCGACTGGGATCTGTTTTCCGCGGTCGGTTTGACACTCAGTATCCTGGCGGTGGTGGCGTTGGCAATGTCAACTGATCTCAAGCTGGGTCAGGTCGCGCGGATTGCGCTGGTAACTGTGGGGCTCACTTCCTTTCTCTCTTATGCCGTCGTCAACAGCGACTTCGACACGACAGTTACGCGGCAGGTGGATCTGCTCGAACTCTATGGCGGTAATCAGGCGGCAATAGGTTTTGCGTCAATGGGGAATAACCTGAATATGCTTGGTCACCCGGACCTGGCTGAGAGGATGTGGAAACGCTCGGTGCGAATCAGACCCCACGTGCGGATATATGCTAATCTCGGCCAGCTGGCGCTAAATCGGGCCAGGTACAAGGAGGCGGAGTACTATCTCCTGAGAGCGATAGAACTCGATTCCACTGTTTACGTCCTGTACATGAATCTTGGTTTGGTCTATTCGCGGGAAGGTGATCTCAAGAAAGCTGAGCCTTATTTCAAACGAGCCAAGGAACTCTCTCCCAGATCAGCAAACATCTACCACAATTATGCCGTGGAGCTGGTTCAGAACAAGCTTTACGAGCGGGCGGAAAAGGAGGAACGCGAAGCGCTGGCATTGGACCCCGACTTTCCAATTTACCTGATCGGAATGAGTTCCGCACTCATCGGTGAGGGAAAATACGAGGAAGCTTGCAAGTATCTGTTTCAGGCGTTGAAAACCGATCCCGGCAATCCACGGGCTATTTCCAACCTGGCTGACGCTTTCGATTCAATGGGACAGCAGGAGCGTGCTAGCCAATTGTTGGCGGGATTTATTCGCAACTTTCCCAACAGCCCCTATGTTCCACTTTTCAATCGAAAGCTTGCGGAGATCAAAGCTCATCGTGACACAAGCCAGGCGCAGCAATAAGATAATTCTACTCAGGCAGTCGCTTCTGGAGGCACCTGCGCCAATTTGTTTGAGCGGCTATCGAAGGAGAGGAATTTCTCCTTCGCAAACAAAATCAGCAATATCATCGCGATCAGCACCACATCTCGGAATATATCACTGAGCACTTCCCCCTTCACACGCGTCGTATTCGAGAAGCAACCACAGCTAATATCAATGCCTCGGGCGTAGGCAGTGGTCA
>CAYXUL010000101.1:0-6753 GCA_964468475.1 uncultured Ignavibacteria bacterium | reverse complement strand
GCGACTTCGTCCATTCCTCACACGGAGCACATAGAGACTTCTTTTTTCTCTAGTGCGACGGACTTTACCAGCAACGTACGCTCCATCATTTTAAATGCTTGGCCGAAAATTACATATTCGTTTGGGCTCAGCGGTACGAGCGAAGATTGCCCTTCCACCGACACGAATATCGGTGACATTGATAGCGATGCACGGGGAAAAACAAGCTTAAAATGCGATCGATAATACGCCGTTTTATTCGGACCAGATATCCGGAACAACGGGGACAGGCGTTCGCTTCAATAGCGCTTGAATGGCCCGTTGGGTCTGAACTAAGTTCACTATGGTTCATATCTAAAATGTTTTCGTTCAAAGAGTGTTACCGCGGCCTGCTGTAGATGGAAAACTATGAGTCTGGTCACTCGCAATTGTCCCCGCCTCGTGCGTCCTCGCCGTTCAGAATGTTGTCACCATTGCTCCCGACGACGTCACCACTTCACTGAGCGGTGGTCGAGTTTACGCGCACGCCCTGGTCATGGCGGATCTTATCTCAACCGCGGCGATACCGACGAACACCGAATCCCACGAACCCAAGCCCCAGCAGTGCCAGCGTGGATGGTTCGGGTACTGCATTTACCGGGGAAGACGGAAGAAATGCGACCTGATCAATGCCACCAGTACTTGTTACATCGAGTCCACCGCTTAAGCCCCCACTGAATAGACCGCTATCGGCTGAAAGTCCCGCACAGATGCCGGAGAGAGTGTTCTGTTGCAACGTCACAGCTCCAGTACTTGCCAAAGCCCTGCCGCAAAGATCCGTTGCGGTGGTGTTCATACTGATACTCTGGAGTGCGAGAATGTTCCCCAGGAATGTCGTGTTGACATCGATGGTTGCAGAACTGCCGACATTCCAATACACACCGGCGCCTGAGCCAGCATTAATCACGTTCACCACTGAATCAGGCGAGGTGATCAGCGTGCTTGGCATCTGAAATACCCACGCTGCGTTGGCGTTGCCCTGGCCGTCGAGAGTGAGCGAACCCGACAAATTAGTCGTTCCCGCCGGGACTGTATAGACTCCCGGAGCTAGCGTACCTGCAAGTGTCAGATCAGCATTTATCAGGGTAGTGCCTGACCCCAGAGATCCTAGAAGATTTATCGCGGTAGTGAGCTGTGCCTGTGCCGACTCCGCAAGCACACCGCCAGCGTATACGCTTCCTCCTGTCACCTGTGGGTCCGAGACCCCAACGCCTGGTGAGGAAAGAAAGCCGGTGATGGCGTTCGCACCCCCACTCGACCAGACTCCGACATTTCCGTTTATAGTGCTAGTGGTGCCATTGGTCACCGTAGAGGCACCCAGAACCGTAAAGCCCGCCAAATCCGCACCCAGCAGTGGCGTTGCCCATGCCGGAGAGGCGCCGTAAAGCGTTCCGGCCACTGCCAACGTCATTACCGAGAAGGATTTTAGTACTGAATTTTTCATTTCCATGGCAAACACTCCCTCATAGCTATCCGGTATCGATTATTTACGCACTGTACGTTTTCGTGGGTCGCTCACTGGGGGTGAAGCACTTTTCGCCCTTAATCGGCCGACGTCACCATCAGTTGACTTCCCACACCCAGATCCTCAGCCCCACCACCGCCCCGGGACTTTGATGTTATCCTTACGCGCCCGTGCGCTGGCCAACCTAACCAGCCTTACTGCCATTTCATTTATAAGTAAATGACTTACAGCACCCTCGGGCGGGAGATACCATGCGTGGGCATTTCTGCATTAGCCTACAGGATAGTCAACAAGACGACTGAGGTCTGTGCGGTCGCTAACATTGTCTGTTCGGTACGTTTTTTATGGCAGGATTAATCAGGCATGCGCGATATTTTCCCAGCCATCAAGGCTGCGGGAAGGGCTTAATATACCCGTTGCGAGCAGTTTGGCGTATTCATCCGCAGGCACAGGGGGACTGAAGTGATATCCCTGCCCCTCGCCGCAACGCTTAGCACGGAGGAAGAGGAGCTGTTCGAATGTTTCCACACCCTCGGCACTGACCCGTTTCTTGAGACTGTTGCCCATGCTTATCATGGCGCTGACGATGGTGGCGTCATCCCGATCTGTGCTAATGTCGCGCACGAACGACCGGTCGATCTTCAGAGTATCGATCGGAAAGCCTTTCAGATAATTTAAACTTGAATACCCGGTACCGAAGTCATCGATGGCAAGCTTAATGCCCATGGCTTTGAGTTCATGCAGAACGTCAGTCGTTGACTCGACATCCCGCATTAGCACGCTTTCGGTCATTTCTATCTCGAGACAACCCGGTTCCAGGCGAGTCTCCTTCAGAATACCGCGAACCCCATTGAGAAAGTCCTTGTTGCGGAATTCCACCGCGGATATGTTGATTGCCACAGGAGTTGGCCGAAGGCCCGCATCCAGCCAGATACGCACTTGCGTGCATGCCTCGCGGAGCACCCACCGCCCGATAGGCACGATGAGCCCACTCTCTTCGGCGATGGGCACAAATTGCTCGGGAAAAAGGAGTCCACGCTCCGGATGCCGCCAGCGGATAAGCGCTTCGGCACCGGTAATTCTGCCCGTCTTGAGATTGATTTTTGGCTGATAATGCAAGACGAATTCGTTCCCCGCCAATGCACGACGCAGAGCGGCTTCGAGGAATTGCCGCTCGACGGCCCGATCGTTCATGTCCTGCTTGAAGAACTGGAAATTATTTCGCCCATTATGTTTGGCGTGATACATCGCCGCGTCGGAATTTTTAATCATATTTTCCGCATCCTCACCGTCGCTGGGATAGACGCCGATGCCAATGCTCACCGTGATATCCAGATCGTGCTCCGCGACACTATGCTGGTCTGCCAGCACCGAGAGGATATTTTCCGCGCAGCGCGCCGCATCTTCTGAGTGCTCTATTTCGGAAAGCAGCACCACGAATTCATCTCCGCCCCAGCGGCTGACAGTATCGGAACTGCGCACACAGGTTATCAAGCGATCTGCGACCGACTGCAGCAACTTGTCACCAATCAGATGGCCAAGCGAGTCATTAATGTGCTTGAACATATCCAGATCCAGAAACAGCACCGCCAATTTTTTCCCGCGACGTCTGGCAAGGGCGATCGCTTGTGTGAGCCGATCGCTGAAAAGTACTCGGTTGGGCAAATCAGTCAGAGAGTCGTGTTGGGCCAAATGAGACATCTTAATCACCATCGCCCGCGCCTCACTGACATCGTGAAAAACCATCACGGCACCGATCACGCGACCGCCACGGTCATGGATGGGGGCCGCGGAATCCTCTATGGGCGATTCAAAGCCGTCGCGCCGGATCAGGATACAATTCGCGCTTAGGCCGACGGGTTTGTTTTTCCGCACAGCCAATTCTAAGGGATTACGGGCTGGTTTGCGGGTACAACCGTCGATGATACGGAACACATCGGAAATTGGCCGTCCCACCGCCTCTTCCCGCAACCAGCCCGTCATGTGTTCAGCAGCCGGATTAAGGTAGGTGACGTTCCCGGTGATATCAGCACTGACTACGGCATCTCCGATGGAGCTAAGCGTGACGAGGGCACGCTCCCTTTCAATATACAGTGCCTCTTCAGCCTTCTTGCGCGCCAACACGTTGCGCAGGGTGTGAGACAATGAGCGGCCGTCGAAACTACCCTTCAGGAAATAATCCTGTGCGCCATGTCGTATGGCCTGCTGGGCGATGTCTTCTTGGCCCGGATCACTTAGAATGAGGATTGGAACATGGTTTGCCTTCTGGTATAGCTTATCGAAGGTCTCAATCCCTTGGCTGTCTGGGAGGAATAAATTAAGCAATATCGCATTGACCCCCCCACCACGGCACCGATCGAGCCCATCGGAGAGTGCTTCAACCCACTCGATAGCGAACGGTCCATACCGCGAGTCTGCGATCGACTCCTGGATCAATTTGGCGACGGCATGATCACTTTCAATCAGAAGCACCCTTTCTGCCATTTCATCCGCGCCAGGAAACTCGCCTGTTATCTGATCCAGGTTATCCCACCCATTGAGCTGATGATTTGGAGAAATTATCATACGCATATCCGACAGCACAGCGTTCTTAATTGATCAGATTTTACCGCGGCGAATGTTCATGGTGAATTCTGAAAGCAATTCGTAACATATTTGTTTGCCGCTCATTCATGTGTCTGGCACAACCATTCATAATACTAAGGATGGTCTGAGCAATTCTTTATTGCGGCATTCAGAATTATGACATCCCGATGCAGCCCCGGCTCTCTAAGGCAGAACTCGACAAATTCCCCCTATCAAAAGAACCAGATCATAAATCCGCCTTCTGTCCGGAACGACAAATCACTCACTCTCGGCAATATAATAACGTGCAGACACAATCGTCTTCCGTTCGGTCTCGCACATAATGGAAAGCTAATCGAAATTGTTCGAAATGTCCGCGCAGGCGTCTCAGTGTTTTCGGGCAGCACATGAACAATGCCCAGTCGACTTCAGCGAGCGCGCTGTTCTCATACAAAAAAAATGGCCCTGCAAAGGGAGGGAGGGTGGGAGGTGCAGGGCCTAAAAGGGTAGACAGTACTCAACTCAATCTGAATTAGCTTCAGCCATCACTCCTATCACTCCAATGATAGATGCGGCGTTCATCCTTACGGCCTTCAACAGAAACTCGAGATGAAACATTCATCACGCTCTGCTATTGACACATATCACAACAACGCCCATTTTTTAACCCCTATCAATCAATTCCGCTTCAAGACTCACCACTATGAACAATATATACACTCCAGATAACAACTGCTCTGTGCGATGGCGCACATAAAAGGACAACTTGAGGCCTCTGTCGCAACGCCTTGCGATCTTCGCCTCTGGCTTATCGGCCTCGTAACCTATAGAACCACTGACGGCGATACCGCCAATTTTTCCCACTGCGCCTCCGTCGGCAAGACACTCCCCACAACGCCACCGACGGGCGCACCAATCCCGTTACTTTTGTCCGGCGTCGACATCCCACTGCAGACAGCCATGCCGAACAGAATAATTACTTTGACCGTAATCATTGAAATTCTCGTTTATGAGCATTGAATATCTTGTGTGCGGTACCTGACATATGGCAGTAGTGGGGATATACTGTGACGATAGCAGCTAATCCACATAATGCGATCTCAACCACGCTTCCGATATCGAATCATCATATAAATCCGAGAACCTGGAGGCCTCTTATGTCTTCCCAAAGCCCAGATCAAAACAATATCCTCGCCGCACTGCCAAAGCCAGTACGCGACCAATTGTATCCCCATTTGAAATTGGTACAGATGCCTCTGGGCGAAGTCCTTTACGAGTCCGGCACCAAATTGCGCGACGTATATTTTCCCACAACCTCAATAGTGTCTTTGCTTTACGTCATGGAAGATGGCGCATCCGCTGAGATTGCGGTGGTGGGCAAAGAAGGTATTCTCGGCATTGCCCTGTTCATGGGAGGCGAAACCACGCCGAGCCGGGCCATTGTTCAAAGCGCCGGCCAAGGATTTAGGCTCAATTCACAGTTGCTCAAGGATGAGTTTAATCGGGCGGGTCCACTCATGCACCTGCTGCTACGTTATACCCAGGCACTGATCACACAGATGTCCCAGACAGCGGTCTGCAACCGTCATCATTCCGTACACCAACAACTGTGTCGCTGGCTGCTGATGAGCCTGGACCGATTGCCTTCGAATGAACTGACCATGACTCAGGAGTTGATAGCCAATATGCTCGGCGTACGCCGCGAGGGTGTCACGGAGGCCGCTGGAAAATTACAGCGCGCCGGCTTGATTCTATACAACCGCGGACGCATCACCGTACTGGATCGCCCGGGATTGGAGGCACAAGCCTGCGAGTGCTACCAGGTGGTCAAAGATGAATTCGACCGCCTACTCCCCGACGGTATATCCGATTGATATAGCAAACAATATCATACATGCCAACATCAAGCCTGATGTCTGTAGAGATCATCCCTATGTTCTCCATCGCACAGAATCTTTTGGCCGTGCTGATTCATAATTGAGACCATTGATCGGGCAGCCCCTCATGCCGCTCGAACAGATTGTGTAAATTCCTGACCACATTGACTCGCGCCCTGTAGCTCCTCATGGCGTAGAAACCTGTTCTACATGATATTCGGATATCAACTAATATGCATGCTGCTCATGAAAACCGCCTGATTGCAGCACTACCACGCAAGGACCGGCAACACCTCCTGGGTAGCTGTCAGTATGTAGAGCTCGTTCTTGGCGATGTTCTAAGCAAACCCAATGAGCCCATGCACCATGTTTACTTTCCTACCGACGGCTATATTTCGCTAGTGAGCCCGATTGACAGTCATGGCAGTCTGGAGATTGCGCTGGTGGGTAATGAAGGGGTGCACGGTGTTTCCCTCGCACTTGGCGTAGGGCTATCATCACATCGCGCCACAGTAGAGGGTGAAGGTTCTGCTTATCGCATGCGTGCCGCACTGTTCCGCGGTGAAATGCGGTATAGTCATGCGCTGCACAAGGCACTTAACCGGTATATCTATGCACGCATGACACAGTTCGCGCAGATGGCTGTATGCACCCGTTTTCATATAGTTGAGGCGCGCCTCGCCCGCTGGCTGCTAGTGATACAAGACCGGGCGTTTTCCAACGAACTTCACTTCACTCAGGAATTTCTCGCCCATATGCTGGGAGTGCGTCGCGTCGGGATCACCAAAGCTGCGGGCTCCCTGCAAAAGCGCAAGCTGATCAGCTATA
>CAYXUL010000100.1:0-6798 GCA_964468475.1 uncultured Ignavibacteria bacterium | reverse complement strand
GTCAAGCTGTGCCTCAGGCAGGGGATAGGTGCCCTCCTGCTCGATCGGATTCTGGGTCGCCAGCACGAAGAACGGCTCATCCAGTTTGAAAGTCTCACCTGCCGCTGTCACTTCATGCTCCTGCATCGCCTGCAGCAGCGCCGCCTGCGTCTTCGGCGGGGTACGGTTGATCTCGTCAGCAAGGACTATATTCGCAAACACCGGCCCTTTGACGAACTTGAATTCGCGCTGACCGGTCGATTTGTTTTCCTCAAGGATTTCCGTTCCGGTAATATCGGAAGGCATCAGGTCGGGTGTAAACTGAATGCGCTGGAATTTCAGGTCGAGCACCGAGGCCAGAGTTGAAATCAGCAGAGTCTTGGCGAGGCCCGGCACACCCACCAGCAGGCAATGACCGTTGGAAAGCAGGGCAATCAGCAGTTCATCGATCACCAGATCCTGGCCAATGATGACCTTGCCGACCTCTTCCTTTATTTTGTCACGCGCATCTCTTAGCTTTTCCACGGCCTGCAAGTCAGCCGATTGCGTCAGTTCTTCCGCCATCAACTCCTCCGAAAATCGAGAATGTACAACAAGTAGGTATAAGTATAAGCTTATACCGTTTAACGCGGTCTCGGTCGAAAAGTTTTGCGATTGAATTAATAATTAGCGGCGGTGCTGTTGTCAACCGAACGAACGGCTGCAATGCGGTCGGGGGCGATCGAAATCGCGTAGACATAACGGCCGTCAGTCAGTATCGGCTCGGAGAATATCATGCGGAAATCACCCGGAAAGGCCGGTCCTGTGGTCTGGGCCAGGGAGGTTAATCCGGTCGGCCCTCCGTTGAGGGCGTGATCCGGTATGGTGTTGATGTCGGGATTCTGGGTTGAGTTCGAATCGAGGTCGTATAACCCGCAGAGTCGATAACAGTCCTTCATCCCCAGAATCTTCATCAATTTGTTCCAGTGAATAACTTCGACACCAAGGGTGATGCGGTCACTGTCGAAAGGCACCATCTGAATCGAGAAGTTGTTGTTCTGATCGGTCGTCTCAATCATCAGGCGTGGCTGATGGTACTGCTGGTAGACGAAGCTTACCTGCGCGGTCGGAACCGCTGATTCGAAGGGTATATAACGGCCCGCGGCGCTCTGAAACCAGTAAAATCCCTGAGCTACCACAATCAACCCAATTCCAACAATGGTGAGGATTATGGTTTGGCGCGAAGATTTCCCTTTGAAGTAAATCGAGGTCGTAAGATTGGCCTTGAGACGCCTGGCGATCGCAACAAAAACGATCAGCAGGCAGGCCAGACCTGCAAAAAAGAGTACTGATCCAGCAATCAGAAAGAAGATGCCCACGCGCTTTCCGTCCTAACGAAAACTAAACAAACTGATTTCAAGCCCTTGTGGATAACTCTTAAATCTAACGATTAAGTCTGATAGCCAATCTTATGCGGAACAGCGAGATACACCGATTTCCACATATTGCGCTCGGTTATCCACACGCTCGTTGAGGCGCAGTGAGGCCTATTTCGGCTGTTGCTGCCTCTCTAAGTTCTTATCGGACTTGGTGTCAAGTTCCTTTACTGCGGGCGCCTGGCCCTTCATATTGCAGGAGCCATGGAACACCGCGCCCTGCTCGATGACGATGCTCTTCGTCACCAAGTCGCCCAGCACCTTCGCTCTGGCCTGTAATTCCAGCTTCTCCGAGGTGTGAATGTTGCCCGCCACGGTTCCAGCGACGACAACTGACTTAGCCTCGATATCGGCCTCGACTTCGCCGGTCGCTCCGACCGAAACGGTTTCGTCAGAGATGATCTTGCCCTTCAGTTTTCCATCAACACGCAAAGTACCTTTTACCTGAAGCGTGCCCGTGAACAAACTATCTTTTCCAATGATAGTACTGAGGTTTTCAGACATAGTTGTCTCTCCTTTATCAACTCTATCAATCTTATTTGTTTTTAGCATTGTATTCTTCCGGATTGACTGCTGTTCCATTGACTCTTATCTCATAATGTACGTGCGGAGCGGTGCTCACTCCGGTGTTTCCTGAAAGCGCAATAACCTGTCCATACCTGACACTGTCTCCGGCATTCACCAGGAGTGAATCATTGTGTCCATATATTGTTTCGACACTATCGCCGTGTTTCATCATAACCGTCCAGCCAAAAACTTTGTCCCAGTCAGCAAAAGTCACAACCCCGTCCGCAGTCGCCCGCACCGGCGTGTCCGCTGCAACCGCGATATCTACTCCCGAATGTCGCGTGTTGGGATTTTCATCGTTTGGACGAAAGGTGCGAGACAGAAACCCCTGCACCGGCAGGCCAGACGGCAAAGGCTGCGGTTTGCCTGATAGGGCGCTGTGTAACGCTAATGTATCAAAAGCTGCATGCGTTTCCGATCCGGGGGGGGCATCGAAATTGAGGCCATATTCGCTCAAGTCGATGCCGGCCAAAGTCGTAACCCGTTTGAGCATTGACCGGTAAGCCTGCAAGTTTTGCTCCAGCATCTCAACTTTGTCATTCTGCCGTTTCAATTCCTCATTCTCCGCCGCCAGTTTGTCACGATCCCGGGCCCGGGTTATCAGAATCGGAGAGGTCACCGCTGCTGCAATAAGAAGCAACAGAAGCAGAATGACCGCCACAATTATGAGCCGGAACTTGAACTGCGAGAGCTTCAACGACTTCGGTTCGCGAGAAGTCTCCGAGGAGACCATCATCAAGGTGATGTACTTCGGCTCGGATCCCATCGTGTCAGATTTCTACTCCCAGCAATTCGAGAATGCGGGTCAGATCACTGTCACCATAGAACTGGATCGTAATCCTGCCCCGCTTGAGCCCGCGATGAATCGATACCGCCGTCCCCAGTTTGCGCTTCATCGCGGTCTCTGCCTGCTGCAGCTCCACCGGCCGCGCCGACTTGAGCTTGAGGCTGCGCCCGCGTTTGCGACGTTTAGGGCCGTAAATGATCTCCTCGATAGCGCGCACCGTAAGATCTTCCTCGATGATCCGTTGCGCCAGCTCTAGCTGCCGTTTTTCATTCTCGAGCGCGAGAATCGCACGCGCATGCCCCTCCCGCAGCTTGCCTGATTCAATCAAATCCTTGACCTCGCCGGGAAGCTGCAATAAACGCAGGGTATTCGCTACAGAGGAACGATCCTTGCCCACCTTGGCGGAAAGATCAGCCTGGGTCATATGGAACTCGTTCAGCAGGCGGTTGTAACCCTTGGCCAATTCCACCGGATTGAGATCATCGCGCTGCAGGTTCTCGATGATCGAAATCTCCAGCATCGCCTGCTCATCGAGATCGTCCACCACCCGTGCCGGTACCTGCTCTAAGCCCAGTTTCTCAGCCGCGCGAAAACGACGTTCGCCGGCGACGATTTGAAAACCGCCGTCGATAGGGCGCACCAGGATCGGCTGCAGAACGCCGCGCTGTTTGATTGACTGCGCGAGCTGTTCGAGTTTTTCCTCCTCAAACAACTTGCGTGGCTGATTTGGGTTGGGAATGATGCGATTAGTCGCGAGCATCTCAAAGCGCTCGCCTGATTTTTCTGCGCTGGTCGGTATCAACGCGGAGAGTCCGCGCCCCAGAGCCTGTTTTTTCATAAGCTTAAGACCTCCTCCGTCAGCGAGATATAGTTTTCCGCGCCGGTAGAACCGATGTCGTAGAGGATAATCGGTTTACCATACGAGGGCGCCTCGCCGAGGCGGACATTGCGGTTGATAATCGTCTTGAAGACCTTGTCCTTGAAATGAGTGCGGGCGTCATCCACCACCTGGCGCGCGAGATTGAGGCGGGGGTCATACATCGTGATCAAAATCCCGCCAATCTCCAGACTCGGATTGAGGCCCTGTTGCACCAGTTGCACGGTGTTCATCAACTGTCCCAGTCCTTCAAGGGCATAGTATTCCGCCTGTATCGGTACCAGCAGGTAATCGGCCGCGACCAGCGCGTTAACGGTCAAGAGGCCGAGTGAAGGTGGGCAATCGATCACAATGTAGTCATAATAGTCTCTGATCTGCTGCAGCCGCTCGCGCAGCACAGTTTCGCGATTGGCGCGATCCACCAACTCGAGCTCTGCCGCCACCAGGTTGATGTTGGCGGGGACAATATCGAGGTGCTTGATATTGGTGCGCAGGGCGGCTTCCTCAGGTGAGCAGTCACCCGACAGCATATCATAGACCGATATATCTAATTTGGTTTTTTCCAGCCCCATTCCCGAGGTAGCGTTACCCTGGGGGTCAAGATCGACTAAAAGGGTGTTCTTTTCGGCAATGGCAATACAGGCGGAGAGATTAATTGCAGTTGTAGTTTTGCCCACCCCACCTTTCTGATTGGCGATCGCGAAAATCCTGGCCAGGGTTCCCTCCCGCGCTAACAGTCCGTGTTTGTTCTTCTATGTAATTCGCCGCCACCCCTTTGGCAATAGAAAGTTATTAACAGTTACAACTTTTTTAGGTGGAAAAGCTGTGAATTACGGCCATCTGTTGCAGATTGATACATTTCTGTGCCAACGAGTTCGAATCCCAACGATTGGAAGTCCGTCTTGGTGTGCTGCTCATCTGCGGAACGCGGCAGAAAGAGATCCGCGCCCGCCTTGACATGCGATTCCGTCAGGCAGCAGATCGCTTCTGTCGAAGCGAATGCTTTGGCAACCGCGATCTCAGCTTCCAATGGCTGCAGCTTCTCGATGCGCTCGCATACCAATTCGACATTACTAAGCCCCAGTCCGCGGACCACCTGCCGTTGGAATTCTATCTTGCGACGGTTAGCCTCCACACTGAGGAGACGACACTGTGGATTTGTCGCTGCGATGACGAGCCCGGGCAGGCCGGCGCCGGCGCCAAGGTCGAGCACTCGTGCCTGATCGTGTGGTCGGATGAATTGCAGAAGAGCCACCGAATCGAAGATCAGGTCGTTGACGATCCGCTCCGATTGTTGCCGAGAAACCAGGTTGATTCTTTGGTTGACTTTAAGAATCAGATCGCGGAAATGCTGTAGCCGGCTCAGTAGTAACTCCTGAGAATCCGGTACCACTTCGGCGACAAGCCTGATAGTCTCGTCAGGATGCTGTTTCGTTTGTTTCACGTGAAACATCCTGTGCGCCGCCGTTGCCGTGACGCTTTAAGTAGACTAATAACACGCTGATATCTGAAAATGTCACACCGGCGAGCCGGGAGGCCTGCCCTAAACTCACGGGGCAAACTCGCTCCAGGGCCAGGCGTGCCTCCGTCTTGAGACCCTTCACCTGCGTAACATCAAAGCTCCGTGGAATCCGCTTGCCCTCGAGCTGCCTGAACTTCTCGATCTCGCGCTGTTGCTTCTCTAAGTATCCGGCATATTTGATTTCGATCTCAACCTTCTCGGCGATTTCCGTGGGAGTTATTCTCGCTGTCGCGTCGGCCGAAATAAAGTCACGGTAATGCACTTTCGGCCGTTTCAAGACCCTGCCCATTGGCTGTTTATCGCCGTTGCCGGCGGCAGGATCTACTGCCGCTACTAATACCGAGGTCGACAAGAGCCGTTTCTTTTCAGCATCAACCGCCGCACGTTGCCGGAGATGGCTTTGGTAAGCCTTCTCCGGGATCAGGCCGAAATCGAAGCCGTACTTAATCAGTCGCTCCGCGGCGTTATCCTCACGCAAGGCCAACCGATACTCGGCACGCGAAGTGAACATCCGGTATGGTTCCTGCGGCACGCAGCTGATCAAATCATCAATCATCACACCGATATAGGCTTCCGAGCGATCGAGATAGAACGGCTCCCGCCCCTGCAGCTTTAATGCGGCGTTGATTCCGGCGACCAAGCCCTGCGCTGCGGCTTCTTCGTAGCCCGAAGTTCCATTGATTTGTCCGCACAGATAGAGATTCTCCACCGGGCGCGTCTCCAGGCTCGGGGATATCTGAAAAGCGGGAAAGAAATCATACTCGACGGCATACCCGGGGCGCGTCATCTCGACCTGCTCCAGACCCGGAATTGTATGAAGAACTTGCTCCTGCACCTCAGCCGGCAGGGAAGTCGACAAACCGTTGATATAGATCTCTGAAGTATCAAGTCCTTCCGGCTCAATGAAAAGCTGATGGCGATCCCTATCGCGGAAGCGGAAAACCTTATCTTCAATCGAGGGGCAGTACCTCGGACCAGTGCCCTTGATGGCCCCCGAAAACATGGCAGACTTCTGGAAATTCGCTTCGATCACCCGGTGCGTCTTCTCATTTGTATAGGTGATATGGCACAGAGCTTTATTCTCCACTTCTCCGGCGGTTCTCAGGGAGAAGGGACGGAAATAATCATCACCCGGCTGCGGTTCAAGACGATCAAAGTCAATCGTCTCACCGGCAAGGCGCGGTGGAGTGCCGGTCTTCAGCCGGCCTGCCTGAAAACCGAGGTGTTGAAGCGACTCTGAGAGTTGCAGTGCCGGCGATTCGTTGATTCGCCCGGCAGGAATCTGTTTGGCGCCGATGTGAATCAAGCCGTTTAGAAACGTGCCGGAGCAGAGAATGCATGCTTGACCGCTGATCTTGCGCCCATCAGCTAAAACGACATGGGAGAATCTGCCCTCGCTCGACTCAATTGCTGTGACCATGCCCGCAATCAGTTCGAGATTGGGAGTATTGCCGACAATTTCCTTAGCAGTCTCACGGTAAAGCTTCCGGTCAGCCTGCGCGCGAGAGGACCACACGGCTGGACCTTTGCTGCGATTGAGGGTACGGAAGTGGATTCCCGCCCGATCGGTGATCAGCCCCATTACACCGCCGAGAGCGTCGATCTCGCGCACTAGCTGGCCTTTGCCGACGCCACCAATCGCGGGATTGCA
>CAYXUL010000099.1:0-6814 GCA_964468475.1 uncultured Ignavibacteria bacterium | reverse complement strand
CGATTCCTCGGACTACACCACGCCGTGTCTCCTGATGTACTTCGGTAGGGGAAATTACATCGGGAGGTTTTACTTGCTCCCCGGGTCCTATGCCTTTTGCAGTCCGAAATTCAGTTCAGATACAGTGTTCTTTGTCGTCGAAGCACCGACGACAGATGTAGACATTGCCGCATGGAAATCGATGCGTCGCGCGCTTGACAGTTCCTGCACCGTGCTCCCTTCTAATGACGAGGAATACAACTATTTTAGAACCTTCGTGGAAGAGTTTCCGAGTTCGATCTACATCCCTCGTGCCCTCAACTTTCTCGTAGGAGTGCCTCCCGAAGAAGTGGCAGGCCTGTCGCAGCAAGAAAGAAGTTCTTACGCTAACAGGTTGCTCATAGACTACCCAACGTCACCCTATGCTACATCGGTTCTTTATAGGGTTGATCCAAGCCTCTTGACAGAAAGAGAAATTACGCAGTTGGATAGTTCACTGACGCAAATACTGGAGAGCAGGCAGCCAGCCGTCATCAAGAGACAGACGAGAGAACTCTTGGAAGACAAGATTCCGCTTCCAGAGCGGGAGGGGAAGAGATGACATCCTCACTGGATTCCGGCTACGCACCTCCGAACCCCTTTGGTTCGGACAAATTATTAATCCCGCCCATTCAGGCCAGATAAAAGAGTCTATCACACATGTTTGGGCTTGGCAGCCTGCCGCTGCCGTGGTATATTGTGATTGATACCAAGGGTAGTAGCTACCGCCAACTCAGCCATTACGGAGAATCCCATGAGAAAGTCTCTCATTCTTTTTGCCGTGATCGCTCTGCTTTCCAATGTTGCCTCCGCTGATAATCTCTACAAAGCAACGATCGACACTCCTTCCCAGGCGAAGATCCTATCGTCGCAATTATCTCAACTCAATGCCCGCGCGGTGTTGCGGGTCAGCGACGGTTATCTCGTCCTGGCATCAGAAACCGATGCAAGTTCCATTGACGCCGTTGGCGTGGCCCTTAGTAAGCTGGTGGCCGATGTAGATATTAGCCAGCTCGCCTACGACATTCGCGTACACCCCGAGGCTGATCTGCCATACCAGATTGCCTTTCGCGAAGATGGCTTTACTCTGTATCGCCTTCCGGCCGGCTTTCAGATTCCCACTGGAGAGATACCGAGCGTGAAACGACTGAAAGCCGGGGATATCCCGATCCGTTTCTCGCCCAAAGCGCCGGTGGAATGGCGATCTGCGGTTGGTGAGGCGTTGAGCCGTTTAGCAAACGACGTGAATGCCGACTCGCTCTACTACTTCGACAGCAGGCTGCAGGCACTCAACGGCAGAATAGCGGGAACGTCCAATGTCTATAAGGCGCGCGACTCCATCAAGAACTGGTTTCAGTCGTTTGGCTACGACTCGGTTTACCTGGATGGCTTTACCGCCGACGTCTCGTCGCCGGGTGCTGCCTGCTTTAACGTTGTCTGCGTAAAACCGGGAACGCTTTACCCTGACCTGCAAATCATCATTGGTTCGCACTACGACGCAGTTCCGTATTCACCCGGCGCGGACGATAACGGTTCCGGCACGGCGGGTGTGCTCGAAGCAGCTCGTGTGCTGGCAAACGTCGAGACCAACGTGACTTTCAAATTTATCACCTTTGATGCTGAAGAGTATGGCCTTTACGGCTCCGAGCACTATGCCGCAGGTGCCCACAGCCGTGGCGACAAGATCATCCTGATGCTGAATATGGATATGATTGGTTTTTACCTGAGCCCCCCCTACGTCGATATCAACAACACCGCCAACAATCCCTACGGCAGCCTCTGGTCGGACCTCGCTCTTAACCACGGTCTCTCTGGTATAATCGATGGTGTGTCAGGCAGTTCCGACCACTACCCGTTCTATCAGCGCGGTTACGACGTGGTGGATCTCATCGAGGACTGGTTCAATTCCTACTACCACTCCTATCGCGATAGCACTACCTATTGCGATTTCAATTTCATGCGGGACATTGTGCAAACTTCAGTCGACTTAGTCTATCAGGTCTCTGAATCTGATGATTTTGACGGAGATGGGATTACCAACGATCTGGACAATTGTTTCTTGACCTATAATCCGGACCAGACTGACGGGGATGGCGACAGCATCGGCACTGACTGCGATAATTGCCCCGACCTCTACAATCCCACTCAGATTGACCTTGACGGAGATGGTGTCGGCGACCACTGCGACGGAAAACTGCATGTGATCTCTGTAAACCTCCCCGATGCCTACCTGAATGAGCCGTACTCCTGCGATCTGGTTGCGATCGGGGGCACGGCACCATATAACTGGACCATGCTTGGCGGCGATATGCCGTACGGCTGCGAGTTTAGTGGCGGAACCTCCTGCACTATCTCCGGCATCCCGAGCTTCAAAGCAACTTATTTCTTTACGATATTGGCCACGGATCAGAGCAATCCCCTGAAAGCTGATACCGTAGATCTGCATATCACCGTAACGGATCATCCACAGCCACCGTATGTCTGCGGAGACGCGGATGGTTCCGGTGGTATCTCCATTGGCGACGCTGTCTACATAATTAACTACATATTTGGTGGGGGGCCTGCGCCGGTGCCCTACGAAGCCGGTGACTACGATTGCAACGGAGAAGTTTCGATTGGCGACGCAGTCTGGAATATAAACTACATTTTCGGCGGCGGTCCCCAGCCGTGCGCAGATTGCCTCCTGAACCGCTGACGAAATCCTTTTGACTGACCTCTTTTGTGCCGGCAGGACTCCTCGGAGTCCTGCCGTTTCTTAATCCGCCCAATCTAGCGTGCATCCGCGGTTAGGCCGTAACAATGATGACATGGTATGACAACTGTCTTGTAAGACTCAGGAGACTTCGATGGCTGAGAAGAAGAAAATCGCACTGGTCACAGGAGCGAACAGAGGACTTGGATTTGAAATTAGCCGGCAATTGGCGAAGCAGGGCATTTATGTCGTCATGGGTAGCCGCAAAGAAGCACTGGGCAAAAAAGCCGCCGCACAACTGAAGGACGAAGGGCTTGACGTTGAATCAGCGGTACTCGACGTGACTGATGACAAGACTATTAAGCAGACAGTTGCGCGGGTGATAAAAGATCACGGCAGAATTGATATCCTGGTAAACAATGCCGGCATCATGATTGACTGGGGGAACTCCGGAGAGCGGCTCAAGATAAGTGACGTTCAGAAGACTCTAGATACGAATATGTATGGCGCCTTGCGCCTGATTCAAGCGGTGCTGCCTTATATGAAAAAGAACGGCTACGGCCGGATCGTCAATCAATCGAGCACGCTTGGGTCGCTCGATTTCATCAGCAACGGCGGCGGGACATCGGCGCCCTCCTACTGCCTTTCAAAAGCAGCATTAAATGCCATAACCGCCCTCTACGCCTCTGATTTGGGGAGAGGAAACATTAAGATTAACTCAGCCTCTCCGGGCTGGGTACGAACCCGAATGGGTGGTGACAGCGCCCCACGCTCCCCTGAGGAAGGTGCGGACACCGCGGTTTGGCTGGCGACCCTGCCAAAGAATGGGCCCAGCGGCGGCTTTTTCAAGGATCGCAAGCCAATAGCCTGGTAGGTACGTGCTCAAAATTCCCCTGTCGCTTCCCGGTTGGTTTCATGCAATCGAGCGAGCCAGCTCAATTATTCAAGTTCAATTACTACTTGGGGGCGAAGTCGTCAGATATTCTCCGAACTCGCGGTCGTGACCCTCAAGGTGCCTGATAAACCAAGTGTGAATGAGCTCTAGAATGGCATACGCCGCGCTATCGTCCTTATTCATGAATTTGCGGTAGTTGTCGCGCAGCTCTTTAAGAAGCCGGTTGTGCTCCTTCTTATGATCCTCCAGTTTCGCGTAGTTTCGACTTTTCATTAACTGCTCTTCGTTCTCAAAATGCTCCTCAACTTCGCTGATCAGAGTTTGCATATACCGCTCGATCTGATCGCGCGGGTACTCCTCGACCACAGACTGATGTACACGGTTGATGAAATCAAACTCGTTTCGGTGACGATCGTCAATCTCGGGGAATCCCGTCTCAAACCTTTTCTCCCACAGCAAGAACTTCACAGATCCTCCCTTGATAGAACCCTGCATATGGAATACACATGGTACCGATAATGTAGAGATACTTGGTGCTAGCTGTCAGAAAGAGGTGGCGGGCGAATTCCGCATGGAAAATTATGCCTGTGGCCCAACAGTCGCTGGTACCGCGATATCTGTAACTAATTTCAGCTGTCGTGCTATCTAGCTCTTCGGTGCTTCCTCCGTCAAAACTTTCTCGATTTCCTGCGTTATCTCTTTACTCGTCGGTTCAACCGTTGATTCCCAGCGCGCTACAATATTGCCATCCCGATCAAGCAGAAACTTGTTGAAATTCCAGGTGATATCTCCCGGCGGCATAGAGTGAGTCGTCAAATACTGATAGAGAGGATGGATGTCGTCACCTTTAACCGATATCTTTGCCATCATCGGAAAAGTCACGTTGAACTTGCTGGTGCAGAACTTCTTGATCTCTGCGTTAGTGCCGGGCTCCTGGTGATTGAAGTTGTTAGCCGGGAAGCCAATGACTACAAAACCTTTGTCTTTGTACTCTTCATAAATCTTTTCCAAACCGTCATACTGAGGAGTAAAACCACACTTGCTGGCGACATTTACGATCAGTTTGACCTTGCCGTCATACGCAGCTAGATTCGTCGGTTTGCCATCTATAGTCTTGAAAGGAATCTGCTTGAAATCTGTTGTTGTCGTTTCAGCCATCTTCTTGGTTTCCGATTTGGTTTTCAATTTCATATGCAGTTCGGCTTGCTCCGCATCATTTGCCATGACGGAAAAACCGGCGATCAGAACTGCAACGGCAATCACGAGAATCGAGATCCTGCGCATAGCCAGCCTCATTTCCATTAAGGATTAAATAACTCTATTTTGAAAACGTGCGCAATCAAAAAAGTGCGGTGCTGAATCTGGAGGGCCTGCGAGAGGTAATACGTTTGCAGAAGTTGTCTACTGTAAGGAATTATGGCACTTTTGTGAGAGAGCCAGCTGAGCTACATCGCTAGCGGGTAGTGATCCAGCTTCAATTTCCTTAATAGTCAGTAAATTGGTGACCAGAGACTATTTCGCCAAGCTATTGCAGGTCAAGTTCTGGTGCTGAGCTTCTGTGCCGGCTATTGCTCGAAAATCTCCCCGAAGAAATCCTTCATGTGCTGCCAGGAGCGGCGATCAGCCTTCGCATTGTAGGCTGCCCCCCGCGACGGATCATTGCCGGCAGCTTTCTGCGTAAAAGCATGAACCGCATTGGCGTAAGCAATAAAAGTGTAATCCACGCCTGCCGCCCGCATTTCATCGTAAAACGCTTTTACCGCCGTCGTATCCACGTGCGGATCATTTGCGCCGTGACACACCAGTAGCGGGCACTTAATGTTCTTCGCGTCGGCGGGGTTGGGGGTGGTTAGACCGCCGTGGAAGGAGACGACACCGGCAATATCGGCGCCGCTGCGCGCCAGTTCGAGCACGCACTTGCCGCCGAAACAATAGCCAATTGCTGCGATGTGCTTGCTGTCAACCATATCGTACGACTTAAGCTGGTTCAATCCGGCGGTGACGCGTCGGCGCAGCATCGGCACATCAGAGTAGAGTTTCCCAGCCTGCGCTGAGGCTTCCTCGGCGCTTTTCGGGCGTACGTCTTTGCCGTACATATCCGCCGCAAAGGCGACGTAGCCCATTTTCGCCAGCATCTGGGCGCGCATCTGCTCGTAATCGGTCAGTCCCATCCACTGGTGTACGATCAGGATCCCGGGTCGCTTCCCGGTGACGGCGTCGTCATAAGCGAGATATCCCTGCAGCGTCAGATCGCCGTCCTGATAATCCACAGTCCTGGTTATGATCTTAGCCTCCATTGTTTGACTGAAAAGAGTTAATGCCGTCAGCAGCACGGCCGCCAGGGTTCCTTTCATCTTTCCTCCGGGGGTTGTGATTGTTTCTATTGAAACGTACGGAGATTCCTCGCAACGTGCTTGCTGTCACGACATGTTTACTATGTTTACCCATACTCCGGCGGCTAGCTTCCTTCACGCACCGAATCAGGAAAATCGCGAAAGAGCGCGGACCGAAAATCGGTCACCATGCTGAATACGTTGCGGTGAAGCTCCTCGATTTGACCACTGCGCGCGGCAAGTCGCTGGAACATTGCCTCCAGCCCGGTCATGTTCTTGACTCTGATATCAATCATGAATTCACCCAGTTCCGGCGGGCCGAAACCAAGTTTGCGCCGTGTCAAGGCAAACGATTCTACATCGCCACGTTCCTTAAGATATGTCAGCAGGGCATTAACATTCTGGACAAACTCCAGGTCGCGATGAGACTCGCGCAGGTTGCACCAGATCAGGTAGTGGTCCATTGCACTCCTTGAGGAATTGTAGGTTTGCTCGCTACTAAAAGATACGTCTGTCAGTCTTCGCTATTGGCGCCTAAACTCGAAGCTGCATGCCGCCGAAGGTTCACTCACTGCCGATTTGCCGGCTGCGAGATCTAACATGATTTTGTTCGTTGCATTATAGAACCTGAATGTGCAGAAGCTACTAATCTGACAGCTTCTTTCGACGCCCGAATTCAGCTATTACTCCCACAAGGCGCCTGTTCCCCGCGGGCGCCTTATCAATTGCAGTGAGTTCACACCGGATCGAATTAGCAGGTTTCTCATAGCAGTTTTATTACCGGCAGGAAGTTCCGCCGCTAGATTAGCAAATCGAAAGATCCTTTCGGGGACCTTATCTTCCCGTTCGCCCGAATCTACCTGAACGCCTGATCAG
>CAYXUL010000098.1:5343-7171 GCA_964468475.1 uncultured Ignavibacteria bacterium | reverse complement strand
TGAATTATGAACCCAATACTGTCGCTTGTCCAGTTGATAATTGCGCCTGGTCTCTGTGCGAGGTGAGCACGTAGATGAGCACTGAGATCACGATTCCAGGCAAAATGGGTTGGATACCCAGCCAGTAGCCGCCATCGCCCGTCCAGTTGGCGGAGAGCATCCAGAGTGCGGATGCCACTCCGGAGAGAACCATCGAGATAATTGCGGCTCTCTGTGGCATGGTTCGCTTGCCAAGATAGGTTGTCACCAACGGCATCAGCAGAATGGGGGTCCCTATCGAGCCGAAAGCATACCAGATCGATACCACCGACTCAAAGAACAGGGTAATGACGATCGTTAGCAAGCCCGCCAGCACCAGCGCCCATTTGGTATAGTAGTTGGCTTTTTCATCTCCCTTTCTGAGCCATCCCGACATGATGTCTTTGCCCAGAGTCGACGCAGAAATGAACAGGTAGGAGTCTGCCGTGGAAATCACCGTCGCCAGCATCGCGACAGCAAACAAACCCGTCAGGCCGACGGGCAGGACTTTGCCTCCGAGAAGCGGATACGCCGCGATGGGATCGATTCCTTCAGGGAGAATTGCCCGCGCATAGAGACCGCAAGTCGTAGTCATCACATCGAAAACAAACCAGCAGGCAATGGAGATGAGAATTCCGCTCTTGGCAATTTTCTCGGTGCGGGCAGCATAGGCTACCTGATAGAACGACGGTTCGACAAGTGTTGCGAGCGCGATTATGTACCAGACGGCTATGTACCAAACAGAGTTACCACCGTGCCAGGTGAAGTTTACCGCGGGAACATGCTGATGCAGAAACTCAAGTCCGCCGTAGTTGGAGAGCAGAACTATAGTGATTACCGCGAAACCAAGATACATGAAGGAAAAATGCCAGATGTCGGCGCGTACCAGCGTCTTGAACCCGCCGAGGAAGGCGTAAGCCCCCACCAGCACCGTGCCGAGCACGATCCCAACCCATTGCGGCCAGCCAAAGAAGGTGTTGCCCAAGACGCCGAGGATCAGGACGTAGGCAGCCGGCAGGGTCCAGAGGAACACGACAATCGCTCCGAGCCCGGCGGCGTGACGCCCATAGATGTGGTTCAGGCGATCAGGGATGGTGATGAATTCAGTGCGCCGGGCTTTGGAAGCAAGTAACCAGGCGAAAAGCAAGGCCGCAAGATAATAGGGAAGCCCGAAGACAAACCAGTTCGAGAGCCCGAATCGGTAGGAGTACTCCCCTACCCCGAGGATGCCGCCGTACCAATTCGACACCAGGGTGGCAACCAGCGCGGGAAGGGTCAGCTTCCGCCCACCCAGGAGGTACTCAACTGTGCTTGAGGAAGTGCCTTTCTGCCTTCTCAACCCGAAAGCAATAATGCCCACAAGGTAGAAAGCGACTACGATCAGGTCTAAAGCTGAAAGCAACTACTGCAACCTGAAAGTTAGCTCGGTGAAGATTGAACGCTCTGCCGCAGGTATATATTCGGCCCATGGCTCATCAGCAGCTCCGCGGAAACGGGTGATTCCGCCATAACCGAAGTATGCGTACTTGGTATTGAAGATATTGAAGAGATTAACTCCCAGTTCAAGTGTTCCCATCTGTGCAAAATTCCCCAGCTCGAGCTTGCCGGTGATTGATGATATGAAATGAGGATCAATCGCAAGATTCTCCACGTCGTTGCTTTCAACGTACATCTTCCCGTTCAGCCTTCCTCGATACGCAAGTTGAATGTGATTCGTGTTGAACTCTGCAACCAGGTTGCCAATGTATTCCGGAAATCCGGCGATTGTATTGCCATCGTAGCTGAAAGTCTGATTGTCCACGAAGTTGTA
>CAYXUL010000098.1:2129-5243 GCA_964468475.1 uncultured Ignavibacteria bacterium | reverse complement strand
CATCAGGTCAGTGTTGTCAGAGAGCGAGTAAGTCACCCCTACCCTTGGTGAAACGAAGAACCAGTTGACATTGAATTGGTAGCCGGCGTATGGCCCCATTTTCACCTGATTGAAATCGTACTTTTGATAACGAAACTGCAGATGACCGTTCAGCCGCAATCGATCATTCACGCGGTACACCTTGTGTGCGTAGGCGGCGCCGAAGTACTTCTTTCCATAGTATTCATAGTACTTATGCTGCGGGTTAATCTGACTGGTGACATCCTCCGCCCAGGTGACATCACCCCAATGATCCGATTCGAAATAGTAGAACTGTCCGCCAACGTTCAGATCTCCCCTCTCCTGCTTGAAGTCAAGCCGGGGACTCCAGCCCCATTGGTTTTTGTTCACGTGCTGCTGGCGTACCAGATCGCCTGAAGTGATTTCATCAATTACCTGCCCCTGATCATTGGTTATCTCCGTCGGCGGGATACTGTAGTCGGAGTAGGTTTGGTCCTTCTTGTACTGTTCATAGTAACCATCCCCATGTATATGGAAAAGCGTGTTGTTGAGAGTCGTCTTCTCCCCCAGTTTCAGACTGTTGTGGACTTCATAGTGCGGTTGGTTGAAGTTGTCAGTTTCGTTGCTGTAAGTAAGCGGGTTATAGCGACGGTCAGCCGCCATCTGTTCCGGGGAAATTCCGTAGTATGCCAGATGCATCCGCATCGGGCCCCCGTAAATGTTTACGGTCGTGGTCATGTTCGGGTCAAGCCTTGCCAGAGAAAGATAGTAGGACCAGCCATTGTACCACGACTCTTTGCGGTAGCCATCGGAGAGCTGGCGGGAATAGCGCCCTGAGAAATTCCAGCGGCCATCCATCAGGCCGGAATTGTACTCCAATGACTGTTTCTCCATGTGGCCGACCCAATCGCTGCCGCTCCAGAAGCCGCCGTAGCCGGTCGAAACCGCGATCGAACGATCCTGCTCGATACCTGACGAGACGATATTCACCGAACCGCCGAAAGAAGCATCCCCGTATAGCGAATTGCCAATACCCCTCTGCACCTGGATATCCTTGACATTGGCGGCAAAGTCGGGAAGATCAACAAAATAAGTGGCCTGATCCTCCGGATCATTAAGAGGTACACCGTTGATGTAGGTCGAGACACGCTTGTCATCGAAACCCCGAATACGAATGTAGCTGTACCCCAGACCGCCACCGGCATCCGCGTAGGCGTAAAGATTGGGCGTGGTCGCCAACAGCAGCGGAAACTCGCCGATTGAATAATCTCGCTTGAGATCACGTGCTGTATAGTCACTGAATGCCACCGGAGATACCCCGGCCTGGGCGCGGGACGCGGTTACGGTAATCCCCTGCTCCGGATAGACAGTGGGCTGGAGTTCGACTGTGAGAGGCTTATCGTTGGTTATCTTAACCATCCGTGGCCGAAAGCCAACGTGGGTGAAGGTTAGATCATGAGCTTCGCCCAGGTCGACAGCCAAGTGAAAGGCGCCATTCTCGCCCGACGCTGCCTCTATCCGACCGCCATCGACGGCAATATTTGCGCCCACAATCGGTTTGCCGTCCGGGTCGACGACGGTACCACTAATAGTCGCAGCGTAAAGAAACTCCGGCGCAAGCAGCAATAACGCTGTTGCCATAATTGTCAAAAGGTTTGCTTGGCGAATCATCAGAGACCTCACTTCAGGATGAAGCCGGCAATCAACGCCGGCCAGGTTCGACTACCACCAACAAAAGTGCCGCTCCTGATGCGCTCGAAACTACGCTTTAGAAACGGCAACGTGAGGCTCCCTGATTCAAAAAAGCTGGGAGCATGATGAAGATCTTACGCTGCCGTTTTCCTCCGCCGGTATTATCCGGATCAGGTTCGAGGGTTGTTATCTCAGGCAACCTATTCGGCTGCCACTCCCAACGGCATTTTCTTTTCCGACACGCAAAATACGCGCCGGAGTTTGCCGCGCAACAGAATTTCTTAAGATTTCAATTTGGAGCCTGATGCCAGGTCGCTTATAAGACCTGCCCTACTTCGGCGCAGTTGCGTGCCGCACCGTTCCGGCGGTGTTCTGTGACCACGCTTTCCAAACACCCACCCACCCGCATCACGTAGCGATTGTGAAAGGAAGAACTTGCGTTTTAGGCCTATTTTGATAGTATACAGCGTGAATTCAGGAGGTTTGCGTTCAGGCGCCGTCAGCGCGAATGGATGAGATGTTATCATGGTTAAAGTAAAGGCATTTAGGGGGTTGCGGCCCAAGGCGAACTTAGTGGAAATGGTGGCTGCGCCACCTTATGACACGCTCTCAACTGAAGAAGCCCGTGCGCTGGCCTCAACCAATAAGTACTCATTTCTGCGAGTCACCAAACCGGAGATCACCTTTGATCCCGCCGATGAACCGGCCAGCATGGACCTCTACTTGCGGGCAAAGGAGAACCTGCAGAAGTTCATCGACGATGAGACCATGATCCGCGACTCGAAGGAATCGATCTACATCTATCGCCTCAACTGGCGTGATGTCGAACAGACCGGCTATATGCTGCTCTCAAGCGTCGATGACTACTTCAAGGGTGCCATCAAGCGCCACGAGTTCACACGCCCTGACAAAGAATCGGATCGTACTCGTTTGACCGACATACTGAATGCCCAGCCGGGCCCGGTATTCCTGTTCTATCCTCCGAATGACACGCTCGACCACCTGCTTGCTGACGCAACCACAGGTGATCCCAAGTTTGATTTTACTGCGGCTGATGTCAGGCATCGAATCTGGATTGTGGATGACACCGACTCAATCCGCAAGATCACTTCAGGCTTCGAAGCTCTTAGCGCTACCTATATCGCTGATGGTCACCATCGCTGCGCCGCTGCTGCTAATGTTTGCAAAGAAAGACGCAACCTGAAGCCCGACTACAGCGGTGACGAGCCTTTCAATTACTTTCTCACGGTGGTTTTTCCCGAGAATCAATTGCGGATACTATCCTACAATCGCGTTGTGCGCGATCTCAATGGTCTGAGTGAAAAAGAATTCATCGAGAAGGTTGAACAGCGCTTTGAGATATCGCCAGCGCCTGAAAACAGAGCCGTCGATCCCGAGATCGACAGTGTGACTGGGATGTAC
>CAYXUL010000098.1:0-2029 GCA_964468475.1 uncultured Ignavibacteria bacterium | reverse complement strand
GGGCTGGTGGTTAATCTGCTGTATGACTGAGATCAACTCCTTGCTTTGAGGTTTTTCCGATATGAAGATACTAATCTCCGACGCATTCGATCCTTCCCTTCCGGGGTTGCTTGGCAAGTATGGCGAGGTGACCGACAACAAAGATGATCTGCCCAACGCCGAAATCGTGCTCGTGCGCTCCAAGACGACCTGCGACAAGGACTACATCGACAAAGGTGAGAAACTAAAGCTGATCATCCGCGGTGGTGTCGGACTGGACAATATCGATGTTGCCTATGCCGAATCCAAAGGCATCGAAGTTCACAACACCGCCGAAGCATCAAGTATCGCCGTGGCAGAATTAGCGTTTGCGCTGATGATCGCCGTGCCTAATCACATTGTGGAGGCAGATCGATCGATGAAAGAGGGCAAATGGCTCAAGAAGGAACTGAAACGTTCCGAGTTGTCTGGCAAGACGCTCGGCCTGCTCGGCTGCGGCAAGATCGGCACCGAGATGGCAAAACGTGCGGTGGCGTTTGGGATGAACACCGTGGGCTATGATCCTACGGTTGATATTCATGACTATATCACCATCAAAGTGTCGATGGATGAGGTACTGGAAGCTGCCGACTATCTTACTTTGCACACGCCCCTTACCGAAAAGACGCTCGGATTTATCAATAAGAAGACGATTGCGAAAATGAAGGATGGTGTAGTCGTTATCAACACCGGCCGCGGCAAATGTGTGAATGAGGACGACATGGCTGAGGCGCTTAGGTCCGGGAAGGTTGGGTTCTTCTGCAACGATGTATGGTACAGCGACCCTCCCGAAAAATCACCGCTGCTTGATGCTCCGAACACGTTGCTGACGCCGCACATCGGTGCTTCGACAGCGGAGAATCTGCTGCGCATCGGCAAAGTAGTAGATCGCGTAATTGGCAAGTTTTTGGGGACTTACAATAAGAGAATATCCTAGGACTAAGGATCTATAAGGAATGACGGTTATGGGACGCGTATACAATTTTAATCCCGGTCCGGCGGCGCTGCCGCTGGAAGCGCTACAAGCGGCGCAGAAAGAACTGCTGGATTACAAAGGTCTCGGTCTCTCAATTATGGAGATGAGCCATCGCAGTAAAGATTTCGATGCCATCCTTGACGACACCAAGAAGACTCTGCGACGACTGTTACAACTGCCCGACAATTACAGTATCATTTTCATGGGCGGAGGAGCTTCACTCCAGTTTGCCATGATCCCGATGAATTTCCTCTCATCGAATCAATCGGCAGACTATATCAATACCGGCGCCTGGTCCGCCAAAGCAATATCGGAAGCGAAGCTTTTCGGTAAAGTCAACATCGCGGTGACGTCGGAGGAAGCCAAATATACCTTCGTTCCCTCGCCCGATCAGCTTAAACTTGATCCGAAGGCTGCCTACGTGCACTTGACCTCAAATAACACTATCTTCGGCACCCAATGGCACTACTACCCCGACACAGGCAACGTGCCCTTGATTGTGGATATGTCGTCTGACATTCTCTCGCGTCATTTTGACGTCCGCAAAATCGCCATGATCTACGCCGGTGCGCAGAAGAATATCGGCCCGGCGGGTGTGACTCTTATAATTATGCGTGATGATATGCTGGCGAAGATCAAGGAAGGCACCACCAAGATCCTCAATTACAAGACTCACATCGAGAAGGACTCCACCTACAATACTCCGCCGGTATTCAACGTCTACATGGTGCAGCTATTCCTGAAATGGATAGAGTCGATTGGCGGGCTTGATGAGCTTGAGAAGATCAACAAGCAGAAGAAGGATATCATTTACGGAATCATCGATGAGTCAGATGGTTTCTACAAGGGTACCGTGCGCGAGGACAGCCGTTCCTGGATGAATGCGACCCTGCGGATGGTGTCGGAAGAGATGGAAGCCAACTTCGTCGCCGACGCCAAAGCAAACGGTTTCATCGGTCTCAAGGGCCATCGCTCTGTCGGCGGTATTCGTGTCTCGATGTACAACGGTGTGAGCCTGGAGGCTGTCGAGAAGCT
>CAYXUL010000097.1:0-7796 GCA_964468475.1 uncultured Ignavibacteria bacterium | reverse complement strand
ATGTGGTGGCGGCTAAACAGGTCGGACTGGTCCAAGAATAAGGGAGCAGGTAATCGCCGCAAGCTGAAGCAGCTGGTGGATTCGGGCAGAGCACCCGGCCTGCTGGCGTATGCCGGTAAAAAGCCAATTGGCTGGTGCTCGGTGGCGCCTCGCGATGAATTCCCGGTGCTGGACCGCTCCCGCACGATGAAACGTCTCGATGACAAACCGGTGTGGTCGATCGTCTGTCTCTTTGTTGACAAAGATCACCGCCGTAACGGTGTGGCAGCAGCACTGCTGGAAGCAGCGGCTGAATACGCTTTCAAGAAAGGCGCGACTATCGTCGAGGGTTACCCGGTAGTCCCCAGGAAAGAGCGGATGCCTGATACCTTTGCCTTCACCGGAGTACCGGCAGCCTTCAAGTTAGCCGGATTCAAGGTGGTTAAGAAAGCTACTGCTGCCCGCTGGATAGTGCGGAAGAGCAAATAGAGCAATTCCGCGTCTGGAAGAGACAGGTCTTTCGGTGCACCCTGCCAGTGGGGCGCCGCAATCTTCAGGTTGCGGAATTCTCGCAGCGCTTGCCCTTGCTGAAGAATAAATCTGTCAAACCGATACAATACCTATATGCAACAGGCACGCCCTCGCTCACCGTTCCCAATTCGCAAGTCGCTGTTGGCGGCAGCAATTGCCACTGTGGCGATCGGCTGTTTCTGGTGGTTTGCGCCCTATGGCAGCCTTGATGTCTTCCAGCAGATACTACCCTTCAGCCTGATTCCTCTTGCAGTTGCAGCCATATTCGCGACGTCCGATACTCCCACTTCGATCATGATCGCTTGCATGATCGGCGCTTCGGGGCCAGTCGCGGTAATCCTGAGAATTATCGTGGAAGTGGCCGGTGATCCGACCTCTCATAACCTCTGGCCGTTCGAAATCGTGATGGCGGGTATGGTCACGTTACCGGCAGCTATCATCGGAGGATTGGTGGGATTCGGGTTCAAGCGGAAGTCGGGCAGGCAACCGCGCAGACACTAGGCTGAGTTCGCAGCCGCAGGTTTTGCGGAACGGGCGACTACTGCATAGAAGGGGGAAGTCTGCAAGCCGTCGACTTGAACCTGCTCGCCGAGTTTTTTTGTTCTTTCCCTGAAATCCGCCGCGATCTCGCGGCTAAGACCCTGGCTCGATTTCAGCAGACCTTCGCAAAGTGAATCCCATGCCGATATCGGCAGCGTGATAACCTCCTGCTCATACACTCGGGTTCTTTCGATCTGAAAGCCGCAACGAGCCAGATCACCTGCAACCTCCTCAGGTTGGCGAAAGAGTTCCGGAGCTTCGCCCAGCAAGACGTCGATTTCGTTCTCGATTTCATAAGCTTGCAACAGCAGTCGTTGAGCAGCATTTCGTGGCTTCGGGTAAAGATCGATAACTATGATTCTGCCGTCGTTCTTTAAGACTCGCCGAGACTCTTTGAACGCATCCAGCAGCGCTGGTCGGGCCATGTGCTTGACCATGTTGTAGAAGAACACAGCTTCAACACTATCGGAGTCGAGTGACGTTGCCCTGATATCCTCTTCCAACACGGTTATTCCCTCAATTACCCCGTCTTGAATCAGCTGCCGAACGTGAGCCACCTTCTTATCAATGCCGATGATCTTTGCTTGTGGGAATTTCGAGCGAAACAACAGCGCCAGCGTTCCAGCCCCGGTACCCATATCAACCATCGTGATCGGGAAATCGGTAACAATCAAGTCAGCAAGGATTCTGGAGAGACACGCCGCTTTGATGCTGGCGATATCGTTAGCGGATGGCTTGGAAACCATAGGGAAAACCTGTCTCTGAGACGGTCTGTTCCAGTCAGATTGTAATTACTGAAGAGAGCGCTATTTGTCGGATCCCGTCTGCTGCGCTTTCTTGACCCGCTTGTAGTAGCCGCGGAAGGTGGTATCCCAGCTATTGCCCCCATCATGAGACTGCTCGACAGTCATGTTGATGCGATCATTGCCCTGTGGTGTGATCGTGGTACGGTCAAGATACTTACCCCCTTCCGGAGCGGGTAACTGGCCCTGAAATCTCATTGAGCCTTTGTCATAAACGGCTGTCAGGACCTTTTCCTTGATTCCACCTAGCGCAATCGGGTTACCGGTAATCCACAGCATGCGCCATTCGTCGGCGTACGGCTCGTAGTACATGATCGTTTCGGAGACGAAACCATCCTGCTGGGTGTAGTCCTCTTCAAGCACGCAGTCATCGACTTTCTTGTGGATCACGCTATGGCCTACCTTCTGGTCTGTGGAGACGTAGACGTCCCACTCCCCCACCCAGAAGTCGAGGATTTGAAATACCGGTTCATACACGCAGGGGCGAGCATTCTGGTCGGCTCGCTTGACTACCGCCGGCCAGCGATCATCACTGCGCAGGGTGTCGAGATCGGGATCAGATTTAAGGATATCGACGCGATCGAAACCAGATTTTAGCGCCTGCGCCAACCACGTGAATGCCGCTTCAATTTTGCCCAGCTTGATTGAGGTGACAGCCAGATTGTAGCGCGTCGTTTGCTGACGATACCCCGCCGAATCTGCCACTTCCCAGGCTTGCTCAGCAGCAGCGTAGTTTCCGAGGCGATACTCGCATTGCCCCAGGAAAAACTGCGCCTGAATATTTGAGGTGTCTGCCGCAACCACCTGTTTATACAGGTCTGCCGCCTGCTGCCAGCTTCCCGACTGCAGGAAGCCATTTGCCACTCCCATGAGGGAGTCGGCATTAACACTCGCCTGCTGCGCAACGGTTACCGCTGGCAATAGCAGACAAGCGGCTAAGGCCATGACAAGACCTTGTACTAATCTCAGACGACTAAAACTCCTCAGGAGGGTGATTCTCCAGACTTTCATTCTCTTCCTTGATTCCCGATTCACGCTAAATTCCTCTTTAGATTAAACATATCAATATCTTTGCCGGTCGAAACAATATGGCTCTCCCAGGAAATGTTCTGCGTCACAATCGCTGGAGCCGTGTATCACTAGGTAACTCACAGTGCATCGTAATTTCGAGTATACGTTGTCCAACCGTATTAATCAAATCAAGACTTCTGTGGGCGCAAGCATCTCGGCTTTTGCGCTGACTGTCGCCGTGCTCTTACCGACGCTTTCCTGCAGTAGTCCGACCCGCAACGATAACAACACGATCGACATTAATTGGGAGAGCAAAGGCGGTCCGCGCGGCGGCACTGCCTATGAACTTGCTACCTTGTCCGACGGTACCGTACTGGGCAATATTTCCAGCGCGATTTATCGCCTCCCTTCTGGCAGCGATACCTGGGTGATGACTCGCGACAACTCGAGTGTTGGGGATTTTGAGGAGATAAGCAGCAACCTCGTATTGGCAGCAGATGTCGATGGCATCCTCGCCTCAACTGATGACGGCCAAACCTGGTCGATGCAGTTCGCGGTTGGCGATGTTAACGAAATATACTTCGATAAGCCTCATCAGCGCATCTTTGCCGCCACGCAATCGGGGCTTTACGTTACCGATGTTTCGCCAATAGACTGGCAGTTATTCGCCGATCTGGGTGAGGAAATTCAAGGAATTGCCATGACGGCGACCGGTGAGATATTCCTGCTGGCGCGGCGGGGGAATGTGTGGCGCTCAAAGGATGATGGCCAGTCGTGGGAGAAAGTGGTCGATTCGCCGTTCAAGTATTCCGAGAGAATCATCGCTTTGGGGGGTGGTTCAGCCCTACTGGTAGATTACACAAATCAACCAAGCTTGATTAGCTACGATGGGGGATCGACCTGGGAGGATTTTGCAGCGATCCCCGCTGATCCCACCGCAGCAGTAAAGAGCTCAGACGGCAGCTACCTGGTCGGTTCGGCGGCCGGTGCCGTCTGGAAGTCCACCGACGGTGTTGACTGGGAGCAGATATTTTCCGGTGATTCTCTGAGCGTAGTTTTCTCGCTGACCACATCCCCGCAGGGCGGACTCTTGCTCGGCTATGCAAATGTCGGCGTTCTCAGGATTGTGAATGGCGAAATTACGGAGTTAATCAACTCTGGTTTGCCGTATGCTGCGGCCGTCGAGGAAGGAATTCTCCGCTCCAACGAGGGGCATCTTTACGCCGCCACCGGCGGTGCGGGCGTGTGGCGTTCCACGGATCAAGGCGCCAGCTGGGAGCCGGTAATAGCCGGACTTCATAGCCTGAATGTCGGGAATCTGGCACGACTCCCGGACGGTTCGCTGATTGTAAGCAGCGCCGGCGGGTATGTGTATCGGCTCGATGAGGCCGCGCTGCGGTGGGATTCCTCCCGAATACCCGATGGGACAGTGAGTTCCCTGCCGATTGCCGTGGCTTCAAACGGTACGATTTATGCCCTTCCTTACTATGGAAGTACCCTCTATGCAGCAGGCCAGTTTGGCTCCGTCTGGCAGGCGCGATCTCTGCCCGACATTGTAGTTTCGCTGTCGTTGGGTCCGGATGGCGCTATTTACGCAGGTGGTCGAGCGACAATACTCCGCTCGGAAGGCGGCGACTTATGGGAGAAGTTGGAGTCGTCCGCTTTCGAAAGCAAGTACGTAAGCCAGATAGAGTTTATCTCCGCAGAATCTGCAGTTGCAGGAGTGAATGGGGTCGGCGTTATGCGCAGCGAAGATGGCGGCGTCAACTGGGTGAAAAGTAGTTCCGGTCTCAACACCCCGGACGTCCGCTCGCTGGAAGTCGGCAGCAAGAACGTGCTCTATCTCGCTTCCGGGGATGGTTTTTATGTATCCTACGACGGCTCGCTCAGTTGGTACCGAGGATCAGCAACTGATATGCAGTTTCAGGCCACCTGGGAGGATGCCGACGGCTCAGTTTGGGCGTCAACCACCGCCCATGGTATTCTGCATGGGACAATCCCTCCCGAACCAAAGTCGAATTAAACCGCAAAACCAACACTGTCACAGGTAAAAAAAGAACCGACGTGGCGTGCGCCACGTCGGTCACTCGGGAGGTTAATATGAAAAAGGATTAATCCTTCATACTAAGCGTCAAATTCAACATCAAACTTAGCATCAGAACTTGCGCGCCGGCTGATCGAGCACAACTCCGGCCTTCTTCACGAAAGCGGGGTATTTGCGCACCAATTCTTTGCGCAGACGCAGGCGGGCACGATGAAGGTACCAGCGTACGGTTGCCTCCGGCATTCCAAGAATCTCGGACACTTCCTGAATTTCGTGTCCGTCGATGTCGCGGAGCAGGAAAGCAGCCTTCTGCTTGTCGTTCAACGCATCCGCGGCCTGCAAAATGCATTCCTTAATATTCTTGCGATACAGACTGGTGTCGGGTGAATCCCCCACGGTCTCGACCGAGTCAGTATAGTTGTCTATTGCCTCGTGGCGATGCTTCCGCTGCTTGCGGATGTAATCGATCGAAGCGTTGACAGTGATGCGATACAGCCACGTCGAGAACTTCTTGGTCGTATCAAACCGATCCAGGTTTCGCGAAGTTTTCACGAAAACCATCTGTGAGACATCCTTGGCTTCGTCATAATCGCCAACCATGCGATAAGCGATTCCGGCGACCTGATTCTTGTATTTCTTCATCAATTCGCCGAAAGCTGATTTCTCGCCGCCCTGGATTCTCTTGATGATTTCGACGGTTTCCGCTTCGTTCTGGTCCTTGTCGGTCTGCGCTGCCTGTTCAGAGTCGTTCAGTTCAAAATCGTCGTCTAACAGCTTCTTGCTCTTGGACTTCCTAATGTTTCTCATCTTTCGCCTCTCATCCCATTTCTGTTAAACATCGACCGCTCAATGCCATCATTAACTTAAACACATATATCGTCCCTGTGTTCCGGAAATGAGGCAAATTCGGTCGCCAGCCTCGTTTTGTTTTCATTTCCCCCGTATTTGAATGTTGTTACGCGATAATTCGGAACGTACTTAGTCCAGGTTGATTTGGTGTCGATAAAAGCATGCGCCTCTTGAACGGCAGTTATCTCTGAGGCAGGTCCGGTTGCGGGGCCGTTCCCATTACGTTCTTAATTTACAATGCTTTTCTGTGTGTGTCAAGTGATTCAGCTTCTGCGACCGATTTTGACCACAAAAGCGGATGATGTAGTTTCGGTGTTCACAAAGTTTGTTCGAACCAGGAGCCGACGGCGTCAATTGGCCGCGGCGTACGTGATGACGTAATTCAGCGGATTGACGGTACGTCCATCTTTGAATACTTCGTAATGGACATGCGGTCCGGTAGAGTGGCCGGTGTTGCCCATCAAGGCGATGACCTCACCGCGCTTCACCTTCTGGCCGCGCTTGACCTTGAATTCGGAAAGATGACCATACACGGTCATGTAACCGTTGCCGTGATCGATCTTGACCATTTTGCCCAGGCCGCCCCGCTGGCGTCCGACCGTGACTACAGTTCCTTCCGCGGTAGCGATTATCGGGGTGCCGATGCGATTAGAAATATCCACGCCGGCATGAAGTTTCATCTCGCCGGTAAAAGGATCACGCTTGTTGCCATACCCGCGTGTTATCCAGCCCTTGGTGGGCATGATCGACGGCGTATGATCGAGATCATCACGCTTGTCGAGCAGAGCCTGGTAGACATCATTGAACTGTTCTTTTTCGAATTTCGTCTCTGCCAGAAGTCGATCGAGTTGGGCCTCGGATTGGTAGGCCGAAACACGGCTGGGAACGACCTCTTCCTCCATCGGCAGCATATTCGGTCCGCCGATACCGAGCTGACGCTCACCGGGATCTATCTCAGGCAGTTCAAAAATCGTGCGGATAGCTTTTTCTTTATCAGTCAGATCAGCGAGTTGACCCTGCAGGCCTTCGATTGACTGGTTAAACTCGTCAATCTTGGCGGTGAGGAACTTGTTTTCGCGAGTCAGTTCATCGATCTTGTGCTCTTTGACTTTGGTGGTGAAGAAACCGTAGGAGAATCCTAAGGAAAGGCCCAGATACAGCACTATACCGGCCAGTGCCGTAATAATCAACGGCTTGGTCAGAGAGAATTGGCGTACGTCGCCGGAATCAGGAACAATAAATACCGATAGTTTCCGTTTCATGACCTCTCGAAGTACTTTTCAAATCGCGTTAGCAACTCAAGCTTGCGACGTATTCTGCCACCTAAGCGTCTGACTTACTAGAACGAATCATGTAAGCAACTTATTGGTGTCTTGTGCCCGGAATCATCCCCTCGAACCAGCGCTCGCCGAAGATATCCGGACACAACGTCGATGTCAAGCTTTTTTGGTTTTAGGGCCTGTCTACTGTACTTAATCGGAATATTTCAGTCGGAAATTGAGCTTTTTGAGCTCACGAGTATGGGGCAAATCCCATACTTTCTTGAAGGACTCCTGCGCGAAACTGAAAGCTTCTGCCTGCAATCCTGCTGCTGTTGCGGCAGTTAACGGGCTCCCCTTACTTGATAACCTGCCATTCCTGGCGGAGGATTTTATTCACTACTTTCACGAATTTTTCTTCGCTTAAGTTCTGAAGTGAATAAAGATGCCAGCAGGTCTTTTTGGGCAACTTATAGGTCGATTTCTTCTTTTTGGCCATGGGGAAACCTCCGGTTGCTGGGAGCGCGCCTGGGTTTACGGTTTGCTGGTACTTTTTTCTGTTCGCTCGGTGTGCTCGGTCAGGCTCGCTCACCAGAGAATTGTGCAACTTTAGTGCCAAATCTGAACAGGCAGTACGGCGATTTGCATTGACAATTTAAGTCCTTGTTTAACAGACAGATAAATCGGTGCCCCGCTGGAGGCACGAATCTGTGCAATTTCCCATGTCTGGGATTATGCCCATACATTGCGGGATGATTGCATTACGAGTAATAGTGGCTA
>CAYXUL010000096.1:0-7811 GCA_964468475.1 uncultured Ignavibacteria bacterium | reverse complement strand
CCGATGTTCGGCAAGATGCGACTGCTGTTTTCATACTTGGTCTTCGCCGAAAAATGGGGATTCGAGAATCTGGAGGAGTTTCAGGAACGCTACTTCGAACTTAGACGGCGCTTGTTTGAAGCTGATCCGACCTGGCCGTACATATAGCGGATAGGTCGAAGCCATTGCGGTTTCGACATCCCTCTTTCTGGCTGGTTGTCGAGAGGCGAGCCTTTCGACCTACTTTTTCTTTTCTCTAAGCACTCCCTTATCCCGCATCATATGTTTAAGCAGAAGTACTTGCCCATGATGCCCGCAGAAATGCTCGTGCACGTGATACAGCGTCCATGATTTAGAGAATTGGCTTTTGCGAAAACTGTAGAGCTGTTCCAGATCGCGGTCGCGCCACTTTTTGAGTTCCTTATGCACGAGACGGCGGACTTTGGTCAGCGCACCAATGTACTTCTCAACCGAGTAACCCTTGATGTATGCCGGATGCTTGCCGTCCGCTCCCAGCGGGATTCCGTCATCGACAAAACCGCAGACGCGCCTTGACAGCTTTGTCCATTCCTCCTCAGTCAGTGCGCCTTTGGAAGCCAGCGTTATCCACCACAGGTCGACTATTGCCAGATGAGCCAGCAGCATGCCCACCGTATTCATGCCGGGTCGGAGTTGCCACTCCAGTTGCCTCACGGTCAGGCCCTTGACTGCCTTTTTCAACCACTTCAGTTGATCGTCCATCTGGGCGGCCAACCATCCGATCTTTGCCTGCGTCCTGGGATCATACCCACGTGCAGGTTTGAGTACTACTTTAGACATATACACTCGCTTTCTTCCGATTGAGATTATGGATCAATTATCCACCCTTTCGCGCAATGGAGCAATCACTTTTTCGCAGGAGCGAGATGGTTTGACACACCGTTACGTCACGTCTTGATCAGGCACGCCTGGCGGGCGCGATTGTGACGTGACGGCTTGGATGCGGCCAGCAAGTAGGTCAAGTTCATTCGGAACTTGACACTACACGAATAGTGCGACGATCACAACTTTGATAGCGCCGCTCTGAGAGCATGTCATTCCGGGCTTGACCCGGAATCCAGACAAGTAAGTCAAAACCCTTGTGGTTTCGACACGCCCACACGCGCCCAGCGCAATTCCCCTCTATCAAGAGGGGTGGATTCCGAAGCCCGACTTGTCGGGCTCGGAAGACGGGGTGTGTTGGATGAGATACACCAGTCAGGTTCCAGGTGAACCAGACCTACCTGTGCACCGTCTTCAAAAACCGCTCCACTTCCGGTACGCCACCCTGGAAAATCAGGTAGCCGTTGTACGGTTCACGGTCGGTGATTTCGTCCGCGATGTTGGTAAGCATCAGTTCCTTCACCTTTTCTAAGTCGTCCGTCTGCCCCATCGCCCAGCCAAGCTTGCAGTAGGCGACTTCGGGAAGCATATTGCCCAGCGGGATGATCCCCTTAGCCATCAAGTCGCGGCCGGTGTCGTAGACGAACATGTGGACGAAGCCCCACAGTGTTTGTACCGTCATATAGACGGCAATCCCCTCGCGCTGACAGCGCTCAATGGCAGGATAGAGCGGCTTGTTGATATGCCCCAAACCCGTACCCGCGATCACGATGCCTTTGTAGCCGTTGTCGATCAGCGCTTCGATAATATCGGGCTGCATATTGGGGTAGTAATAGACAATCGCAACTTTCTCTTCGAAAGTCGGCGTGATCTTGACTCGGCGATCCTTGCGGCGGTGGTTGTATCTGTTCTGGATCGGCGTGATCGTCGTGCGATTCACCATGGCAAGAGGAATGTCCCCGATTGTCCGAAATGTCGAGCGATAGGATGAGTGCATCTTGCGCACCCTTGTTCCCCGATGCAGTAAGCCATACTCATCCGAAGTCGGACCAAACATGCACACCATCACTTCAGCAATATCGGACTCCGCAGCCGTCTTCGTGGCGTGCATCAGGTTGAGAGCGGCATCGGAGGAAGGCCGATCGGAGGAACGCTGCGAACCCACCATCACAATCGGCACCGGCGGGTTCTGGATCATGAATGCCAGCGCCGATGCGGTATGGTGCATCGTATCGGTGCCGTGCCCGATGACGATTCCGTCGATTCCCTTCTCGATCTCCTGCCCGATCGCAATCGCCAGCGTCTTGTATTGTTCCGGCCCCATATTCTCAGAAAACACCGCGAAGAGTTTTTCAGTGGTAAGATTACAAATATCTGCCAGCTCCGGGACGGCGCCATATAACTCACCCGGCGAAAACGCCGGAATCACCGCGCCGGTGCGGTAATCCAGCCGTGAAGCAATCGTGCCGCCGGTTCCAAGCAGCTTGACATTCGGCTGATTGGGAGTGAAGGGAAATTCCTTTTCAGGAATTTTGTAATGCGCCTCCTTGTAGCCCTCTTCGACGATGTTCGTGATTGTCGAGACCGCGATGCCTACATTGTAGCCAGTGGCCAATTTCAGTACCAGATGCTGGTCATCATCGTTTTCACTGCGCGGCAGCAGGATTCCCTTGAAGGTGCCACGCGTTGATTCAACGGTGACCTCACCCCACACGCGCACATTGAAATCGGTCAGCACCCCTCGTGCCGCACCTTTATAGCCTTTGAACAGATCAGCCATTGTGCAGCTCCACCTCCACCCGCTCTTTCAAGTCGCTAAGCGGCACATTCCCGCAGGCACGGTCGCGCAAATGTCCCATCACCCAGCGCACATCCGCACCCGAATTCTCGGTAGTCCCGATTTCTTTGAATTTGCGTTTCAAAGAGGGGACGAACCCCAGGATATCATCCATCGACATCGGCTTGAAGTCTATTGTAAGTAGAACCGACTCAAAGTGCATGTTGGGATGCTTGTATACCACAGGCAGCATTCTTGCCAGTATATCGCGCGTCAGTCTTTGTTGCTGTGCAAAACGGAAGAGGTCGTAGACGCGTTCGTAGCTGAAATCTGCACCTGGCTTCACTCGGCCTTCAATATTCTTAAGAGTATGCCCGAAAAACGTCGCAACAAACTTTGGCTCCTGGTTACAGTCGGAGACAACTCGTTCAATCAGAGGGACAAGATTGTTCCGCAGAATATAGGCGTGGGTATCAGCCGGCGCCTGCCACTGATTCAGCAATTTCATCCGTTCCACTACCTGCGGCGGTAAATTCTTACCCATACTCTCGATCAGTTGATCGCGAATCGGAATCGGCGCGGTGTCGGTGTCGGGATACATACGATCGGGCCCCGGCAACACCCGCTCGAAAATCGTGGTGCCGTCCGGTAATGATTTGCGCGTCTCGTTCGGTACCCCCTCCATAGCCATCCGGCAGCGCTCATCAATGACCTCAAGCGCGGTCTGAACATCCTCCGGAGGTCCCCAAACTACAAGTTGGGCGTCACCTTCGTCTGTTTGGAGAAGCTTGCGGATGGCATCCAATTCCACCCGTTCATTCTCAATATTAAATTGTTCGGAGTGCAGCAGATTTGGTCGTTCCAGGCAGGCGATGACCTTCAGCCGGTCGCTGATTTCATTCGCGAACATCTTTCCGGGCTGGGTATAGTGAGATAGAATCCCCTTGAACTTTGGCAGGCTAATGGCCGTTACAATCCAACCTCGCGCCTTGAGGCGCTGGAAGGCTTTATGCTCTCGTGGCAGCATCGCGGGTTCCAACTCGGTGTGCGTGATTTTCCATTCAGTTGGATTCTTAATCCTCTCGCGCAGCAGATCACGGATTTGCAGCAAAGCCACCTGTCGGAACGCCTCGGTATGAGTCAACCGGGGAATCCATTTGATGTGCGAGACACCCTTGATCTCGACACGTGTTCCACCTTTCACGCTCACGTTGACATCCTCGCGCGCCGCGCCGATCCCCGTGCGCACCACCTCCGAACTGCGCGCCAGAAAGCGCAGGTACTGAGCTGCCTCCGCACATTCAAGCGGGGTAAGCATGTCGGGGTAAGTTACAGTTTCAATCAGCGGCATCCCCAGACGATCGGTCGTGTAGATGCGCCAGTGTCCGATATCGGATACCTCACGGCAGGCATCCTCTTCGATACTCAGCTGCATGATGCGCACGGTTTTCTTCTTAAGGGGGATCTCACCCTCAATACCGATAATGCCGGTGCGCTGGAATCCGGTCGGTATGCTGCCATCTAGGTATTGCTTGCGGGTAATATGAAGCTCGCCGACGATATTCAACTTCAGCATCAACGAGATCTTCAGCGCGTATTCGAGTGCCTCGCGGTCAAGCGGAAACGGCGGTGTGTCATCGATGTCGTAGGTGCAGGCCGTCTCCCCTTTGATGCGATAGATCACGTTCTTCTTAGTCTTGAACTCCATCAAGGCTGTGCCGTCATACTCACCGAGTTCGCTCAATGTCGGACGCATATGGCGGATTACTTCGGCGTCATATTCATCCGGCCCCTGGTAGATGCCAGCTGGACAGCGACAAAAGAGTTTCTTCTTTGTCTTGAGCTGTTGATGAACCTCCAGCCCCGATTTATAGCCAATCTTCCGGTACGTTTCCGGAGTCGCCTTCTTCAGCGGCACCCAGCCGACGCGTGCCCGGCTATTTTCGTAATTGACCTTTGGGTCGAAATTTTCGCTCATATTCCCGCTCTCATGACGGCTGGGAAAATAACGAATTGGCGTAGGGAGTCCAAGGGAATCTGAGAGCGAGCGAATTGTTGCTATATGGCAATGAGAAACTACTGGCGAGAGGAGGGTCTTTAGACTTGCGTGCCCTCATCGATGAGGCGACAACCCTCCATCAGGATATGCTCATTGGGAAGAGTAACGTTGGTCTCGGGAATCTTACCGCTGTCAATCGGTTCAAGCAGCCAGGTGCCCTCGCTCCAGGTGAGGGCGTGATACATAGCCTCCTCAGATTTCTTCTCCCCCAACGTCGCGTGCGTGATGACGCCCCGGTTCAGATATATGACTAACGACTCGCTATCCCCATCGCCGGCGGTCACCGTAATCCGCACTGTTCGCTGGCTTGGCCCGAGCGCCTGAATCAGGTCAATGATGCTCATGTCCGAGAGTTTACCGCGCGTCCCCTCTTCTACCGTCGGCTGGTTGAGTCGGTTCTGCCTTTGCGCAGCTGCGCGATCACTTATCTCCTTGATTCGCTCAACCAGCAGATCCCCTTCTTTTTCAATGTCAATGATATCTTCAAGGCCGATCTCCAGCAACGGTGTGACGCTTCGCACGACTCGTGATCGAACCAGTAGAACGGTAGGATGGCGGCTGAAGTCCATCCCGAGGCTGGTGAGCCTTTTGAAGATAGTCGCAATATCGCGCGCCAGAGCCACAGATCGGATCAGCACCACTGTAGGGTCATGTCGCTGGCAAAGCAGAATCAGTGAGTCCAGGGAGCGTGTACGAATCAGCTTCAGGTCGTCATGCTTGAGACGCATCCTGAGCGAGTACTCACCTTCGCTGCTCTCGGAGTATAGGATAGCCACCCTCTTGGTGGGCGGCGCAGCAGCTTCTGACACTTGGTTCTCCCCTATGAGATATAGCTTATAGCTGACCCTGAGACATGGTCCGAGCCACATCGAACAAAATCAGTGGTCTGCTAATATTGTCGGAATCTTATGCAGTGACTTGAGATACGGTACCTTGACAATGAAGGCGCATATGCTCCCGGATTACTACAACTACTGAAATTTGACGCTGTGGGGGGTTCAGAATGAAACGAGAGAGCTGCTTTCTCGTGTCATCCCCTCCAAGGTGACAACAAATCATCGCCCCAATAGTGGTTTTCGCAGCTTTACAATCCTGTCGGCTTCGCCAAGCCCTGTTTGAAAAAAGCTATATGCGCCTTCACCGCCCGGCATAATCACCTGTCTCCAATTCCGAATCAGAACTTGTAGGTACCAGACTGAATTTTACGATTCCGGCGTAAACTCCCAGTCAACAGTGACCGTAATCGGAAAAGTGTAGTGCGGATCGTCGGGATTGCCAAGATCCGACTTGATAGTCTTCGTGCCCTTAAACTTCGGCTCGGTGGTCGAGTCGACTTTCCCCGAAAGCGTCAGCGCCTCTTTCCAGGTCTTCTCCTTAGGCGGGTTCCCAAAGACGTTGATGGTGGTGGGCTGATCCTTCTCGAGTACTTCTCCATCAACCTCTTGCGAATGCTTCGCTTTCACGTTCAAATTGGCGTCTAATTCGATCTTATAGGTCATCGACTTCGCGTCAATGGTAAGCATGGGCGTGAAATCCATCATATCCTCGCCCCTGCCGATCGTCTGCTCTCCGTCGACCGTCTGGCGTCCATTCGACCTGCCACCGGTCGGTTCGACCACACCGTAGATCCAATCATCGCGGTGCACCTTGCAGGTGCCGCGAGTGACGCTCTTATCCGTCGGCGGCATCCACATCTGCAGGCCCGGCCCAAGATTGACCTGCCCCATTATCTCCATAATGTCAGGGGCCGCTTTCTGCATATCCTCCTGCAATTTCTGGTAACGCGGATCCGCCACCATCGCGGCCATCACGGCATCTTCGCAATCCTCGTCGCCATTACAGTCATCAATCTTCTTATCCCACTCCTCCTGCACCGCTTCGTCCTCTGGCGACAATCCGGAACCGCTGAAGTCCTTCCCCTCCATGTCGGCAGAACCCTCCATTGGATTTTGTGCAATCATCGGTGCATCGAAAGAGAGTACGTGCGCCACGTTCCAGCGGGTCGAGTCGAAATCCGTCTTGCCCGACTCGAGTAATCCCTCTCCTTTCACGGTGATGTTAATCTTGAGAGTTCCCTTGGCGCCCTGATGCGCCATTTCAGCAGCGTATGCCGGACTAGCAGCTAAAATCAGACCTAACGCCACAATTGATGGCAACAGACACACTGCTTTCCTCACACTCCGACCTCCTAAAAATAGGTTGATTTGCTCGAAGCGGAAAACTCTTTGAATGTCAAGGGAAGAGAAATTGGTTTTCCGTCGATGTAGCGCGCTCAAATGAAAATGAACGCGTTTCCGTTGTTGAATCTACGACGAAATAAGTTAGATTTGAGATACACTTGGCGCAAGCGAAATAATTCGGGAAGCCGCGGGCAAAACCGGGGTAGCCCCCACGGGCGGCTGCCTATACACGTGAATAGAAAATGACGACCCCAATTGAATCGGCACTAATCATCGAGGTAGCAGAAGCTGAAAGCCTGGTAATCTCTTATCGCGACCAATATGATCCGTCCGCGGCTGCGGGAATGCCGCCGCATATTACATTGCTCTACCCTTTCGTGGCGCCGTCTGAGATTGATGACGCCGTCATGGCGCAGCTTAGAGATGTTTGCTCGCACCATAGCCCGTTTGCGCTGCAATTGACGGAGATTCGCAAGTTTCCCAATGTCCTTTACCTCGCGCCGATCCCCGACACACTGTTGAAGGGGTTGATGGCGGCTATCTTCCGCGCCTATCCTGTGAATCCGCCGTATGGCGGTGTCTTCACCGAAGTAATCCCTCACCTGACGGTAGCGCAAGTGGATGACAAAGACCTGTTGGATCAAATCACACGCTCCTTCAGGCAGGAAGCGCACCACCGCCTTCCAATTGCATCTCAAGTTTCGGCAGTGCAGCTTTGGGATAACGCTTCCGGCGGCTGGCAGATACGGGAACTATTTCCACTCGGTCAGGTGAAGTAAGTCAGTGTCCCTGTAGTTCCGACCTGGAACCGTTAGATTCCCTATTCAACCTCAACCTTTGGTGCCATCTCCTGAGATGCTCTCCTCGCTTCGTACATTATTCCGCGCTCCTTGCCAAAACCGAACAACTCCGGATAAAGGTATTTCCCACGCTCGAAATACGGTTTCGGCTGCTC
>CAYXUL010000095.1:4034-8362 GCA_964468475.1 uncultured Ignavibacteria bacterium | reverse complement strand
TTCGCACTGCCGCTTCGCGTACTGATCCAGGAGAGCAGCATCAGGATCGCATTTCCCGGAACAAACAAGAGCATCAGCAGCATCTCGCTAATGCGCAGCCCGGAAAAGCTACTGCCGACAACAGCAACGAAGAGAAATACGAAGTTGAGGAGATTTGCCGGAAACCCTGCAATGAATGCCACAACCTTGAGCGGTTGCCTGCGGATACACCAGTAGCTCAAAATCGGAGCCAGAAAGAAACTGTAGGCGCCCGGCGTCGTCGGATTATTCGGATTTCGCGAGAACCAGATTCCCATCAGGATCAGGTAGCCCAGATTGATTAACAGCCCCGCTGTATGCAGCACTTTATCGTATTTCGTCATTTGCCCTCCAGTTTCGACGTGTCTTGCAGTCGACTACTATATCGACAAACGGCCAACATGGCTGAAGCTTTCGACACTTACGTTAGAATTGGGCAGCAACACCCCGCGCCAGCTTACAATAAAAAAACTCCTCATCCGGTCGGATGAGGAGTTTAGAATACGCTTTTTCGAGCGATTATTGCTGTTTCTTGCGGCGAATTATGCCGAGGCCAAACAGCCCTGAGCCCAGCAACAGAATCGTGGCCGGTTCCGGTACTCCTGGAGGAGTCACGCCTGAGGCGTCGCCTGAAGCATTGTCGATCAGCCAATAGTTACCCGTATCGTGCACGAGAACATAGGCAATGTCATGTGCCGCGGAAGATACGGTCAGGTAATCCAACCCGACGCCAGGCGTCTGATCGTTGCCGGTATAGTTGGACAGACCCGTCGAGGCATCGAGCAAGTTGTCCGAAGCATCGTATGCTTCCAGGTAGAAGTTGGACGACGAGCAATAACCTGTCGTGAAGTAACTGCCATCTCCACCCAGAAAGTCGATTCGTCCTGCGCCCTGCGACGGGCCCAGCCACGCAAAGACGTAGTCTTCGATGTAGTAACTGGCAGCATTCCAGGTGTCACCCAACTGGTTCTGCACATTGTAGTTGTTGCTGTTGGCGTCGCCGTACGCCCAGTCATAACCGGCAGTGTTGGAGAACTGCAAACCCGGAATACCCGTGGTTATCGTCTCTCCATCGTGTCCCAGCCCGAACTCGAAATCGAGAAACCAGGCATAGGACGGCGAGGCTGCAAGTACGGCAACTAAGCCGGCAAGTAGCAGCATTCTGAATGGTTTGATCATTGGCCCTCCCAAGTAGGCAAGTAATAAGGTTAATAGGTATTCTTCTGACTTACGCATACTCAAAAGCAAGAGAGGTGCCAATCGCACCTCTTTTCGTAAGTTGCAAGCTTGCATAAGCTTACAAATTCCGCTTCCATGGAAGTTTGCACTTGCAAACCTGGATCTGTTCAGTTTTTCGACACTTATTTGAGTTTCAAGGTCTGCTCTCCCGTCCACTTGTCTGAGCCAGATTGAGTTGACGAACATTCATAAAACACGGTTTCGATGAATGCCGCAAAATGATATTATGCCTCAATGAATATCGATTCCCTTCCCCGCTTTCCGCTGGCGTATTTGCCAACTCCTGTCGCTGAGCTAACTCGACTGCGAGAGGCTCTGGCTGAAAATCCTGCAGCGCCCGGGCTACTTATCAAAAGAGACGATTTGACCGGTTTGGCCTTTGGCGGGAATAAAACTCGCAAGCTCGAATTTCTGATCGGTGATGCGCTCGACCGGGGACGCGATTCGGTGGTTTCCGGTGGTGCGGCGCAGTCGAATCACTGCCGGCAAACTGCTGCAGCGGCGGCGAAAGCGGGGCTGGAATGTCACCTCGCTCTTGCGGGTGAAGAGCCGCAGAACTTTACCGGCAACCTGCTCCTGGACAGAATCCTGGGCGCAAAATTTCATTGGTGCGGTGAGTTCCGCAAAGGTGAAAAGATCCCCGAAATCGTTGAGGGATTGCGCTCTGCCGGCAGGAAGCCCTACCTGATCCCCTACGGCGGCTCCAACTCGGTCGGCGCAGTTGGCTACGTACAGGCGATGCGAGAATTTGCCGAGCAGATGAAGTGGCAGAATCTCAAGGTTACGCACATCGTCTTTGCTTCAAGCTCCTGTGGTACGCAATCGGGCATGACTCTTGGCGCCAGACTATTCTGCCCCGATGTCAAGATTGTGGGAATTCGGATCGACAAGGAAGAACTTGATATCTCCTTCGAAGATCAACTTGTCCAACTCGCCAACGACACGGCAAAGCGTATCAACGTCAAAGAGTCGTTCGACACAAGCGATTTCCTTGTCCGCGATCAGTATCTGGGCGGCGGATACGGTGTGGTGGGCGATTTGGAACGGAATGCCATCCAGATGCTGGGAGAGTCTGAAGGGATCATTCTCGACCCCGTTTACACCTCCCGAGCTTTTGGCGGCATGCTGGATATGATCCAGACGGGCTACTTCAGCAGGTCCGACACCGTGCTTTTCTGGCACACAGGTGGCGGCCCTGCGATCTTCACAGGGAGTATCTGAAAATCGATCGGCACGCTCCATGCAGGAGTGCGGCGATCATGGAATTACCAGGAGGCAGAGCCGATGTCAGGCGGAAAGAAAGTAGATTGGTCGGACAAGTGTTATCGCGACATGCTTGTCTACCAGAGGAAATCAGCGATACATAAACATGGCAGAGACCGCATTGCTGCCTTCTACGGACTCCGTCCGGGAATGACTCTTGTAGATGTTGGCTGTGGCTTGGGATTCCTCGGCAAAAACTACTGGAAGTACTTCGGCGATGGAGGTCACTACATCGGGGTTGATATCTCGACTGAACTTCTCGAGCAGGCACGCGATGAAGCTGATCAGTGGTCAGAGGGAGGTAAGGTCACGTTCATGGCCGGTGATGCCTATGAGCTACCGCTACCTGACGATTACTGCGATGCCGCGATCTGCCAGACACTGTTGATGCACCTGCAGGAGCCTGAGAAGGCACTAAGTCAGATGATTCGTATCGTGAAGCCAGGTGGTGTTGTGATCTGCCAGGAGCCGGACAATCTCGCACCCCAGCTCATGCCAAGACACTGGTCACTCCCGGAAGACACGATCGACGAACTATTGCTGAAGACAAAGGTCGCAGTCCTGAGCAACAAGGGACTCATTAAGCTCGGCTTGGGTGATAACAGCATTGGTGGAAAGGTATATCACATGTTGCGAGAGCTGGGGTTGGAGAACGTCGATGTGCGCACTGCAGAGTATGTTCCCCACCTTCACCCCCCTTACTCCGGTGATCAAATCAAGGTGCAACTGGAGATGGTACGGAAGCAGGTGCTTAACGAAGAACGGCAGAAGCAGTTGAGTGAACGTGAGCGAGAGGGGTTCCTCGCCGGAGGCGGTACGTCTGAGGAATGGAAGAAATACTGTGCTCATAGTGACAGGATTGTCGCCGCACTAAAAGAGCAAATCGACAACGAGAGTTACTACTCCTGCGGTGCCTACCCCCACTACTTCACGCGCGGCTACAAACCGAGCGATTAGTGTACGCTGGGGATTCTTCTACCCGAATCGCAGAGCAGCGGACCTGTATAGCTGGTGCTTCCGCTTAGAACTGTCTGTCTACGTAGCAGGTCTTTTCCCGCTGTAGTAGGGAGCGTTCAACCAGAAGTAGTACATGAAGGCGATCACGAGCGTCACGAATCCAATTACACTGGCGAGGATGCTCCAACCCACCGCTGACCGCAGCGCCGCGGCGATAACAGCAAGAAAGAAAGTGACCAGCAGCGAGTACCAATAGCCCCTCATCCAGGCGACCGCCAGATGGAGCTCGGCTCCGCAATTTCGGCACCTGATCTTGCGAGGGTAAAGGGTCAGGAGGAATCCCCCGAATGACATCGCCTGCTCCGAACATTCAGGACATTTCATGGATTTGTTACTCCTGTATGAGTTTCATGTGCAATTAAGCGACAGAGCAGCAGGTAGTCAATAAAAAGCGGCGGGAATCAGAAATCTCCGATATCCGGTAACAGAGTTCTGAACTTCAGAGCTCTGGATATACGAGGCTTCACATTCCCTGCAGCTTTGGTCCGGAGATTACGAAGTTTCCTTTCTGCAACCTCAACGGTCTCCTTTCGCATCTGAAATATTGACAAAATCTTAGACGTTTAGGAGGATTTCATGAAAGATGTACTTCTCGCAGCAATTCTGGCAATCCTGATTCCAGGTTCTTTGCTGGCGCAGCCTCATGTCAAAAGTTATGTAATCGATGCGCGGTTTGAGCCCGATCAATCTTTCATGACTGCTGCTGCAACTGTGACTTTCGATCCGACAACTTCGCGTGATTCGCTGCGATTCTGGCTGCATGGAGAACTGCGAGTTGACAGCATCACTGC
>CAYXUL010000095.1:0-3934 GCA_964468475.1 uncultured Ignavibacteria bacterium | reverse complement strand
ACACTGAGAACGCCTGCGGATTTCATCTCGGTATTTGCCGGAGAGCGGACGGGTGACCAGATCGTAAAGGATCAACGCGTTACCACCTGGCGCGCCAACGATCTTGATCTCTTCGACGCCCAATGTACCGCCCAACGTTTTCAAGTGCTTGATGCCGACCCTTTCTACCTTTACTACTACAAAGACTCTCTCTCTACGACAGCCGCCGCAACGATCGCCAAAACGGCCCGGTGGCTGACGGAGAAGTACCATGAGTACTATCGGTCCGACGTCACCTCGCCCCAGTATCATATCATGGAGATGCCAGAGTACGGCGATATCTCAAGCGGCAACGTGACCGGCATCTCGCTGGCAAGCTGGCAAGGGTTCGATCCGAAGCAATGGCCCCCCTACGCGCTTGCGCACGAGCTGGTCCATCCCTACGTCTTCAACGGTACGCCCCAGAATGATCCGATTTACGCGTTTGTGCGTGAAGGCTTCCCGAGCTTCTTTCACTACCCCGTGCTTGGTGAAATGCTTGGCGCGGAGTGGCTGGCAGAACGCATGCGAGCAATTGAACGCGGATATCTTGACAGGCGCGCTTCAGGCTTAGACAGGCGTGGACGGACTCTGCCAATAGAAAAACCGATTGCCGAGATGACCCCGGATGATATCGGAGTATACAAAGACCGATTTGTCCTCGCCGACCGCGCCTTACTGTGCCTGTATTGGATTTATCGCAGGTTGGGTCGAGACAAATTCTTCGATTACTGTCGTGATTTGTTCGCGATTAAGGGGCTCACTTTGACGCAGTTTTACGATGTCACTGCAGCCCATCTGCCAAACTCGAGGCCAATCCTGAAGCAGTGGCTGGAAACTGCCGACTTCACTCCCGAGATGCGCATTCGTGATTGAAACTTAAACGACCCACTTTTCAACTCGATTAAGAAATTTTGGCAGCCAGCAATCATTCTTACTTGCCGGCCGACTTAAGAGGCTACCCCAGCCAATGGGCCGGGGTGGTGAATTCGTGACTCAGGCGTCCGGACCTCCTCTACTCCACCACCTGTAGAATCTCGCGTCTCCCGCCAATATACAAGTCAGCATACTTCGAGATCGCGGCCGCTGTCTCAGCATCCAGCTCTTTCATCATCTTGCCCGACTTGTATTCCTCAACCTGCTCTTCATATTCCTTGAGGTTCTTTATCTCCGTCTCCATTACTACCATGTTGAACTCGCCGATGAAATCGGTCAGGATGCGGATATCGCCTCTCGCCGGCATGGCTTTCTTGAACAACCTGGCTAGCTTCGATGCTTGTCCCGGTTTTGCGATAAATATTTCTCGGACAATTAACATATTTTCCTCTCACAGTTTGGGTCTGTATATCAGTGCTTGTTGCGATATGATACGGGGCTTTCCCGAAGACTATGAGAGAAAAACGACAACGGTGGTCTACTCTCCTTCCCCCACTGCCGGTGGCGGCGGAATCTGCAGGCCAAGTTGATTCATGAAGTTCAAGTTGTCATAGGTAATCCATTCCTCGGCGATTTTGCCATTCTCGAAGCGGAACATGATTACGTTCATCTCGGTGGCGCGTTTCCTGGTCGGTGCAAACTCTCCCATACGCCCCGTCATCGTGCCGGTCCCGATCGTTACAGCTGCCACCTTATCTCCATCCGCCATAAGCTGAGTGATTTCCTCATGCCAGTCCGGGAAAGCAGCAAAATGCTGGCTCAGGAATCCCTTCATCGCTTCGATGCCCTTCAATTCCTCCATCCCCTGCGGCATCGCATCGCAATGGCGGACGAAGTCCCTGGTGAGGATATTGTCCCACGCGTCCGGCTTATGGCTGTTGACGCCATTGTCGTAAATCCACTTGATCTGCCTAATGTTGCTCAATTCCTCTTTTGAGTGTGTATCTTCGGCTTGCTGCGCAAACAGACTCGCGATCAGACACGCAAGAGCTACAAATGTCAACCAGGCAACGGACTTCGTCATAGGAGCCTCCAAAGGAATAAAGTTGGAATTTCTCCAATTAAAGGTCTGTTCAATGGCGATGTCGAGGAAAAAATGGGAATGGACAGGAGGACAGAGATTCGTGTCTGTCACATGGTACCCCAGCCCTTGGGCTGGGAAGACAAACCGGAAAGACAAACTCGTATCCCGGCAGGTCCTGATTCGAGACCGCTCGCGGGCCGCCTGCCCGCCGTGGCGGGTGACCTGACGGCTGGGAGATAATAACAAATCAATAACATTGGAAGCGTAGACTCACCCTTCGGAAGAGCTACAAAAGTTAGACTCTCTGCCGATCATATAGGGTATAGCACATATTCTTACATTTGACTAAGGCGGAAAATTATGACTCGCATCGTTCAAGAACCGGGAACAAAGGGCTCCCAGAAGTGGCTGCAATTGCTGATCAACCAACATCCGAAAGTCATTGAGACTCAACTGCGTCAGAAGCTTGACTTACCTGCCAGTGATGAGATTCGCTGGCGTTCTCCGCTGGCTCCGGACAAATATTCCGAATATAGTGATGAGGATTTTCTAGAACAGGTATCAATACGCATTGAGCAACGCAGTCTCGAATCGTTCTGGCCTGAAAGAGGCCCGGTATGGGACGGACTGGCCACTACTTCTCGAGGCGACGTTATCCTTGTTGAAGCCAAGTCGCATGTCGCCGAGCTTGCCTCGAGTTGTGGCGCCGGTGACAGCGCAAGAAAGCTTATCCGGGAAAGCCTGAAGGACGCTGCCGAGTTCTACGGAGCCTCACCCGATGCGGACTGGTTAAACGGCTTCTACCAGTACGCCAACCGCCTTGCTCATCTTTACTTGCTGCGGCAACTGAACGGAATCCCGGCATGGCTTTGTTTCATCTATTTTGTTAACGATGATGAAATGAATGGCCCACGATCAATTGTGGACTGGCAGTCAGAAATTGCGGTTGTTCACTCTCACTTAGGACTGGAGACCCAGAGTCTCATACCGTTTGTTGTCGATGTTTTCGTAGACGTAGATAAGCTCCAACTGGCTGCCAAAAGCCATGAGTCCTGCAATTCCGGCAAATTGTGATGCGAAGTGAATGTCCGAACCGCAGGGGTTTCGATCTACTCAAGCACTCCCCTAACGTCACTGCAGCCGCAGCAGCAGGTACCCATTCTCGCTGTCAAACTCGTCTGCGTAGCGATCGTTGTGGGTGATAATAAACACGTATCCACTCCGAGGAAAGTAGCAGACGCGTTCAAACCGGTAGTTGTAATAGAGTCCCTGCGGGTAAAATGAGATCAATTTCAGGTCCCCACCTCGGATTTCCGGCATGACAATACCAGAGATGCCTTCATCTCTATTCCAATACCAAGCCCCAAACCCCACCGCCTTCTTCCACTTGGCGAATTTCGCCTGCAGGTCTTGCGACGGTGTACCGAGGCGCATTTTCAAATCACTTTCCAACGAAATCCAATCATCCAGCGAATCACTGAACACTACCGGTTCTTCGTGATGAAGCGTTTCGATGAATTTCGTAACACCGTTCCACGACTCCATTCCGATCCGCACTTCTTGAACACTCGTCGCAGAGTCTGACTGCACAACGATGCGAACCACATGCGAATCCGAGCATTCGCCTTCGTTGCGAACTCCGATGATAAAGGCACTATCCGATTCAGTTACGAAGCCGATAAATCTGAAAGAGGTATTGCAGCTTGGACCCGCAAATGTTGGCGCACTCACCCCCAGCGAGAGAATGACAACAATCAATACAGTCTTGGTCATGAACCACCTCCGACCTTTTTGCACGCCCTTGCGCCTGCTTGTTACTAGACAACAACGTCAATGATTGTCGCGAGTACAAGCAGAAAATCCATCTGATGACTTGATTACGCAACACGTGCGCGGCGTACGTCCTCGTGCGTCGCGGTCTATGTTCCAACCCCACCATGAATCGTGGGCCACCAG
>CAYXUL010000094.1:0-8371 GCA_964468475.1 uncultured Ignavibacteria bacterium | reverse complement strand
GAAACAACTCAGCAGATAATTGCGTTGACATATTCCGGAATATCTATAAGTGTGTCAATGTATCTTACAAGGAAGGGCGACAAAATGTCGGGAACAGACTAGTAGAGTAATTGTCATTCCAGCCGGGACCGGACAAATCTTTCCGAATTTCGGTCCAAGAAACAAACATAACACCCTTTCAGTCCACGGCTAAGAAGTACTCGGTAGGTATTCTTAACCAGATCCACGAATTTGCTCTCTGCACGTTTTACTACAGCATCATGCGAATTCTCCGGGTGACCTACCCATGATTGAGATTCAAAGTCATAAACAAGATATATACCGAAGATCACACCAACATAATCGAATTCAAATCCCTGGGCTGTGTAGATATACCCTACTTGGTTCAGTCCATTCGGATCAAATGCCCAGAGAGTTGATTTGGGAATACACTCGGCTAGTCGAGTTGACTCCGGCTTTGCGTTCCAAGGCCTCTTTAAGTCGCTGATTACGACGTCATCTTCAAGAGTACCATCTGACTTTGGCTTTGACCATTTCCAGCAGAAACCCGCTGATAGTCTCGCTGAAAATCCCTCTGCCGCTTTAGCTGCAATCGCGTTTTCCAATTTTTCGGGAGATTCAAAAATTCTGAAGTCAAAGGAGTCGGACTTCTCCCAGAGTACGTTGGCAGTTCTCGCGATCCCCAGAGTATTGTTAATCCAGTTCACAAATGCCTCTGAACCACTGCATCGGAACTGAGCTTCTAATTCGTACTCAGAGATCCTACATTTAAGCAATTCGGCCTGGTTCTCTGCGTAATCAGCCGAGCCAAATTTAGATCAGTCCGTGAAGTGAATAAGGGTTTCTGTAGTTGGATTGGCGGCAAGTTACAGGGAGAATTGGATGAACAGGGCATGGATTCGGCGCCAGGCCACTCGTCGTCCCTCGAGATGTGAACTCTCCACTTCTAAATCGTCTGTCTGAGAGGAAATCTCAAGATCTTTCTCCGTCAACCATGAAGCTCGTAGTTGATATGAACTATTAGCGAGTTGCAGAGAGAGAACCGTCAGGCTGAATTGCTCTTAATCTGCATTAACGTTTGCCGCAGTTCATTCTCGAGATCGTGAATCAGTTGGTAACGCACTAGGATCGAATTTGGCAATGAGACGAGTCGTTCCGATGAAGCATGTGCAAGAACAACTATAGTTCGATCACGCGCAAGAGCGTATCCAACATCCATGTACGTGTGCGGATCAGGTTCAGACAATTCTGCTATGAACGCCGACGATCGCATAATTCTCTCCGCGTTTGTCTTTACTGTATCTTCACTCGCAATGGGAATTACTCGACGCTCGCAGAGCAGGCCGCATGCAGTCACTGCACCTCTGATGCCATAGTGATAGATGTCTTCATATTTGATTCCAGTCGGCATAGCGATGAATGCATAAGGTTTGGTCTTCGAGTAGAGCTTTTCCGGCTGCCGGGCTATCTGCGTTGAGACCGACACTTCAAGCAAGTCGGATGGGCCTTCTAACGTAAATACCATATTGGGAAGTAAGTCAGTCGCAACTTCCTCGATCAACTTAGCTCTGGCTTCGCTGATCTCGCACAGAATAATCTTCTCGACATTTCGAGGGAATTCGCCGGCATAGATCGCATCTCTCATTCCGGATAGTTGCGAAAGCAAACACTCAGTCTCATCAAGGCCCCGACCCGGACCGTGCAAGGTCATGGCGATACTTTGAGCATCTGGGAGATCGCTGGCGATGAACTTGACAGCGTTCCGCCCCAGTTCCCTGATTTCTTCATATCCAAAGCTCCACAAAGGATTTGTTCCCACGAACTCAATGTATTTGGCACCGATTGCGCCTTTTGTCTCCACAAACAGAGACTCCCCCACTGACGGAAGTGACTGCCGGATATCAATCCCCGCGTCATTCAATCGTACTACTGCACCCAGATCCAGCCCGTGTAGCTCCTGAGCGTATTTCATTATCAACACATCAACATTCTGCTCCAGAGCATCCGCAGCTACGACTGACAGAGTTACCAACAATTTTGAACCGTAGTCCGAATGTCGGGCTGCCCGAGTCGGTCTTCCGGATAATCCCAATGGTTCTCCTGAAAGTGGTCTGAGACTCTCGGCCAATTCACGAGCAGACGACTGTCTAAGATCTGGGCGTTTCGACAAGGCCTTCAAGAGTGCAGCATCAATAGAAGATGGCAGTGAGTGATTAACTTTCGACGGCAGGCTGGGTTCTGCAGCCTGGATGGCATGCAGGACAGATGCTGGACTGTCTCCTGTAAACGGCATACTGCCCGTCACAAATTCATAAAGCATTACGCCCAGCGCAAAAATATCTGCGCGGTAGTCAACTACTTTTCCCTGGATTTGCTCAGGTGCCATCCGACCCAAGGTACCTACGACGAGGCCTCTATCCTCAATGGTTGAGGCGTCCATTATCTGCGCTACTCCAAAGTCACAAATCTTGACCGTGTTATCCAATGTGATAAGAATATTGGACGGTTTCAAATCCCTATGTACAACGCCATTCATGTGCGCGGCGTCCAGCCCGCTAGCGATCTGAGACAGTAACGAAAGCAACTCTGACCAAGTGTCGGGATTTGTAAAGTATCGTCCAGCCAAGGAACCCCCGTCGACCCATTCGTAGATTATGATCAGGCCATCAGCTGTTTCTATCGTGTCGTAGACCGTGGCTACGTTTGGGTGCGAAAGCTTCGCTGCCGCTCGAGCTTCTCTCGAAAACAGATGCTTTGCTTGTGTAGAAATGTGCTTGTCGTCTCTCAGGACTTTTAGTGCAACATTGCGCCGTAGTTTGGTATCAAAGCCTCGGTAGACAACGCCAACCCCACCCTTCCCCGCAATCCCTTCAATCCTAAACTGATTTATCTGTTTTCCGACCATAAGCCTGCGTTTTTGAGCACTCAAGTTCTTAAACAAATTGAACAGGTTTGCTCCTGAAAGTCAAGGAGCAGTTTCACGGCTAGGTAGCGCTGCTAATCGCCGTGCAGATCAGATGACGCAATTAGTTCCTTTCGCAGTCTGATTTCCAGGACATAGCTATGATGAGATTATAGCATAAGAATGAATTTGGATGCAATTACTTAACGATATAGATTGAGATTATCAACATTACAATACCAGCGATGCGATTCTGTGAAGCGTATGAAGACTCTCTTCTTTGATATCGATGGGACTATACTTGCGGATGGGACCGGTAAGTGCAAACCCGCTCTACGGGGTGGCGCGCTTGAGCGCGCAATACGACTCTGTGGGTTCGAGGCAGTCATCTGCGTGGGTAATATCTGCTATATAATAACTTGCCTTCAAGAAATGGGTAAGGAGATTCAACCGATGGAGCTTATCTTCGAATTGTGTGACGGTGCCTTCGAGAATCTCGATTGGATGATGAAAGAAGTTCAGTACATGAAGGATCCAACCAGCAGGGGCGACCAGATTGATTTCGAAGGAGACTTTTACTACGCTGACGATCTTGCGGAATATTATCTTACCCTGGCAGATAAAACAGAGCTCTTCGCCAGGCATTCAGGCAAACGTATACTCGTTCCAGACCCAGATTCAACCGGTGAGGATCTACTCCGCTGGCTTGATTGGTGTGCCTCCAAGCTTCAGGGATAGCCAGCGCCCTCGTTCTTCACATGATTCTGGCACGGCTTCTTACCCAAGGTTAATCGATTTTCAGTCCATACCCTGACACCGTGGCGGCTCCTGAGAAATCACGTCTGTCAGCGAAGAGGATGTGGCCAGATCTACTCTTGCTATCAATTATCCCAGACGCCTTCAGGAGGAACAGTCGCCACGCTTTGTGATAAGGCGGAATCACTCCGTCGCTACCTCCTTCTAAAGGGAGCAGGGAGCAGGCCCACCTCCAAAAATGAAGTTGATCAGATACACTGCATCGCCGATTGAGACACCACCACTGCAATCAGCATCGCCAGCCTGAGTCGGATCCGGTGCCGGGCCACCTCCAAAGATGTAGTTAATGATGAACACCGCGTCACCGATCGAGATGCCTCCGCTTCCGTCGGCATCACCTGGTATGTAGGCAACGTATGGCTGATTGGGAAGGCCCAGCGAATCCTCGTAAGTACCGTCCATGTTATTGTCAACCAGTATGATGGTGGTATCAGAGGTTGCCATCCAGTTAGACAGGATAAGCTGCGTGGAGTTACCATTTATCGTGATGCCACTGTTATAAAACAGCGTATCAAGTGAAGCGCTGGCCCGTTCGATCAGAACATCATAAGACTTTGTAGGTCCAAAGTTTTCGACCTTGAGAGCACTGTCACCTTCCACAACAAAGGCGATAGAGTCGCCTCCCCCGATGGGAATCGAACGGGTTTCAAAAACAAGCTCTGAATCAGGGAATGCCGTTACAAAGCTAAGGTTGAACTCATCCGCGGAGCGCTCTGCAATACTCTTGGCGCCGGAGCCCTGGAATATTAGTCTTCCAGTCGAACTGGCATAATTGAAACGATAGCTGATAATTCCTGATTTTGCACCACCTCCCTGCAAAATCCGCTTAGAGCCGTTGACTATTCCGAAATAGCCATCAACGACATTTGTCGCCTCACAATACCAATCACCATTTGGCAGAAAGTAGCCAATTGGTTTGGTTGAACTTCCGTCGGGAGGAGTTATCGGATGGGCGTCGGGAACATCATTGAAAAGAGAATCTTCGTAAACGCCAATGTTGTGTGAACCATCACTTAGCAGAATGGAATCACTCTCCGCAAAATAGACGCGAACGTAATCATCAATTGGCTGCTCAGAGAGTTCCAGGGGATCTAAATAATCTTCGACCGGATCCATCAGGAACAGGCCTTTCGGGCCGCCCCAACCAGGTTGACCCGAATAGCTCCAGGTATTCGCAGTCGTATCGACCACGATCCGTTTAGATGCATCGTTTGGATAGATGCTATCCCAGACATAGATATATTGAATGCCCGGGTCGGCGGTATCCGGTTCAACCCGGTATGGCACTAGAGCGTGCCCGCCCGGTCCATTGTTATTGAACAACATAAGAACGCGGCTGTCGCTTGGCGCAGACAGCAGCATGCTGCGGCACTGGAGTAGTGTCTGCTTCGGTGTTGTAGTTTCGGAGTTGTCATTAATAAACTGCTGCTGCTGATAGCCGAACTGTTGAAGGAAGAATCTATTCACTATGGTGCGGCTGGAGTCACTTAGCATCACCGTGCTTAGATCAGAATTTCCAGGGAAGTATGTAGCAACATCCAGCAACCCGTTATGAAATGCCAGGGCTGAGGCTGCAAATCCGAAACAAGAGCCCGTCCAATCGCCTCTGAGGAGATCCCATGTAGCTCGGGCTGACGGCCGAATCTTGTTGGGATCAGAATCAAAGTATGCGCTCTGAGTGCCGACCGCGGAAACAAACAGCGACCAATCCGGGAATATCTGTGACGAGCAAAGCGCGCAATCGCTTACGCACGGAGTAGGCGTGGAGCAGTAGTTGAATTGCTCCCACCAGCTGCTCGGCCACATTACAGACTCGCTGTTTCCGAATTGCCATGATAGCGCACCGTTTTCCGGACAATCCGGGCAGGCATCACATGCGTCACCAATGCCATCCAGATCAGTATCGGTTTGAGAGGCATTGGCGACAAACGGGCAGTTGTCGGTGTCATCAGGAATGCCGTCCTGATCAGTATCCAGCTTCAGCTGAAGCAGAATCGCATCGTAGTTATTCCCCCCAGAATACATCTGGTATTCATTTGCAATTGGAAAGTCATCACTCTTACTGTAACCTGCAACAACAACTTGTCCAACAGGACCAACAGCATCTGACTCGCCGTAATCGTCGACGGCGCCACCCAGGTAAGTGCAGTACAGCAGTGAATCCCCGTGCGGAGCGATGCCCATCACGAACAGGTCATTTTTGTCATTGTAACTTTGAAGTGAATCCTTCAAGGGGAGGTCGTCAGAGTCCGTTGTACCCACGACATAGATCGAGCCGTCGTCGCCGAACGCAATGCCGGTAGCCGCGTCGCTGCCTCCGCCACCATAAAGCGTACTAAAGAGTATACTGCTTCCGTCGTTTGCAAGCAGAGCGATGAATGCCTCTTGCCCGCTGTGCGGCATAGTCAAAGGATTCACCTCAGGAAAGCCATTATGGTTGGCTTCACCCACGATGCCAACTGCTGAGTCTCCGCTGACGGCTATACCGAAGCCGTAGTCGTTGCCATTCAAAGACGAAATATAGGTGCTGAACAACATTGTGGACCCGTTTGAACTATACTTTGTGACGAACACATCTGCGCCGCCTCCAGCGCTATCGATTGGATTGACCGTGGGAAAATCACCAGATTCAGTTTGACCTGTGACGAAAATATCTCGAGCTGCATCTGTAACTACGGCATTAGCGTGGTCGCGATTCTCACCTCCCAAGAACGTGCTAAAGACCACTGCTAAGCCATTAGGCTGGAATTTTGCGACGAACGCGTCCTCATCCGGATCGGTGTCTCCCTTAACGGACTGAAGCGCATTTGCAATTGGAAAGTCGCTGGAGCTTGTCCATCCCACAACAACGGGCGAGCCCGCTTCGTCGACACTGACTGCGAGCGCTTCGTCATCATCGTGCCCGCCCAGGAGAGAACTGAAGAGAATCGCGTTTCCGGAAGAGTTCAGTTCAGTAATGAACCCTTCGTCATTTTGGGAAGTCGAGTCATACGCATTGACGAGCGGCCAATTGGCAGATCCTGTCGCTCCGGCAATGTACGTATTCCCTTCCTCGTCAAGCGCTATGTCGTAGGCAACGTCTTGTCCAGAGCCCCCGATGTACGTACTGTAGATCAGAGAATCGCCTGCCGCTGAGAACTTCGTGATGAATGCATCCTTATTTCCATTCGCTGAGAACAACGGATTCACCGTCGGAAAATCAGAGGAAGTTGTCTCTCCTGCGACGTAAATTGCTCCATCGTCATCGGTGGTCACGCCATGCGCCTCATCATCGCCACCCCCGCCCAGGTATGTGCTAAATACCAGCACTGGATCGATCACTACCGCCAGTTGCGGATTGTAGTCTCTGCTCAGTTCAAAGCTGAAGGTCGTTCTGTCGATCAGGCGAAAGCGACCTGCCAGACTGACTCGCTGACCATCGCGCTCCTGGTAAACTTCCGGCCTTTTCTCGCGAGTGATTCCCCATTTGGTTGCAATGAGCAAGTCGCCGTTTTCGGCAACACTCAGTGAACCCACGCCCTCATAGTGGACCGCAATCTGTTCTGGATCGGAGTACGGGGAAACAATGAAATCGTATTCGAGCTTTTGGCCGTCGCCATAGTACTTCAGATCAATACCTTCGTAGACTTCGTGATACTGAATGGCGCTATGATTGGGAACATCGGTATACCATTGGGTCGGATCGTTGCCGATAAAGTAGTTGCACTTGTAGCCAATCGGTTGGTCTGCAGATACATCCGGTAATTGATTCCCCCCTACCAAGCTCGATGAAAAATGGAGCGATTCATAACTACCTACCCGATCGCGCGCCTCGAACCTGTCCTTTTCGGTGCAGCAATTGGTACAACGTGAGAATTGGTACACCACCCGATCCTGTGTAAACCACAAGTTTGCACCCGCGGATTTCGCCTGAAACTCTACTGCCTCATTCCACTGCCCTTTATTAGCAGTAAAGCTCAGCGGTCTTGTGATGGAAGTGACCGAATACGCGGGTTTTCCGCTGGAGGAGTGAATAGGACAGAGCTGCATCGAGGCTGCCAGCAGTAGTTGACCAAAACTGAGAACACGGAGATGGAGCTGCATCCTTACCGAACTCTTGCAAACCAGCATGGTGACGACCTTCTCAACAGAGTTACTCTTGGCGACCTTTGTCATTGATATGAAATGAAACTTAAACTCTAGTCTAGTGGCGAGAATTGCTCTTCGCGCTGCCCCGATTGATATTCACATCACATGGCGGTCCTGCCTGGCACCAATGCGTCCGAATATCACATGGTAGTTAAAGATAGGCGGCGTGCTTGAATCTGTCAACAATTTGTTGGTTGTTCACATCTATGAAGTAGGGTTTCTGCATTTCTATCCTCAAGGCACTCAATTGTAATGATAGCCTGACGAAGGAATCCAGGTCCCGGTTCGACAAGCTAATACCACTTCAATGTCAGTGATGCTTCACGATGTATAGACTTTTCCGAGAAACCGGAACTCACGCGGCTTGGAACCACAAGCTTTCCGCCTTTCATCACGATATATTAGTACGCAGTCAGCCTTGTCCCCTGAGTCGTCGGATTCCTCCAGGTAATTCGACCTACTCCAAAAAGGTCACCCGAAGTAAACCAAAATAACAGGTAGCCGTCACCTGCATACCGCGCACGG
>CAYXUL010000093.1:2952-8905 GCA_964468475.1 uncultured Ignavibacteria bacterium | reverse complement strand
ACCTGAGCAGCGGTCGGTGTCACTGTGGGAGCGCGGTTGATATCATTAATCGTGATTTGGACGACATCGGTATCAGCCAGAGTCCCATCGTTCGCGACAAAGCTGACATTGATAATACCAGCCTGCGTGAAGTCGGGATTGAAATCGAACGTGCCGGTATTGTTACCGTTGTCGGTATAGGTGGCGTTAGCCGGTAGATTCAAGGCTGTCATGGTGAGCGAGTCACCATCGGGATCAGTCGCCGAGACCACAAAGTTAAGATTGGTTCCCTCATCAACAACTTGAGCAGCAGTCGGCGTCACTGCGGGAGCTTGATCGATATTGTTAATTGTGATCTGGACTACATCAGTGTCTGCGAGAGTACCATCATTAGCGACAAAGCTGACGTTGATGACACCCGATTCGGTAAAGTCCGGGTTGAAGTCGAACGTGCCGGTGTTGTTGCCGTTGTCGGTATAGGTGGCATTCGTCGGCAGACCGATGGCTGTCATAGTGAGGCTATCACCATCGGGATCAGTCGCTGAAACCACGAAGTTGAGATTGGCTCCCTCATCAACGACCTGAGCAGCGGTCGGTGTTACTGTTGGAGCAAGATTAATATCATTGACGGTGATCTGAACAATCTGTGAGTCTTCATCGTAGCCATCCGTAGCTCGGAAGAGTACTGAATAGACACCTGCCTGAGTATAGTCGGGATCAAATCTGAATGTCCCGGTCCCGTTGAAGTTGTCATTAAAGGTTGCATTGGCGAAGTTGAAGTCGCCGCGCAATCCCAGCGAATCACCATCCGCGTCTGTAGCTGTCACAGTGAGTTGGAGGCTATCACCCTCGTCCACCACCTGATTCGGAATTGGGTCAATAACCGGGATATTATTCAAAACACAGTATTGTTGGCCCTGGCCGCTGTTGTAATGATTGTTAATGGTTGATCCACTGAGGGCGGCATTGTAGATCGCAAGTTCGTCAAGCCAGCCCGCATATCGATAGAATGGGCTAGATGCGAAGTATCCTACTTGAAGCGTCGCAGTTCCGCTGCGCGCCGCCCCCGCTGCCACAGCGGTTGTATCAAGCGATCCATCAATATAGAGCCGGTACTCACCGGCGGTATTATCGTAGACAAAGGCAACATGGTGCCAGAGCGAATCACCAATCGCTTGAGAACTGTACAGGTCTACATTGGTGAAGTAGCAGCGCAAGTGTTGCTCAAGGCTGTCACCAGACTGGCAGTTTACACCGATCCACCACGAGTTCGAAACCCCGGAACGGCCAACTATCACTTGATTGCAGTCGAAGCCTGTGCTAGTACAAGCACAGCCCTCCGATTTCATCCAAAATTCGATCGAGAAACTGGTACTGGCAGTCCAATCCAACCTTCCATCATCGGGTACATCGATCTGATCGTCCGTGCCATTGAACTTGATGGAGTTGGAAACCACGCCGCTATCGGAGCTAGGGCAATTAGTGCAGTAGGCACCCGTGGTATCGGCATCATTGGCATATGGTCCGCTTGACTCATCGAAATGCCAGTAATCTCTGATGCCGGGAGGACAAACCGTCGACTGGGCCCGGAGAATATGCGGATACAAGCCACAGAATAACAAGGCCGTGATAATGTAGACCAAGGGGTGCTTGAAACGGGAGTACTTCGGCAAGAACCCGAGGGCAGTTCTCCCTGTACCTTTTGCCTTCTCATGGTTCATAGTCATTACTTTCATCACGTGAGTTCCATTGGTCCTGTCCAATCCCGCTGAATTTCTCATCTTACTTCAGCAACACCATCTTCCGTGTTTTGGCCTGATCACCCATTGTCAGGCGATAGAAGTAAACGCCCGAAGGGGCCGAGTTACCGTTCTCCAAGCGCCCGTACCAGGTATAGGAGTAATCGCCGGGCGGAAGCACGTTGTCAACCATGGTCTGAACGTGCTGCCCCAGGAGATTGAATATCTCCAGCCTGGTGCGCTGAGGCGTAGTCGACTTGATTGCAAACTCAATTGTGGTTTGCGGATTAAACGGATTGGGATAATTCTGGTTCAGACTAAACTGTTCCGGCAGAACAACACCGCGCCCGAGATTCTTGACCGGTATTTCGGATGCATCCGGGTTGACCATAACCGCATACCTGATTTTAAGATCCTCATCAGCCAGCTTTTGACCATCCTTCTGCTCAATCGGAACATTAATCAGCGTTCCCGCTCCGGGAGCCATGTAGCGGCCGAGCCCGTTCCCGGGATAGAGCAGAACAACCATCTTGCCGGTACCGTCATTCCGGTATTCCAGGCTGAGTTTATCAGACATTCCGGTCTTGGCCGGATCCATCAGCTTGACTTTATCGGGATTGTAGTTGATTTCAAACTGCACGCCTGACACATCGGTTGGTAACTCGGCGTAGAGCTCAGCATCCGCTGATCCCGTTGCCGAGGGTCGCTTCAGTGTCAGCACGGCATCGGTGCCACTATAGGTGCTGAATGAAGGCGAGGTGCCGCCGAAGACCTGATTGATTATAGCCTGCAGATCGACGACGTCGACAAACCCATTGCGGTCCATGTCGGCAGCGGTAAACTGCCGCAGATTCAGTTCAACCCGCCCGATGATGTAACCCACCACGTTAACCATATCGGCAATATCGACACTGCCGTCACCGTTGACATCACCGCCGGCATCGACGACAAACACACCTTTGTCATCAACCTCCAGCGGAACCGAGGCGACGAAGGGATCAGGGCTGATGGCTTCAAATGCATTCTCGAACCCGATTGGCGATTCGCCTATGGTTGCTGATCCTCGAACCGTGACCCAGAAGTTCAGAATCGCCGAGGTAGCCCCGGTCTGGATCTCTTCATTGTTAAGTCCAAATGCGACCACCCTGACGCGACCGGGGGTGTCCCCGATATTGCTGTAAACAGTGAAATTGTTCAGCCGCTCGGTAGGTACAAGTGAGTCGATGAGCAACACATCGGAGTTATAAATGAAATCAAACTGGATACCGTACACGGCCTGCGTGGAGGTCAGGTTGATAGGGATCGTCAAGCCGGTCAAACCCGGCGTACCTCCAGAAACTGGCCCCAGGGTAGACTGGGACACCGTGAACAACACATCCCCCTCAGGCAATGACACCGTGTTCACGTGAATACTGACCGATCGAGGCACCGCGGAGGCCGAGGAATCGTCCACGCACGAAAACACCACCGAATAGTCACCGGTCTGGGAAGCGTTTGGAGTCCAGCTGAAGTTTCCGCTGGCAAAACCCGCGCCTGTCACCTGGCCACCCGTCCCGAAACTCGAACCCGAAGGAAGTCCCGATGCAGACAGCGTTATCTGCTGCGGAGCATCGGGGTCGTTCGCTGAGACAGTGAAATTGATATTTGTCCCCGGATCGACCGAATAGCTTGTCTGGGCCAGCGCTGAAATCACCGGCGGCGAGTTGGTCTGCGGATTCGGGTTAGTGCCGGCGGTCAGCGTTCCACTGACCACAGTGGGATATACCGTCGTTAGGCCGAGGTCATCCGAGTATTGACACGCTCGAATATCACTTCCTGAACCCTGGAAGGGGTGATACACCCGTATCGTGGTCTGAGTGCCCAACTCGACGTCGTCCCTGATCCTGACGTAGAACTGCATGATATTGCCGGCGCCTATGGCGATGTAGCCGGAAGTACCCTGTCCGGCGCCGACAAGACTGGAAGTCAGGGAGTCCGTCGTGACCATCACGAGGGGCTGGAAATCAAACGGGCTGGGGAGACCTCTTTCGATTGGCTCGGCGTTAACGTAGAAGTTGCCCTGGTCCTCCACACCCACATATCTCACAACGTTCGTATCGATCGAGAAGTAGGCGATAACGCCTAGCATCGTCGCAGTGTGGTTTGCCACATACAGCTTGATCGGAACGACATCGCCGGGCTGACCGAAGGTATCCTGAACCTTGAATGTGTCAGCGTTGGAGATGGTAAACTGGCCGAACGCTTTCTGATGAGGAATCATCAGCGCGATTACCGCCAGCAGGGTTATGGGAATCAACTTTCTGAGCATATCTTTACCTCTTCTCTGAGTCAGACATTTCACTCTATCAAACCCGCGTGGTACGCAGTAAAAAATCGAAATCGAGGTAGCAAGTAAGCGTCACTCGGCGGGAAGTCCTTGTCACGGCAATTCGCGACATACACTTGCCGCTATAGCAGTAATTCGCGAGTGGTTCTCCCTACTTGAGCAAGATCATCTTTCGTGTTGCCTCGAACGAATCAGTTCGAAGGCGATAGAAGTAAATTCCGGACGGTAATTCGTGGTCGGATTGGTTCCGACCGTTAAATATAACCTGATGTCTGCCCGCCGGAAGTACTTTATCGACTAACGTCGAGATTTTTTCTCCCAGTATATTGAAGACCTCCACAGTCGCCTGTGCCGACTGCGGCAGATCGAACGAAATCATAGTCTCGGGATTAAATGGATTCGGATAGTTTTGCTCCAGTTGCGGCGAAACAGGAAGTACTACCTTGTTGAAGTCAGCTGCCGTAATCGCCTCGCCATGCTCATCCAGGAATTCCGCTGATTTGATCTTTACCGGCGCCGCCGAATGAACAGTAATGAAGTCCGTCCCGTCGGAAACCTGCGCCAGGCGCCCCTGCCGTGAAATAACAAGTGCTCTGGCTTCATTCCCGTTCTGGCCCGCGTGCAATTCAAATTGCCCTTCGTGATCGGCCAGGCTGAAGCTCATTTCGCCCGGCTGTGCTTGCTCGAAGGTAATAAGCGCCGCTGCGAAAGCGGCGGGCTTGCTGAAGCGCAGGCTGTAAGACTCCTGCGATTCCTTCCAGGCGTAATCTGCAGAGGGCTTCTCCAGACCGGTCGCGAGCTTCCCTGATGAACCATTGATGATCTGAATCATCATGATCAGATCCGCCAGTTCACCGGGTTGGCCATTCTGGTTGATATCGCTGTTTTGCCAGCGCTCGCCATCAAGCGGGTACTGCGACGGGCTTACGAAATAATTTGTAAAATAGACCAGATCCCCTATTTCAAACGCGATGCCATTCAGGTTGATATCGCCGATCAGTCCGTCATACTTCTTTATCAGCACGCCGCCGGAAGAATACTGAATTTGCGACCGGGGAATCAGTGTTCCGTCAGGCGCATAAGCGGCGTTTTCAGTTTCATCGAGCGGATCTGCAAAAGCAAAATCAACTCTCGAGTAAAGTCCGGCAAACTGCGTTGATGAAGTTAGCAGAAATCGCAGGTGGACTACCGGGCCATCACCTTCGGCAAGCGGATTTGTCGCCGGTACATTATCGTCCGAACTGGCGTTAATAAAAATCGTCCCGTCGGCGTTTTGCGAGAAGTTGAAATTGCTCCATCCCTGCAGTCGGGTACCGACTGTATCCACACCCAGCGGCGTAAGCACCGACTTATCGATCAAGACACTGAGGTTGAATGCCGCCACCGGGACGCGATTATGCATGTTGATATAGAGATCAACAAATTCTCCCGGATATGCCTGAGCATCCGAAACACCCAATTCCACGGGCGCGGAAGGCAGAAGCTGGAGGGTCAGGTGCTGGGTCGTGGTGCCGCCGTTTTCATCTATCGCTGTCAGAGTGAAGTCATAGTCGCCCGAATCCTGTATCGCTGAATTCCAGCGAATGAAGCCGGGATTTCCCTGATTAACTTCCACCTGGGACGGCAGACCATCTACCGCGAAGCTGACAGCATCGAAATCGGGGTCTGTGCCGGCAAACGGCACGAATAACTCATCGCCTGCCTGCCCGCTCAAATCGGAGCCGATCGAAATCTGTGGCGAGCGGTTGACATTGACGACTTCGACGGGAATAGTCAGCCGGGTTGCTGCTTTGCCGTCAAAAGCCACTATTTCAAGATTATATGGGGACTGAGACGCAGAACCGGGGCCGACGAAAGGCACTTTCCAGACAAGCGTTCCCTGATTGCGCGAGGTCTGGTCGAACACCGA
>CAYXUL010000093.1:0-2852 GCA_964468475.1 uncultured Ignavibacteria bacterium | reverse complement strand
TGAAGCAGCGCCAGTTCGCCGGTGCCGCCGGGCAGAGCCGGCGCCGAAACAGCCACGCCGTTCAAGACAACTGTGCCCGCGGCCTGATCGATAGTCGAGTTGAGCAACTGCCAACCGAGGGCGCGGGAATTCGAGTAGCTGACGGAATCGAGCGTAACGAGCGAGGCGGGATAATGCAGCGGAATCGTGAAGCCGCCGAGGTCTTCATCGTTGACCAGGCGAACCTGCAAAGTAAACGATGCCTTGGGCCGGACCGTGATGCCGGTAATCGTGACCGAATCGGTCTGGCCGAAGGGATCGGTTTGCGCGTGTAAGTCCTGGGCAACGGCGAAAGCAGCCAGAATCAGTCCAACGCAGAGAGATAGCGACACGTGAATGTGCCTGACTGTCTTGAAGTTATCTGACGTACGGGCTAGCATATCGCACCTGACGAGAATTTTGCCCCAAGCGTCTTGTCGCAGCTATACTTATAGGAATAGTCACACTTCATCATCATCTCAAGGTGCAACATGCATGCCAAGAGATCGGTAAGGGCCTGAACTCGTCCCTTTAGCTTTTTACATGACGGGCTCATAATGCTCGGTTTGTAAGTTGTTATTCTGTAGCAACTTAAATTGAGAAGTCGAAAGCTCCGGGCTCGCTTACGAAGAGGCAATCGAACTTCCTCTCTCCTTGGTGTGGTACTGCTTTGCACAGGGTCAATTAAAACCCTGCACGGTCTTGCAACATTTTCTAACGGTATCAACTCAAGCCTCATAAATAAAAAACGGCCTGGCCCACGAACCAATCGCACGTGATGCTTGCCAAGCGCATAAGGACAAAGCTTCGACTAGAGTTCGTGGCCGTTAGAAATCTCTTGGGCTAATTCACCTCCTCAATTCAGATCAGCTGAAATATCTGAGAACTTCGATAAAATCCGGGGAGAGGATTACCTCTCCCCAGATACTTATCAGATAAGTCAGGATGAAATTACTTCATCAGGACCATCTTCTTGGTCTGCGTCCAGTCACCAACGGTAGCCTTGTAGAAGTAGATACCGGAAGCAACATTGGAGGCATCCCACTCAACCGAAACGGTACCGACGTTATTACCGGAGAAGCTCGTAACCTTCTGGCCGGCAACGTTGTAGATATCGATTGACCAGTTGGAAGCGGTCGGCAGATCCAGACCGATCTTCGTGGTCGGGTTGAACGGGTTCGGTACGTTCTGATGCAGCGCGAACGAAGTCGGCAGCACACTCTTGTTGATGTGAGTGTTCAGCATGTTACCGTTATAGTCGGCAACCTGAACGTCAACAAGGTCAACGTTACCGTTAACCGTGAACAAGTCGGAAGTGCCTGCTTCGATCGACTTGGACATGTCGGTGGTACCGGAATAAACCAGAACCTTCAACTGACCGTCGTTCTCAGCGCTAAGGACGTCCATGTCAGTATTGCTGACGACGTCGTAGGCACCGTGGACATTGAACGTAGCGTAGACAGCACCGATATTAACCGCAGCGTCGGTTGACAGCGTGCCGTTAGCCATCGTAACGTCGGCTGTGCTCGCAAACGGAGCCAGCTTCGGATACGGAAGCGCATCACCCACGATTACACGCAGCAAGTAAACCAGGTCGCCGACAGTCAGAGTATTACCGTCATTGTTGACGTCTGACGCGGCAATCTGAGCAGCGCGATAAGTCGGGTTGGTGTCGAGGGCGCTGGAGCCATACAGGAAGTAGTTCGTGTACAGAACCGCGTCCGCGATCTCGTTCTTCAAACCGTTAAGGTTGAGATCGCCTCTGGCGTCGATCGAGTCCTTACAGACGATATCGACACCGCCGTCGACGAAGAGGATGAAGCGCACTGGAGTGTACTTGTAACTGACATCGCAGTCAGAGCAAGCGCCACCCATGCTGAACGGATAGCAGGTCAGGTCGGTGATGTTGTACTGAGTCGGGTTGTTGATCGGGTCGGTGTTCTCGAAGGTGTAGACCTGGTCGCTGATGAACAGCGTGTCACCAGTCACACTCGAGATACCGTTATCACCGCAGTCGAGCCAGCAGAAGAAGATCGGTACATACATGCAATCAAACGAATAATCGTTGGTGACATAGAACTTCAGAGAAGCCAGTTCACCGCCATCCGGAACGGCAAAGCCGGAAGGATGGTTGGCGCCGTTGTTCTGATCGGCAACGGCCACGACGCGGAGTTTTCCGCTCGGGCACGGGCCACCGCAGTTACCAAAGGCACCATAACGATAGGTGAAGTACTCCCAGCCGAGTCCTGACGGACCTACGGCAGCACCGAGCGAAGCAGAAATGAAGCTAAGCGCGGAAGCGTCGTAACCGACGAGGAAGTCATAACCACCCATCATTTCCGAACCAAAGTCCTTGGTAATCGAGACATACTCATAGAGACCCTGGAAGGAATTATGAGTCTTCTCGATACGAATCACGAACGGCTGAGTATTCAGCACAGTGATCTCGATGGTGCAGGAAGCTGAACCACCGCAGGGATCGGTGACGGTAACGACGAAGTGGAATGTCGAACCACCTTCGGTGTCATCCGAAAGCCAGTGGAAATTTCCAGTCCCGTCAATTGTCGGGGCGTTGACCACAGTCTCAACCGCAGAAACTGACCAGGTCAGTGCATCGCACGGATCGGGATCGGTCGCGTTGAGATCGCGATCCACCGCGTTACCCTTACCAACCTGAATCGGGGTCGGGCAGTTGGTGATCGTCGGATCATTGTTGGTCCAGGCAATCGAGAACGGGAAGTCAGCCGAGCTGCCGCAATTGTTGGTTACGGTCACGGTCACGTCGGTCGGACCGGAACAGTCGGCCGGGCCGTCGATCGAGAACTCACCGGTTG
>CAYXUL010000092.1:7871-9129 GCA_964468475.1 uncultured Ignavibacteria bacterium | reverse complement strand
GTGATGAGCCGTTCAGATACGCTTGATGCTTCCGATTTCGCACAAATCGCCACTCATGGCCACACAGCACCCCAACTCGACTTGCCTGTCAGCATGACTCTGAAAGATTTGGAGAAGAAGCATATCGAAAACGTACTGGCAGCTAATGACTACAGCGTGCAGAAATCAGCGGATGTCTTGGGCATTCACCGCAATACCCTCCGCCAAAAGATGAAGGAATACGAGATCGAAAAACCGGAGTAGAGGACAACAGGCCTTCGCGCAGTGTAGGAGCGGTTTCGACCGCGACAACAAAAACACACCGCTGTAGTCCCCTCTCAAGAGGGGAGAAGTCGGTCTTCACCAGGAGGCAGAATCCGCGAAGAGGTTCAGCACGACAAGCCATGCTGATGCTGGCAGTACTTCAATTAAGTACCACCAAGGCTGATACTGGTAGCTCTCGCCCCTCTTGAGAGGGGCAGGCGCCCCGAATTATCGGGGCGGCGGGGAGTGTCCTCAGTATGAGCAACAGCAGCTTCGACGCTACAAGGCACCGTATGCCAGGAGTCTCCGACTCCTGGCCATTCTGCTACCCAAACACACCCCTGTAGTCCCCTCTCAAGAGGGGACGAATTCTTCGACGCCACTGTATGCTGATTAGTCTATTGTTCGGCGCTTTCAGGCTATGTTCCCGTGAGTTGACCTTTTCTGCAATCACCACCCGGGCTTCCACTACAAACGCTCGCCCCTCTTGAGAGGGGCAGGCGCCCCGAATTATCGGGGCGACGGGGTGTGTTACCCCGAAGACCTATCTTATATGTTCGCGGTGTACGTCCACGCGCGCCGCGTTTTCGTTCCTTCTACTTCGTCACTCCCCCCAAAGACTTTCCTTGCGCGAATCGTAATTCCTAGCGTATTATAGCGATCCGGTTAAGGACCACTACGGTAGAATTATTTAGAGGACGTGATCGAAAATGATGCCCGCTGCCTATACCAGGACACCAGAATCTTACCGCGCCATGCCCGACGAGGAACTGCGCGCTCACATCGAAGAACGCAAACGCGAGCTTGCCGATGATCTCGTCATCCTGACCCATCACTACCAGCGCCGGGGCGTGGTTGAGTATGGCGACTACAAGGGTGACAGCTATGCTCTCTGCAAGACCGCAGCAGAGTTGAAGGCGCAGTACATCGTCTTCTGCGGCGTTCATTTCATGGCGGAAGCGGCGGTGATCCTTTCGCGCCCCGACCAGAAGGTCTTCCTGCCCAATCCGTTAGC
>CAYXUL010000092.1:5821-7771 GCA_964468475.1 uncultured Ignavibacteria bacterium | reverse complement strand
GCGGACGAACAATATGTCTGGGATTTCAATTCCCATCCCGGGGAACATGACGTAGAAGCTATCAAGCGCGCCAGGGTGATTCTCTGGAAAGGCTACTGCCACGTCCACTCTGTCTTCCAGCCGCATCATATCGAGAAATTGCGGCAGGAGCATCCGGGCATTAAGATTGTTGTCCACCCCGAGTGCACGGCGGAAGTCGTTGCCCTGGCTGACTCGGTCGGCTCCACCAGCCACATAGTCAAGTATGTCGACGAGCAACCGCAGGGAAGCACGATTGCGATTGGCACCGAGATCAACCTTGTCGATCGCCTTGCCTTTGAATATCCCAATAAGAAAATCCTCGAACTGGCGGGACAAACTTGCGCGATGTGTGTCAATATGTACCGTACCACGCTGAATGATCTCGCCTTCACCCTCGACAATATCGAAGAATTGAAGCCGCTGGCCGTCCCCGTTGAGATCAGTGAGCAGGCGAAGGTGGCGCTGGAAAGAATGCTTGCGATCGCCGGCTGATCATGTTATCATCGGCGCGTTCTATTCCTAAACGGGGGATCGCAACGGGATTGATCTATCCAAATCCGCAGAAGTTCTCAGTAAACCGGCAATAAAATCTGAGAGCTGTATGCGTAGCACTTGATATAATCGACGTTTTGGCAAGGAGATAGCAGGAATGGCGCAGAGTCTTAAAGTCCCGCAAATGGGCGAATCGGTAGTTGAAGGGACAATCAATAAGTGGTTCGTCGAGGTTGGTGATCCGATTAAGAAGGACCAGCCAATTGTGGAACTGTTGACCGACAAAGTCAACGTTGAGGTTCCCGCCGATGCTGACGGCGTATTGCTCGAGATCAAAGCCAAGGTCGGGGACGTCGTCGCTGTGGGTCAGGATATCGCCGTCATTGGCAAACCAGGCGAGAAGAACGGCTCTTCACAGACCTCCTCCACGGATAAAGCTCCCGCCAAAAAGAAGGAAGAACCGGCAAAAGCAAAGCAGGAAGAGAAGAAGCAGCCTGCCCCTGAACCGGTTGCTAAAAAGGCGTCCGCACCACCACCACGCGCTGAATCCGCATCTCAGGATTTGTCGCAAATGCGCCTTTCACCCTCAGTTCGCCGATTGATCAAAGAGCACGGTGTGGATGTCATGCAGCTTCAGGGCACCGGCTCGAACGGCAGAATCACCAAGAAGGATGTCGAGGACTACATCTCCGGCACTCCCGCGACAGCCCGCGGTGCGGTAGCAGACGCTATGCGACAGCCCGCGGCCCCGACTCCGGGGTTCGACGAAAGTCAGCGAACCGAAGAAATCCCGTTGACTCATGTGCGTAAGCTCATTGCTCAGCACATGGTCAAGTCGAAGCAGATTTCACCGCACGTCACCACCTTTGACGAATGTGACTTTACGCGCCTGGTCGAATTCCGCAAGCGGGTCAATCCGCAGATCGAGGAGGAACACGGCATCCGGCTGACCTACATGCCTTTCATCGCGTATGCCGCCTGCAAGGCCGTGCGCAAGTTCCCGTACATCAATTCGTCGATGACTGAGGACAAGATAGTTGTTAAGCACTTCATCAACCTGGGATTTGCTGTTGCTCGTGAATCGGGCTTGATAGTGCCCGTCGTCAAGGATGCGCACCGCCTGTCAATCATCGAACTTGCCAGAGCCATGAAGGACCTTGGCGACCGCGCCCGTGACGAGAAGCTGAAACCAACCGAGATCGAGGGTGGTACGCTGACCATCACCAATGCCGGTGTGTATGGTGCAGTCAATTCAACTCCGATCATCAGCCAGCCACAGGTCGCAATTATCGGTGTGCATGCGATCAAGAAACGCCCCTGGGTGGTAGATAATGAGATTCAAATCCGTGACATCATGCAGTTCGGCATGTCGTTCGATCATCGCCTGATCGACGGCCAGTACGCCGTTCAGTTCCTGCGGACGTTGATCACGTATAT
>CAYXUL010000092.1:0-5721 GCA_964468475.1 uncultured Ignavibacteria bacterium | reverse complement strand
TATGTTTGAGCAAGAGACCGATACCCGCCCCAAAGCCAGGATCTTCGAAGCAGGGCGCGTCGACTACGACAAAGCCCGCAAATTACAGCTGCAACTTGTTGAACAACGACGCACCGGCAAGATCGATGACACCTTCATTTTCTGCGAGCATGCACCAACAATCACGATAGGGCGCTCCGGCGGAGCAGCCAACATCATCGCGTCCGAGGAGAAAATCAACGCTTCGGGAGTAAAGGTGTATGAGGTTGAGCGCGGCGGAGATGTCACCTTTCATGGACCCGGTCAACAAGTGATCTATCCAATTGTCAATCTCGATGAACGCGGCCGCGATCTGCACCGTTTCCTGCGTGACCTCGAAGGGGTCGTCATCGACTTCCTGAAAAACTATGATATCGAGGGTCGCAGTGTGCCGGGCAGGACGGGTGTTTGGGTGGGAGAAAAGAAAATTTGCGCCATTGGCATCGCCGTGCGCCGCTGGATTACGTATCACGGACTGGCGCTAAACCTCGACACTGACCTCTCGTACTTCGAACTCATCAATCCCTGCGGCTTCGATTCCGGTTCGGTGACAAGCCTCCAGAGACTCCTCGGAGTCAACGTCGATAAGTCTAAGGCATTTTTCGAGTTAACTTCAGCAATCGAACGAATCTTCGAATACAGACTCTCTCTCTAGCAGCGCCCCCCCATTGGTTCACCTCGGCTCGAAGTAGTTTCCACAGCCCGAAACGGGGACTAGTGGAGCAGTAACTCCGTGTTTCAAAATGAAGCTGTGCTTTCAGCTAACACGGTGCATTTCAAGCAATTTGTTAAAAAGTTTTATATTGACAACATCGGCTTCTGCCGACACTATTTTTTGTAGGAGCCGGTGCTCCATACTGGGTCACTGTGCAGGGAGTGCACATGGCCGGAGGAGTCTTCTGCCAAAGTCAACGGGAGGTGACTTACGAAGACACTAGCGCTGCCTCGCAATCAGGTAGGCGAGGCTGACACAATCTGCAAAGACAAACAGGTAGATAAAGTGGGGCTTTGGTAGACGTGCATCCAGGGTAGAACGTAATTTAAGCTTAATGTGCATGAGGTGAACCAATCGATTATCAGGAGGTATGCGTTTGAGAAACTTTGCTAATTTCCCCGTACTTTTTATTCACAAGGACATCGCCTAACAGGAGGTTTGGTTTTGATATTAAAACCTAGAATTACACTTATCCTGTTTCTTGTTTTGGTTATGAGCACGGCAGGTTTTGCCGCCACAGTTGGCAAAATCTCGGGCACAGTCACGAACAAGGAAACAGGTGAGCCCTTGCCGGGTGTCGCGGTTCAGATCGTCGGCACCTCGATGGGCGCGCTTACCGATGTTGACGGTAAGTACTTTATTCTGAACGTCCCGGTGGACGTCTATACCCTCAAGGCGCAACAAATCGGGTTTGCACCGGTCGAGATGCAGGGTGTTAAAGTCTCTGTAGACCTGACCACGACAGCTGACTTCCAGCTCTCGTCAAAGGTCCTCGATATCGGTCAAACCCAGATTGTTACCGCCGAGCGTCCGTTGATCATCAAGGATCAAACGCAGTCTCTGGATATCAAGACGGCACAGGAGGTCCAGAATCTCCCCACACGTGGTTATCAGGATGTCGTTGGTCTGACTGCGGGCGTGGTAACCTACCAGGACAACCCCGGCAACCGTATCCGCGGTGACCGAGAGGACACCAATACTCCGCAGCTGAATATACGCGGTGGTCGTTCGGGCGAGGTTGCTTACATTGTGGACGGTGTATCCACACAGGATCCGCTCACCAACGTTTCTACAACAGCAATCAATAATAACTCGATTGAAGAGATCTCCACTCAGACGGGCGGTTTCAGCGCTCAGTACGGATGGATTTCTTCAGGTATCGTCAACGTCACCACGCGTGACGGCACCGACAAGTATTCCGGCACACTCGAGGGAATCTCCGATGAATTTCTCGGTTCGAACTCGAGTTATCACTGGAACACCCTTGCCTTGAACCTGGATGGTCCGATTTTGAGCGACAAAGCCACATTCTTCGTGGCTGGCGAACGCCGCCGCTTTGGTGACCGCGATGCGCGCGCATACACAGAACGCGCTCTCGACAATGTAATGAGCAGCGATCTCACTACCGCCAGGCTCCCCAACAACGATCTTTCCGGTTGGAACTGGCAGGGTAAGCTTCGCTATGACATCAACGCGAAGAACATCCTGAGATTGGGGACTTTGGGCAGCTACGAAGATTGGAATGAGTTCAACATGAACTACTTCTTCGATGGCAATCATGGCCCTCGCTATCGTGACCAGAACTACTCGGCCTACGGTCGCTGGACCAGCAACGTTTCGCCGACCACGTTCTTCGAGTTACAGGCCAACTACCAGATCACCAAGCGGCTTCGTGGTGACAAGACAGAGTGGGATAACATTTACGCCTACGGTCGCCCCAACGGCAACGCCAGATTTGACTCCGAGACTCTTTTCTGGGCGGCTGACGATCCGGCCACTGATAGTATCGACGAAGGACATGTTTGGGAGGACTATCTCAAGCGTGACTCGCGTCATTTTGATGTCAATTTTAACATGACCAGCCAGGTCAACGACAATAACGAAATTAAGTTCGGCACCGATTTCGTCCGTCACACGCTTCGTTATTACAATCATATCGATCCCACTCAGATCGACTCAACCATAACTGACCCGGTGGAATATGCTCGTACGGCCTGGCAGGATGCCAACTACTATGGCTACGATCAGACTGGACAGAGCACGGTCAACGGCGGTCGTGACGGCGCCAAGCATCCATACACGTTCGCTGTCTATTTGCAGGACAAAGTCGAGTGGCAGGGATTGGTGGTCAATGCCGGATTGCGTTACGACCTCCTCAATGTCAATTCAGATCGCCTGAAAAACGAACAGCGTCCGCTTGATCCGAACAACGTTCTTGCCGATCCGTCGAGCCACACCGCAGAAGAGGTCGCCAACGCAAGTATTCTTGACGACAGCGACTTTGAGCCGGCCAAGGCTGAACAGAAAGTCTCGCCGCGAATCGGTATCGGCTTCCCGGTCTCTGATCGCACGGTCTTCCACATCAACTACGGCAAGTTCTTCCAGCGCCCGGACCTGCAATACCTCTATGTGGGTAGCAAGTTCCTGGAGCGCCTCGTGAGAGACCATCCCTACTACGCTCCGGTTGGAAATCCAAACCTGCAGCCGGAAGAGACGACGGCCTACGAAGTTGGACTGCAGCATCAGCTGGGTGACTATACGGCATTCAACGCGACGGCTTACTATAAAGACGTCAAGGGACTTACCGAGATTGTCAATCAACCCTCTGATCCGTCATCATTCGCCAGCTATCGTAACTCTGATTTCGGCACGATCAAAGGATTTGACGTTCAGCTGAAAATGCGCCGGACCCATTCAGTTTCCTTAGAACTGAATTACACGATATCGTGGGCCGATGGTACAGGCTCGTTTGCCAATACTCAGCGCAACATCGCCTGGACCAACACCGAGCGTCCGCTTCGCATCTCTCCGCTCATTTTTGATCAGCGCCACAAGATCAGCGCGATCATGGATGTGCGTGCTGGACGCGAGCAGGGTCCCAAGCTTGGAGATATGTATCCGCTCGAAAATGCTGGTGTGAATTTTGTGTTCACTGCAGGCTCGGGTACTCCCTATACACCGGTGCAAGTGTACGATGAAGTCACGCTGGCATCCGTGACACCGAACATCATTGGCAAGATCAACTCGCGTACGGGTCCGTGGACCTATCGCCTGGATATGAAAGCCAATAAAACCTTCTCAGTAGCTCGCATGAACTGGGATTTCTACGTCTGGGTGCTCAATGTCTTTGACACCAAGAATGCGATTAATGTCTACGAAGGCACCGGCAAGCCGGCTGACGACGGCTGGCTGGCGACTGAGCCGGGTCAGAAATACCTGGAGACCTATGGACAAGAAGGTCTCAACAAATACAACCTGAAACAAGAGTCGCCGCTAAATTACGGCACGCCACGACAGGTGCGCGCCGGGCTGCGACTGATGTTCTAGGTGCAGCGTGAGAAACGCTTCAGGAGGAAGCAAATGAGGAAAACAAAAATCTTATTCTCCCTGCTGATATTTCTGTTGATGACCTCGCTTGCATGGGGTGCCAGCAGTTCAACAGGGTTATGGCAATCCCCCGGATCTGCGTTGATTCTCGATACGCATACCACGTTGGATGCAAACAGCTTGGAGATGTTTGTCTACAACGATGGTAACTTTGCTTATGACAACGCAAATGTGAAGGGGAAGACAGACGGTCTCTATTACCCGCGCGGTACCAAGAAGACCGTAATTTATGCTGCCGGTCTCTGGATTGGCGGAAAGGTGAATGGAGATACCCGCCTGGCTATTGCCGAGTACTCATCTGAGTTTACTCCCGGACCGATGGCCAACGGTACCTATCAGCCCGATAGCCCCAGTTTTCAAGTGTACAAGGTGAATCGTGGTGACACACCGGAGAACAACCCGGACTATGCCAACTGGCCAGTGGATCAGGGTGCTCCCGTCGATGGAGACGGAAACCCGGTAATCCTCGGTGATCAGATGGCCTGGGGCGTCTTCAATGACGCTGATGGTTCGAAACATAATAACAACGCCGCCGGCACCAGTCCACTCGGGATTGAAGTCCAGATATCGGCGTTTGCGTACGCACGATCAGGCGCTCTCGGTCAAACCCTCTTCTTGAAATACAAGTTGATCAACAAGGGTAGCAACACTATCGACAGCACCTATATCTCGCTGTGGGCGGATCCCGATCTCGGTGACGCCTCCGACGATCTTGTCGGCTGCGATACTACGCTGTCGCTCGGTTACTGCTACAATTCCGGCCCTGACGCCGATTATGGTTCCGCGCCGCCGGTCGTGGGCTTCGACTTCTTTGAAGGGCCGATTGTCCCGTCCGCTGGCGACTCAGCTCTGGTCTCGGGTCAGTATATTCAGGGTTACAAGAACCTGCCGATGACGTCATTTAACAAGTACATCAACGGCACCGATCCCGATTCTCCTTTTCAGACCTACAACTACATGAAGGGTCTGACCAAGGAAGGCGAACCGCTGGTTGACCCGGAAGGCGACACTACCACTTTCTTTGTGGCCGGTGATCCGGTTACCGGGACCGGTTGGATCGACGATGCGCCGGCCGACCGTCGTTTCATGATGTCTTCCGGGCCGTTCACGATGGCTCCGGGCGACACGCAGGAAGTGGTTGCTGCGGTCATAGTTGGGCAGGGTGCTAATCCCCTGAATTCCATCTCCGCGGCGAGACTGGTCGACCAACAGGCTCAGGCTGTGTTCGATCTGAACTTCAAGATTCCGAATCCTCCGCCATCGCCCTCCCTGTATGCCCGTGGCATGGATGGAGCGGCTCAGCTTATCTGGGGCTCCGAACCCGTCGGAGATGTTCAGATAAGTGAGGAACTTGGGCAGGAATTCCATTTCGAAGGCTACGACGTTTATCAGGGAGAAACCGAGACCGGCCCGTGGCATAAGATCGCCACGTATGATATCAATGATGGTGTCGACCTGATTTACAACGACGTCGTCGATCCGGCCGCCGGTGGTGCCCAGCGAGTTATTGTTCAGAAGGGCGGGGATACCGGGCTGCAAAATGAGATGACTATTACTACCAGTCAGATCTCCGGTTCCAGCCTCAAGAACAATCAACCGTA
>CAYXUL010000091.1:0-9331 GCA_964468475.1 uncultured Ignavibacteria bacterium | reverse complement strand
TACTGCATGTAGTTGTTGTAAATCATTTCATCGATGATAAACATCTCCGGCTGATCAGTATCCATCGGGAAATTCTCATACCACTTGTAGTAACCCTCGACCCGCCAGCGGGTATCGTCACTGAGCATGTGGTCAAAACCGAGGATGTAGTGGTAGGCGCGCGGGTTCTTCAGGTCGCGGTTCGATTCCTGCTGTGACAGCAGCACCGACGGCACGCATTGATCGTAAATGCCAAAAGCCGCATTGACCCTGGTGCGATCGGTGATATCATACGACAGCGCCGTCCTGGGATTGAAGCTGCCGTTGCCGGTATAGTCGAAATAGTCATAGCGGGCGCCCAGAGTCGCAGTGAGATTCTTGATCGGCTTGACGATGTAACTCGCGAAGACGCCAACCTTGGGAGATTCCACCCGGTTGTTTACCGTTACCGAGGGAATCGAGTCGCCGAAAAAGCTGGTGTAGTCCGAGGTATAGGAATCGTAGTGGTCAAGCTCATACTTGACGTCAGTGCCAAACTCGAACTCGTGGCGGTCGTTGAGGCGGTAGAAGTTGACGTTCCGCAGCTGTGCGGTGCCGTCAAGGTCGTTCCTGCGTACTAATTCCTTGCCGGTACTGGTCTCGAAGTAATTCGCTTTGTTGCGCGTCGCCAGATAAGACGCTGACGTATTTGAGAAACCTCGCTTACCCCACAGATAGCGCCAATTTGCGCCGACAGCATACTCGTAACCATCGGACCAGCCATCGGTAATATTGCCCTCGTCGATGGCACTCTGGCGGTCGAAATTGATGTAATCTTTGCCGAATAGGCCGAGAGCAGAGATTCTGTGATGCGGGGAGAGGTCGTAGACAGCCTTGCCCTGGTAATCGGAATAGCGGGGCACGACGCCGGTGCCGATTGCATCCGTAAGCAGATCGAGATAGCTGCGCCGGGCTGAGAACATATAGGAACCACGCCCGTCATTCACCGGGCCTTCACCGATCAAACCGAAGCCGGCGAAATTGAGATCAGCTTGCAGGTCAAATTGGTCGCGGTCACCCTCGCGAAAATCGAGTGCCATCACCGAAGAGAGCCGGTCACCGTAGGCAGCCGAAAATCCACCTGCCGAGAAGTCGACATTCTTGATGAAGTCAGTATTGAGCAGGCTAATCGGGCCGCCGGATGTGCCGAACAGGGGATAGTGGTTGATGTTCGGAATCTCGATATTGTCGAGATAGAATGAATTTTCGGTGGGGCTGCCACCACGAACGATCAGGTTGTTGACCTGGTCATTGACTTTCGCGGTACTCGGCAGGCTGAACATGATGCGGCTGACATCTCCCGCCGATCCAGGTGCACGACGAATCTCTTCGGACGAAAACTGATTCGAGCTGGTGGGTGCGGTCGGGGATTCAGTGAAATAGCCGGCATCGACAGTTACTCCTTCCACTTCGGTAAGTTTCACCTGCAGCCTGGCATCAAGCACGGTCGTTCTGCCGGCGCGGATAATAACGTCCGTCCGCACGGAAGGATCATAGCCGATGCTGGCCACTGAGACCGAGTAGCTGCCGACCGGAATCTTGCTGATCCTGAACTTGCCGGAAATATCGCTGGCGATTCCCCGGGACGTACCTACGATTGAAACGGAAGCTCCCGGGATAGGGGAGTCAGTTTCGGCATCGAGAACGGTACCTTTGAGAGAACCATATTTCTGCTTTTGAGATTCAGCGGAACTGTTATCAGCCCAAACGTGGGTGAGCGGAAGCGCTAGAAGAAACAGTAGCAACGCTATTCTCGTGAAATTCTTCAACATTGGAAACCCTCCATTATCTGTCATTCATTAACTGACTGACAGTCAGTACTACGGCAAAAAAATATATTTGTTACGAAGTTTCTTCTTTCGAATCACGATTGGCGGGTGCCAGGCCCCGCTCTACCATAAGTTCTTTCGCGGGATAGAGCATATCCACGGGAAAATCCATGATTTTGAGATACTCGCCACGGTTTTTGATCATCTCGATTACCCCGTTGCTGGTCGACCAGAGGAGAATCGAGAATACCCAGGGGTGAATATCTTTGGCTATGGACCCATCTCGGTGGCCGGATTCGATGGCGTCAGCCAGAATCGCCAGCGACGATTCCTTTAAGCCCTGGGAGGGATGCGGCAGCATTTCTTGAGCAATTGCGCTGAATTTCTTCGGATCCATACTTTCCACGTAAGACATTGCCTTGAAATAGTTAGGAAAGTCGAAGCAGAACTTGTAATAGGCGCGCCCGATAGCTCGCACCTTAAGCAAACCGGTTTCCTCCGAACGAACCGCTTCAGCAAATCGCTCTCTCAGCATCTGCCCGGCACGCGTGTCGATAGCAAAGAAGAGGTGCTCTTTGCTCTTGAAATAGAGGTAGATGGTGCCCTTGCTCAGCTCCGCCTTCCCGGCGACATCATCCATCGTCGCATTGCGCAAGCCCTTCTCCGCGAATACCTCCAGGGCAGCATCCATAATCATTTCGATGCGCTGTTGTTTCTCGCGCTCTCGTCTTTCAGCAGTTGTCATCACAATTCCCGAATAGAAGCTAAACTCATCCTCTCTGTGGTCATATATTGACTATCGGTCAATTACTGGCTGTAATTTGGCAATTGGCAGAAACATGTCAAGCGAAATTTCAATGATTCTGCGAGATTATTGGAAAGTCCGCAATACGCGAGGCAACTCAGACCTTGTCCTCCGTGTTTAATGTACTACAGTTTGCCTGCTGCCAAAGAGCCCTCAGACGAAATTCGTATTCTTGTCAAAATCTCTGCGGGGCCGCAGTCGGCAGGAAGAAACCAAGCGGCAGCACTCATTTTAGAAAGAGAGTTAGGAAGATGGCCAAAGTAATCTGGACCGTTGTGGTAATTATCGCAATTGTCGCCATTGTCGGAGCATTCGTAGTGTTCGGCGGAGCTTACAATGTTGCCGCATCTCAGCCACATTCAGGTCTGACCCTGTGGTTGATAGAGCACACCGTGGATAACTCGGTTGAGTCACATTCCAAAGACGTACAGATACCGGATGACCTGACTGATTCAACGATGATTGCGGTAGGATTCGGTCATTATGATGAGATGTGCGTGGACTGCCACGGCGCGCCCGGGATCAAGCCAGAAGAGTTTGCCGATGGGCTTTATCCTCACGCACCCAACCTGGCAAAATCGACGACAGACATGTCGGCACAGGAATTGTTCTGGATAACTAAGAACGGTTTGAAGTTCAGCGGCATGCCGGCATTCGGTTCGACACACACCGACGAGCAGATTACTGATATCGTGGCGTTCCTGAAGAAACTCCCGCAGATGAGTCCCGCCGACTACCAGGCCATGAAAGGAACTGGTGCCGGTGAGGAGATGGAATCGGAAGAAGAAGGCCACTCCGATTCTCACTAAAAGTCTTGAGAAGCCCTGCTGCCCGCGAGCATTAGCTTGCCGCCATCATCAAAATCGGGCAATGGCGCCCGCGTTACAGCTTACGAAGAGATTTCGTTTTCGCTCTCTGGTGGTTGTTTGCGCATGATGCGGAAGAAGAACAAACTGTAAATGACGATTGTCAGCACAGTTCCCACAACAAGAATAACCGCAAGCGCATAAAGCCCAAGATTCATGGCATTTCCTTCTGACCTTGAATTTGCCACTCAAAAGTCGCTGGAGCGACACTCACCTAATCAACTCCTGAAAGAGCGCACTTTGAGTTATTCCAAGTGCTCTACTTCAAGGGCCGATCGAAACGAGCTAGTGTAAGATAGCGCAGTCAACCTCGAGTGTGGGACCTGCTATCTCTGGTTGTTTATTCTGATTTCTATCTGAAAATTATTCAGTTGTCGTTGCTGGTTTCAATTTAGCGCCATCAAATTTAGATATCAAGATAAAAAATGCCATTTTTGTCAGAAAAAATAGTTGACAAGTAGAGCGAAATTACTTCTTTTCCCTCCAACAATTGCCACTAAAATTACTTTGTTTGGTCAACCATTGATCTGAGATGTTATGCCGCAGCAATTGCGCCCACTAATAATTCTCTTTGCCGTCCTGATCGCCGGTCTAATTGTGACCCGCCAACTCCTGGTGCCTAAGTCGTTTGGGGAGTATGGGCACTATCGAGGCAAGGCAGAAGAGGAGAACGCCACTCGTGATGTCGCCTATGCCGGGTACCAGGCATGTGCCGACTGCCACGAGGAGATCTTTGAGGCGCGCGAGAATTCTCGGCACAGCGGTGTGGCATGCGAGACCTGCCACGGCCCGGCGGCAAAACACGTAGACGACCCCTTTGAATCAAAGCCGAAGATACCGCACACGCGCGATTTTTGTCCGCTGTGTCACGGCTACAATGCGTCGCGGCCGTCCGGCTTTCCACAGATTATCGCCGAGCGCCATAATCCGGGAAAACCGTGTATGTCGTGTCATGATCCGCACAATCCGCAGTTGCCGTCCGCTCCAACCGAGTGCGCGGCCTGCCACCGCGATATATATAACGTGAAGATGCTCTCGCATCATGCTTCTCTGGATTGCACTCAGTGTCACGACGTGCCCAAGGAGCATCTGACCTCGCCGGAGCTGGTGAAAGCCAAAAAGCCACGCGAGCGGACAAAGTGCGGGCAGTGTCACGCCAAGGATGCCGATTCGCCGAAGTCGATTCCCCGGATCGATATGGAAACTCATGGTCACAGATATAAATGTTGGGACTGCCACTATCCGCACTATCCGGAGGCCAGCTTATGAGCGACTCGCAACCGAAACAGTCACGACGAGAGTTCATCCTGAACCTCAGCGAGAAGTTGCCGGGCTGGCTGTTGGTCTTATCGACTCTGAATCCACAGTCTCTGCTGGCAGGTGATGAGGACAAATACGACCCGACCGAGCATAACTACGCGATGGGAGTGGATATACACAAGTGCATCGGCTGCGGAAGATGTGCCGATGCCTGCAAAAACGAAAACAACGTTCCCCGCGAGCCGATGTTTTTCCGGACGTGGGTGGAGCGCTATGTAATACCCACGAATGGTGATGCACGAGTTGACAGCCCCAATGGAGGCATTAACGGCTTTGACGAGCTTAAGACTGATGTCGAAGTCCTCCGGACATTCTTCGTGCCCAAGCTATGCAATCATTGCCAGAATCCCCCCTGCGTGCAGGTCTGCCCGGTGGGGGCTACTTTCACTTCGCGGGATGGCGTCGTGCTGGTTGACGCAAACTACTGCGTCGGCTGCCGGTACTGTATTCAGGCATGTCCGTACGGAGCTCGTTATATGCATCCGGTGAAGCATGTTGCCGACAAGTGCACCTTCTGCTATCACCGCATTACGAAAGAGCTGCTGCCGGCTTGCGTCGAAGTATGTCCCACGCAGGCGCGGGTGTTCGGCGAAACCGATAAGACCAGTTCGCCGCTGCGGCGATTCCTGCGCTTCAATGACATCAGGGTGCTGAAAGCGTGGTTGAATACAGAGCCGAAGGTTTTCTATGCCGGTGCTGATGGAGAGGTGATGTAACTATGACGGATGTAATAGCCCAGGTCGCTCATCAATTTCACGGCGCTACCGGTTTCATGTACCCCAACGAGTACGAACTTCATTGGAGTCTTCTGATTGTTATCTACCCGTATATCACCGGTCTCGTCGCCGGCGCGTTTATTCTGGCATCTCTGGAACGCCTGTTCAACGTGGCGGCGCTGAAGCCAATCTACCGGCTGTCGCTGGTCGCGGCACTGGCATTCCTGATTGTTGCGCCGTTGCCGTTAATGGCACATCTGGGGCATCCTGAGCGCGCACTTGAGATGTTCCTGACTCCGCACACCAGTTCGGCGATGGCGATGTTCGGGTTTGTCTATGCCTGGTATCTGATGGTAGTGCTGCTGTTGGAAATCTGGTTCGACTACCGCAAAGAATTCGTGATCTGGTCGCGTGAGAAGCGAGGGATCAAGAAGGTGTTTTACAAGATACTCTCGCTGGGGACGACCGATATTTCCGAGAAGGCGCTTCGTTTCGATGACAAAGCGGGGCGGCTGATCACGATCATCGGTATACCATCGGCGTTTCTGCTCCACGGCTACGTGGGGTTCATCTTTGGCTCTGTGAAAGCGAATCCCTGGTGGAGCAGTGTGCTCATGCCGATTGTGTTCCTCTTCTCCGCTATCGTTTCGGGCATTGCCATTGTTCTGCTCTTGTATCTGATTATTGCCCTGGTGCGCTGGGGTAAGACAAACATGGGGTGCATCAACAAACTGGCGGAATTATTGATGTATGCCATGATCGTCGATTTATCGCTGGAAGCCCTTGACTTCATTCACCGATTGTACGAATCAGAGGAATCGATCGGAATCCTCTCGCAAATGATCAGCAGCAGGCTTTTCATCAGTCTGATTGTGACGCAGATATTGATTGGCTCGCTGATTCCCCTGTTCTCGATTGCCTTTGCTCGCTTTGGTAAGCTGCCTGATGAAATGAAGCGGCTGATCTACTTTATCGCCGCCGTTCTGGTGCAAATTGGCATCTTCAGCACCCGCTGGAATGTCGTGATTGGCGGGCAGCTCTTCTCCAAGTCACTGCGCGGACTGACGGTTTACAAACTGGAGTTACTTGGAAATGAGGGGGTCCTGATGGCGGCAGGGCTGCTAATCTTGCCATTCATTATCTTGTGGGTTCTGACGCGATTCCTCCCTGTTGGTCCTGAGCCCGCGTTGACCTCAGAAACCACGAAGACGGTCTAGGCGGTGTCCCGGGCGGCGGAGTAAGCAACCGCACGCCGAAATTCTCAGATCTACAAACACAGCCCTCCAACTTAAACAATTACCCTCACGCAGATTAAGTGCTCGCACGGTCGACGCGCAGTGCTGCTCGCAATACTTGTGAAACAAAAAGTGCGAATTCACCGTACTGGCGTACTGAGTATAGCGATGCGGCAGATTAGCATTCGGAAGTGGTTAGCGTTTCCGGGGTATTTGCCGGCTGTGCCTCACACAATTATCAGCTGATTGTTGTCTGAGATTTATTGCGAATCACAGGAGGTCCTATGGGTACAGGCAGGGCCGCAGTCAGTTGGTATTTGCCCCTTCTTGCACTTGCTGCAGCGGCTGCGCTGTTTGTCCCCGCGAAACTCGCGGCAACACCCTTCGAACCGGTATTCAATCCGGTTGTTTCCATTCAAAAGAGTAACGCTAGTATCAAGGTTGACGGCAAACTTGACGCATCCGAATGGCGGGGAGCTACACTTATAAGTCACTTTGTGGAACGCCAGCCCAATGACAACACGATGCCGGAAGTGAGGACCGAAACATTCGTAACCTACGACTCCGAACATCTGTTCGTCGCCTTCGTATGCCACGACGATCCGACGCTCCTGCGCGCGACGATGTGCCAGCGCGATCAGTTTAATGGGGATGACGCGGTCTGTGTACTTCTCGATACCTACGGAGATGCGGCCTGGGCGTACGAGTTTTTCGTCAATCCGTACGGGGTGCAGAAGGACTACTTGTGGTCGAGTGTTTCCGGGGATGATCCGGGCTTCGACCTCCTGTGGCAGTCTGCTGCCGTGGTTACTGACTCGGGCTACCAGGTGGAGATGGCGCTGCCGTTTTCGAGTATGCGCTTCCCGAAATCAGATTCACAAAGCTGGCGAGTCGACTTCTATCGAAACCGCCCGAGGGAAACGTTCAAGCAATACTCGTGGGCGGCGTATGACCGCAACGAACGTTGTTGGCCGTGTCAGTGGGGGACGATTGAGGGAATCAGCAATGTGCAGGTGGGGCGAGGTGTGGAGATACTCACTACCTATGTGGCGCAGCAGGCCGGCGGACTGATAGATGACGTTGATCCGCGTTCAGAATTCAGTGATGGTGACATCGCCGGTGAACCCTCTGCCGGCGGGAAGTACACGGTGGGGTCGGATCTCACCCTCGAGGCTACTTATAACCCTGATTTCAGCCAGATTGAATCGGATGCCGCTCAGGTGGATGTCAACAGCACGATTGCGCTGTTTTTCCCCGAGCGGCGGCCTTTCTTCCAGGAAGGCGCGGATGTTTTCCGCACACTCTTCAACTCGTTCTATACGCGGACGGTAAACGACCCGCAGTATGCTGCCAAGATTATCAGTCGTAAACCGGGGCTGACTGTGGGCTTCATGTCGGCGCGGGATAAGAATACGCCATATATGATCCCGCTGCAGGAAAGGTCAATTCTGCTCAATACGGGAAAGAGCTATGTCAACGTGCTTCGGGCATCAGCACCGGTGGGAGAATCGTCGCAGCTGGGATTCTTAATCAGCGACAGGAGATTCGAGAACAACGGTTATGGCACGATCGTAGCTGTCGACGGGGATATCAGCCTTTCCAAAAGCTATAACGTCGATGGCCAATACCTGGCAAGCTTCACAGGAGAACCGAACGCAGCCGGAGCAACAGAAGGGCTGGGTAATGTCAAGTTTGCTGACAACAAGCATGATGCTCTTTTCAATGGTGAAGCGTACAATGGCGATGCGGTTATCGCCCGTCTGCGGCGCTCAGCACGTCACTGGAGTTTCCAAACTGCCTACAGCCAGGTGGCGCCCGATTATCGCACTGAATCGGGCTATGATCCCTGGGTTGACTATCGCGAAGGCACCGCCTGGACCAGTTACACGATCTACCCTGAGTCAGGTCCTTTCAGCCGGATCCAGCCGCAGTTCTTCACCGAGGTACGCTTTCGTTTTGATGGTGTCAGGCGGTGGGAAAATCAAAATACGGGAGTACACACGGAATTGCGCTGGGCGCAGACTTCGCTGGATCTTTTTTTCAGCCATTCTTCGCAAAGTTGGACTAGCACCATTTCCGAGGAACTGCTAAGCTATCCTGATATGTACGGTATCAGCATGAACGCCTACATCAAGCCGACAGCTCAGCTCGGTGCGCAGGCGAACGTGGAAGTCGGCCAGGACGTGGCTCGTTTTGCGGATGCGATCGGCAAACAGGTGTCTGCTTACTTTGGTGCTGATTATAAGCCGGTGGATCGGGTGTTGCTGGAGCCGAGCGTGAATTTTGTCAGCAGTAATCACAAGCAGGATGGCAACGAGTTGTTCCGCCAGTTGATTGCCAGAACGCGGCTGAGTGTTCAGTTGACGCGAGAACTGTCAGTCAGGCTGGTTGGACAGTACAATGATTCGCGCGCGGCACTGCTGGTGGGCAGAGATGGCGTAGACCCGGTATATGCTATGTGGGCCGACAAGACCTGGAATGTCGATCCCCTGATCGCCTATCAGTTAGGCCCGTTCTCAAAATTCTATGCCGGTTCGACCTATGATTACGGTTACTTCCCCGATACCCCGGAATTTAGCCGCCAATGGAAGCTGTGTTCACG
>CAYXUL010000090.1:0-9355 GCA_964468475.1 uncultured Ignavibacteria bacterium | reverse complement strand
CGACGATGCCAACCGCGCCCTGATGGGCTCGAACATGCAGCGCCAGGCCGTGCCGTTGCTGGTGACTTCACCGCCGTTGGTGGGAACCGGCATGGAAGGTAAGGCGGCGCGCGATTCGGGTGCCGCACTAGTGAGTAGTGTGTCCGGCACGGTAACAGAGGTAGACAGCGAACACGTCACGATTCAGCCGGATAACCCCCGCAAGGAAGATGATCTCGGTTTCGTGGAGCCGCACACTTACAAGCTTACCAAGTTTCGCCGCTCCAATCAGGACACCTGCATAAGCTATGTGCCGATCGTTGATGTAGGTGAAAAGATCCAGGCCGGCGATGTCATCGCTGACGGGCCGGCGGTACATGGCGGCGAACTCGCACTAGGTTACAACGCACTTGTTGCTTTCATGCCCTGGCGAGGTTATAACTTTGAGGATGCTATCATCGTCGGTGAACACTTGCTGGCTCAGGATGTCTTCACCTCGGTTCACATCGAAGAATATGAATTGCAGGTGCGCGATACCAAACGCGGCTCCGAGGAAATCACGCGTGAGATTCCCAATGTCTCCGAAGAAGAGCTGGCTCATCTCGATGAACGGGGCATCGTCAAGACAGGCACCGAAATCGAAGCCGGTGACGTGTTGGTCGGCAAAGTTACCCCGAAGGGTGAGACCGAACTCTCTCCCGAGGAGAGACTCCTGCGAGCTATCTTCGGAGAAAAGGCCGCCGATGTGCGGGATGCCTCGCTGAAAGCGTCTCCCGGCTTGCGTGGAATCGTCATCGATACCAAAGTCTTCTCGCGTAAGGTTCGCTCCGAAGCCGCCAAGAAAGCTGAGAAGGCACAGATTGCTTCCGTTCGGAAGCACTTCGAGGAGCAGCTAAAACGCATTCGCCAATTCCGCAGCCAACGCTTAGTTCAGGTGCTCGATGGCGCTAATACCAAGAGCCTCAAGAGTATTGAGGACGGTAGTGTGGTCCTGCGCGCGGGCCAAAAAGTCAAGGAAGGCATCTTTGACGACATCGATTTCGGCCTGCTCAACTGGCGGGATGGGATCGTCAGCGATTCACGCCTTGACAAGAAGGCGCAGCTAATTGTGGGTGAAGCGCAGAAGTTGCTCAATGATACCAAAGAGCGCGAAGAAATCGAAATTGACAAAGTCACGCGCGGAAGCGAGTTGCCGCCGGGAGTCAAACAGTTAGTCAAGGTGAAGATTGCTATTCGCCGCAAACTCGCGGTTGGTGACAAGATGGCCGGTCGGCACGGAAACAAGGGCGTTGTCGCCAAAATTGTTCCGGTGGAAGACCTGCCATTCCTCGAGGATGGAACCCCTGTCGATATTATTCTAAATCCTCTCGGTGTACCTTCACGAATGAACGTCGGACAGATTCTGGAGACCCACCTCGGCTGGGCGGCTAAAGCGAACAACTTTAGTGTGGCCACCGCTGTATTTGATGGTGCGTCGATCAAAGAGATCAAGTCAGAATTGGAGAAGGCGAATTTGCCGACTTCAGGTCAGACAACTCTGTACGATGGTCGCACGGGCGAAGCGTTCGACAACAAGATCACGGTCGGCTGCATTTACATGATGAAGCTCTCCCACCTTGTGGATGATAAAATCCACGCCCGCTCAATTGGGCCTTACTCGCTCGTTACGCAACAGCCCCTGGGTGGCAAAGCCCAGTTCGGTGGCCAGCGTTTCGGTGAAATGGAGGTGTGGGCTCTGGAAGCCTATGGCGCCGCGTATGCACTTCAGGAGATGCTCACTGTCAAGTCGGACGACGTCACCGGGCGCTCAAAGATCTACGAGGCGATCGTGAAAGGTGAAAACCCGCCCGAACCCGGGGTCCCTGAGTCGTTTAATGTATTGATAAAGGAATTGCGGAGTCTGGCGCTCGACGTTGAGCTGGTCGAGAAGTAGGTGAGACGATGTTGAATCCAATGAACTTATCGAGCGTGTTTTCAAATATGCATTCGAGAGTATCGAAAGTAGCGAAAGTAAAGTCAGCAAGGAGGTATCCTGGTGGTCGATTTTTCCGTTAAGCAGCAGAAACGACCCTCGGACTTCAGCGCGATCAAAATACAGCTAGCTTCACCCGAAGTGATCCTGTCGTGGTCATACGGTGAAGTGACGAAGCCTGAAACCATCAACTATCGTTCGTTCAAGCCGGAACGTGACGGTCTCTTCTGCGAACGTATCTTCGGTCCGGTCAAGGACTGGGAATGTTCCTGCGGCAAATACAAACGCATTCGCTTCCGTGGCATCGTCTGCGACCGCTGCGGCGTCGAAGTCACCCAGGCAAAGGTGCGCCGCGATCGCATGGGGCATATCGATCTGGCGGTGCCGGTATCGCACATTTGGTACTTCAAGTCGCTGCCCAGCCGTATTGGCTACCTTCTTGATCTCTCGGTGAGAGACCTCGAGCGCATCCTCTACTATGAAAATTATGTGATGATTGATCCGGGAAACACATCTTACAAAGAGAAAGACATCATCACCGAGGAAGAATACATCGAACTCGAATCGGCCCAGAAGGAATTCGAAGCCGGCATGGGCGCCGAGGCAATCCGCAAACTTCTGGAAAAGGTCGACATCGAGGAACTCTCGATTCAGTTGCGAGCACAGGTGAAAGTAGAAACCTCCGTGCAACGCAAGAAGGACACCCTCAAGCGATTGCGTGTGATCGAGGCTTTCCGCCAGTCGAACAACAGCCCTGAGTGGATGATCATGACCCGCATTCCGGTCATTCCCCCGGATTTGCGCCCACTGGTACCGCTGGAAGGTGGCCGCTTTGCGACGTCTGATCTTAACGATCTGTACCGGCGTGTCATCAACCGCAACAACCGTTTGAAAAAGCTTATTGATATTCGTGCCCCTGAGGTTATTCTGCGCAATGAGAAGCGCATGCTTCAGGAGGCGGTCGACGCTCTCTTTGATAACGGTCGCCGCACCAACTCGGTGCGTGGCGATTCCAAGCGCCCGCTGAAGTCGCTTTCTGACTTGCTCAAAGGCAAGCAGGGTCGCTTCCGCCAGAATTTGCTCGGCAAACGTGTCGACTACTCCGGTCGTTCCGTGATCGTGGTCGGCCCGGAATTACAGCTGCACCAGTGCGGCCTGCCGAAGACGATGGCGCTGGAACTGTTCAAGCCCTTCATCATCATGAAGCTTGAAGAGAAGGGCTATGTCCAGACCGTCAAGAGCGCCAAGAAACTGGTGGAGCGCGAGCGTCCTGAGGTCTGGGACATTCTCGAAGAGATCATCTCCGACCACCCCGTTCTGCTCAACCGCGCGCCTACGCTGCACCGTCTTGGCATCCAGGCGTTCTACCCCAAGCTGGTGGAAGGTAAGGCCATCAAGCTCCATCCGCTTGTCTGTGCGGCTTTCAACGCCGACTTCGACGGTGACCAGATGGCAGTGCATGTGCCGCTCTCCTTTGAAGCGCAGCTTGAGGCGCGTTTGCTCATGCTGTCGACCAACAACATCTTGTTGCCATCAAGCGGGAGACCGGTGGCGACGCCATCACAGGATATCGTAATTGGTATTCACTACCTGACCAAACCACGCAGCAACGTGAAAGGCGAAGGCATGATCTTCTCATCGTTTGATGAAGCTCTCTATGCCTGGAATATGGATCAGGTGTCGTTGCACGCGCGCATCAAAGTCGAGCACGAGGGCAAAATCATCGAAACGACTGTCGGCCGCATCTATTTCTCTCAGTTCTTCCCCAAAGGAATGCCGTTCTTTAACAAGACCGCATCCAAGAAGAGCCTTGAGCAGTTGGTGTTGGAAGCGCATACCAAGCTTGGGCCGGTGCAGACATCAGCGTTTCTTGATAATCTCAAAAACATCGGCTTCGAATATGCGACTCTCGCGGGCATTACCGTGGGGATCGACGACCTTACTATTCCCGAAAAGAAGAAACAGCTGGTCGACGACGCTATGAAGGAAGTTGCCAAGATTCAGAAGGCATACGAGAAGGGCGTCATTACCAACGGTGAGCGCTACAACAAGGTTATCGACACCTGGACGCGTACGACTTCCGAAGTCGCCGAGGAAATGTTCAATGGCATGGCCGCCGAGCGCGAAGGATTCAATCCTGTGTTCATGATGGCCGACTCCGGCGCGCGTTCCTCCAAGGATCAGATTCGTCAGCTGGCTGGCATGCGCGGCTTGATGGCGAAACCGCAGAAGCGCATCACCGGTCAGATCGGTGAAATCATCGAGTCGCCCATCATCGCGAATTTCCGCGAAGGGTTGAATGTGCTCGAGTACTTCATCAGTACTCACGGTGCACGTAAGGGCCTGGCCGATACGGCGCTTAAGACGGCTGATGCCGGTTATCTCACTCGTCGCCTTGTTGACGTTGCTCAGGATGTAATCATCACCGAATTTGACTGTGGCACGGTGCTGGGTGTCTATATCTCAGCTCTGAAGGATGGCGAGGAAGTCATCGAGTCGCTGCAGGATCGTATCGTCGGACGCGTCGCGCTTGAGGATGTGTATGATCCGATTGAGACTGAACGTGTGCTGAGCAAAGCGGGCGTGGAGATCGATGAGGCCGCCGCCAAGGAGATCGAAGACTCCGGAATCGAACGCGTCTATATTCGCTCGGTCTTGACTTGCGAGACTCGTCGCGGCGTCTGTGCGGCTTGCTACGGCCGTAATCTCGCCACCAACAAAATGGTGCAATTGGGCGAGGCGGTGGGCGTTATTGCCGCGCAGTCAATCGGTGAGCCCGGCACGCAGCTCACACTGCGTACCTTCCACATCGGTGGTACGGCGGCCCGAATCACCGAGCAGTCACGCGTGGTCGCCAAGACCAACGGCCACATCGAATTTGAGGACATCCGTTCCATCAAACGCCAAAGCGGCGAGGAAGTGGTAGTCGGCCGCGAAGGTAAAGTCCGCCTCTTTGATGAGGAAGGGCGCTTGCGCACGACCTACAACGTCCCCTATGCAGCTATCATGCGAGTTAAGGATGGCGGCAAGGTCTATAAGATTGATCCCAATTTTAACGCTGAAGAAGAAGAGCGCGAGCAACGCGGCACCATCATTTTCGAGTGGGAGCCGTACAACCACGAAATTGTCAATGAGATTGCCGGCACGATCCGGTATGAGGACATCGTGGATGGGGTCTCGATGCGCGAGGAGCTTGACGAAATTACCGGCATGATGCAGTTGGTGATCGTCGAGCAGCGTGAGAAGACGCTGTTGCCCAAGATTAATATCATCGACAAGAAAGGCACCAAGCGGGCATCCTACTCGATCCCGACAGGCGCTTACCTTGAAGTTCGCGATGGCGAGGAAGTGCCTGCGGGTACCGTGCTCGCAAAGATCCCGCGCGACTTTGCCAAGACCCGTGACATCACCGGTGGTCTGCCGCGAGTGGCGGAACTGTTTGAAGTTCGCAAGCCGCGTGACCCTGCGGTCGTGTCGGAAATCGACGGCTCGGTCGAGTATGGCAAGATCATTCGTGGTAACACCCAGATTTTTGTCAAAGGCTTCGACGGCGAAACACGCGAGTATCTCGTTCCTCATGGAAAACATATGCGTGTGCACTCCGGCGATCGTGTTAAAGCCGGTGACAGGCTTTGCGAGGGAGCAATTGACCCGCACGACACACTAAGCATTCTGGGTACTAATGCCGTGCAGGAGTACCTGGTGAACGAAATTCAGGAAGTGTACCGCCTTCAGGGTGTGAAGATCAACGATAAACACTTTGAGGTAATTGTTCGCCAGATGCTGCAGAAGGTCGTGGTGGAGGATGTCGGTGACACCAACTTCCTCGAAGGTGAGCGCGTTGACAAAAACCGCTTCCGTGCGGACAACGAACGCATCATGGCCGAGGGCGGCGAACCTGCCACTTCACGAGATCTGCTTCTGGGAATCACCCGCGCATCATTGACCACCGAGTCGTTCTTCTCGGCCGCGTCATTCCAGGAGACTACCAAGGTGCTTACTGAGGCTGCGGTTTCCGGCAAGGAAGATCACCTGCGTGGTCTGAAGGAGAACGTGATCATCGGTCGCCTGATTCCTGCGGGGACCGGGCTGGAGGCCTATCGCGAACTTGATGTCCTGGATGATGAACCGGCGGACGAAGTCGAGCCCGCAGAGGCGGAAGAGCCCGAAATTATGGAAGAAAAGGCTTGACATAGCCTTGACAGCCTGATATTTTTTGAGTCTTGTTTCGGGCGCCTCAGCGCCCGAAACATTACTTTATTGTTGAATCAGGCAGCTGGAGAAGAAAGGACAGTTTTGCCGACTATTAACCAGTTGATCCGTAAGGGTCGCAGACAGATTAAAGAGAAGACCAACACGCCGGCGCTGCGGCGTTCGCCGCAGAAGCGTGGTGTTTGCACGCGTGTCTATACCTCGACACCCAAGAAGCCGAATTCGGCGCTGCGCAAGGTTGCACGTGTGCGTCTGACTAACCAGATGGAAGTCACTGCCTATATACCGGGAATCGGTCACAATTTGCAGGAACACTCGATCGTGATGATTCGCGGTGGGCGTGTCAAAGACTTGCCGGGCGTTCGCTACCACATTATCCGTGGCTCGATGGACACTTCCGGTGTCGATGGCCGCACGCGCAGTCGTTCCAAATACGGGACCAAGCGTCCCAAGAAATAGACTATAGAAGCTAACTCAAGCGGAGAAGCACAAAGATATGCCGAGGAAGAAAGCTGCTGGGAAGCGACCGGCCAAGCCGGACCCAAAGTATGGCGATGTAGTTGTCTCGCAGTTCATCAACAATCTGATGACTCGTGGCAAGAAATCACTGGCTGAGGGTATCTTCTATGATGCGATGGAAATCATCGAGAAGAAGGGTAACCAGAAAGGCCTTGATACTTTCTACAAGGCTCTGAACAACGTTAAGCCGATTCTCGAAGTGAAGTCGCGTCGTGTCGGCGGCGCTACCTACCAGGTGCCGGTGGAGGTGCCTTCCGATCGTCGCAGCGCGCTGGCGTTTCGCTGGCTGATTGGTTTCTCCCGGAGTCGTTCTGAAAAGACAATGGCCGAGCGCCTGGCAGCCGAATTTATGGCGGCCTCAAACAACGAGGGCGCTTCAATTAAGAAGAGAGAGGACACGCATCGAATGGCGGAAGCGAACAAAGCGTTTGCGCATTTCCGCTGGTAGTATTCTTCAAAATTCCCACGTCCTCCGCTGAAAGCTGTATTGATACATATTCTCAGTGGAGGCGTTTTTGTCTCTGATTATGGATATTAGCAAGCTTAGAAATATAGGAATTATGGCGCACATCGACGCCGGTAAGACGACGACGACCGAGCGCATTCTCTATTACACCGGCAAGAGCCACCGCATGGGCGAAGTGCACGAGGGCGGTGCGCAGATGGACTGGATGGAGCAGGAGAAGGAGCGTGGTATCACAATCACTTCCGCCGCAACCACCTGCCACTGGGAGGGTCATCAGATCAACATCATCGACACTCCCGGCCACGTCGATTTCACCGCTGAAGTCGAACGCTCGCTGCGCGTGCTGGATGGCGCTGTCGCTCTGTTCTGTGCCGTTGGTGGAGTCGAACCACAATCGGAAACAGTGTGGCGCCAGGCTGACAAGTACGGTGTCCCGCGCATCGCTTACATCAATAAGATGGATCGCGTGGGCGCCTCCTTCGAGCGCACTCTCGAAATGATGCATGACCGCCTTTCTCAGCGCTTCATTCCGATCGTGATTCCGGCCGGTGAGGGAGACCTGTTTACCGCTACCATCGATTTGATCACGATGAAATTCCGTGTTTACCACGAAGAGACTCAGGGCATGGTTTTCGATGACAACGACATCCCCGACTCATTGCTGGAGAATACACGCAAGTGGCGCGAGAGGCTTCTGGAGTCAGTCGCCGACTATGACGACCGTCTACTGGAAATGTTCCTTGAAGGAAAAGAACCGCCGAGCGAACACATCAAGAAAGCCCTGCGTCAGGCTACTATCGATTGCAAAGTTACTCCGGTGTTGGTGGGATCTTCGTTCAAGAACAAGGGAGTTCAGAAGCTGCTCGATGCAGTCGTGGACTATCTTCCTTCACCTGAGGATCTGCCGCCTGTGAAAGGGCATCATCCTGACACCGAGAAAACGATGGAGCGCAGACCGGAAACCGACGAGCCTTTTTCAGCGCTTGCCTTCAAAATTATGTCTGACCCACACGTCGGACGATTAACCTATTTTCGCGTTTATTCCGGTCACTTGGACGCGGGCGGCCAGGTCTTGAATGTTAATACCGGCAAAAAAGAGCGCGTTTCTCGCCTGCTTCTCATGCATGCCAACAAGCGTCAGGACCTCAAAGAAGTCAACGCCGGCGATATCGTTGCGGGAATCGGCTTCAAGAAGGTGACAACCGGTAACACGCTTTCGGATCCCAAACACCCGATTCTCCTGGAGATGATGAAGTTTCCGGAGCCGGTTGTATCCGTGGCAATTGAGCCGCGGACCAAAGCGGACATGGACAAGCTCAGCGAAGCTCTTAACCGACTTGCCGAGGAAGACCCGACTTTCCGAGTTGAAGTCAATGAGGAAACCGGTCAGACAATTATCTCCGGCATGGGTGAGCTTCACCTGGAAGTTCTGATTGATCGCATGCTGCGCGAATTCAAAGTGCAGGCAAACATCGGTAGCCCGCAAGTGGCCTACCGTGAGACGATCACGCAGCCTGTCAAGTCGGAAGCCAAATTCGCCCGTCAAACTGGTGGCAGAGGACAGTATGGCCACGTGGTGGTTGAGTTCGAACCCCTGGAGGGATCGGCGGAAGATTTCAAATTCGAGAACAAGATCGTCGGCGGGGCAATTCCAAACGAGTTCATCAATTCTGTCGAGAAAGGGATCCGCGAGGCGATGACCACCGGCGTCAGGGCCGGATATCCGGTCGTCGGGGTGCTCGCGCGGCTTGTCGACGGCAGCTATCACGAAGTGGATTCTTCCGATATCGCATTCAAAGTCGCCGGTTCAATGGCTTTTCAGGATGCTGCCCGGAAGGGCAAGTCGGTGCTGTTGGAGCCGATGATGGACGTGGAAGTCGTTCTGCCGGAAGAATATCTGGGGGATGTAATGGGCGACTTGCAGTCGCGCCGGGCCAGTATCGGCGGCATAAACAGCCGTTCCGACGGCCAGGTGCTCTCGGCTGTGGTCCCGCTCGCGGAAATGTTTGGCTACGCAACCCGATTACGGAGCTTGACTCAGGGGCGCGCAATATATACTATGCAGTTCTCTCGTTACCAGCAGGTGCCGGAAGCGGTGTCGAAAAAACTAGAGTATGCTCCGGCGTAAGTAGAAATTTGATCTTGTTATAGAGCAGAGGAGACAAGGACACGATGTCGAAGGAGAAGTTTGAGCGCACGAAGCCGCA
>CAYXUL010000089.1:0-9897 GCA_964468475.1 uncultured Ignavibacteria bacterium | reverse complement strand
TCGTCGATGTAGTGCATCACCTGCCCGCCAAACATGGTGCCGAGGGCGTTCGAGTCGGGCGGGAGTACCAACATCGCCTTGAATGTTCTCGATTCAGCTACTTTTTTCGGTTTCATAAGCATGTGCCTTCTTTCTCTTCAATAAGCTCTAATGCCGAAACCATAAGCGCAAGACTTCGCTTCTGCAAGCTTCTATTTGCGGTAGGTGGGGGTGTTGGGTATTTGCAGCGAAGCAAGTCAGAACCCGCTGCGGTGGGCGGTTCCGACTTGAAAGCCTCAGAGCACTGGTCTTTCCACTGCCGCCACGGGCGGCGGAACTGAGAAACTGGTCAGCTTCCACTCTTCAAGCGAACTCAAAGTGCTGATGTGCCTCCCGCTGCGGTCGTACTTCTCGATATTGAGCACTTCGATTCTTCTGTGTAGCAAACCTTCGCGGCTGATCTCGTCGATTACCCTGATATCATTATCATAGACACCATCCGCATCGAGATCATAAGACCAGAGTATCTCAAGCGCCTCAAAAGTCCCTGCGGGGACTGTGACAGGCCCGATTGCGGTAATCATCTTATCAATGAGAAATGGATCGTCGTTTGGAGTGTAGTTCCATTTCTCTCCAATCTTGGGCGGGTATGGAATCACTTTGCGCGGCTTCTCAAAGAGGATAATAGAATCTGTGCCCTTTGCCGGGGAAAGAACCTCGGCGGGAACCAGATAGGCAATTAGCGCCTCAATGGATGAAAAGTCGCGGCCATGGAAACGATACGTGGTACCTGTGCCGGCAACTTTAGGCAAAGTAGAGCTCAGACCTGAGTAGCCTAAGGTGTAGCAGCCATCTGCCTTGTTCAGGTAGTAGCTGTCGCTGGTACTTACATGTCCGCTTTCCTCGATCACTTCGTGCAGTTGAACAGCCACTTCTCCATTGGAGAGTTTGACAGCGCCAATTGAGCTGACGTGGGAACTCCGGGAGATTTGGTAGGGCGGTTCTGTCATGCTGAGTCTACCATCGTAACTCCACGTGCGTTTCTTCTCAAGCGGATACTGAAAATCTCGCGAAACCGGATGAATTGAGATTGGCGCTCCATCCATTGCTGGCGGACGATTAAAAGAAATGCCGTCACCAATTGCGGAACTTTGAGACTCCGGGCCACTCCCCATATCGGTGCAACTACCTAATAGTACTGAAATCAGGAGTATTACCAGAACCGTACACACACGTCGAATGACATGCGAAGTCATACTACCTCCCTTATTAAAGCTGTTTTGATGACCGTTCTGAACAAAGTATAAACAGTCGATTTTAACGTGTCAACGCATTATCGATACTGATTCGCGAATGACACGGCGCAGCAGCTTCGAGAATTGGGCAACGGCTACCCTACCTGAACAGATCCTCCGCCTTCACGATAGTGATATCATCCGGCTGCAATCCCAAATCGATTGCTTTGATCCGGTCATCCTCGGCCTTGAGGTCACCCTCCTCCAATCCGGATGGCAGCTCCAGTTTTGTAGAGCGTGTCAGCAGTTCCGATTTCGCTTCCTCGCCATTGGAAACTACCGCGACAATCAATGTCTGCGTGGGATGGAGATTGTCCAGCGCTACTGTCTGCAACTCAGTTCGCGGCACGGCTTCAATTCTGTCGGGGAATGTGGCGACGTAGTCAGGTAGCCCGTACCATTTCTCATCGAGATTCATGCCCAACTGGTTATTGGGGGTCTCGATCTGAAATGCGAAATGATTGGCGAGAAAGGCTTTGGTACGATCAACATCATCGGCCGGAATCGGCTGGGAGATCAGCTTTGACATCTCATCGAGCATCATCTTGATGCAAAACTCGAAATTCACTTCCTTCGGGTAAGTCCACATATGGAAATACTGGTCTTTTCGACAGATTCCCGGACGCGCAGCCTTCGACCAGCCGGCCGGCTGGAAATTCTCGACATAGGCGTAAGCGCCATAAGCGAGACCGCGCTGCGAGCGGATCTTTCGGAACAGTTGACCGAACATCTCGCGGTGCTGTCCCAGATAGCAGCCCAAGACCCTTAGCGGGTAGTAGTCGTCATCAGTACGATTGATTTCGAGAAGATGCCCGATTCGTATATTCGACTGCGCCCGCCCCTCCTTTTCCACCAGGATCACGCGCCGCTTTCGCGGATTATTGAGAAGTTCATCGGAACGAACCACCTTGCCTGCAGGCAACTTTTCAATATCAGCGCGGAAACGGTCGACGATCGTGTCATCTACTGCGCCGGCGATTCCGGCATAGGTGTTACCCCGCAGATAGAAGTTCTTGTAAAAGTTGGTGATATCTTCGCGCGTTATGGTTCTGACTGCTGAAGTCGTCCCCTGAACCAGGTGCCCGTAACGGTGGCCGGTATACAGTGCGTTTTCCAGGACAGCCAGCGAAAGCGAAGCGTCATTTTCACGAACGCGGTTGATCTGGTCAAGTTGATCGGAACGCTGGCGGGCAATTTCCTCGTCCGTGAAGATCGGATCAAGCAGCACCTCCCGGTAAATCGAGTAGAATTCACCCACGTTTTCCTTAAGTGTCTGCCCCGATACGACAATCACTTCCTTGTCGACGGATACATTGATCCGCGCGCCGATGTCAGCCAGTCTTTCCTCAATGTCCTGCCGCGAGTAGGTCTTGGTGCCTTTGTCCAGCAGGTGAGCAGTGAAATAGGCAAGCCCCGGCTTGTCGGCTGGATCGTAGGCGGAACCGGCGGATATCATAGTCTCATAATAGACTACCGGCGGCGAATCTTTCTTGATTACGGTAATCTCGTTTCCCGAATCGGCGGCGCAGCCGGCAAGCAGCATCGCCGCGAGAAGGCAGAGCGAAACTGGAACCAATAGTAGCTTTCTCATTTCTCCAACCTCCTACGATGCCTGTTTTGGGAGTAGCTTGACTGTGGTGCGGTGCTCTGGCGCAAACATCTTTGCCGCGACAGCTCGGATCTCTCCCCACGGCACAGTCTCGTAGAGGTCGTACAGCCGTCCGAGGTTGTTGTGGTCGCCCGTAACGAGCTGGTACATTCCGATAGTGCTGGCTATGCGGGCGGGGCGGTCGAGTCGATAGATCATGTCGGCACGCAGGTTATTGCGCGCCCGCGTCAGCGCCTCCGGCTCTTTCTCCGAATTGATGAAATTGCTGATCAACTTCGTCAGGGTATCGGTAGCGGCAGAAATGCCGGCGCCTTGCTTCATCCTGAGATTGATGATATTAAGACCGGGATCTTTGGTTAGATCAAAACTCGCACGGATTGACTCTACGAAATCGAGCTGGTTCTTCAGCAGTTGCGTGGCCACTCCCCAGTCGGTAAAGAGCATCTCGTTGATGAGCCGGACCGCAGCATAAGCCTCGAGATTGTCACCCGGATCAAATCCGCGGTAGCCAATGGTTACCAGCGCCGGGGTGAGGTTGTCCTTCCACTCAATCCTGGCTTCCCGCGGCTCGGTTTGCTCAGGTTCCTGCAGAATGTGAGGGGTATATGCCTCACCGCGCGCCCAATCGCCGTAGTAATCTTCAACCCACTGATGAGCCTGCTCGGGGTCTACGTTGCCGGCAATCACCAGGTAGCAATTGTTGGGAGCATAGAAACGATTCTTGAACTGCAGCCCATCCTGGAAGGTCATATTCTTCTCAAGATCTTCCGACCAGCCAATCACCGGGTGATGGTAGGTGTGCTGCTTAAATGCCGTCTTCCATAGCTCCACCTCCAGGGTCCCGCCGGGATCATCATCCACCGAGCGGCGCCGTTCTTCCTTTACCGGCCCCAATTCAGCACGAAATGTCTCGCGCGTAAATACGAGATTCCTGATGCGATCCGCCTCAATTTCCAGCATCTGTTTGAGGAAGTGCGCTTCGGCATTAATAAAATAAGCTGTGTAATCCTGGCCGGTATAGGCGTTCGTTTGCGCTCCCATCGGGGCAACGGCGGAAGAATAATCGGGATATTTTTCAGTGCCGCGAAACATCATGTGTTCAAAAACATGCGCCAGCCCGGTGATTCCCGGTCGGTCTTCATCCCGCGAACCGGCGTTAACGAACGTATAAACACTTACTGTCGGAGCGGTCGTATCGGGCGCGACCAGCAATTTGAGCCCGTTGTCGAGCTGGTACTCGTTGACATCAACCTGAAACGCAGCAAGACTCTGTGCCGTCGGCAGGGCAAGCAACAGCGTCATTACAATAGCTAAACTCTTCATAGCATTACACCTGTTGAGATTGTATCAGAATTCAATCATTGATAAAATGCGCTTCGATGAACTTAGGGGGTTGTTAGTTCTTGGTCAAGTGGAATAAGGTCAATACGCATTACAATACGCATAGCTGTGCACACTCTGCGCAGTCGAAATCCGTTTGAAATTGGCAGCCGTGCTTGGAGCCAAAAGCCCGGCAGGCAAGTGCAAATCAAGCAATAGCTTATACTGTGACCGCTAAAACCAGGCATCAGGTATGATATTTGCTTGAATGTAAGCTGTAGCAGTCTATCTTTAGGACGAGGTATTATGAAATTACAAAATAAATACTGTTCGCTTTATTTTTTACTTCTTAGTGAAAGGTGTCATGCATGCGTAAACTCATGATTGTGCTTGCTGTGGCACTGCTGGCCCTGCCTGTAGCCTTATCGGCTCAGACATTCACCGGCTCGTTGAGCACACCAAGTGGCGTTTATGCCACACCGCTCTGGGATCAACCTAACGGCGGCTTCAAGATTTCCTGGGAAATCACCAAGCAGAACGATGGCTCCTGGTGTTATGACTACACCTTGAGCAACGCTTCCGATGATAACCTGGCGAAATCACCGAGCCATTTGATCCTTGAAATCTCAGACAACGCAACTAGCGATGATTTCTGGGGCTTCCAATGGAACGGTACGAATACCTCCGATTGGGGAATCAACACCTATAGCGGTTCCGACCCTTCTAATCCGGGGATGCCGGGTTCGCTGTACGGTGTGAAGATCAATTCCAGCGGAGATTCCGACATTCAGACCTACAGTTTCTGCTCGACGAAGGCTCCGACCTGGGGTAATTTCTACTCCAAAGATGGTAAGTATAACCAGGAACCTGTTTATGCTTACAACACGGATTATCTTGATCCCAACCCGACTGCCCCGGCTCAGAACGGTTTGCTGATGGATGCTACCGGTGCGCCGATCAATAAGATTCTGCGCCCCGATACCCGCAGCGATATCGTTCCGGAGCCAACATCCATGCTTTTGTTTGGGTGCGGCATGCTGGGACTGGGTTTGATTCGTCGTCGGCGTAAATCGGAGAAATAGGATTTGCCTATGCTGCAAAGGTGGCTCGGATAGTTGACTATATGTTCTTGACGAAATGTCCTTGACGTATGAAGGCCGGAGTGGTGAACAGCGCTCCGGCTTTTTCTTTGGGGCAGCTATCCCGGTATTCTGAAAATTTACAGGGGAAGCGAGCTTAAAGGTGCGGAATCACGCAGACGATATCACTTGCTAGCCCAGCAGGTTGTGCTCATCCATGTGAGCAATTGCAGCAACGATATTCTCAATACATTCGCCGAGGCAGTAGGCGACTTTACCGATTTCCCCCTTGATCTCGGGGAACATGCGGATCATTTCAGCGAACTGGAAGGGAAGCGTCAGGTCATCCTCGCCGGGATTCTGGTGGAGGAAATTCGCCAGCATCTGGGCGCTGCAGCAGGCGCCGAAAATCGCGATGCGCGGGTCATCGGCTCCGACCACGATCTCAAATTTGCGAGCCGTTTCGCCACTCGTGGTCGATGTCTGTGGTTTCTCCTCGCGGTCGATATCACCGCAGAGAAGTTCCTGCAGCAAATCGGGTAGACTGGAAAGGTGTTTCGCGTAATCCATGCTAACGCTCAATTCCTCGCAAGCAAAGTTTGTATTTGAGCCGCGTTCTTGCAGCTCTCCGTTAGCTGGATTATCGGCTTCTAAGTAAAAGCGCTTTAGTTGAGTCTTGGTACAGCAGTCGCCGGATAGCTTCGAGCCATGCCCGAATAAGTTCAGACGCCGAGCAGTAATTTGGCAGTCGTGAAATAGATCAGCAGACCGGTGATGTCTACGATAGTGGTCAGAGCGGGGCTGGCTACTACTGCCGGGTCCAGCTTCACCTTGGCCGCCGCCAGCGGCAGCAGCGCACCAATCAGCGTGGCGGTAACTACCTGGACGCCAAGCGCGATGGCAATCGCCAGACCGATCGTGGGCAGAGAAAATCCGGCCAGAATATCTGAACTTCCCGACAGGAACATGACTTTGCCCCACGACAGAACACCCAAAATAACCGCCAGCATGATGGCGATCTTAAACTCCTTGAAGAGAACCTTCAACACGTCGCCCGGCGAGACCTCCCGCAATGCCAGCGCTCTCACCACCACAGTTGCCGACTGGCTGCCGGTGTTGCCGCCGGTGTCGGCAAGCATCGGCATGTAGAGCGCTAGAATCATCATGTGAACCAGGGTGGCCTCGAAGCTGTGAATGATCATTCCCGATATCAGCCCCAGCGCCGCCAAGCCCACGATCCAGTAGGCCCGGTTCTTGAAGTGAACCCAGGACGACGTTCTCAGGTACACACCCGCCTCGTGACTGCCGGTGATAGCCATCAGCTTCTCCATATCCTCGGTGTGCTCCTGAGTGATAATATCGAGCGCATCGTCATGCGTTATGATACCCACCAGTGCGTCTCCGCCGTTGATTACCGGCAGCGCCAGCAAATCGTAGTTCTGTATCTTGCGGGCGGCATCCTCCTGGTCATCCTCCACGCGCGCGAAAATCACTTCCGGGTGCATGATTTCTTCCACGCGGGCATCGCGGCGAGCGAGGATGAGGTCCTTGAGCGAGACAAACCCGAGTAAACGGCGGCTGTCATCCACGACATAGGCGTAGTAGATCGTCTCTTTGTCGGGCGCAACCTCATGCAGGCGGTCGATGGCTTGTGAAGCAGTCAACTCAGGCGAGAGGGTGGCATAATCGGAGGTCATTACCGCTCCGGCCGTCCCTTCCTCGTATGCGGTAAGTCTGCGAATATCCTCCCGCTCCGCCTGCGCCAGGGCAGGGAGAACTGATTCGCGCAACTCTTCGGGTAATTGCTTAAAGAGATCCGCTCGATCATCCGGTGGCATATCGGTAAGCAGGCGGGCAAACTCTCTGCGTGGAAGATTTTCCACGGTTTCCACCTGGATCTCTTCATCGAGATGACTGAAGATTTCCGCGCGCAATGGCAGTGGCGCATGGCGCAGCACCTTCCAGACTTCATCTCCGGAGAGCGCCGAAATCAACTCGGCTACCAGGGCAGGGGGGCCGGTTTCGCAGAATTCGCGCAGGGCATCGGCATCATCCGACGTGAGCATCTCACGCAATTCCGGAATCAGGAGTGGGTTCTTGATTTGCATGCTTCACCTCCGCTTGTGCCGCGACAGACAGTTCTCGCAGCCGGAGGTGAACAGGCGGGCTGGCTTAAGGGAGTTTTCTGAGCAAAGTGAGCCGACCGTTCACTTCAGTGGCTGCGACGCAGATACATCGCGGTCCGGCGTCGTCGAGTTCGTTACTTGTCAATCCCTCGGTGGTATGCCGGCAACTATGACTGCCGTCCGAGTCGTTCATAGGGATTCCTTCGACTTCATTAGTATTCATGGCGCAACGAGCGCCACATTGAAACTTTATATTGTACGCATCTTAGTCTGTATTTCAATCGATTTCTGCGATAGCTTTGCCCTTCCCGTAGCAGCAGGCGAGGGCGACTACCGTGCCCGGAGAGACAACTCGCCGCTCAAGCGTGACAATTGTGAATATGTTCACAAACTACCCCATAAAAACCGATTGACCAATCCCGCCAATTTACGTAGTATTTTCGGATTGAGACTGCTATTACTGCCTGAAAGGAGAAACTGATGGCTGACACTCTCGCTTATAAAATTCTGAAAGCTCACTTAGTTGATGGTAAACTCGAGCCGGGTCACGAAATCGGTATCCGCATCGATCAAACTCTTACCCAGGATGCCACCGGCACGATGGCCTACTTGCAGTTCGAAGCTCTTGGCCTCGACAAAGTTAAAACCGAACTCTCGGTTTCATACGTTGATCACAACATGCTGCAGGCCGGATTCGAGAATGCCGATGACCATCGCTACCTGCGCACCGTCGCCGCCAATTATGGCATCCACTTCTCGAAACCGGGCAACGGCATTTGCCATCAAGTCCATCTGGAGCGCTTCGGTGTTCCGGGAAAGACACTGCTGGGTTCCGATTCGCATACTCCGACCAACGGCGGTCTCGGTATGATCGCCATCGGCGCCGGCGGCCTTGATGTTGCCGTTGCAATGGGTGGCGGACCTTTCTATCTGCCCTGTCCGCGTATTGTTGGTGTGCACCTGAAAGGTAAACTGCAGGAGTGGGTGTCGGGCAAGGATGTCATCCTTGAAGCGTTACGCCAGCTCTCGGTCAAGGGGGGAGTCGGCAATATCATCGAGTATTTCGGCGAGGGAGTCGCGTCATTGGAGGTCACGCAGCGGGCGACCATCACCAACATGGGCGCGGAGCTGGGCGCAACCACCTCGATTTTCCCATCCGACGAAAACACGCGCAAATACCTGAAGTTGCAGGGGCGCGAGGATTCCTTTACGCCACTATCTGCCGATGACGGCTGCAAATACGACAAAGTAATCGAAATCGATCTCGACAAGCTCGAACCGCTGATCGCCAAGCCGCATTCGCCTGACAACGTCGTGAAAGTGCGCGACGTCGCGGGTACCGATGTGATGCAGGTGTGCATCGGCTCCTGCACAAATTCCTCAATCTACGACCTCGAAATGACCGCTGCCATGCTCCGCGGCAAGCAGGTGGCGCCGACGGTCGATCTGACAATCTCTCCCGGCTCAAAGCAGGTCTATACGATGGTTTCCAAATCGGGAGCACTCTCCGACATAATCGCCTCCGGCGCGCGCATTCTCGAATCGGCCTGTGGTCCCTGTATCGGTATGGGGCAGGCGCCGCCGTCACATGGTGTCTCGGTGCGCTCCTTCAATCGTAATTTCGTCGGGCGTTCCGGCACCAAGGATGCTCAGGTCTACCTGACCTCGCCTGAAGTTTGTGCCGCCACCGCGCTTTCCGGCAAGATCACCGATCCGCGCGATCTGGGCAAGCAGCCCAGGGTTGCCCTGCCTACCGAATTCTATATCGACGACCGTGGTATCATCGATCCGCCGACCAGCGGCGTTATGCCGGAGATCCTGCGCGGACCGAATATTCAACCGCTGCCGACGCGCAAGGAGATGGCTGATCGTCTGGTAGGCAAGGCGTTGCTGAAACTTGAGGATAACATCACCACCGATCACATCATGCCGGCGGGAGCCAAGATTCTGCCGTTGCGTTCGAATATCCCGGCGATTTCGCAGTTCGTGTTCTTCTACGTCGATCAGGATTTCGCCAAGCGCGCCAAGGCGGAGGGTGCGTTCACGATTGTAGGTGGCGAGAATTACGGGCAGGGGTCATCGCGTGAACATGCCGCGCTGGCGCCAATGTATCTCGGCCTGCAGTTTGTGCTGGCCAAGTCGTTTGCACGCATTCACAAGACCAACCTGGTGAATTTCGGCATCGTTCCGCTGACTTTTGCGAATCCGGCGGATTACGACAAACTGAAACAGAATGATGTCCTTGAGATCGACGGCGCCCGCACCCAGATTATGGCGGCGGATCAGACGGTCAAGGTGAAGAATGTCACGCAGGGCTACGAGTTTGAGGCCAAATTCGACCTCTCACCACGCCAGCAGGAAATTCTCCTGGCGGGTGGATTGCTTAACTTCACCAAGGAAGCCGCCGGCGAACCGGTGCCGGCATAGAGGGCGCTAAAAGAACGATGTGGGGGCGGGGCTTGTCGAGTCTTCGAGATCCCGACCTCGTC
>CAYXUL010000088.1:0-9979 GCA_964468475.1 uncultured Ignavibacteria bacterium | reverse complement strand
CGGATCATCAAGTTCATTAACCTGCCGACCACCAACGAAGACATGACCATTCGCATCTACAACATCGCGGGTGATCTGCTTCGTACGATGACTCGGCCGGGAGGTCAGACAAATCCTGAATTCGTTTGGGATTTGAAGACAGACGCCGGCTTGTGGGTTGCCTCCGGAATCTATATTTGGGTAATCGACGCCCCGGGGCTCGGTACCAAATATGGCAAGATGGCGGTATTCCCTGAAGTTGAACAATTGGACACCTTTTAAGGGAGAGGAGTGAAAACGATGAAGAAGATATTCTTAATTTCGTTCGCACTGATCTTCGTACTCAGTGCTGTGCTCCTCGCCGGTAATACACAACGACTGGGAACGGCAGGCGCACAAGAGCTGCGAATCCCGGTCGGCTCACGTGGTTCAGCTATGGGAGGCTCTCTGGTCGCCAACGCGTACGGCGCCGAAGCTCTCTACTGGAACCCGGCAGGAGCCGCTGGAATGTCCGGAACAGAGGCGATGTTTACTCATCTCGAGTATTTCGCCGGTATGAACCTTGAATATGTAGGCATGGCAACGGCGATCGAAGGCTTCGGCTCGATCGGCGTTTCCGCCAAAGTGCTCTCGGTGGGTGATATTCTCAAGACCACATGGGATGACCAGCAGGGAACTTCGGGCGAGTATTTCAACCCGACGTTTTCCGTGATCGGCGTTACCTATGCGCGTCAGTTCACCGACAGGGTTGCCTTTGGAGCTACGAGCTACTTCATTCAGGAGCGCGTCGAACAGGTTACGGCGCGAGGCGTTGCCTTTGACTTCGGATTTACCTACACGCCCAACTGGCGTGGCCTCAAGTTTGGCGTGGTTGTCAAGAGCATCGGCCCGACCATGCGTTTTTCCGGCGCGGGCTTTGATGTTCGGACCCAACCTCCGGGCAACGATCCTAACTCTCCAAACAAGACCCTTGTTTCGGAGAGCGAGTCTTTCGAGTTGCCATCTTCAATTCAGTTCGGAGCCGCCGTTGATTTGCTCAACACCAACGAGTTGAACGACATTACGGTTTCCGGTACGTTCCAGAGCAATAACTTCTCGCAGGATGAATTCAAGGGCGGCGCAGAGTACGCCTATGATAACACCTTCTTCCTGCGCGGCGGTTTTGTCGGCTCCAGCCAGAGTGACTACGCCTTTGGCGCGTCCTTTGGAGCGGGAGTCAAGCTCAATTGGGGCAGCTCCAGCGTTACTTTCGACTACTCCTGGCAGCAGGTCGATATCACGGCACTGGATAATAACCAGTACTTTACCGTGAAAGTAGGCTTCTAGCCTTACGTCCTGTCAACCAGAGTTGACGATAGCGACCGGCGGAGTCAAAGACTCCGCCGGTCTTTTTTTGCATTTCCCGTTTTTAGTTGAAGCTGCGCGCCGAAATTGCATCTTAAGGGCGTGTCAGTTGCCATTGTGACAATCCCGGTCGCCGATTTGCGGCGCGAGCCCGATCACCGCTCTGAACGCGTCTCACAGCTCAGCTATGGGCACAAAATCAGAATCTTAGATCAGAGCGGAGACTTCCTCAAAGTTAGTGGGGAAGACGACTACGTGGGCTGGATGCTTGCTGCTTACACCGGCGAATTTACCCTGACCGAGGCAGAAGCGCAGGTTGTAACCACTCCCTTTGCGCAGATCCGCATCGAAAAGCAGCAGGAAAGCCTCTTGCTGCCATACGGAGCCATGGCGGCATTCGATCGACGTACCGAGCAATATCGAGACTGGAAAAACTCACTGAAAGTCAATATCCGCCAGGGTTTCCTCCTGCCACAGACGCCTCTAAGCGTCCCGGACATGATAACCGAAGCAAAATCGCTTTGCGGTGTCCCGTACCTGTGGGGAGGGACTTCCGGCTTTGGCTTTGACTGTAGCGGCCTCGTGCAAACCCTTGTCCGGCGGCGTGGGATTCAATTGCCTCGTGATAGCAAGGATCAGCAGGAGATCGGAGCCCCGGTAGAGCTGGAAGCCTCCGTTGCCGGCGATTTGATTTTCTTTCCGGGGCACGTTGCCATTCACCTGGGGGAACGCGAGATTATTCATGCCTCGCGCTCCCGCGGCTGTGTGGCCATAGAGTCTCTCAATGAGAAATCTCCGGCTTACCGAGCTGATCTCGCTATCGCCGTGACAGTGATCAAAAAGGTTGCCATATGATCAAACCGCGCCGCCTCACGACTGGCAGTACCCTCCAGATTATCATGCCTGCCAGCGCTTTCAGCTACGGCACGGGTCTGGGACGACGTTTCTCCAGCGGGCTCAGTGAGCTGCAGAAGCACTTTCGGGTATCGAGGTCGAAACTGGAGGAGGGAAACCACCTCGGCTTTGCCGCGCCCGATGAGCTACGCGCCAAGGAACTGAACGGCGCCGTTAGGGCGATAAACATCGACGGAATGATTGCCGGTCGCGGCGGCTACGGGTGCTTGCGGCTGATTAATCAAATCGATTACGTCAGTTTCAGGAGTCACCCAAAGCCACTGGTGGGGCTTTCGGACCTCACTATTCTACAGCTGGCGATCTACCAGAAATCAGGAGTCATCACCTTCTCCGGCCCGCTCGTCCTGCAGCTGAATTCAGGATCTTCAGCACATCTCGAGCGATTACTGACCGCATCAACAAAGAATCTTGACATCATTACCGAGGCAAACAAATCTCGTATTGACGTCCTTTCCGAAGGTACTGCTGAAGGGCAGTTGATCGGGGGGAACCTCTATTCTATGGTGCAACTTGCCGGCACCGGTTTGTTGCCGCGCTTCGACAATTCTATTCTGTTCTTTGAAGATGTCGAAGCAACAGTTGACCAGGTTGATAGCTATCTGCAACATCTGAAGCTTGCTGGCGCGCTCTACCATGTCGCTGGAGTGGTCATCGGTAATTTTCGCTGGCGCAAAGACCAGCCCACCGGTGGCGGCGATCAGGCAGAAGAACTGTTTCGCATGCGTCTGGAGGGGATGTTCCGCAAAGACACCCCAATAATCAGTGGCGTTGACTATGGCCACATCGACGATACCATGACCATTCCACTCGGCGCATCTGCACGCCTCGATACCGAATCGCGCTCGTTAACGCTGTTAGAGGACGTCACTAATGGCTGATTCGACCTTTGTGCTGAAGAAGTATCCGCTTAAACTGCGCCGCCCTTTCACGACGTCGCAGCAAAGCTCAGTAGGCAAACACACCTTGTTTGCGCGTTTCGGGAGTGGCATTGGCGAAGGTTCATCATCACTGCACTACGGCCCCACGGTAACGGAAATTATGCCGCAGGTGCAGGAGCTCCTGGACCGGCATGAGCCGTTCACCGAAATCGACAGCCTCGATCATCTTCTGACCGAGTTGCCAGAACATCTGAAGGTCGCCCGCTGCGCACTGGAAATGGCCTGGCTTGACTGTCAGGCGCTGGAGCGTGGTGAGCCGCTTTATGAATTTCTAAGTCTCGCCCGACCCAGTGAGATTGTCAGCTCGGTAACGATTACGCGAGGATCGAGCGACGAAATCAAGCAGCAGATCGAGCACTACCACGATTTCTCTATTTACAAGTTAAAGGTCGGCTTTGACGGGGATCTTGATTTGATCGAAGACGTCCTCAAGTACAGGGAGGCGAATTTGCGGCTCGATGCCAACGGCGGCTGGAGCGCTGATGAAACTATCGACCGCGTCCGCGCGCTGTCGGGTTACCCGATCGAGTTTATTGAACAACCACTTGATGAGCCGAGCCTGTCTGATCTGGATAAGATCAAGACGAAGACCGAGTGCAACATAATCCTCGATGAGTCGATTCAGTCAGCAGAAGATATCGAGGAATTCCATCACGTTGTAGATGGTATCAGCCTCAAGCTCGCCAAGTGCGGAGGGATCAGCGAGACTGTCAAACTTGCTCAGCTTGCCCGGAGCTACAATCTCAAGTTGTTGCTAGGCTGCATGATCGAATCGTCGGTGAGTATTACCGCAGGGTGCCATATTTCCTCGCTTTTCGATTACCTCGATCTTGATTCGATACTTCTGATTGAAAACGACCCGGCCTGGGGCGCACAATTCGATGGCGAAACTCTGCTGCTGCCTGAAGGGGCTGGTCTTGGTTTAGTTCGTGAGGAGATGAACTTTGTTTAGATTGACCACAGCAGCATTCACACTTCTTCTGATCACCATCAGCCCGCTCAGCATGTTCGCGCAGAGTCGGGGACAAAGCAAGCTCAAGATTGAAGTAATCTATCCAAAGACCGGGCAGCAACTCGGAGCGACAGACTCCTCCTTTATCTTCGGGAACGTCACGCCGGGCGCCAGTCTGAAAATCAATGGTGCCGATGTTGAAGTTTACAAGGACGGCGCCTTCCTCGCGTACTTGCCGTTGCAGCCGGGTCAGTTTACCTTTCGTCTGGTTGCCAGACTCCGCAGTGACTCGGTAGTGGTTGAACAGCAGGTTGTCGTGCCGGAACCTTACATCACGCCGCCGGAAGATTCCCTCGTAATCAGACGAAATTACACGCTGCCGACTTCACCGCTGATGATGATGGAAGGCGATGAGCTCGCCGCCGGATTTCGCGGCACGCCGGGATTGCATGGGTACTTCCAGATTTCAACCGACTCCGGGTTCTACAGTATGACCGAGTCGCCGCCGGAACCGCAGACTTATTGGGCCAGAGAGCTATTCGGTGATGACTACCCCGATTCCTTGCTCATCAGGGGCCGCTACACCGGCGTTACTTTCCTCAACCACAATCATGTCGCCGACAGCAGCCAGATTGTCTACTTCCTTTGCCTGCGCGGCATCAAACGCTTCATGCCTGAAGCCACCACGCTTGACACTACGGTGTTGCGCGAATGCCAGTGTATTTCGGATACCTCGAAAGCCAACCTCAAAGTCATCAGTGCGGACTCGGTGATTATTGCCGAGCTGACCGACTCTACGCAGACAATTCGTGTCGGCCCGCGCCGGGGCTACCTGTCAATATTCCAGCCGAGAGGACTTCACTTCCGGATCACTGGATACGCCAATCACTACTTTCGTGCCAAACTTGCCGATGATCTCGATTGCTGGTTGCCTGACAGTTCTCTGAAGTTTCTACCTTATGGGACCCGACTGCCACAGGGAGAGTTCGCCTTGATTCGCACCTTTCGCACCGACGAAGGCTCGAAGATCGTCTTCAACCCCGGCGCGGAAGTTCCTTACCGAATTGAACACGATCCGCTGGCGCACGAGTTGAAGGTCAGTATCTACAATTGCCGCTCTAATATTGACTGGATTCGCTACGACACCTCCGATAGTCTGGTCGATCAGATTTTTTTCCGCCAGGTACGAAACGATGTCGTTGAGTTGACGATTCATCTAACGCAATCCTTGTGGGGCTATGACGCCCATTACGAAGGCACCGAATTTACTCTCAACCTCAAGAAGCGCCCGAAGCTGGAGGACCACCTCAAGGGTTTGCGTATCGTAATTGACCCGGGTCATTCACCCGATCCCGGCGCTATCGGCCCCACCGGGTTTATGGAAAAGGACGCCAACTTGCAGATTGCCGATAAACTGCGTCGCGAACTGATCGATCGTGGTGCAACTGTAATCATGACCAGGTTTGATAATTCGCCGCTGCCTCTCTATGACCGGCCGATCATTGCCAATAAGTTCCACACGGACCTGTTCATTTCAGTGCATAACAATGCACTGCCGGACGGCGTCAATCCCTTCTACAACAACGGCACCTCCACTTACTATTACCATCCGCAATCGTTTGATCTGGCCAGATGCGTCCAGAAGCGAGTGGTCGAAGCGAGTGGATTACCGGACTACGGGCTCTTCCACGGAAATTTCGCGGTGATTCGACCGACGCAATATCCCGCCATTCTGGTCGAGTGCGCCTTTATGATTATTCCTCAGCAGGAGATGGAACTCAAGACGGAATCATATCAGAAACGCCTGGCAAAGGGCATCGCCGATGGCGTGGAAGATTTCATCAAGCTGGAGAAAGAACGAGAGCGGCGCGAGAAGCACATCGAGTAGAAGTCAAAGTTTATCCCTTCAATGCACCCGCGATGATCCCCTCCGTAATCCTGCGTGAAAATGCGATGAAAAGAATAGTTGTTGGCAATGCCGAAATCAGGCTTGCGGCAAACAACTGCGGAATATCGATCGCCTGATATCCCTGTAGCAGCGCCAGCGCCACCGGCAGGGTACGCATCGACTCCGATGAAGTCAGTATGAAAGGGTAGAGAAACGAATTCCAGTTTATCAGGAAGACCTGCACTCCCAGCACCGCCAGCGCCGGTTTGCACAGAGGCAGAATCACCCGCATGATAATGGTGAACTCGCTCGCCCCTTCCAAGCGCGCTGCCTCCTCCATATCAGTGGGAATGCTGGAAATGTATTGCCGCATCAGGAAGATCCCCAGCGGCGTTACCGCAAAGGGCAGGATCAGCGCAAGATATGTGTCGTAAATTCCCAGCCATCTGGTCAGAACATACATCGGTATGATCACCACATGCGCCGGAATCATCAGCACCAGCACCACACTCAGCATGATCGGTGCGCGCAACCTGAAATGACGGCGCGCCAGCGCATAACCACAGATCGTGCAGAGCAACAAATTCGACACAGTGACAACTACAGCGATAATGGTAGAATTGAAAATCGGTACATACAGCTGAGCCCTGGTGAAGAGATCAACGATGTTTGCAAACGTGAAGCTGTAGGTGGAGAAATCGATTGTACCCGTCAGCGGAAACGACTTGGCGAACGCGGCAAGCACCATATAGATGAACGGCGCCACGAACACCAACCCAATCAGCGACGCGATGATAAGCTTGAGAGTGATTCTGCCATTGGCTCGATCCCTCACCTCACGCCTCCCGCTGCCGAATCAGTCTTAGTTCCACGAACGAGATCATGGCGATAATCAGGAACAAAATATTCGCCGCTGCCGCGCCGTAACCAATATTGAATTTGTGCAGACCCTCTTCATAAACGAAGTAAACCATTGTCATCGTCGAATTCAGCGGCCCACCTTTCGTCATCACGAATACTTCCACGAAAACCTGAAATGACTTGATCGTGTTCAGCACCACCACAAACAGCAACATTGGCTTAAGGTGTGGAAAGATGATTACGCGAAATCTTTGCCACCAGCCGGCGCCCTCCAGCGCTGCGGCTTCATACAATTCGGTGGGAATCGACTGTAATGCTGCGAGAAACAGCAGCATGTAGTAGCCGGTCGACATCCAGATATCCATCGCCATAATTGCCGGCAGGGCGGTGTATTCGGAGAAGAGAGAACCATTGCTCGGGTAGGGGACTCCGGTCAGTTCAGCGAGTAGCTGGATATAGCCACCGCGCGCATACAGGGACGTAAACACCAGCGCCACTACCACCATCGAAACGACCGATGGGAAGAAATACACCGATTGAAACAGCCTTCGCAGAGGCAGATTCTGATTCAGGAACATCGCCAGCAGGATCGCGAATATCGTGGTGAAAGGAAGGGTGCCGACAGTGAATATCGTAGTATTCACCAGGCTGCGCAGGAATACGCCATCAGTGAACAATTGCAGGTAGTTGCTCAGACCTACAAAGCTGAAGGTGTTTGAAAGCAGCCGATAGTCGGTGAAGGAAAGCACCACCGATGCCAGAATCGGAAAAATCCAAAACAGCAGCAGCGTCAGAATCCATGGGGAGAGGAAAAAATAGTCGGACCTGCGAAACTGGCTCGAACTAGCGCTTTGCATCGCTGGCCAGAACCTTGGCGCAATTAAGATCGATTGATTGAAGTGCCTGCGAAGCCGTCATTTTGTCGAACAGTGCCTGCTCGATTCCGTGCTCCAGGATTTCCTCAACCTGCACCCAATGCGGATTAACAGGGGTCGATTTCGCATTCCTGAGCTGGCGCTGGAATACTTCCGCTATCGGAATTTTGTCAGGTTGAAGGTCTAGCGTGTTATGAAGATTCACCGGCGTAAAGCTCCCCACCGCAAGCGCAAACTTCCGGTCGTTTTCGGGCGTGACCAGGTAGCGGATGAATGACATATCGACGTCAGGATGCTTGCTGGCACGGTTGATCACCAGATATTCACCGCCCGCAAATGATGTCCCAATCTCGTTTTCACTCAATCCCGGCATAGTGGCGACGAAGTAGTCAAATTCCACGTTGTCACGTTCGAGTCTGCGGATAAGCCACTCGCCTGACAGCACGAATGCAATCTGGCCAGCCGCGAAGTACTCCTCCAGCCGGGCCTGCGTCTCGATCAAGCCGGTTTTTGATAACGCCAGATAGAATTCCAGTGCTCGTTGACCTTCAGGAGAGTCAAATTGAGTTGACTTGCCGTCGTCCGAAAAGACTTTGCCGCCCGCCGTCCAGAAGAAGGGGAGGAATTTCTTGTAGAGTCGATGTCGCTCTGCTGAGTTGGAACCAAAGCCGAATTGCTCTTCGCCGAGGCTGTTGACTTTCTTCGCGGCTTCCAGAAGTTCATCCCAGGTCCGTGGCTTGAAATCTTCCGGATATCCTGCCGCAGTCAACAGGGTGCGATTGCAGAACAACACCCGAGTTCCAAGCATCCACGGCACGGCAAAAATCTTACCCTCGTAGGATGCCGGTTCCCACATCTGCAGGCTGTCAGTCAAACCGCCCACTTTGTCGGTTAGGTCCAGTAAGCGATCATCGGCCGCAAACTCAGCCACCCAATCGGAGCCAAGTTCGATGACATCCGGCCCGTCGCCGCTGGCCAGGGCAATCGCGATCTTCTCGTGACCGTCCGACCAGGTAAGTTCACCAACTTTGATTGCATCATTGGGATGTTGCTGCTCAAAACCCGCGGTGAGATCGGTGATAGTGGGTTTGACCTCCGGACTGGTCCAAAACTGCCACCACGATATTTCTGTCTTGCCGGATTCGGTGCCTCCACAACCAAGTGATAGCAGCCCTATGACACCTATCAAAAAAAGGATTCGCTTCATCGTACCAACCATGAGCTGAATTACCACATAAATCAACAAAAACTAAAGCGTCCCAATTCTTTAAGTTTTAGTTGACCCGCAATCTCTGGTTTGGGATGTTACCTATGCTTTTGGCGAATTTGACAGATCACCAGACATCCAGGCTAAAGAATAGATACTCATGGAGCACTCGACTGCTGCGTTGCTTGGCTGGGTCCTGCTTAGCACGGCATTCATAGTCTATTACACTCTGCGCTCGAAACGGGAAGGCAGAAACCTGCGTGTAATTCCCGGTCTTAAAGCCGTCGAGGAAGCAGTCGGTCGCTCCACGGAGTTGGGAAAACCGATTTTGTTCACAACAGGGTGGGGCGGCGATATCCAGCGTCCTACCACCATCGCCGCCCTGAACCTGCTTCGCTTCATTGCCGCTAAAGCTGCGGCCTACGGCACTAGAATTCTCTTTCCTACCCATGATCCGGTTATCGCTGAGGCCGCCCGCGAGATCATCAAGACAGCATACTCAGAGCAGGGGCACCCCGATCTCTATCGGGACGACGACATCATATTCGTTTCTCCCTCACAGTTTGGCTACGCCGCCGGTGTCGACGGTATTGTATCCCGCATCAAACCGGGAGCCATGTTCCTGCTGGGCACCTTCGAGGGTGAGGCGCTCATTCTCGCAGAAACCGGCAATATCAACGGTGCCCTGCAAATCTCCGGTACGGACTCAACCATCCAACTGAGCTTCTTCATTGTCGCCTGCGATTACACACTGATCGGCGAGGAACTCTACACAGCCTCGGCGTACCTCACCGATGATCGTCGCATCAAGGCATCCATGTATGCGCAAGACTTCATTCGCCTTCTGCTCATCATCGGACTGATCACGCTGCCGATCCTCGCGTTGGTCGGCCTTAACCTCTACCGGAACATCCTGCCATGATCAACCGTATTGCCATCGCCGTCGCTTTCGTCGTGGGTGTCTTCATGGTCGCACAGTACTTCATCAATTCCGATGTCACCGGCGGACTTTACACCATC
>CAYXUL010000087.1:0-10053 GCA_964468475.1 uncultured Ignavibacteria bacterium | reverse complement strand
CCTCCAACAGAAAACTTTTTGTTTTCAAATTGTCTGCGCCCTATCTTAACCGCCCTGAGCGTGAAACAAGAACCTAGGCAAGGCGTATCTAAACAGTTAGGTTGAAGAGGTGCGGGAAAACCCGGACGAAGAACTCATCAAGAAGGCATTAGCCGGAAATCAGGCCGCATATAAAGAGCTTCTCAACCGTCACCAGCGCGCGATTTTCAATATAATCCTGAAAATCGTGCGAAATCGGGATGAAACCGAAGATCTGGTGCAGGAGACCTTTATGCGGGCGTTCCACTCCCTGGCGACGTACCGTTCGGAGTACCGATTCTCGACCTGGCTGTACAAGATCGCTGCCAATTGCGCGATCGATGCCATCCGCAAGAAGAAAATCGAGGCACTGAGCCTCGATAAGCCGATCGAAACCAAGGATGGCTCAGTTGAGATCGATCTCCCCGACACCTCCTCCAACCCGGAAGAAAGTCTCTGGCAGAAACAGCGACGGATCTCTATCGACGAGGCCATCGACTCGCTGCCGGAGAAATATCGCGAGGTGATAGTCTACCGTCACCGGGACGATCAATCTTATGAGGAGATCGCGCAGATTCTCAAGCTTCCGGTCGGAACCGTTAAGGCGAGAATCTTTCGGGCGCGCGAGCTGCTCAAGAAGAAGCTTAAAGGTATTCGGTAGAGGTTGGAGATGATTAGATGAAACAAGGACGAGCAGGATTTCTCTTGACGGTCGTCCTCTCCCTTCTGGTACTGACTTCACAGAGCTACGCCCGCACCTACCGTTTTAAGACTGATTTCAACTACGACGTTGAGGAGAACTTCAAGCTTACCATCGACAACCAGACTGGCTCGATATCGGTGGCGCCTTCTCACAGCGGCAAGCTGAACATACACGTGATCAAGGAGATTCACGCCACTGCGGAGGATGACGCCGCCGAGATTCGCGACGACACGGACGTTGACATCAAGTCTTCTCCTGGCGACGTTTCAATAAAGGTTTACTACCCCGATGATCGGTCACATGGTGGTTTCTGGAAGCGCGTCTTTGGTGTTGGTGGGGGCGATCCGGTTCATGTAGACCTGGAGATCGAGGTGCCGACAGAGGTTGGCTTGTTAATCTCTTCTTCTTCTGCAGATGTCCAGGTGCGTGGGGTCAAGGGGGAATTCACTCTCGCGCTTACCTCCGGCGATATCAAGCTGTCCGAACTGACCGGGCCTTGCCAGATTCAGGTGACCTCCGGGGATGTTGAGGCAAAGGATATCACAGGCAACGTCTCAGTAGATGCGACCTCGTCGGACGGATACTACGACAATATTGACGGCGACCTCGAGCTGGACATGACCTCGGGTGATTCTGAGATACACTGGGTATCGGGGTCGGTACGGGTGGACAAATCCTCCGGCGATACACATATTGACAAGACTTCTGGCGATCTCGATGTCAGCTCAACCTCGGGCGATATATCGATCAACCAGCGGTCGGGCAATTTGTGGGTGAAAACCAGCTCGGGAGATATCTTTGTCAGATCGGAAATGGCCGACGGCAACGACTATGATCTCTCGTCAAATTCCGGCGATATTACGCTTCGGTTTCCGGAAGAGACCAAGGCGGATATCGAAGCTTCCACAAACTCGGGAGATATCGACACTGACGCGAGTATCGAAGTGCTCTCCTTGAGCCGGAACGAGCTCAAGGGCAGGATTGGCCACGTGGGGAGTAGTAAGCGGCTCCGTCTCCGTTCCAGCTCTGGTGACATTAGTTTAGGGGTGTATTGAGGGTCGGCTAAAGCGAGATCAGATTATGTTTCAAGCTAGAATAAACAAAGACAAAAGAACCCTGCTGCTTCCGCTCGCAGCGATTGGACTTCTTACCGCAATTACGATTGCAGCGGCAGTTACTCCGGCATATTCTCAGGACAGCGCCGCCGGCACTACCCCCGATTATCAGGGGAAAGTCTACATGCAAATTCGGATCGACGACAACGGCATTATCCTCGTAGATTCGACCGGCGCCGAGACTATGGTTCCCCTGGGAGTGACTCGAGATGATGGTAGTCTCCAGGGTGACCACGGCATTCCCCAGGACCTGGGAATCAATCCCGACGACTATCCCAACAAACGCGCACGCATCAGCTCTATCGGCAAATCGGTTGTAGTGGAGCGGGAGGACGATGTCTACGGCAGTGTCACCGCAATTGGCGGGGATGTTACCGTTCGCGGTCTCGTGCAAGGGAATATTACTTCAACCGGAACCGTTCGTCTGGAATCGACGGCGATTGTAATTGGCGATGTCGTTGCCAGAGACGTGATCCGCTCATCAAGTGCGCGTGTGCTGGGCCGCATCACCCAGCAATCCGCGTTTCCGGGCCCGGAAGCTCCCTGGGCTGTTCCGGAGCATGATCCAACGGCGGCATTTGTTACCGGCCTGGTATACCTATCATTGCTGCTGATCTTTACTTTCGCAGTAGCTATGCTGTTTCCCCGGGCCACCGACCGTGTCAAAGAGCTCTATAACCGCAATATTCTCAAGACACTCCTGCTCGGCTTCATCGCGTGGCTGCTGATGCTGCCGATCTACATCCTGCTGCTTATCACGATCATCGGGATTCCGGTGGCAATTCTGGGCATGCCTCTCGCAGTGCTGGCTGCATCACTGCTGGGAGGAGCTGCCTTTACCATGTTTGTCAGCGACTTTCTCAAGAGCGGCACGAATGGGAAGCGGGAAAGCCGCGCCAGCAAGGTGCTGATGGGCTTCATTGTGGTCCAGATTCCGACAGTGGGATTTTTTCTCGGTCTCATGGTCAATTCCGAAGCACTGGCGATTATCGGTGGCATAATGGCGGGATTGCTGACCCTGCTGGTTATTACCCTCGGATTCGGTGGAGCTATCCTGACCCGCTTTGGAACCCGTGAATATCGCGACAGCAAAGTGACGTTCAAAGTTGAAGTCGTTGATGAAAACGAAGAGGCCACACAGGAGAGCAGCTAAGAGAGAGCAGCCAGCGTGGTAGGTCAGGTTTCCTTGGAATCTGACGCTTGCACTGAGATCGCCACATCCTCGCCCCGATCTTTAGGGGCTCGTCCTCGTGATGACACTTTCCACAACATTGATTTATCAGGGAAAATCGCCGGCTACGTCACAAATTGACCGGTACTTTTCTAATGCCATTCTTCGAAGAAATTGTCATTGCGTGCGAGTGAAACGAGCGCGGCAATTTCAGTCCGTCTTATTTGGCGGGGTCGGGAATCCTTTCCTGACCCAAAGTCGAATGCCATCAAGAAAGAATTCGAGGCGGCTTAGCTCAGAACGGGTTCAATTATCCTCTATATCTTCGACCCCATGTTCAAGTTCTGAACAGAAACTCCGACAATTAAAACTGGATGCAACTTTGCACTGAAAGGCAGCCAGCAAAGTATGGAATCAAACTCGCTGTTGATCGGGATGCTGATTGGCGCGGTAATTGTCGCTGCCATCGCCTTTGCACGCGAGCGGCGACCGATCAACCTCGCCAAACCGGCGCGTGTGCCGCTAGGGCGTTATCTTGCCGGATTTGCGGAAGCAACTACGTCTCTCGATGAAGTTGAATGCCGCATCGATGAGTCCGCCTACAACTTCAGCAGCAGAGATCATGACGATTTTGGGCAGATACGCCGTTCGGCGATAGTTAACATCTTCGCCGTTGAGAAATCGGAATTATTGGACAAGCTAAGTTCGACCAGGCGCATCAGTTTCCCGGCATTGGGAATCGATCCCAGGAAACCGCAACCATTGCAGGGTTACTGCCTGGTTATCGATTGGCGTGACCTCTCCGGGGAACGTCATAACGCGATTTTTGAGTACCTCGGCCCCTTTGCCAGAGTGAAGGCTCATAATGATGTCACAACTCTCACTCGCTTTCGCGCGCCGCACAAGTCACCGCTGCGATTTGACCAGAAGAGATGCCCCTACTGCGCGGAAGTGATTAAGAAGGATGCTATCAAGTGCAAGCACTGTCAGGAGTTTCTCACCAACAATCGCATCAAGTCTCACTTGACACCGCAGTGACTGCGGATTCTGTCCCCTCTTTTTTTCGCCCGAATATTACAATCGCCACACCTGACAATACCAGTGCCGCGCCCAGATAGTCGCGCGGCGACAAGACTTCGTCGAGGAACAACCACCCCATGTAAACGGAAATCAGCGGCGTGAGTAGTGCGATGAGTGACATCGTGACCAGCTTCATCCTCTGCAACAGCCAGAAATAGCCGGCGAAGGTGATAATCGAGCCGAAGATAGCGAGGTAGAGTGCCGAGCCTACTGATGCAAACGTCAGCTGAAAGCGGCCGATATCTTCGAAGAGCATAGCCACTACCACCAGCACAAGAGCTCCCAAACTCATTTGTAGCGTGATCATCGGGATTACCGGCTCGTCGCGCAGCCACTTCTTAACCCAGACAGTTCCCAACGCGGCTGCCAGCGGCGAAAGCAGCAGCAGAACCATCCCCAGCACGGTGTGCTCGCTCCAGGCAACCGGTTCGAGGAAGATCACGACAATCCCGATGAAGCCAAGTGCAACTCCGATGAGGGCCGGCACCGTTACCTTCTCGTCATCAATCATCACGCTCATTAGAATCAGCACGAAAAAAGGAAAGACGGCGAATATCACCGAGGCCAACCCTGCCGGTATGTATTGCGCTCCTAAATAAGTAAGGAAGTATGATGCTGCGTAGGTAAAGAACCCTGGAACGGCGACTCTCCACTTGCCACGCCAGCCTTGCGGATAGCGTTTACCTGCAATAGCGTTGAAAATGAGCAGGAGCCCTGCAGCGAGCAGGAACCTGAATGCTACGCTCCACATCGGCGGCGCATCCTGTAAGCCGATCTTGATTGCAATCCAGGTGGAGCCCCAGATAAAACAGAGAAGAGTGTAAAGCAGCAGGTTTCGCATCTACGATCGCTTAATAAGCAGATCGAGCGGGAAGGTTGCAATCACTAACTTCGAATCGATCGATCAGGTCTGATTCTCGCCCTCTTTACTGATAAGCCCGATTGTGTTGCCGTCCGGATCTACCACTTCCGCCAGAGATTCGCCCCACGGCTGAAATGTCGGTGGAGTCTTCTCCTTACCACCCAGCTCGATGAGACGGTCATAGGTTGCTTTGGCGTTATCGACCTGGAACCATACCGTAGTGGAGGGCTCCTCGTTCTTTGGCCGTGAACTCACTTTCTCGATACCGAGGAAGGTACCGCCGATCAGCAGGCCGATATGGTGCTCCCCTACCGGCTTCGGCGGATCGAGTTGCAGACCTTTGGCGTAGTACTCCGCAAGTTCGTCGGCATTGACCGATTGGATCAGGATCGCCCCGATGTAAGGGGTTGGTGCTTCGTTTGCTTCGGGTTTTTCGTCTGCCATTTGTTACCTCCCCGGTGGTACGTGGTGGAGGGGGAGGAGATTGGGAGGGGAATAGAGCGCTCGCAGCTACCGCTGCGACGACAGACAAGAATGTCTGTCCTCCTGGGGAACTGTTGAACGTCTGTGCTTCTGAAAAACTATGGATGTGAACGAGGGCAGCGATGAACCTCTGTCGTCAATCTTGCATGTACCATCAGGAGGTCAGACATTCCTGTCTGACACTGCGCCGGAGGCGCAGGCAGGGTTGCGCCATAGATGGTGATTGTGTAGCTTGTAACGACAGATAAGAAAGGGAGATTCAATTATGCTGAAAATCACGAAGCGTCATCTGCCACACTGGGAACTGGAGGAAGTGCTTTACTACGTTACGTGGCATACTCGCAACAGTGAACTGGCGCCTAACGAGAGATCTATTATACTGTCGCAAATCAAGGAGGCTCACAATCGATTCTACTGCTTGCATGCTGCTGTCATAATGCCTGATCATGTCCACTTGATCCTCATTCCGAAGCAAGGAGTCACAGTATCGCGGATCACGAAAGGTATCAAGGGGGTCTCCGCGAGGAGAATCAATGCGCTGAGAGGGGCAACAGGGACTTCTCTTTGGCAGGCTGAATCATGGGATAGAATTCCCAGGAATGAGCACGAGGTGAAGGAGAAATTTGAATATATGCTGCTTAACCCGTTGAAAGCGGGTTTGACGGATGATCCGTGGAGTTACCCATGGTGGTATCTCAATGCAGATGTTGGCAAGTAAAGATTCTCGCAGCTTCGCTGCGATAACAGACAAGAATGTCTGTCCTCCTACAGGAACGTACCACCGACACCAACTGCAGGAGGTCAGACATTCCTGTCTGACGCTGCGCCGGAGGCGCAGAAAGCTCCCCTACTCCGTCGGGATTGTCTGTGGAATCGTCGGCTGGTTGGCGACTAAGTCTTCGTCGCGGAAGGTGTCGAGCTGCTTGATCAGCTCTTTCTCTAACTCTTCAGGAGGGAATTTGCCGATCACCTTACCCTGGCGTACCAGCGCGAGATAATCAGCCGAGCCGACCACGCCAAGATCAGCGTTGCCGACCTCACCCGGTCCGTTGACGTTGCAGCCCATCACCGCCACCTTGATCGGCTTCTTGATACCTTCCAGCACCTTTTCAATGCGTCCGATCAGGCCGAACAAGTCCGTTTGCAGGCGCCCACAGGTCGGGCAGCTGACCAAGTCAGGTTGGTTGGTGGGAAATCCCAGCGACTGCAGGATCTTCTTGCCGACTTTCACCTCTTCCACCGGGTCGGCGGAAAGGGAAACCCTGATTGTGTCGCCGACACCTTCATGCAGCAGCATTCCGAAAGCGATCGACGATTTGATTGTCCCGCCCATTAAGGGTCCCGCTTCGGTTACGCCGAGGTGAAGTGGGTAATCCACTTTCTCCGCAATCGTGCGGTAGGCCGTCACCATACCGGGGACTTCTGAGGATTTCAGCGAGATGCAGATGTCATAGAAGTCATTGTCTTCCAGGAAACGCACCTTGCGCAGCGCCGATTCAACCAACGCGTCGGGGTTATAACGCCCCATCGACTTCACCAGGTCGTGTTCGAGTGATCCCGTGTTGACGCCGATGCGGATCGGAATGCCGCGCTCCTTGCAGGCCTCCACGACAGCTTCCATTTTGACATCATCGCCAATATTGCCGGGATTGGTGCGCACCTTATCGACGCCCTGTTCGGCAGCGATGAGTGCCAGGCGGTAGTGGAAGTGAATATCGGCTATCAGCGGGATATTGATCTGATTCTTGATTTCGCCAAGTGAATTGGCTGCATCTTTATTAAGAACTGCCACACGGACAATATCACAACCCGCCTGCTCGAGGTCATGTATCTGCGCGACGGTCGTATCGATGTCGCGCGTGTCGGTCGTACACATCGACTGCACCGAAATCGGCGCATCACCGCCGATCAGTACAGATCCGGCTTTGATCTGACGTGATTTTCGGCGTTGTGAGTTAAACATTCTGCGTCACGTTGTCTGAAGGAGTAGAACCCTTAAGGGGTGAAAAGCTCTTGTAAGTAAACAAGCGGGCGTCGGAGCTCTCCAGGTCAATTCCCTTGCCGGCGTGCACAGCCTTCAGGATCGCTTCGACCGCGAAATTGGGCGTTGAAGCTCCCGCAGTGATTCCGAGTTTTTCTACACCATCGAACCATTTCCAGTCGATCTGAGAGGGGTGGTCGATCAGGTAGGCTTGCCCGCACAGTTCTCTGGCAATATCACGCAGTCGCTGTGAGTTGCCGGAACTCTGCGAACCGATCACCAGCACCAGATCCATATCGGGCGCCAACTCATGAATCGCCGCCTGTCTTTGATCGGTGGCATCACAAATGGTGTTGACGATCTTGATGTCGGGATAGATTTCCTGCATCTGCCGACACACTTCCGCAAAAGCTCTGACCCCGCGAGTTGTTTGCGTGATCAGAGCGACTTTGCCATTCTCGAACTGCGGGAGATCCTTGATATCTTCAAGCTCGGCGAGTAAGTGAACATTCTTGCCGTCGATTCCCATCACGCCCTGTACTTCGTCGTGCCCCGGTTCACCGTAAAGAACCACCTGGTAGCCTTCCTTGAGAAGTTGGCGCGTGTATATGTGTACGTTCTCCACCAGCGGACAGGTGGTGTCGACAATATTAAGGCCTTTACGGCGGGCATCGGCTTTGAGCTTGGGGCTGAGTCCATGAGCCGAAATCACCAGAGTGCCGTTTTTGATACTGTCCAGCGTATCCTGCTGGCCGACGCCTTTCTTCTTGAAGAAATCCACGACCTGACGATTGTGGACAATCTCCTTAAGGATGGTAACTTCTCCCGGATATTTCGATTTAGCCTCGGCCGCGAGATTAATTGCTCGCTCAACCCCCCAACAAAACCCCAATTCTTTGGCGAAATAAACCTTCACTAACATATTTCCTGAGACATCATGGGTTAGATCAGAGATGCGCTCTGATGTGATGCTTTGTATGAACTTCTGACCAGTGGTCCCGATTCGGTGTGGGCGAAGCCCATTTCATCACCCCACTGCCTGAACTTGGCGAATTCATCGGGATGATAGAACTTCACTACCGGCAAATGTAACTCCGAGGGTGACAGGTACTGCCCGATCGTCAAAATATCAACACCGCAATCGCAAATGTCCTGCATAGTCTGCTTGATTTCCTCGTCGCGCTCGCCGACCCCGACAAAAATACCCGACTTAACCAGCTTCACCTTGCCGGAACCCTTAGCGTAGCGCAGAATCGACAGGCTGCGGCGGTAACCCATCCGCGGCCTCACCTTCTTATACAAACGCGGTACCGTCTCGATGTTATGATTGAAGATTTCCGGCGCCGCTTCAAGGATTTTATCGACCGATTTTTTCTGCCCTTGAAAATCAGGAATTAACAACTCGATCTGAATCCTGGGATCATACTCGCGCAGCTTCCTTACTGTCTCTGCGAAGATCCCGGCGCCGCCGTCATCGATGTCGTCGCGGGTGACAGAGGTTATCACCACATGCCGAAGATTCAGTTTGGCGACCGCGCTGGCGAGTCGCTCCGGCTCCCCCATATCATAGACTTTCGGTTTGCCTTTAAGAATATCGCAGAAGCCGCATGAGCGTGTGCAGACATGTCCCAAAATCAGGAATGTAGCAGTGCCCGACTCGAAGCACTCACCCATGTTGGGGCAGGAGGCTTCCTGGCATACCGAGTGCAACCCGTGCTCTTTCAACAGGCTACGCACCCGGCGGTATCCGTCGCCGAACTGCGGCTTCATCGCCAGCCATTTCGGCTTTCTCATCCGCTCTATCGCCATATCAAGATGGATACGGTACTAGATGACTCCCTGTTGAGCAAGCTTTTTCCCGCCTCTGCGCCGTTCAAAAACGCCGCCGATTTCCGATAACTGAGGTAGTTGGGAACCGAATCACTGATAAGCGCATCGAGGAAACTGACGCTGCCCGAAACAGCAGATAGGAGAGGAAATTCCGATGACCCCGACAGCAACATCCACAAGACCACAGGTGAAAGAACGGCGCCGTTTCGTGCGGGTGCCAACCAATTGTCAAGTAATCGCAGATCGCATCCACTATAGCGCCAAGACAGATACCAAAACGCTTGCCGAAGCCCGCAATATCAGCGCCAGCGGACTGCTCTTCGTGGCGGAGCACGAGTTTCATGTTGATGAGCAGTTCAAGGTCGCGATATGCCTGAGTCAGAACAAATCGGGCAAGGTCCAGATGACCGACTGCAGCGACAGCGACAGGGCGCCCTTGACTGCCGTTTGCCGCGTGGTCAGGTCGAGGAAGCTCCCGGATGGCATGTTTGAGATCGGCGCCGAGTTCGAGCGCGTGTATCAGGAAGATTTACTTGGGCTTAAGGATTTTCTGGCGCAGGAGCTGAAGCGGTAGAGATCGAGTAGAGCGACCACTCGCTTTAATCCACCGACTCCACCCGGGCTTCACCAGCCCTGAACAACACATACCGGATAATCGGGGGGCCGACTGTTTCGTATATCAGTACTGTTGCCAGGATTACCGGGGTGATGACCTTACCGATATCCGGCGAAATTCTGTTCACGGTATCGATCAATCCGATCGCCACACCCGCCTGCACAATCATCCCCGGCCCGAGGTAGTCGCGAGTG
>CAYXUL010000086.1:0-10089 GCA_964468475.1 uncultured Ignavibacteria bacterium | reverse complement strand
CTCGGTCGCTCTGGCGCACGACATCCGCAACGCCAAACCGATCGGCACCAACGATAACGCACACCCGATCGCAAAGCAATTGAAGCTTACAGCCGAGTAGGGGCGCTTCTACTAGTCGGAGCTGTGCCCATATGCCATTCACTCCGTACGGGTACCCGCGGCGGCGGGCGCGTGCCCTGCGACATCGGTACCCCACCCACCGGGTGGGATATTCGACACGTGCTGCCCCGTCTGCATTCCTACACACCCCGTCACCGATCCCAACAGGTTGGCATCGGTGCCACCCCTCTCGAGAGGGGATTTGGACACGAATTCACTCGACGAGCGATTGACCGGTGGCCCACCATTCATGGTGGGGTCAATAGTCTATTGCATAATCCGGTTGTCCAATGTCATATTCGCAAACAACAGCAAACGGCCCGGGCCTGTGAGAAGGCTCGGGCCGCTTGACTAAGCTCCTATCGCACCCTCCTGCTTAGTGAGCCAAAATTACACCTAACTAATGGAAACGATCAACGCCGCCGGCTTGTTGCAGTCAAGCCGACAGTCAATTTATTCGGTTCCGGAGGGCAGCCAGGTTTGAAAATCATTCCTGTTGCTGTCCCGGTATTTTCGCCGACCTAGCGGCACGCGCTCTCCGGCCCCCGGTCCGTGATTGGAATATCACCGCCCTTGTCGAAGCCGACAGGGGGATTGGTTTGCGCATCACCGATATTTGTGGCATCGGTGCTATGGTCAACGAAGCTGTTATCAGTCGGATTATCGGGGTTCGCATTCACAGGGTTGTTACTCGAACACCCGACCAACAGCAACATGGACACGGAGATTGCCAGCAATACTCCTAATCCTGAAACGTACCACTTGGAGTTTGAATTGCGTTTCACGATCTCCTCCTTAAGAGACATATGAAAAAGGTGCTTACATTTGGTGACACTGCATAGTCCTTGCGCTTTAGTCCCTCAGGGCTTCTCAAATCGCAAGCAACTTGCCAATTTGTAAAGACGGTGAACAACTGCCGGCGTAAATCCACAACCGGTTGTTTTGCAATGCGTTAAGTGCCGTCGAGTCTCTCCGGATTTGAACAGGTTTCCCGCCGACCACGAAATTTCCGTGACAACTATAGCGAGTATCCCATAATCAGTGGGAATTGCTCTCCACCCGATAGCCGTAATTCGCTGCCCGGCAGACTTACGAGCCAATTTGACCGGGTGGGGCGCTCGTCAGAATTTCAGGCTGAGTCTCAATTGCGCGGTATCGGATTTCGGTTCGAATCCGGGCGTAACATCGACGTCGAATCCGGCGAGGTGGGCATCGACGTAGGCATCAAACATGCTGATAAATATGGTGATTCCCGTTGCCCACAGGTAATCATTGCGGTTCTGGCGGTAGTTAAGATAGCGGTTGAATTCGAAATACTGTAGTTCTGGGGCTGACGATTGCACTGTCCGGTACTGGCTCTCGGTTTTGCTCCACCAATCGACTGCCTTCACGAGAAAAAAGGTTTCTACCCCAGCCACGATTACGGCCTTGATATAGCGGTGGTTATACATCTGCCCCCAGCCGGGGACGACTACGGAGCGCAGCAGCGCACCCATCGGCGAGCGATGAGGCTTCAGCACGCCTCTCTCGACCCTGGTAGCGGCAATCTGCAGGGAATCCGGCTTGTTAGCCTGGGTTTGTGCCGCAACTGGGTCGAGAAGAAAACCCATGAATAATATCAGAAGCAGGAATAGAAAACGCATAACAGCTGTATAATAACAGGACGGTAAAACGGCCCGCAAGTTCAATCGTGGGCAACATTCAGCTTTGCTTGACAGAGCAGTTGCACTAACGGATATTGCCCCTGTGCAGGTATCCGGTACATTAACAGAATTGCTTCGCAGCGACTGCGCCACGGTTGTCCTGACCGGCGCCGGAATATCGGCCGAATCAGGCGTACCAACCTTTCGGGGGAAAGACGGCCTTTGGAATAAGTTTGATCCCCGTGAACTGGCGACATTCAGTGCTTTTATGCGGAATCCCAAACTGGTATGGGAGTGGTACTTGTTTCGCCGCGAGCTAATCAGCAAAGTTGAACCTAATCCGGGACATTTTACTCTGGCGGAAATGGGCGAACATCTCAGTCAGCTTCACATCGTGACCCAGAACGTGGACAATCTGCATCAGCGCGCGGGATCAACCAACGTGATTGAACTCCACGGCAACATCGAGCGTAATAAGTGCGTCGAGTGCAATGCGCCGATGGCGGAATTCGAGATCGATCCGGACAATCTCCCCACTTGCCAATGCGGTGGGAGGATTCGCCCGGACGTTGTCTGGTTCGGTGAGATGCTCCCCGAGGCGGCGATCGAGACTGCGCAACAGGAAGCTGCGGCCTGTAAGTTGTTTTTCAGCGTGGGCACTTCTGCAGAGGTTTACCCGGCGGCCGACCTGCCGATGATTGCCAAGAAGAACGGTGCGTATCTGGTGGAGGTAAATCCCCATGCGACCCCGCTGACACCGTACGCCGATGAGGTTTTTGCCGCGCCTTCGGGAGAGGCAATGCCGCTGATCTGGCATGCCGTCAGGGAACAAAGTTCATAGTTGCAAGTTGACGGTGGTTTGCACTGATTTCAGCAGCGTCGGCTGCGTGTGCAGTAATAAACCGGTTGAGAAATGAATAAGAAATTTATCAGCATATCTGTTAAAGCGGTCCTCCTGGGCCTGAGCCTTACCCTCTTGAGCGGCTGCGTTTACTACAACACCATGTACCACGCGCGACGCTGGTTCAACGAGGCAGAATCCTCTCGCGAAGCCCAGAATCGCGACCTAGCCGGTGGCCGTGAAACCAAGCTCTATAGCGACGCGATTATCAAGTGCTCATCGGTGCTCTCCGACCATCCGACGTCGTCATGGGTTGATGATGCTCTCTTTATCATTGGCAAATCTTTCTATCATCTCGGCGAGAATGCCAAGGCCGAACGTAAATTCCGTGAGCTCTTGTCCTCCTTCCCCAAGTCGAAATATGTAACCGAGTCTCGCTTCTATCTCGGCAAGGCGCGGTTCAAGCTTGAGAACTACGATGACGCGCGCGAGTCGTTCTCCGACTTCATGAAGAAGACTGCAAAGAAGAAGTATCGCTCCGAGGCTACCTACTATATGGGCGAGATTGCGGCCGCCGAAGGAGATACTGCCGAGGCAGTCGAATACTTCAATACCTACCTTAAGAATTTCGAAGGCAGCCCGCGCACCCACGATGTCCAGTACGAACTGGGGCAGATGCAATTCGAATTGAAAAACTACGCCGAGGCAGCAAAGGCCTATGGCGCTGCTTCCACAACGACGGATGATCCCAAGGAACGCTACAACGCGCTATATGCACAGGGGCGCGCTGAGTATGGTATGGACAGCGTCGATGCGGGGTTGGCGATCTATCGGCAATTGGAATCTGAGCAACAGGACTCAGTCAAACTTGGTGAAATCCTGCTTAGAGAAGCCGAGGGCCTTCAGCTTAGCGGTGCCCAGCGCGACGCGATTTTGCTCTATGACAATGTCGGAACCGATTTCAAGAACCGCCCTGAGGCATGCGAGGCCTGGTACCGAATCGGTGCACTGGTACAGGATGATTGGTCTGATCTTGAACTGGCCAAGGAGTATTTTGACAAAGCAGCAAAGGTACAGCGAGGTAGTGATTTCAAATCAAAGGCAATCGAACGCGCGGCGGAAATCACCAAAGTCGAGACATTCAGACAGCTGCTGAATTCCGAGTCGAAAGACGAGGCTTCACAAAGTAGATTTATGCTGGCGGAATTGTATCGAACTAAACTCAACAGCCCCGATTCAGCCCTGTCAGAATACGAGGGTCTCGTCAAGACCTTCCCGGAAAGTCAATACGCTCCGAAAGCTTTGCTGAATATCGGATTCCTGTACGAAACGCACTTCGATGACACTACCACGGCAAACGAGTACTATGAAAAAGTGCTGCAGGATTATCCCAAATCTGACGAGGTCGGTGCAGCGGTCAAGCTTCTTGGTGACAAAGCCGTACCACCGGAAGGCCTCTATCCGGGAAAGCTGTATGACATGGCTGAAAGTCAGCAGTTTGACGAGAAGAATCTCGATTCAGCCCAGGTGCTCTACAGATTGTTCCTGAAAGACTTTCCGGAATCAGAGCTGGTACCAAAAGCGGACTTCGCGATTGCAAAGATTAAGCTGGCGCAGTTCATACCTGCCGATCCCCCACCAACCGAGAATCCTTATCGAACCGAGGATTCGCTGCTGGCGATCGAGGCAGCTCGTAAGGACTCACTCCTGAACAGCGCCGATTCGTTGGCGGCTCAGGGAGCTGACTCGCTGGCTCAAGCTTCGCGTCTGGTGGGTTCTTCCAAATCAGAGTCCGACTCGTCCGTCACAATGGTCTTCAAAGGCGACTCGACGTTGGTTGATACGTCCGGGGCGATGTCGGGCGATATCCGGCTGATCGATCTTATCGGATCACCGCAAGACAACAAAACACCTGGTGGCGAGAAAGACAGCCTGCCGGACAAAGCCAAGCGAAATGAATTTCTTCACCCGGAACTGGGTAGCGACTCAGTCCCGAAGAGAGCGGGCGGCCCGCCGGCAGATTCGCTGGCTCCCGACTCTATCAGGAACAAGGCGCTGCCTGAACCGCAGTCCCAGCAGGCGAAAGAGCACCTGCAGGACTCGCTGCGCTTACAGCCAGGTAATAACAAAACGGCAAACGCGCAGGATACAGCCTCGCATAGTGGGCCGATAAAACTGCACAATGCCTTGACCGACACCACCTCAGGGCAGGTAACCGACTCGCTGGGCCATCCCGTTGCCCCACGTGATAACAAACGTATCTCGCTCAAAAACTTTCCGTTACCTCATGGAGATACGCTGCAGAATTCCTCGGCAGACTCTTTGGCGCAGCCTAAGGACACGCTAAACGCCGGCGTTCCTGTGTTTGCGAGGGATTCGCTGGGCAATCCGATCGAACTATCAGATTCTCTCGCAGGCGGCTCTATGGCCAGCGATTCTACTCAGGTTGATTCCACGGAAGTTGTAGTGGTGGACTCGTCAATGATCTGGCTGTTTCAGCATCTCGCGCAGAAATACCAGGGGACCGACATCGGCACAGAAGCCGAGCGGCTCGCCAAGGGCGAAACGGTTGCGCGAAAAGCCCCCAAACTCAAACAGCCGGGCAGGCCGGAGTTGGTGGCAGCACAGGCTGCTCCCGATACAACCCAGGCAGCGGCTGACACAACCACCAGCCCGTTTGCTATTCAGGATACCACATTGCAGGCCCAGGCCATCGAGGATTCGCTGAAGGCGGAGATTGACAGATGGCCGCTAATGCAGTATGAGCCGATTACTGCGCCTGAGTTTGAATATCCGATCGAGGCTGCAACCAGCAAATTCCAGGGACGTGTTGTAACTGAGATCAAGATAGATTTCGATGGGCGCGTGACGGATGTGAAAATTCTGAAAGGGTCCAACGTGCCCCTGATTGATCAAGAGGTCAAGAATACCTTGCTCGAGACTTACTTTGACCCGATGAAAATTGATCCATTGCATCTCGGCAGCTATTTTATATATAACTACGAAATTACGCTGCCGGAGGTGTATAAATAGAGAAACGCGACATCTTTCACCACTGTCATGTGGTTGAAAACCGAGCCCTCGGTGGGGATGACTACCTGCTGAAAATTGAGCTTGCGCTCAAATCCTACCCCGTTCCCGGAACATTCCTGCATATCAAACCCACACGCGAAGGCAGCGACCCGCTGTTGCGGCGCGCCTTTTCAATCTATGACTATGATGAGCACGAAGGTGTCATTGAGGTCCTGTACAAAGTCTTCGGGCGCGGCTCCTATATCCTCTCACGCGTCCGAGCGGGTGAATTGCTCGATGTCCTCGGTCCGCTGGGAACGGGATTTGAGATCCCAAAGCTCGACCGGCAACTGATCATGATCGGTGGCGGCGTGGGCATCCCACCTATCTACCTGCTGGCAAAGTGTTGTCTGCGGGAGAAGTTTCCGGCAGAACGAATCACATTTCTGTGCGGATTTGCCGACAAAACCGACCTGGTGCTGGCAGAACGAGTCAAGAAGCTGAATCTCCGCACCGAGTTTTCTACCGATGACGGCTCGTTCGGCTACCACGGCTACGTATCGGAGCTACTGAGAGTAACGCTCGAAGCAGGCTTTGACGCTACGAAAACGAATATCTACGCCTGCGGTCCCGAGGGTATGCTTGCCGCAATAAAGCGAGTGGCGCAGGAGCGAGAGATCAGATGTTATCTCTCACTTGAGTCTATCATGCCCTGCGGGGTCGGTACCTGTCTCGGTTGTGTAGTCAAGAAAACCGGCGAGGAACGCTATCACCGGGTCTGTCGCGAAGGCCCTGTCTTCGATGCCAACGAGGTGGAGCTATGACTACTCCCAAGCTTGCGGTCACGATCGCCGGCATCGAGTTCAAGAACCCGGTGCTGACGGCCTCCGGCACCTTCGGTTATGGCGAAGAATTCAATGAGTATATCGATCTCTCGCTGCTGGGCGGCATCGTCACTAAATCGATCACCCGCCACGAACGTAAGGGCCATCCGCCGCCGCGAACCGCCGAGACTGCCTCCGGCATGCTCAACGCTATCGGCCTGGCCAACGTCGGTGTGGATGCTTATGTCGAAGAGAAACTGAAATTCCTGCGCGAGTTGGGTACCAGGATTGTCGTAAACGTCGCCGGCTTCGAGCTGGACGACTACCTGTACGTGATTGATAAACTGAACGGACACAACGAGATCGATATGATCGAGCTGAACATCTCTTGCCCCAATGTCAGCGGCGACGGCATGGAGTTTTCGGCGCATCCGGAAAGTGCCTTTGAAATAGTCAAGAAGGTTAAAGAGATCTGCGATTTCCCGCTGATGCCCAAGCTCTCGCCCAACGTCTCCGATATTCGTGGCGTCGCCAAAGCCTGCGAGGAAGCGGGCGCCGATGCGCTGGCGCTGATCAATACGCTTTACGGTATGGCAATCGATCCCATTACCTGGAAAATCAAGCTCACCAATGTCACTGGCGGGCTCTCAGGACCGGCGATCAAGCCGGTGGCAATCGCTCTGGTCTGGCGTGTCTGCAATAGCGTGAAAATTCCTGTTGTGGGAATCGGTGGAATTATGGATTATCGGGACGTGGTCGAGTTCATGCTCGCCGGGGCAACTGCGGTGCAATTCGGAACCGCCAATTTCATCCACCCCGATTGCACGGTACGCGCAATTTCCGACTTGGATCACTATCTGCGCGAGCGTAACATTAATGATGTAAATGAACTTATTGGAAAGGCGATCAAGATATGAATGCATTCGTAGATAAACTCCTGCAATCCCAGGAACGCACCGGCAGTTTGATCTGTGTGGGGCTTGATTCCGACTACGACAAGCTGCCCAAGCATCTGCTCAAGGCCGAAGATCCGGTGTACGAATTCAACATGGCGATCGTCGATGCCACCAAGGATCACTGCTGCGCCTACAAGCCGAATCTCGCCTTCTACGAGGCTCTCGGTCCGCGCGGTTGGGAGACCCTGAAGCATACGATTATGCATATTCCCGAAGAGATACCGATCGTCATCGACGCCAAACGGGGGGATATCGGCAACACCGCGGCCAAGTATGCCGAGGCGATCTTCGATGATCTCGAAGCCGACGCCGTGACACTCAACCCCTACATGGGTTTCGACTCGATCGAGCCTTTCCTGCAATATGAGAACGGTTTCGCCTTCATCCTGGCGCTGACTTCCAATGAAGGCGCCCGCGACTTTCAGTACTTAGAATCGATGGGCAAGCCGCTCTATATGCACATCGTCGAAAAAGTAAAGCAATGGAATCACGACGAGAACCTCGGGCTGGTAGTGGGGGCCTCCGCTTCCGAGCAGATCAAGCAGATTCGCGAAGTTGCGGGTGCGATGCCGTTCTTGATCCCCGGTGTCGGTGCGCAGGGAGGCGATTTGCACAAGGCGGTCGAGTATGGCACCGCCGACGAGGGGATAATCCTGATGAACATCTCGCGCGGCATTATTTTCACCTCCAAAGACGAAAAATTCGCCGAAGGCGCCGCCGAATCACTCGCCCGCTACAACGAACGCATCAACCAGGTGCGTGTTGAATCAGCCGCCACAGCGGTGCTAGGCACAAGCGCCGAGGAAGAATAGTCCGCAGGAGGACAGGCTCTTCCTGTCTCTCATCGCCCTGCCCGGCGGGCGATGGCCGAATGAATTCGGCCCTACCAATGCGTTGGCAATGTCAGAACTTCGGCAGGAGTCGGAGACTCCTGCCCTACGACAGCGATTCCTCAATCAATTTCATAATGTCAGCCTCAAACTCCCCGCGTGAGAGCTTGAGCAATTTCCCAGGTGAAAGTCTCTTCTTAGCAACTAGCTCCTCGATCAACCTCAAGCCCGCATAGTAGCCAGATCGGTAGTTGTAGATGTCATCCGGGTCGTTGGCATAGAAGATTCCCAGCTCATCACCCGGCAAGTAGAAGTTCGCCGCGATTAATCTGAGTAGGTTGGTGTCTTCCTTCTCGCAGGCAGCGATCCACTTCTTCGAATCCTGCTCGCATTGATAATCAGCCCAGAGTGCCTCTGCATCCGAGACATTCAGCAATACCTTTGTTAGATAAGTCGCGACACCCTCCGTGATCAACTGGCGAGAGAGCCGCAGTTTATCTTCCTCGGTCTCAAAGTAGAACTCCGGGCTGTGAAGATAGTGCAGCGCGTGGATAACCTCATGGGTCACGAAGATCTCGACAAGCTTCTCTGAGGTGTAAGTCTCCAGCGGCAGCCAGACGATCATCCGGTCATCGTATCTGAATGCGTGCCCATTAGAGGTGCCGACGCCAATGAAATAGACGATCTCGATCGATTGCAGATCAAGATCATGCGTAGAGGCGATCGCTTGCAGCCGCTCCAGATGTCGGCTAATCCAGCTTTTCCGCGCCTCAAGCGCGGCCTCGTTGCATCTCGCAACCTCGCGCTCGCGACTTGCCCAAAAGCGGTAGTAGTGGTCGAACAATTCCGGAAAGGATGCTTCGTGGGCCTGACGGTCGTTAGTCGTCACTAACTGCTTCTGGTAGGTTCCAGTCAGGTCTGTAACTCGCATACTTCAATAGAGATGAGCTTTGACATCGAGGTCAAGTGCTATTTGCGCGCTGCCTGCCCCATCCCCACTTGCCATCCCCTGCCAAAAGCGTATATTTATACCGATATTACTACAATCTCTGCCGATAAGGATAATATCATGGCACTCAAATCCTATGAACAATACCTCGAATCGTTGCGGGGCATGCGCCCCAATATCTACAAATTCGATGAACTGATTGAGGATGTAACCACCCATCCCGCTACCAAACGTACCGTCGAGGGTCACGGGCAAACCTTCAAACTGGCGGCCGATCCTGAGTTCAAAGATCTGCTGACGACTACCTCTCATATCGACGACCAGCCGATTTCGCGCTACCTCTCCCTGATTCAATCACCCGAGGAGATGTTCACCAACAGCCGCCTGAAACGGCTGATGTTCCAAAAAACCGGCACCTGCACGGGTGGACGCTGCGTCGGCTGGACGGCACTCAACTCGATGTATGCCGTCACCTACGATATGGACAAAGCCCTTGGCACGGAGTACCATCAACGGCTTACCAACTGGTTGCGCTCGGCGCAGCAGCGCGATATCACGATCTCAGGCGCGTTAACCGATGCCAAAGGCGACCGTACCAAATCGCCCTCGCAGCAGGATGACCCCGATATGTTCCTGCACATCGTCGAGCATCGCAGCGATGGTATCGTGGTGCGTGGCGCCAAAGTGATGATCTGCGGTGTCGCCGCCTCGAATGAGATCTTCATCCTCCCCGGGTCAGGTTACAAGGAGGAAGATGCCGCCTACGCCGTTTCGTTCGTTATCCCGCGCGACATTGAGGGACTGACGATTGTGGAAACGCGTCGCCCAAGTGATGTCAGAGAGCTTGAGGACGGCGATGACATTCCGGTGCGGGAGGGCGGAATCACGCAGGCGTTTCTAATCTTCGAAGATGTTTTCATTCCGCAGGAACGCGT
>CAYXUL010000085.1:7195-10318 GCA_964468475.1 uncultured Ignavibacteria bacterium | reverse complement strand
TCCGACTAGCGAGAGAGTTTACCTGGGCTGAAAACCCTTCTCACCGAATTGCCACAGCAGGAACGCCCAGCGATCAGCCAGGCCGGAATTCCTTTGCGACTTAGTAGAACCAATACCATGACCCGCATCAAAGTCCACGCGCAGCAGGATCGGTCGATCACTTGACGTCGCCTTTTGCAGGCGCGCCGTCATTTTAGCCGACATCCATGGCGCGACACGCGGGTCGTTGATGCCATGTGACAACATCACTGCCGGGTAGGCGACACCATCCTTGACGTGATTGTAGGCGCTCATCTCCAGCAACGCATGAAACTGCTTCTCATTCTTAACCGTGCCAAACTCGCGGATGTTGGGAACACCGTTAGTGGTGTGCTCCATCCTGATCATGTCGGTAGCACCGACATTGATCAGCGCGGCTCTGAATAAATCGGGGCGTGCGGTGATTGCCCTGCCGATGAGGATCCCCCCTGCTGATCCGCCCTCACCCGCGAGCTTCTTCGATGATGTATAGCCCTGCTTGATCAGGTACTCCGCGCAGGCAATGAAATCCTTCCACGTATTCGGCTTGGTAGTCATCTGCCCCGCCAGGTGCCAGCCCTCGCCATACACTCCTCCACCGCGTACATGGGCAATCGCCAGAATGCCGCCCCTCTCCAGCCAGGCGATCCGCTTGGGATCGTAGTAGGCATCGAGCGTGATGCCATACGAACCGTAGCCGTCGAGAAGCGTCGGGTTGTTGCCGTCCAGCTTGATGTCTTTTGGGTAAATGATCGACAAAGGCACCTTGGTTCCGTCGTAGCTGTCAACCAAGACCTCTTTTGAGTCGCAGCCCGGAAGTTTGGCATACTTGCTCGGTGGATTCAACTCTGTGTTGGTAAATTCGCCCGTCGCTGGATCGTAGGAGTAGGTTGCGCCCTCTTTAGTCCACGAAGTTGTGTTCAGATAGATGCCGTCTACCGCCGGTGATGCCGAGGTGACTGTCGCCGACATGTTGCTGTCAGGCAACTCCAGCATCGTTATCTGTGGACTGGCGCCATAGCCAACGCGCACGATCTGGCGGCTGGCATCCCGTCTGACTCCGACGTAGAGCGCGTCCTTAGCACCATGCAGGTTATTGAGCACCGTCGCGCCCGGCGGGATGATTGTTTTGGCATCTGCAAAACCGGGGCTGGCCAGCGATTCGCGCACCAGCTTGAATCGAGGGGCATTACGTGAACTGAGCAGATAAATGTCATTTTTGAAGACTGAGAAATCGGTCACAGAGTCGGCAACGTCACACACCATCTTCCAGGGGCTGATATCGGACATCACCCCGCTGATCAACTGTGTCAACTGCGCGGTGTAGAGAGTCAGCTGGTTGGAATCACCGTGCTTTATTTTGGCGACGACATAATCTGAACCCGGTGTCACGACTATGCTGGGAAAATCGATGGGATCAAGCGGCACGTTGTCCCACTGGTCGATTCCAAGCACCAGCCTGTCGTCGTCGAGCGGCGTGCCGAGAAAATGCACGTACGCTTTGGTACGCTTGTAGATTTCCGTGACGGGTGCTTCCGGGTCAAGCGCACGCCGTCGCCAGTAGAAGAAGCCTTTACCGTCAGGCAGCCATTGCGGATTCGTGTAGGCGGTCTCGAGCCGGTCGACCGAGTCGGGGAGATTTTTCATCGCGGCAACATCGAAGACATAGAGTATTGTCTCCTCCGACCCCGATGGCGCCAGCCCGTAGAGCAGATGGCTGCCATCCTGCGACGGCTGCTGGAACGCAATCGAGAAGTGGCCGCCGGTTGGAGTCTTCATACCGCTGGGATCGATAAGCACCCGCTCCTTACCGGTAAGGCTGTCTCGCAGGCAGAGTTTGGCGAGGTTGTCCGTAGCCGCCTGCCGATAGTAGAACATCTCCCCATTAGCAAGCCGCTGTACGCCGAAAATCCGGTAGGGGCTGCCCGCATCCAGCTCATCAATTCGCATCAGCAGCGAATCACGGCCGGGGATCAGCGACATAATCGAGTCGGTGTAAGCTGCCTGCGCTTTGATCCAGGCCATTACGGTCGGATCATCGAGATTCTCCATGTAGCGGTAGGGATCCTGAATCTTCATGCCGTAGAATTCGTCAGTGACCGGCCGAATCGGCGCCGGTGGCGGAGCGGCTAGCGCTGTCGATGATTGCAGGCACAGGGCTGAAGCCAGAGCTGCAATGGTGAGCACGCGAAACAACATCGTAAATCTCCTCTGCTCCCCAGTCGAGTACACATTGTGTACGGGCGGTGTTTCATCTATTGGCTGCAAATTATACAGCCGGCTGATTTTATCAAGCGCAATCAGACGCTAACGCCGACATAATACTCTGATTTCAGATGAAGCTTTGACAGCGGTCATCTCGATTTGGCTTGATGTCGGCATTTGTAGAGATCAAACTACAGTTTAAGGAAGTCATGCGAGTGGGAAGGAAAGGTGGAAGGTGCTAGAGCGAAGAGGTCGATCGGGTGGCCCACCTTACAGGACTGAAATGGAGATCGTGCATTGAGGCTCTCAGTAATTGGATTGATGCTGATTCTTTCGGGAATAACCATGATTGTCTTTCGAAGTGGATTCAGTCGTTGGTATATACCCGTAGGAAGTTGGGACTTGGGTTGGATAAGCATTGAGATCAGGAAAGCGATGAGCGTTGCAGGGGGGAGACTATGCATAGCCTTGAGCATTTGTCACACGATCGGGTGGCCCAAAATGCTCTCTTTGACAAATATTCCACCAACTTCAGAAGTACTGAAAGCTGCGCCGAGGGTGGGATTTTCCGGAATGATCTTTGTTTGGGGCGCAATGGTTTTTCTTAGTAGAGGGATTTGGATTAGGTATGCACTAAGTGACGAAGACACGTTTTTTGGTAGTAAACCGAACGAGAGAACGCTCAATCTGATGGCAATTGGGCTGAGCGGAGCATTTATAGCGCTCGCCGTCTTATGTTACTTAGGAATACTGCCGCTCATTTAGATGTACAATCATACTGGCTAATTGATCTTCTTCATATTGAGGAGCGCCCGGGTGGCCCACCTTTCAAGCGGGTCCCCGTGTCTCGATATGAAACATCCTCAAGTGTGAAGGCAGGCCGATCAAGCCAGCGCACCA
>CAYXUL010000085.1:0-7095 GCA_964468475.1 uncultured Ignavibacteria bacterium | reverse complement strand
ACAACTGCGATGAATGCAGTTTCAACTGGTACTGAACCGACAGCGACAAATAAGATACCTTCTCAATCCAGGCCGCAACTCGTCACCGACACTGTTGCGTTAAGCAGCGCCGCTAAGGCAGCTGCTGAGGAAGCTACAGAGACTTCCGCTCAGACTGCCAGGGAAGCGCGGTCGGGTGATCGCCAGGCGCAGAGATTGCAGGCGAAGCAGGCATCTGCCGAAGAAACAAATGAAGCGGCCGCCGATAAAGTGGCTGAAAGGGACGCAGACTAAGCGCATCCGCAGTGTCGTCGGTCAAGTTCACTCAGAACTTGACAATCTGATTTGTAGTGGAACCCCCGCCCCTGGGCTGGGGTTCCTTCTTTCGGTGAAAGGTGGAGCACCCGCGCTCATTTGCTCCAGACATTCAGGAGAGTGAGATCATCGGATGGTGGCTTGCCTGCCAGATGCTGTATCACGCTGTTGTACACATAAGACAACAGCTCATCATGTCTGGTGTGCGATGCCCTTATCGCGGTTTCCAGCCTCTCATCGCCATACATTTCTTCCTGATGCCATGCCTCGGTGACGCCATCGGTATGCAGCAGCAACTGGGAATCAGGCGGCCACTCCTCTGTCCTGACCTCCCAATCGCGATCACGTACCAACGAGGAAACAAAGGGCCCTGTCGCTGCCAATCGCTGAATGGAGCTATCGGGTCCCACGATGAGCCCGTCGACATGACCGGCATTGACATACTCTATTTCATGCTTCTCTCTCCTGAGCGTCGCGCAGAATGTTGTCACGAACTGGTCTGCCTCGAAAGCCGCGATATCCTCCACCAGGTTCTTCACGATACACCTTGGTGAGTAGCAATCCCTCCTCGATCTGTGGAAGGATGACTTCACCACCGCGGTTAGCATCGCCGCCGAAGCGCCGTGCCCGACGACATCGGCAATAAGCACACTAAGAGCACCATCGCCACAGACGGCGTAATCATAGTAATCCCCTGCGACATGCTCGCAGGGGTGATACATCGCGCGAATCTCAAAACCATCAAGCGATTCCCGATTGCTCGGCAACATTGAATGTTGAAATGCCGACGCCGACGCCAACTGCCGGCGCAGGAACTCCGTGTGCAGTTGATCGGCCAGTTCCAGACCTTTGATTTCGGCGCATCTCTCCACCAGCGCCAGCAGAACATCGCGATCAAACGGTTTGGTGATGTAATAAAATGCTCTCTCGCGAATCGCGCGCGCCAGCTTTTGATCCGATTCATGAATACTGCCGGTCATCAGGATCACCTTCATACTCGGATCCGTGCTGAGCAGCGCGCCCATCAGATCGAAGCCATCCATCTGCGGCATCCTGACATCAACGATCGCAATGTCGGGGCGTTTGGACTTTGCCAGCTCGATCGACTCCAGCGCTGACTCACAGGTTAGCACCTGATATTGGGAACCAAGCACTCTTTCAATCGCATAGAGAACCCCCGGTTCATCATCCACCGCGAGTATTTTCCAATTTCTCTTCATCTCAATCACCCACACCTGCCACGACTTTGGGGAACTGCAAGTAAACATCAGTTCCACTGCCTACTTTGCTGGAGATACTCATGACACCACCGATTTCCCACATGATGGAGCGACAAACAGACAGGCCCAAACCATAGCCCTCCGCTTTGGTTGTGACATAGGCATCGGTGACCTCATTGATCAGTTCGGCGGGAATGCCGACACCATTGTCACTGACCTGCACCCCGATCATTTCAGCAAAGGACCTGGCGGTGACAGCTATTTCACCCCCTTGCGGCATCGCGTCGATGGCGTTCTGGAAGAGATTCCAGAACACTCTGGCGACGTCACCGGGATTGCCTTTGATCGAAGGCGTGTCAATATCGACAGCCAGCTTCACCTCAATTGAGTGACGCTGCAGTCGATTGCGGACTAAGTCCAGCGAAGTATCGAGCACCTGGCGCAGGTTGCTTCTGCCGTCACTGCGATCGCCGCTGCGCGCGGTCGCCAGCATGCCGGTAAATATGCGCCGGCAACTCCGCAACCCCAGTTCGATCTCTCTCATGTCCTTGCTCAACCTCGCGGTATCCAACTGCTTGTTCTCTGCCTCATCTTGTATCTGCTGAATCAGCGGTAATACCGCCCCCAACGCGTTGTTGACATCGTGGGCGACGCCCCGCGTCATATCAACCAGAGCATTCTTGCGCACAGCTTCCAGAATCTCACGTCGGTAGGCCCATGTCCTCAGCAGGAACTGCGCCGACAGCGAAATCAGAGGTGTGAACTGCTCAATCAGATCTGCCTCGAACTTGCCGAGCGATTCCCTGCTCCTTGAGGCTACCCGCAGCAGGCCAATGGAGTTATCAGGAGTCCGCACCACCGCGATAATAAGCGCCCCTTCCGGCGGCGCGCCGCTGCTGAAGCGAGTGTTGTAATCCAGAAGCTTCGCCAGCGAGGGGCCGTTGTTGCCGCTCTGGTCGACCCAGCCCCCATCGCGACGTTGATACAACCTTACACCTGCAGTCTCGAGTTCGCGGTCCGGGCAGTCCTCAATCGGAATCTTCAATCCAATCAGATCGCTCTTGGCTTTCGTCCACGCTATCTGCTCTGCCAGCAACGTCAACGGCTCGCATGACTCTCGGGCTATCAGGAAGGAGGCGGAATGATCATAGCGAATTAGTGACCTCAGCCCATGCAGGATGTCATAGATAATGTCCTTGGGCTCCTGGTGATTGGCAATCTTGTGCTCAATCCGCGATCGCAGCTGACGCAGCTTGGCGTCGTCCCACACGTTTATTCTCTCGCTGAGGACCTGTGACATCTTCTGAAGTGCTCGCACGGTATCGCCATCAATCGGTCGGTGTATCGACTTGACAGCCAGAGCGCCCCACACCTTGCCTCTTCGGAAGAATTGCGCGATAACCAGATCATCGGGAACAGTCGGCCGTTTCTTGCGGATGAAATCGTTCAGCAAGCCGAGATCCCATTCTTCGGTCCGCGGATCAGAGAAGGTCAGCTCAACCGTTTGGCGATTCTGCGAGAGAATGGCCACCGCGCCCGCGCCGGCGCCCAACGCTTCCATTGCAGCGCGCAGTGCATGAATCAGCATCTTCCTGGGATTGTCGACAACCTCCAGGCGGCTGCGCAGCTCAAAGAGATGCTTTTCAAGTTCCAGCGACATGCCGTGCCTCTCCCTGTGGTAACCTGGATAAACTGTACAGAATGCTCTGGAAGTTATGCTTAGATGCGTTCCCTGGCAAATGCTTTCTTTGCTGCGGGAGTCGAGGTGCATAAATCGAGCGGGTCCGGACACGAGACTCTGCCTCACGCTAATTGTCTTGTCCGCCTCCATCAGACTCTTCTTTCTTTCGATTTTCCTTGACAGCCCGAATCCGTCGATCTTAATATACCCACACGAGGGATTACAAACTGGGGACTCCGCTTACCCGGAAGAGCGTTCAAGTTCCTAAAGGAGGCTTATCATGCAACGGATGCATGTGCGTTCATGCCTTGTAAGCGTGATAGCGGCTATCTTAACGGCTGCGTCAGCATACGGGCTACCGGTAGTGGGGAGTATTCCCCCTGATTCTGTGAGAAACGGATTTCTCGGTTATCTCCCGAATCAAGTCGTCGTACAATTCACCTCTGACTTTCTGCCAAATCTGCAAGAGGATACAAAGTCAAAGGCGGTCAATTCTCCGAAACTTGATGCACTGGGGCGTCAGCTCGGCCACGCCGAATTCACGCAATTGTTCAAGGGCCGCGCGCTCAAGTCCAATCTTGGATCGTATGCTCTGGTGAAGTTCTCAGACGCGATAGATCTGGATAAGGCAATTGCGTTACTGCGTGAACAAAGTTTCATCAAATCCGTGGAGCCGGATCCTGTTTTTGCGGTCGATGTAATTCCCGACGATCCCGGTTTCGACCAGCAGTGGTTTCATCAGCAGCAAGATGACCACGACCTGGATACGCCGGAGGAGTGGAATGATGGCACGGGCAATCCGAATGTTCTGATCGGCATCACCGACACAGGTGTACTGTATTCTCATCCGGATCTGGCTGCGAACATCTGGACGAATGAGGCGGAGAGCCAGGGGCTCCCGGGTGTCGACGACGATAGCAACGGCTACATCGACGATATTCATGGCTGGGATTTTGTGTCCTCACTTTCTTATGCCTACTCAGGTGAGGATGCATCGGCGGAGGACAATGACCCTTCCGATTTCAATGGGCATGGCACCCACATTGCTGGAATCATAGGGGCCGTTACCAACAACGGCGTTGGTGTCGCTGGTATCGCCGGCGGATTCAGCCCGTCAGCGGGAGTGGCATTGGTGCCGCTCAGGATCGGCGGGTCGATCCTCAACCCCATCACCCATCAGGAGCAGGGAGTGATCATACTCTCAGCAGCAGCTGAGGCATTTGATTATGCGCGGCAGATTGGAGTCGATGTTCTTAATTGCAGCTGGGGAAGCACAACACTGGCAAGCTTTGTGACTGCGGTCGACAATGCTCTCAGTGATGGCATTACAATCTGTGTGGCCGCCGGCAATGACGGCACGGTTCCACTGGCAAGCTACAACGCAAATTATCTGGCGACCCTCGATGACGCGATCGTTGTCGCGGCAGTTGATAGCTTCGATGTGAAAGCACCCTTCTCCAATTTTGGACCAACCATAGACGTGTCCGCGCCCGGCGTTGACATCTACAGTACTTTCTCCAATCATTACACTGCTACGTACGCCTACTTGAGCGGAACTTCGATGGCTGCACCCATGGTCACGGGAATAGTGGGGCTGATCAAGTCTTCATACTCTGCGTACACCGAGTCCGAGATCCAGACAATAATCAAAGAATCTGCAGATGATATTTCCGCGCTCAATCCTGATTTCTCTACCAGCCTTGGCAGCGGTAGAGTAAACGCGAAGAGCGCCGTGGATTATCTTCATTTCATTGTCAATGATCGTTCAGATGTTTATGAGAATGAGCCGAATAAGGGTCCCGACCTGGGATACGCGGTCAGCACTTCAGTAATCACAGCTTCGCCGCTGATTCCGGACTTCCTGGGAAATGAAGTTACGCTGCTGTACCGCGTAAATGGTGGTCCCTGGCGGATTAGTTCGACAACTCCATTCGGTCAGAATTCTTATCGGGGCTACGTAGGCCATCAACTTCCCGGCTCCGTAGTTGATTTCAGATTCTCAGCGCGTAACAGCTTCGGATATAGATCTTCAGCAGCACATACCTTCCATGTTCTCTCAATTCCGGATTTGGTCTATTCTCCGACTTCCTTTGACCGCACCCTGCCCCGCGGAGACGTCGCGTACGACACTCTCCTGATCAGCAATAGCGGTCCCGGTACACTGCAATATTCGTTGTCGATTTCTAATTCATCGCCTGATTTCGGTAAGCGAAGGCAAGTCGACATCGCCTCGCTCACGGAGAAGATCAATTCCAGAGTGGATCCTGCTTCCGTTCCCACGACTTTCAGTAACGCCTTTGGAGACGTGATTCAATCGCATCCCCATGGAGAGGCGAGCGCGGCCTGGACGAAATTCGCGCAAACAGCCACCCCAGACTTGAATGTGGCAATTCTCGGTTCAGAGGACTACTACGATCCGGCGCCACTGGTAGATATCCAGGACAAGTTACTTGCCACCGGAAAATTCAACTCTGTCTCAGTGATTAACATTGCGGTTGCTCCCTTGACGGTCGACGATCTGCTGCCATTCAATGCCGTGCTTGTCCACACCAATGCGGCGTTGTATGACCCTGACGGATTTGGCGATGCGCTCGCAGACTATTGCGATGCGGGCGGTGGTGTAGTTCTCGCCGGATATTGCTTCTTCTACTGGAGGGACATCAACCCTGAGAATCCATTTGGAATCGGCGGCAGATTCGCGAGTGAGGATTACAGAGTCATAATTCGAGGCGGCTTGTTCGATGCCTGCTTCTCTGACCCTGGATGCGGAAATGAGTCACTTTCGACCATTTACTATCCCAGTCACCCCTTGCTGGCAGGTGTCAGTTCCTTCTACGGCGGCCCTTATAGTGACCACTTCTACATTGACAATTCCGACCTCGAGCCGGGGTCGGTTCGTATTGCCGATTGGTCATCCGGTTACACCTTTGCCGCAGCCAGGCGCTTACCGGGAACCAACTTCAACAGGATTGACCTCAACTTCTATCCAGTGTCTGCTGATGCATTTCCCGGGCAGTGGCCCTCCAGTACCAGTGGCGGATTGCTGATGGCGAACGCTCTTACGTTTGTCTCAAATCCCTGGGTGGCGTTGTCGCAGAACAGTGGCTCGCTTGCGGAGGGAGAAGAGGATACCATCACCGTGAGCATGTACGCTCCTGATACGCTCGGACTATTTCAGTCAACGATTACCTTGACTTCGAATTCTCCCGGTGAACAGAGTGTTGATATTCCCGTAACTCTCTTTGTTCCCGGAGCCATTGTTACTTCGCCGGTGTCGGGCGAGCAGTGGTGCAACGGCCACCAAGAGACTATCAGCTGGCTCTCGTATCCAAGTGTGACAGATTCTGTGCGCCTGTATCTTTCCGATGATGACGGTCAGAATTTCACTTACTTCAGGACTCTTCAGGGATCAGCCTCGGAGTTCAATTGGACGGTAGCAAGCTACTGGTCGGAAAATGCCCGGATCAAAGTAGAGGTGTACGATCAGGGAGTCGGTTATGATGGAGTCTCCGAGGCCTTTACCATGCATGCAAACGGCGACGTCAATTGCGACCACCAGATTGATATCACGGACATCAATTATCTGATAGATTACCTGACAGCGAGTGGGCCTGCGCCTTGCATTGAGGGTTCCGGAGACGTTGATGGTGATGGCGACACCGATATGGACGACGTCTATTACCTGGTTGCTTATTCATTCCAGGGAGGTCCGCCCCCGGTGTGCTTTCCATCCAAATCTACCGCTAATCTACTGAACGGATTGAAATAGCGACCGAGTACGAAATTCGAACATAGCATTCACAAAGGCCGGGACCTCCACGGGTTCCGGCCTTCATAGTCAAAACAAAATAAAACGGAGAGACAGGGATTCGAACCCTGGATACGGTTTTACCCGCATAA
>CAYXUL010000084.1:9235-10342 GCA_964468475.1 uncultured Ignavibacteria bacterium | reverse complement strand
TCGTGGAGCACGTACGCCCGTCCCCGAGTGTGGATTCTCACAAAGTGATCGAGTGACCCGACCCACTCGATATCGCGCACTTCAATTGAAATCGACCTGCGCCGCTCCCTGACGAAAATCCTCTGCAAGAACTCAGATTGAGAGAGCGACCTCCCCCCCTGTTCACCGCGTTGCCAATGCTGCAGCAGTCTCTTGAGATTCGCCGTGCGTCTCGCCGGCGGCAGTCGCAGCTGCTTGCGAACGCGCGCTATGGTCTCGGAGAAGCGCTGTCTGCGGATCGGCTTTAACAGGTAATCGAGTGCATTGACTTCAAAGGCACGCACGGCGTACTGATCGTAGGCGGTCACGAAGACAATTACAGGCGGCACGTCAACATTCAGTTGTTCCAATACGCCAAACCCATCCAGGAAAGGCATCCTGATATCGAGGAAGATCAACTCGGGTTGCAGTTGTTCAATTACCGCGACGGCCCTGCGTCCATCCGCGCACTCGCCCACGATTTCGATATCTTCCAGGCCACGCAACAGCTCTTCTATCAGCTCTCGCGCCGGACGCTCGTCATCAATGATGAGAGCGCTGATCGGCTTGACCGGTTTGGCGGCTTTACCGCGTTTACGTTTCGACACTGAAGTCACTCATCTCTTTACGATACTGACGGTACGGCAGTTTCAAAGTTACGACGAACGATCCGTCTCGTTGCTCATGAATCATCATGGCATCACCGCGGTAGAGGTAGTGCAGGTTTTCTGAGACATGCTTGAGCCCCAGACCGGCGCCCTGTGTTTCTGAAGATTTCTCGTGAAGATCGTTGACAACGGCAATCTCAATGGTCCCATCTTGATCGGCTTTATGCGCGGACACCTCGATGATACCATGATGCGACTGCCCGACCGCTCCGTGTTTGACGCAGTTCTCGATCAGGGGCTGCAGCAGCAAGCTGGGAACGGCACACTCTTCTACGCCTTCCGCAACATCCCATTTTACCTCGAGATTGTCGGGGAATCGTGCCGCCAGCAGTTCGAGGTAGAGTCGGCTGAACTCGAGTTCTTCCCGCAAGGAAGTCCACTTCAAATCCGAGCGCTCCAGGCTGATCCTGAGTAGTTCTGA
>CAYXUL010000084.1:0-9135 GCA_964468475.1 uncultured Ignavibacteria bacterium | reverse complement strand
GCCATTTCCGGCACGTTCCAGATTATCAGCTTGGTGTAAGCTACCAGGTAGAGCAATGTCAAGGGGAGACTCAGGGCTATCAGCCAGAGGATGTTCCGCCAGCGACGCTTCGTTTCAATCCTGAAAGTGGCCGCCAGCCAGAGAATCAACGGAGTAATCGCCCCCCACGTCATCCACACCAGGAATTTGGCGCGCAACAATTCCCACCAGCTGTAGGGATAATCGCCCATGGGGTAATAGCGCCAATGCATGGTTGAGATGACAGAGACTATCAGCCAGAAAAGAAACACCACACCCCAGCGTAGCCAGCGATTGGGGAACAACTCTCTGACCATTTGCAGCGTGTCAGACCTTGACACGTGACTATTGCCTTGGTTGTGATTCTTCATCATGAACGGCTTACAGTTCTAAATGAACGCGGCATACACGCACATTAACATCATTATCGTCAAAATGGGGAGGTGAGTCATTACAATTCTGAGGATGATATTCTCACACAGGCGCCGGATTTCCGTAGAGTCGAAATCCGGCGCACCACAACTGCGTGAGTAGACGACAAGTCGGTCGCAACACTGCTAAGGACAGGACGAGCAGGGCGCCGGACCACCGCCAAAGATGAAGTTTATGATGAAGACTGCATCTCCGATTGACACGGAGCCGCTACAATCGGCATCACCCGCAGCAGCTGGATCGGGCGCCGGTCCGCCGCCGAAAATGTAATTGATGATGAATACGGCGTCACCGATGCTCACCCCACCGCTGCCATCCGCATCACCACAAACATAATCGCAGGCATCACCGACGCCGTTTCCGTTGCTATCCATCTGATCAGGATTGGCTACCGTGGGGCAGTTGTCGCAGACATCCCCCACACCGTCACTGTCAGCATCAGCCTGATCGAAGTTTGCCATGGCGATACAGTTATCGCACAGATCGCCGATGCCGTCGCTGTCCTGATCGGCCTGATTGTAGTTCGGCACATTCGGACAGTTATCGCAAGCGTCGCCGATACCATCATTGTCGCTATCCTGTTGAGAGGGGTTGCTCACATCGGGGCAGTTATCGCGGCAGCTGACACCATCGCCGTCTGCGTCGGCACATTCTTCATAGAGAGTCAGATACTGATCGGTCGCGACATCGGTGGTATCAAAGACTATTCCCGACGGCCAGTACACCCGCAGCGAATCGACGATAGTCGCATTTCCCAATCCGAAGTGAACGTCTAGCATATTGTGACCGAGGAACGTGTTCTGAGTCGAAACCTCCCGAATCTGCTGCACATCGTTGCCGCCGATATTCGCCCAGGTATAAACCTTGGCTCCTACCGCCGACCAGTTGGACAGACCACCCTCCAGTTTGATCCGAAGCCAGGCATTGCCGTTGTTGGTGTCATTGCGCAGCAACATGCGATTACCGGAACCCGTCGCTACCGCGAACAGATCGAGGTCACCATCGTTGTCGTAGTCGCCGGCGGTCGCACCGGTGCAGTTCTCGGTGCCGAGCTCAGCCCCGCTGGTGACTTCCGTGAAGGTCCCGTCGTTGTTGTTGAGGTACAGCTCGTTCTTTTGATTATTGACATTGGTGATGTAAACATCCAAATCACCATCGTTGTCAAAATCACCCCAGACATTTGACAGGGAAACGTCGTTGACTGAGTTCCAGGGATCGAGGGGATCTTCCACATAAGTTCCCGATTCGTTTCTGTAAAGATCGTTGGTGCGGAAGAAGTTCTGCGCACCCCAGTTAGTGCGAAAGCCATCGAGATCACCATCGTTATCAAAGTCTATCCAGTTCCATACTTGCCCATCGGCCTGATCGGTGGCGATCGGCGAAGTTGTGATTCGTTCGAATCCCGGCGTTCCTTGTTCCACCAGCAAATTCTTGAACAGGTCGTCTACACCGGGAACCGTCGAGGCCGGTCCGGAGCCAAAGAACAGATCCAGATCGCCGTCCAGATCGTAATCGGACCAATTACCAACTGTGAAGGGTTTGAGATCCGCTACTACGGCGCCGGTGTCGATCGGGGTGAATGTGTAATCCGGTGGGCCATCATTGCGCAGGAATCGATTGGATCGCTGTGTTCCGGCAACGAAACCGGTTGGAAACGAAATCACCATGTCAACATCGCCGTCGTTGTCATAGTCACCCCAGGCCGGGCTCCAGCCGCGTGTATCTGTGGTGCCAAAGACACTCATGGGCAATTCGGTAAAGGTGCCGTCGCCGTTGTTCCGGAACAGACGCGAGTTGTTGGTAGCGCCCAACATGCAATCGACGTCCCCGTCATTGTCATAGTCGGCCCAGGACATGCCAATGAATGTCCCTGAAGCCGCGCTGAGCGCATTTCCCGTAACGAACGAGAAATTACCGCCGCCATCGTTATGGTAGAGATCGACGTTGTTGGGGTCGGCTACGCAAAGGTCGAGCAGGCCGTCGTTGTCATAGTCAACCCAGGCACAACCCGTGTAGTTCTGGTTGTTGACGTCGGTGACGATGGGGTTACTCGGATCGGTAATGCGAGTATAGGTTACTTGTGCTATAAGTGGAGCAGATGAGAGAAGACTCAGCACACCCACCAGAAAAATCAACAATATCGGGGCAAGTCTTTGGCGATCGATCATATTTGGGGTCTCCGGACGGTTTGGGATTGCTGCAATTGAGATTCACCAGAGTGTCGCAGTGCCCTGGTGGTATCATTTCTGCAAACGCAGGAGTGCAGTTATTGCTCACACTGAGTTCGTGAACGGACGGCTTCTGTTCGTGAAACGACCTGCCACGTGCGAGATTTGCCGGGCGTCACTGGAACCAACCGTGACCGGGATTATTTGATTGCGGACGGATCGTTCCATTAACTATGTTAGAAGCGGGGATTGATCTACGACACGAAACTTGCGGGAGAGATATTTATGAGTACAGATAGAGAGATTCTTACGGAAGGGTTGAAGAAGGCGGCCATGGCGGAGCTGGAGGGGCACAACTTCTACATGATGGCCTCCACAACCACGCGCGACCAAAAGGGCAAGGAAACCTTCAAGCAACTCGCCGATGAGGAGATGGATCACTTCAATTTCCTGAAAGCCCATTACGAGTCAGTGATGGAGACCGGCAAGCTAAGCGATGTCGCCAAGTTGGGGGAGCGCGGTGTTTTTGATGACTCCTGGCCGATATTTTCGGATGCACTCAAGAATCGTGTCGATGAAGCTCACTACGAAATGACGGCACTCTCGATGGGGATTCAGCTTGAGCAGGACGCGATGAAATTCTACAAGGAACAGGCTGAGAAAATCGCCGAGCCGAAAGCCAAGAAGTTTTTTCAGGAGCTGGCCGACTGGGAGAAGGGTCACTACCACGCTCTCCTCAGACAGCAGGAGAGCCTCAAGCACGACTATTGGCAGGGTGCGGGATTCGAGCCGTTTTAGGCTTGGGCGTATGTAGGAGGAGAGCTACCCGAGAACTCAGCGTGCCAGGGTGACTATTCTCCGGGCGCCGATACATTCTCCAGCCCGCTTTACGGAACCTGCCTTGCAAGAATCCCGTTTATAGCAATAGTGATTGATTTGGTGTGGTGAACTGGATTTTATTGATATTCTTTATCGACTATGATATCACACCAAAAGTCTCTTTAGCGTAGCGAACCTTGCGTATGCCATGCGGGAGGTGTGAAATCGCATTTAGCTGTCGAACGTGACGGAGGAATAAGTGACCAAAGATAAAATAATCATAATCGGAGCAGGTGTAACAGGACTTTCAGCGGGTCTCGCGTTGAAAGCGAAAGGCTACGATGTCCTGCTGCTTGAGCAAAATAAAACCGTGGGCGGTCGCCTGGCGACAGGCAAGCTCGGCAAGGGTCAGGCTGATCTTGGCGCGCAATCGTTCACCGCGAAGAACAATGTCTTCGTCGCCTTGAAGAATGACCTGCTCGACAAAGGTGTGATCCGTGAATGGTATCGCGGCCTGCCGGCTCCTCATGAAGCCGCCAACACCGGGCTCTACCCGCGCTATTGCGGGGCCAAATCGATGAGCAGCATCGCTCAAGCGATAGCTGAAAACCTCGTAATCAAGACCGGAGTCGAGGTCACCAAAATCACGCACTCCGACGAAGGCTGGCATATTGAGGCCGGGCGTGACAAATTTGAAGCCGATGCCGTAATTCTGACCGCGCCGGTTCCACAGTCGCTGGAGCTACTGGAAAACGGCAAGGTCGAACTTGACAAGGAACTCGCAAGCGATCTTGTCGGCTTGACCTACCATTCCTGCCTCGCGTTGATGGCACGTTTTGAAAAGGAGGTCAACCTGCCGGAGCCGGGTACACTCCATCTGACCGAGGGCATCGTCGAATGGATCAGCGATAATCAGCAGAAAGGTATCTCGGCTGCTCCGGTGGTGACGCTGCAGTGCAATTATCGTTACAGCGCAGAAAACTTTGATGCTGACGACAAGCAGATCATTGCCGAAGTGCTCAAGTCTGTGAAGAAGTGGCTTCCCCACAACCCGGTCGAGACTAAGATTCACCGGTGGCACTATTCCAAGCCGCGAACAGTGGCATCCCGACCCTGCTTTGCAGCAAACGATCCCGGACCGTTGGTCTTTGCCGGGGACGCTTTCGTCGACGGTCGCATCGAGGGTGCGTATTTGTCAGGTTACGCAGCCGCGGCAGCCCTTTCAGAGCTACTCGAGTCGGAGCCCTCCGCGGCGCAGGCCGGTTAACGCACTCGCTGCGCCTCCACTAGTTGACACGCACGCCTGTTAAGGCTATACTCTCCCCCTATGATTAAGCCCAAAGTACCGATTCCAGCAGAGTTTCGGGAACGCTATCAATCCTTATCGGATGATCCTGAAGCGTTTTTTGAATCGCTGATAACTCCTCTGCCGCGCACCTGCCGGGTAAATACCCATAAGGCCTCAATTGATGAAGTCTGTGCTCGCTTTGACAGCTATGGACTCGAGTATGAACGCGTCCCGTGGTATGACGAAGCCCTGACAACCGGCGATCAACCACTGGGCTCAACCTTCGAACACTTTTGTGGCTCGATCTATATCCAGGATCTAGCTTCCATGCTGCCGCCGCTGGTCGTCAGGGAAGATTTGCAGGATGCTGAACTAGTCCTCGATGCCTGCGCGGCGCCGGGGTCCAAAGCGACGCAGCTTTCCGCCTTCATGCAGAATTGCGGCACGATCATCGCCAATGATATTGACCACCAGCGGATCAAAGCGCTCAAATTCAATATGGAAAAAACAGGCTCGGTCAATATCGCCATCACCAATTATGACCTCAGGGATTTTCCCGACATCCGTTTCGATGTGATCCTGCTTGATGCCCCGTGCAGCGCTGAGGGCACCGTGCGCAAGGTGCCGGGAGTATTCAAGTGGTGGCACCCGCGGCATGTTTACTCGGCGGCAGGAATTCAGCGGCAGTTGCTTGTGAAAGCGTTCGATTTGCTGGCTGATGGTGGAGTACTGATTTACTCAACCTGCACTTTCGCGCCGGAGGAAAATGAAGCGATCTTGCATCATCTCCTGCAGGAAAGGGATGCCCATCTCCAGCCGATTGAAATTGATGGTTTCCAGACCACTCCGGCAATGACGCATTATCGTGATACGGAATTCGATCTGCGGATATCTGCAGCCGTCCGGGTTTTCCCTCATCACAACGATACCGGTGGTTTTTTCATGGCAAGGATTCGCAAATGATTGATCCTTGTCCTGAGGAACTGCGCCTGCGCGTACTAGACTACCTCGAGTCACGCTTTGGTCTTGACCCACGATTGCTTGATGGTTACAGCTTCTATGTCAGTGCCAAAGGTCGAGTAATCATTGGTCCGGCTGAAATTCCGGAGATGAGGATCGACACGGCCGGAATCCTGATCGCACGGGTTTACCAGAACGTCAAACCTACCAGCAATCTCTTGCAATTGTTTGGACGTCAGATGTCGCACGCTATCGTCAAGCTGGAGCGCGAAGAAGCACACCGCTATATGGAAGGGCTCGACATGCCGCTGCCTGAGTACGCAGAAGTTGACTTTGACGACGGCTACGTGCTAATGCAATATGCGGGGTATCCATTAGGCTGTGCACTTCTCAAAGAGGGCAAGATCAAGAACATGCTGCCGCGAGCGAAGCGGTTGGATTTGCAGTTCTTCTAAAGCAAAGTCGGAACCCCAGGGGCTCCGACCTACAGGCTAGCATTTGAAAATCCCCTCTTGAGAGGGGTGGATTGCAGCCCGATCTTGATCGGGATGCAAGACGGGGTGTGTGGCGCCCGGAGATCCTGACGAGTCAGGATCGCATACAACAATAGCTCTATTCGGAGACAAGGTCATTGCGAGCGAGTCCCGACTTGTCGGGACGAGCGCGGCAATCTCAGCGGTAGCTGGTGGAGGAGATCGCCACGTCCTCACCTCGAAATCTCGGGCTCGTCCTCGCGATGACAGCTTCCACCAAAGTCAGCGCGCTTGGCGCGAGTCATACCCGCGAATACGGGTATCCACAACGCCTGCATGCGTGGAAGTCGTTCACACCTGATGGAACGCGAAAATCCCCTCTTGAGAGGGGTGGCCCCGATTCCTCCGCTACAGCGGAGTATCGGGGACGGGGTGTGTATGATTTCAAACCTGGGCACCACCTTTACCGAAAATCTCGCGACTTGATCTTCACATCCTTATAAATCAAATCCAACGTCCGGAAATCTTTCCCCATGACATTTGTGACACCCTTTTCCTTCTGGATCACACCCGTAACCACGATCGCTTTGGCGTTGGTGACGATACGCCCGAATTCTTTCACCTTGTCAGGCTTCACGATTACATTAACAAAGCCGGTTTCATCCTCCAGCGTGATAAACAAGAAGCCACTGGCAGTGACCGGCCGCTGGCGGATTATTACCACACCCGCCGTTTGCACCCGCGCTTTGTCGGGGCACTGTTCAATCTCGATTGCACTTTTGATATTATGCCTGTCGAGTTGTTCTCTGACATGGGTCATCAGATGCGGATTAATCGAAAGATCCATACCGCTAAAATCGGCCATCAATTCCTCAGCGGGGAGCATGTCAGGTATCAGCTGCTGACCGGTCTCAGAGGACTCAACCGCGAGTTCATCGTCCGCTCGTTCCGAAAGACGCATAATCTGCCACAACGCCTGCCTGCGGCTGATACCAAAGCAATCAAAGGCTCCCACCATCGCCAGTTGCTGCAACGACCCGCGTGAGAGTTTGGTGCGAAAGACAAAATCGCGTACGGAGGTAAACGGTGCCTTCGCCAACTCTTCCTCTATCACCGGACGCACGCTTTCGCCGAGGCTCTTGACATAGGAAAACCCGAGACGCACCTGTCCCGTTTCGATGGTGCAGTCCCACTTACTGCGGGTGACATCGACCGGCAGGAAAACTTCGCCACGACGCTGACCCTCATACACGATAGTTGCGGGAGCATAGAATCCCATCGGCTGGGCATTGAGCAGCGCGCAATAAAACTCCGGACCGTAGTAGACTTTAAGAAACGCAGAAACATAAACCAGCAGTGCAAAGGAAGCGGCGTGCGATTCGGGAAAGCCATAATCGGCAAACGCCGTGAGCTGTTTGTAGATTCGTTTGGCGATATCAAGGGTCAAGCCTTTGTTTACCATTCCCTCGATTAACTTGACGCTGATCGCCTCCATCCGTTCGCGCGAGCGTTTGTGCCCCATCGCGCGACGAAGCTCATCCGCCTCACTCGGTGTGAACCCGGCGATCATCGCCACCTGCATCCCCTGCTCCTGAAACAACGGCACGCCCAGGGTGCGTTCCAGAATCGGTTTGAGGGAGGGGTGCGGATAGGTGACTTCCTCCTCTCCTGCTTTGCGACGCAGGTAAGGGTGCACCATCTCCCCCTGGATCGGGCCGGGACGGATCAGGGCAACTTCCACCACCAAATCATAAAAACAGCGTGGTTTGAGTCGTGGCAGCGTGTTCATTTGCGCGCGCGACTCCACCTGAAAGACCCCGACCGTCTCCGCTTTGCAAAGCAGGTCGTACACTTTCGGGTCGTCATAATCCAGTAACGCGGGATCAATCCTGATCCCGCGATGCTCTTCAATCAACTTAAATGCAATATCGATCAGAGACAGCATCCCTAATCCCAGCAGGTCGATCTTGATCAACCCCACTTCACCGGCATCATCTTTATCCCATTGAATCACGCTGCGGTCAGGCATGGTGGCATTTTCTATCGGCACGATCTGTGACAACGGCTTGGCGGTGATAATCATCCCGCCGACATGAATCCCGAGATGGCGCGGAAAATCCTGAATCTCCTGGCACAACTTCAGCAATAGCGCCACCCGCGCGCTGTCGAAGTTGAGTTTTGCTTCTTCAAGAATCGCTTCCATCTCACCGGCATCGGAGTAGTGGTGCAGCAGCTTTGCCAGGCGGTCAACTTCCTCAAGTGAAAAGCCCAGCGCTTTGCCGACATCACGCACCGCCGAGCGCCCTTTGTAAGTGATGATCTCACATACCATAGCGGCATGATCGCGCCCATACTTCTCGTAGACGTACTGGATTGCTTCCTCGCGGCGGTTGTTGGCGATATCGATATCGATGTCGGGTGGTTCCCGGCGCTCCTTGGAAAGAAAGCGTTCGAACAACAGTTTCAGTTTGACAGGATCAACGGCGGTAACACCCAGACAGTAGCACACCGCCGAATTCGCCGCCGAACCGCGCCCCTGTGCGAGTATCTTCTGTTCACGGCAAAAGCGGGCGATGTCCCAGACAATCAGGAAATATCCCGCCAAATCAAGTTTGCGGATCAGGGCGAGTTCATGTTCAAGCTGTTTGCGTTGCTCAGCGTTGACTTTCCCCCAGCGTTGCTTGGCACCCTGGTAGACAAGCTTTCGCAGGTATGATTGCGCTGTGTGCGATTCCGGAACCTCAAAGTCGGGCAGTGAAGTGGGCAGTGCATTGAGTACAAAGCGGCAGCGTTCGGCAATCGCAACACTGTTGGCGACAGCATCGGGGTAGGCCTGAAACAATTTCTGCATCTGTTCAGGTATTTTCAGGTATCGTTCACCATTTGGGTAGAGGTGACCCGCCGCCTCATCAAGGTTGGTGTGCTCCCTGATGCAGGTGAGTATATCCTGCAGGCGGCGGCGATCCGTGGTGGCATA
>CAYXUL010000083.1:8233-10916 GCA_964468475.1 uncultured Ignavibacteria bacterium | reverse complement strand
ACCAACCCGACAGCACGAAATTCCCTTTGCATATTGGGTAATATGATCTATGTTCGAGGTGGAGTTCACCGAATCATATCTGAACATGCCGCACCGGATATTCCGTCAGGCAGGGAGATTCGAAATGACTACTGGACGGAGGGGAACAGCTACCGTCGGAAGACTATTAGTTTCTGCGCTGGCTTTGTTCCTGATGCTCAACGTCACTCTTCTCGGTGGCGAGAACGAGGCGCGCATTTCATCTCTCGTAGACTCCTTGACTACACTCAAGGCAGATGCCCCTGATTCACTCTGGCAATCCTTCTGGCAGTGGACCAAAGACGATCCCACAGCCGTGGCCAACGTGATCCTTCCGCAACTGCAACCGACAAATGCTGACAGCATGATGCTATCGATGCTGGTCATGATGGCCGCCGAGACCGGAGACAGTCGTTTCGTGGCTCCGACTATTGCCATCGCCGATAGCTGCAAATCGCAGCTTCTTCATTACAATTGCCTGCGCGCCCTCTCAAAAATCGGTAGTGATGAGGCGGGTAGGTACCTGCTAAAGGCTCTCGATCAGACCCCTGACGAAGACCAGCGTTACGGAATCTTCAACCTGCTCGCTGAGATGCAGTATGAGCCACTATTGCCGCATACGATGGAGCTCCTGAAGCTTGACCCGGATGAGTACTATTGGAAATCAGTCTTCGTCTTTGGCAAAATGGGGGATGTTGCCGTGCCGTTCTTACTGGAGCAACTCAAGTCAAAGGAAGAGAATGTGCGAGCGCACGCTGTGGGCCTGCTCGGTAAATGGCTTATTCCCCCGCAGGCGGCGCAGCCCCTGATGGAGATGTTCTGGCAGGAATCGAGGAAGGAGACCAGGGAAGTTATCATCTCGTCGATAGGTAACCTTATCACCGATGTCGACACGATGCGTGCATTCTTCGATCAGGTCAACAAGAAGGACTCCAAGTGGAAGAAATCGGAGGAAATGCAATATGAACTTGCTTACCTCGAGAGCTTTGATGCCGCTTTGAAAGAGATGCGGAATATGAAAGATACCTCCGCGGCCCGTTTTCAGCAGGAATACGATAAGCTATTCGAGTCCGCAGGAACCAGAGGCGACTATGAACTTCTATTTGCTGCCAGCACTCCGGCGGACGAACCTCAATTGAAGGCCCTGCGACGACAAATCCTGACCAGAAACTCTGATGAATCGTTCTATGACTATCAGCGGGTCAACCAGATAATCGTCAGTAATCGCATGTTGCGCTAGCCCTGCAATTCCGCCCTTGCGGATTCAAGAACCAAAACATAAGTTTCTTAGTACGATTAGGCTCGATTGATCGCAGCAAATGCGCCACACAAATGGGGAGGGATGTCATGACTGACGACCCGCTGAAAAAACTCATCTCTGCACTTATACGTTTGACACTGGTGACACTTGTGTCCCTTGCGGTCGCATCCTGTGCTGTCCACAACAGCCTGCAGTCAATTCAACAACAGCAAGTCTGGAATCCACCGGCGCTGACCAGAGCAGATTCTGCCTGGATTGACAGCGTTCATTTTGAACTCTATCATTGCAACCGCGATCTGGGCACTGACAGCTCCTACGGTTTTTACCTGGTAGGGGAAATGCACGTATATAACGAGGCGACGTCACGCTTCGCCGACACTCTGCTGGCGCGGCTGCAACCTGGACTGTTTCTCTCGGAAGGCTCCAATCCAAAAGATTCAGCGACACAATTCAACAGGGAATATGGGAAAGCGATGAGAAAGCTGCTCTCGGGTACCGGATATGACGCGCCAGAGCTCTCTCATCTTGCCAAAGCAAGGGGCATTCCGGTAGTGTGGCTCGAGAAGGTAGATTCTTCAACCGGGATTTACGAGGGGATTACTCCTGCTGAGAAAAACGACCTCGAGTTTGGCTTCAATTCTGTGCTCAACAGCAACAAGAAGATGAACAGGCAAACTCGCAAGTTCGTGAAGTTCTTCCTGGACCATTCAAAGGAGATCGGGCAGGTAGTATCTGCAATTCTCGACTCGACGGGGCTTGACTCAGCATTTTCGCAGCTCGCCGAATCTCATACGTCTGGGATCATCGATACTCGCAACCGGATCATGTCGATGCGCGCAGCAGAGTATCTTCAGCCTGAGAATGGCTGTGTGCTGATTCGTTTTGGCATGGGGCATTCACAAGGAATGATTGAAGATCTCAAGAAATATGACTGCGACTGCGAGTTCGTGCCGCTGGCCGAATGGTTGCGGGAAAGTCAATAGGAGTTTCACGCATGACCGAGGTGCTCAAATCAAAAGCTAAAGAATGGTTCAAGGCAGTCTATCTGGGAAATACTGTAATGATAGGGGAACTAGCGGCAGACGATATTGCCATATCTTACCCGATTTTTCAGCAGATTTTCAGCACACCTGCTATACGTGGCCGCAAAGCTGCAGTCGCCTTTGCCGAACGCTTTGTTACCAAATGGGCCGAAGGTGAAGTAACCTATCATGAAGTTATTGCCGAGGGCAACCGCGTCGTTCTTGTCTGGAGTTTCAGTGCGCGCAACATAGGGGAGTTACAAAAGGGCAAACCGCCCACCAACGAAGTTCACAGTTGGGGAGGTATCTCGTTGATTCGCTTCGATGATGATGGCAAGGTTGTGGAGGAACTGGGTGAGGAAAGCGCTCCGGGGCCGTATGG
>CAYXUL010000083.1:0-8133 GCA_964468475.1 uncultured Ignavibacteria bacterium | reverse complement strand
TTCGGATTGCCGACCAGCTTAAGATCTCCGGAGCTGTTACTGCGCAAACTTAGATAGTCCGAGACATTGATGTAAACATCCCCGGCGCTGTTAATCGTAACATAAGCTTCCTTGCTCTCTACCGTCGGCGCCTTGTAATCACCGGAACTATTTGCCCGAATATCCTGCTCTTCCGCCGTGCCAGTCCCCAGGATGGCATCCCCCGACGAGTTGATTTTGGCTTCGAGTATATCGCACCTGAGCGTTTTGACTTTGATGTCCCCGGAACTGTTGATTGATATCTCCAGGTCTTTCGCTTCGATATTATCGACGGAGATATCGCCCGAACTCAAGATCGACAGGATGATGCGATCGCCCTTCAACGATGGAGTCTTGATATCACCGCTGCTCGCCGTGGTAAGCTGCTCGATCGGCTCGGTAGTGGTAATTCTGTAGATAAGCGAGTCGCTTGGCCGCAATGAGTAACCATCCTCCGATGAGATCACGAGCACACCCTCGCGAACTTCTACCTTGAGATAGTCGAGGAGGTTCTCTTCTCCCTTAATCACGACCGTATTTTCGCTGCCAGCCTCAACGTAGGCAACACCCTGCGTTGCCAGCTTTACTTCCGTGAACTTATCAAGTTGGAAGTTCTTCGTAGTTAATTTTCCATTGCCACGTACCTTCTCCCAGCCCCAGTCGGCCTGCGCCAGCTGAACGGTGATCAGCATCACAGCCAGGGTAGCTCCTATGTATTTCAGGACTTTCATTATTCCTCCCGAACTTGAATCGATTTTCTCTGATGACTTAATAGACGAAATAGCCTGCTTCAAGGTTACAAAAAACGTGATTTTCGGACTGACAAGTAACATCATGCCGGCGCGCACCGGGAAATAAGTCTCGGGTGTATCGCCACTATGAGCAATATCGGAGCGTTCAGGCCGCCTCTTGAACCGGGCTTTTCGGGCAAAGAGACAGCGACAGAAGCAACTTCTGCCGATGCGCGTATTCTACTCTGCTGCAATAGCTTGCGAAGATTAGTTAAATCGCAGGTAGCGATTGTGCCCCTTTTCGATTAATTTTAAGTAGCCAAATTTGATCTAACTATTAGATTTTAGCAGCGAGATACTACAGGTACGACTCAATACATCCACGTAGAATCAAAACCATACAAAATCTGATTCGCGTCGTAATTGTATTGAACTGGCAAGAACGAAATCAAGGAGCACAAAATGAGAAAACTGATGCTAGTTTCCCTGGCTGTTGTTTTGCCGGCCCTGAGCTTTATGGGCTGCTCTTCCAAGGCCAAAGATGAACAGATCGCATCACTACAGTCGCAGTTGACTGAGACTCGCCAGAAGCTAACCGATGCCCAGGATCAAAATCAGCGCGCGGACGCCCGCATGCGCCAGATGCAGACCGACCTGGATTCCCTGGCCACCCTGGAGAATATGGTTGTCGAAATGAAGCAGCACTTCACCGTTCTTCGTGTTCAGGATCAGCTTATGTTTTCCAGCGGCGTTGCCAGAATTAACAAGAACGGAAAGCATTTGCTGGAGCAGGTGGCCCAGATCCTCAACCGCTATCCCGAGTACGAGATTCGCGTGGAGGGTCACACCGACAATAAGCAAATCAAGCCCGAATTTCGCGATAAGTATGCCAGCAATTGGGAACTTTCCACCGCTCGCGCTACCAATGTTGTTCACTATCTGACCGATCATCTCGGAGTCGACCCTGCCAGGCTTTCTGCCGTCGGTGAAGGCGAGCATCAGCCGATCGCGTCGAATGATACGCGCCAGGGCAGAGCCGAGAATCGCCGCGTCGAGTTTCTGATCGCTCCCAAGCTGCCGGAGAAGGTCATTGGCGAGCAGCAACAGCAAGACCAGGGTGAGCAGATCGTGCCGTAGCTGATAGAACTCCAGATCGCCTAACGGCGAACGGTACATACGAAAATCGAATTTGACTCTAATCGACGGTCATTCTCCGGGAGACTGACCGTCGATTCGTTTCTATTCATACTCGTCAGTATTGACCCACTTCCTCCGGCGCTCTCTGTGCAAAAATTTGCATGAAACGTGATAATCATAGCAAGCTGTAACATGTACTAAAGCAGTCCCTTAAACAGTGTACTGTAAAATTAAGTACAGCAAAGGGTTGCGCGGCAGCACATTCACCTGGTGTTGGCTTGGTCTTTGCTATAGGTACTGCGTAAGAACAAACAGCACTTTTAATCAATTCGAAAGGAGCAAGCAATGTCTGCTCACGCGAAAGTACTCATCCTTCTCGCGGCACTACTTACCCTGATTGCGGTCCCGGCTGCCAACGCCATGACCAGCACGATCTACTACCCCACGCCTTCCGATCTGAGCAACCTGGATCATTACTACAACTATACCTGGGGTATTGATCTGGATCCAAATGCTACGATCGTGGAAGCGGTGTTGCGAATCAACCAGATCCGCGATTGGACCTACGAGTCGGGTGACTCCCTTTACATGCACCTGCTCGACTATGCCCCGCTCGGCGTTTCGTCCTCTTACGATAATCAGGGCGGCGGCGATGCCTTTGCCGGTAATCCCTGGATCGCGACTTTCAGTGATCCCTATGGGGACTACGCTCATCGGCAGAATCTCTCCTACTCGTTTAGCAGCCTGGGCCTCATTGGCGATCTGAATTCGTATGCTGCTAACGACGGCCGAATCGGGTTGGGTTTTGATCCTGACTGCCACTACTATAATTGTGGGGTGGAGTTGGAGATTACGACTTCCGACACCACGGTGCCAGAGCCGACAACGCTCTTGCTCCTGGGACTGGGGTTAGTTGGAGCCGCTTTCTATCGCCGAGTTAGCTGAGCGAAATTGAGCCAAGGGGCGAAGCGTCTAGAAAGGGGTGACTACGATTGCGCAAATTCTTCTTCTGTACATTCTTGTGAACGTATCTCCTATTGTAGATACATCGAGATAGAACGGAAGGAGAATTGTGCCTGTGCCAGTACATTACCAGCCAGACAAATACCACTCGGTTACGCCGTCCATGATGCTCCCCAACCTGGGAGAGCTGATTGATTTCATGCGTAGCACTTTTGCTGCCGAGGTGGTCGAACGCTTCACCAGCCCCGACGGCAGTATCGTGCACGCGGAAATCAAGATCGGCGATTCGATTATTATGATGGGGGAAGTTGCAGCCGACAAACCGCAGATTCCTGCCGCACTCTTCGTCTATGTCAAGGATGTCGATGCCACCTACGCGCGCGCTCTCGAAGCCGGAGCGACATCAATCGCCAAACCGGAGGACCAGTTCTGGGGCGACCGGACCGCAGGAGTGAAGGATAAACACGGCAATTCGTGGTGGATGGGGACGCACGTCGAAGACCTGACCCGGGAAGTGATAGAAAAGCGCGCAGCTGAGCAGATGAAACGGTGATATCCTGACCAGAGAGCTGGAACTGAAGCTTGTCCACATTTGTTAAACGGTAGATTAACTGAAATCTCCTGTTCGGCAGGCTATTCTCTTGTGCCTCAGGTTGAATTCCGTTGATTACATTCGCTCCGCTTAGGCTATCAGTCGCAGTTGAAGAAATTGAGCTTGGGACCGGCGGTCTTGCAGAGAGCGAAACACGACAATGTAGAGAATCGTTTGTCGGGTTTAATTACAGGATTTTTCGCAAGACACAACTTGGAGGACGCCGATGCAGGCTCACGCTTCAGACAACCCACAGAGTGACAATACACGCCGGCCCGATTTTACCCTTCCACGAATTGTGGGTCGTTTCCAAAAGTCAGACCGGGCTCGCAGTATCTGGCAATTGGTCGATTCTCTCCTGCCCTACTTCATCTTGCTGGTTGGTACCTATTTTGCCCTGAAGATTAGTTTCTGGCTGGCTGTTCCTCCTGCGATTCTGGCCGCAGGGTTTCTCATTCGTATCTTCATTATTTTCCACGATTGCGGGCATGGATCCTTCTTTAAGTCAAAACGAGCTAACCGTTTTTGGGGGAGGATCACCGGCGTTCTGACTTTTACGCCGTTTTATTCCTGGACTAAGAACCACAAAATACACCACGCCACGTCCGGCAATCTGGATAAACGCGGTATCGGAGACGTGACGACGATGACTGTTGACGAGTACTTATCGGCCTCTCGATCTGAACGCCTTAAGTACCGCATCTATCGTAATCCGTTTGTCATGTTCTTGCTGGGCCCGCTGCAAATACTGCTGATTCAGAACAGGATCAAGCTCATGACCTCGGATCGCCGCGATATTATCAGTGTGATGGGCACCAATCTGGCAATCGCCGCAATTGTGGTTACGGCTTGGCTGACCGTCGGCATCGAGTACTTCCTGATAGTCCAGTTTCCGGTAATTTTCGTCGGGCTCATTTTCGGGATCTGGCTGTTCTACGTACAGCATCAGTTCGAAGGTGTCTATTGGGCACGAGGAGAGAACTGGGACTTCGTCGAAGCTTCTCTGGCGGGCAGTTCCTTTTATCGACTCCCGAAAGTGCTTCAATTTTTCTCGGGGAGCATCGGCTTCCACCATATTCATCATCTTAATGAACGAGTCCCCAATTATAAGCTGGAGATTTGCCATCACGCGCTGGAACAGAAGCGCGAAGTGCCGACAGTTGGGTTCTGGCGCAGCTTGAAGGCACTTAATTACCGCCTGTGGGATGAGGAAAACTGTGAGATGATTAGCTTCGGCAAGCTAAAGCAGTACCGTCATCGTCGCCTGCCCGAGCAGGTGCAAGGCTAAACATTTCAACTCCAGGCATTTCAACGCAGTGCCGGCAGGAAAATGGGTGGCTGCCCTCTCTCACCAGATTTTTTGTTGTGCAAAGGGGCATACTGGTGTATGCTTTATAGGTATGGCAATGAAGGAAAACACCGGAATTGGTCGCATGATTCATCAGGTCATCGACCGAATTTGAACCATCCGGCATAATGAATAGTCAGCATAAGGAGAACGAGCTATGGGAGCAGGTCATAGCAAAGACAAGGGCGGCAAAGAGACGAAGAAAAAACCGCAGCACGACAAGAAAGAGAAGCGCAAACTGAAGAAAGAGAAGAAGAGCAAGTAGGCGTCCGTGGGTACAGGTACGCGTACTCTGGTTCGTTAAAATCAAATCGTGAGCCGGGTGAGCGATCATCCGGCTTTTTCTTTGGTTGCGGGTGTCCTCCAGAAAGCGCTTGCCACAACCTGTCAACACTGCTATTCGTTACGGACAGCATCCCGCCTCACCTCTGAGTAAGAGAAATTAACCACACTCTGGAGGTTATCATGAAACTAAGTGTAAAAGCCCTGGCATTGACTTCAGGCATCGCCTGGGGGCTGGCCTTGTTTACCCTGACCTGGTGGATTATCCTCTTCGAAGGTTCTACCGGTGAGACAACATTTATCGGACTCGTCTATCGCGGTTTCTCCATAAGCCCACTGGGAAGCGTCATCGGCCTGATCTGGGCCTTCTTTGACGGCCTCATCTTCGGCGCGTTCTTCGCATGGGTCTACAACATGTTCGTAGGGAACAAGACAAAATCGGCTCCGGAGGGTTAATTCAAGCGTTGATTCAAGAGTCACCACGCAGACTCTACGCCGGAAGGGAGTCGATCATGAGTGGGTTTGCGCCAAGAACATCCCGGCGGAGAGGCATTCAGCTGGCGCTAATCGGGGCCATGCTCTTGAATGCCTTCGCATTTGACATCTCAGCAGCGAACGAAACTCGTAAATCGTGTGGATGCCCACTGAGTCGTGCTGAGTCAGGTCCGGGACTTCGACTTGCGCTGGAGATGCTCGAACCGCCTCAATTTAGCCAGGCCGATGCGAATGAAGTTTCAGGCAGCGCCTTTGAGCCAAGATCTGAATCACAGGCTTTCAAATATTCGCTGATTGGTACGCTCGCACCGCTTCCCACAATCGTGCTCACGTTGCCGGGGCTGATTGTGGGGCCGTCCCTGGGCTATTTCAAAAGTGGGCTAAAAAGTCGCGCCTGGCTGGGCATCGGCATACGGACAGTGGGAGTCGGTGGCGTTATTACATCATTTGCGATCTGTGGCTGGGATTGCGGTCCGGGGGACGATTCATACAACCTTGCCTGGGCGGTGTTTCTGACAAGCTCGGTGATTACTGTTGGGTCTGCAATCTTCGATATCGCAACTGTCAAGAAAGCGGTCAGGCACCTGAACTCGAAACTGCATCAGTCTCCGATAATCGTTGTTCCGGTCTGTTCCGTGCGGGATCGAGCGGCAGGATTACGAATTGTGGTGCGGATTTAATCAAGTAGACCGTTAATCCCTGAATCCGCCCTTTTGTATTGAAAAAGAGAGTTTTCTCACGACTACCTGCGTTGCCCGCCATAGCTTCGTAGCACATGAGTAACTCTTACTACGAAGCAGAGGAGCGAATGGAACTAAGAAAACTTGGAGACTCGGACCTAAAGATCACGCCGGTCGGCCTCGGTACCTGGGCCATCGGTGGAGAAGGGGGATTTAGTTGGGGACCGCAGGACGATGTCGACTCAATTGCGACAATTTTGGAGGCTGTGGAGCAGGGGATCAACTGGATTGACACGGCAGCGATCTACGGTCTAGGCCACGCTGAAACAATCGTTGCCCGGGCAATGAAGCAAATCAGCGGTGACAAGAAACCATACATCTTTACCAAATGCAGCCTCGTATGGGACGACCAGAGAAAGGTCTCCCATAACCTTGAGCCCGGTTCACTCAGGCGTGAAGTAGAACTGAGCCTTAAGCGCCTGGAGGTTGACACCATCGATCTCTACCAGGTGCACTGGCCGTCATTTCCGCCCGGAACTCCCGCCGAGGGAATTGAAGAGGCATGGAGCACCATGGCCGATCTGAAGAAGCAGGGGAAGGTACGCTATATTGGCGTCTCCAATTTCAACGCCGACGAGATGGAACGTGTGCGAAAGATCGCGTCGATCACCTCGTTGCAGCCACCATATTCGATGCTGATGCGGCAGGTTGAAGAGAGCGTTCTGCCGTACTGCGCGGAGCACAACATAGGAGTCATCGTTTATTCGCCGATGCACAACGGCCTCTTGACCGGCAAGTATGACCGCGCTGCCATCGAGCGTCTGCCAGACTCGGACTGGCGTAAGCAGGCTAACCCCGCATTCAAGGAACCACATCTCAGCCGCAATCTCGAAGTTGTCGATCTGCTGAGCGATATCGGCAATCGCCACGATCGTTCTGTCGCGGATGTCGCAGTCGCCTGGACACTGCAGCATCCGACAGTTACCGCAGCTATTGTAGGAGCGCGTCGCCCCGGACAAATTGCGGGATTTATCGGCGCGATGAAATATCGACTCTCCGAAAGTGAGTTTGCAGAAATCGCTGCCAAACTCCCCGAGTCGATAGGCTTGTTCGCATAGACATGACAGCAGCCCGGGGTGCTGGACAGTGATGAAAGGAAAGAACTGACATGGCGACGGTACAGGTGCGATACATCGTCAACGATGTTGACTCAGCAATAACCTTCTACTCGAAATACCTGGGTTTCAAATTGGTGATGCATCCAGCTCCGCCGTTTGCGATGCTCACCCGTGGCGGCTTGCGACTGGTGCTGAGTGCACCAAATCCGCAGGGAGGTGGGGGACAACCAATGCCGGATGGCACCCCGCAGCAACCGGGAGGCTGGAATCGATTCGCGATAGAGGTGGAAGATATCCACGCCGTGGTTGAGAATCTCAGGAAAGCGAGAGCGCGATTTCGCAATGAAATTGTCGACGGCGTGGGGGGGAAACAGATCATTGTTGAAGACCCGTCGGGCAATCCTATAGAACTGTTTCAGCCTACCATCAGCCAGGCGCGCCTGGAGAATGAGACTTAGGAGGAAGTCCGCGCGAGCACAACCTGGTTGAATACTCTTGCCGCCGGGCTCACTTGCGATAGCTCGGCCTGTTCGCTGAGGATCTCGCTTGATATCCCGACATCGCCTAATGACGGGCAAAACGAAAGTGAAATTATGTCAAGTCGCCCTGAAGAACTGCTCTATCAATACTACGAGTAGAATGGGCACATCGGCCGGGCGCAACTACACGACGAAAAACAACCCTCTCTCAAGGTTCCTTATAGAACTTAATCTACTACGGCTCTGGGCACTCCGGTATGCCGTCATTGTCCGGGTCGGCAGGCGGCGGG
>CAYXUL010000082.1:0-12064 GCA_964468475.1 uncultured Ignavibacteria bacterium | reverse complement strand
CCCTTCTTTGCCATGGAGTATATCACCGGCCATTCGCTTCACAAATTTGCTCATGATGATCCGCAGCCGATCGACAAGGTAATTGATTTGATCATACAAGTGTGCGAGGGGCTCAAAGAAGCGCACGAGAAGGGCATCGTCCATCGCGATATTAAGGCGACCAACGTCGTAGTGGACGAGAAGGGTCGCCCTCGACTGGTTGACTTTGGGCTGGCCAGCGTGGCTGACGACCAGAACCTGACCAAAACCGGCTCAACTATCGGTACAGTTGCCTACATGGCGCCCGAACAGGCTATGGGCAAGAAGGTGGATTATCGCTCGGACCTCTTCAGCCTGGGTGTCGTGCTCTATGAACTTCTTGCCGGCCGGACTCCATTCAGGCGTGATTCCGCCGCAGCTACATTACAGGCAATCGTGAGTGACGAAGCGCCGCCTCTGTCGCGTTACAGAGAGGATATCCCGGAGCAACTGCAGCTGGTTGTCAGCAAGCTGCTGAAGAAAAACCCCGACCTGCGCTATCAGTCGGCCGCCGGAGTACTCCCCGATCTGAAGGCCCTTCAGATTGAACGTACAACCGGCCCGATCGCAACAGTTCAGCAGCCGAAAAGCAGTAAGATCGCCCTCCTCGTAGCGGCAGCTACTGTCGTAGTGATGGCGGTAGTTGCGTTGGTTTGGAGACCCTGGTCAGGCAAGGCGGTGGTAGATACCGGTGAGCCAATGATCGCCGTCCTGCCATTTGAGAATCTCGGTAATCCGGAGGATGAGTATTTTGCTGACGGAATCACCGATGAGATCACGTCGCGACTCTCCATGATCCAGGGATTAGGTGTGATCTCCCGCAACAGTGCCAGTCAGTACAAGGACACGAAGAAGAGCAGCGCGGAAATCGGGAGAGAGTTGGGTGTCAACTACTTACTGGAGGGAACGGTTCGCTGGGCGAAAAGTGGTGATATCGCCAAAGTCAGGATTACCCCGCAATTGATTAGAGTAGCCGATGATCGCCAGCTCTGGTCGAGCAACTACGAAAGAGCACTGCTGGAGGTCTTTGATGTCCAGGCTGACATTGCGCTGCAGATTGTCAAGCAGTTGGATCTTACTCTGGTCGACCACACCGCAGAACAACTGGCTGAGAAGCCCACGAATGATCCGCAAGCGTATGACTTCTACCTGAAAGGCCTGGCAAAGATCAGAACTGAATCTCGCTTAGAAAAAAACGCCTGGCATGACGGGATAGCGGACATGGACAGCGCGATAGCAAGAGATTCCAGCTTCCTGTTGGCGTACGTCTGGAGGTCATATGCGCAGACATTCGTCGCCTTTGGGGGGCCAGACAATTACCTCGAATTGAAGAGAGCGGCAAAATCATCTGCGGAAAAGGCCCTTGAACTCGATCCGACTAACTCATATGCCCATTTCGCGATGGGCACTTACTTGAACATTCTGGAGACCGACTATGAAGGCGCCCTGAGGGAGTTGCGGATTGCACAGACCGAATTGAAGGACAACGCGGACATCCTGTCCAGCATATCTCTTGTCCTGCTACGCGAAGGAAAATTCGCAGAAGCACAAGAGAAAATGCGAAGGGCTGTTGAGCTGGACCCTTTGAATGCGATGTTTCATTCCCAGCTTTCTGACGCGTTGACGTTCACACGAGAATTCCCCGAAGCTTTGCGTGAGATCGACCTGGCAATCTCGATTGAGCCAGCGAATATGTCATATTACTACTTTAAGATCGAGGATCTCAAGGCTTACACGGGTGATATGAAACAAATAGTCAAGGTATACACTGAGGCCATCCAAAAGGCCGATTCAACTGAGGCGTTCGAACTGCGGATGCGGCGAGCGTACGATCTTAGAGAGTTGTCGGACTCCATGGCACTGAGCACACTTAACAGGCCCGAAATTGCAAAGCTCAAACCGCGACGACGCTACGAGATGAGCATTTTTGTGTATGACGCCGTAAACGATACTGCCATGAAACGAGTCTACTGTGACTCAATGAAAACTATGCTGGAGCAACTCTTAAATGATGCGCCCGAGAATGGTCATTTGCATTCCTATCTGGGTCTGACGCTGGCGGGTTTGGGAGAATGTGCGGAGGCAGAAGCAGAGGGGAAGAAGGGAATGGAGTTGCTGGGCCCCGATGCCTGCCACTGGTGAGGCCCGGGACAGGTCATGGTCATGGCCCAGATTTATATCGATTGCGGGGAATATGATGCAGCTTTTGACGAGCTGGATTACCTGCTTTCACTTGAAACCTATTTTACAGTGAATTCGCTGAAACTGGATCGCCGCTGGGATGATCTCCGTGATCTTCCGCGCTACCAGGAATTGCTCAAGAAATACCCCTATAATCCCGAGACGGCGGTCTCCTCGCTCAACTGAGCTGCTGCGCACAAGTCGCCCCAAAGTCATACGCTTCCTGCATCTTCTGTTTATCATCCGCCACCGCACCGAGCGGTTCCTCATCGTGGGCGTAGGTCACACTGCCTAGATTTTCGATTCCGGCCCAAATGAACAATCCATGAATCACTCGCCGGGCGGCGTCATATTTTTCTCTGGCGCCTCCCACCAGAATATAAGCACCTTTCGAGCCGAGGATACCCTTACTGTCGAAAACGCACTTGCCGTTTTCGAATCGCGGTGGACGAAAGCAGTTGCAACGGTCGATGAAGAGCTTGGTCTGCGATGAGACTGTATCAAAGAAAATTGGCGTGGCAATCAGCAGGAAGTCGGCTTCCTTCAGATGCAGCAAGTAGGGATAAAGATCATCCTTGTAGATACACACCATTGGGCGCGGATCGAAACCGCACGCCTGACAGGGGATAATACTCAGATCGTTGAGCCGTACATTGACGACATCGGCCCCGATAGCGACGGAGCTGAACCCGCGGACAAATTCTTCCGCCAGCATTTCGGTTGAACTTCCCGCCCGCGGCGAACCATTAACTACCAGCAGCTTCATTTGAGAGATTCATCCTCTTCAAGCAGCCGGTAGTACTTCCACATCACCTGCTCCAATTCCCCCTGCTTGCGCTTCTGCTCTTCTGCCAGATCAGCCAGCTTCTGCCAATCATCGGCGTGAGCCTCATTGCTTTGTTCTGCTTTCAGGCTTTCGACTTCCTGCTCCAGCGATTCTACTTGTTCTTCCAGTTCCTTGATCTTTCGCTTTCGCGCTGTTGCCTGATTCTTGAGCCTGCGTTCTTCTTTGTAGTCTTGCCGCCGCTGCACTTTGGAATGATCGACCGTCGGAATCTCAAAGCGTTTCCGGTGCTCCACAAAAGCTGAATACCTGCCGTGAAAATCGATCAGGTTGCCATTCTCCAATGCCAAAATACGGGTGGCGACGGATTCGAGGAAAAACCGGTCGTGGCTCACCACCAGCACTGTTCCCTCATAAGTTTTCAGAGCTTCCTCCAGCACCTCGCGGGAACCCAGATCAAGGTGATTGGTGGGCTCATCGAGAATAATGAAATTAGCAGGAAGCGCCAACAACCACGCCAGCGCCAGTTTCTTCTTCTCGCCGCCGGAGAGCATCTTCACCTGCTTGAAGACATCCTCACCAAAGAAAAGAAACCGCGCCAGATGCGAACGCAGCGTGAAGGCATCCCACTGCGGCTGAATATCCCAGACGGTGTCGATTACGCGGTCTTCGGGATTGAGCATGGCAAGCTCCTGATCGAAATACTCCATGTCGACATTCTTACCGATTTCCACGTCGCCGTCGTAGCCGTCAAGTTGCCCTACGATGACTTTGATAAGCGTGGTCTTGCCGACGCCGTTACGGCCGATCAGCGCCACTTTCTGCCCGCGCTCGATCTTGAAGTCGATGTCAGAAAAAAGCACGCGATCCGCATAGGCGAAGCTTAAGTTTTCGACTTCCAGGATCGATTGAAACGAACGCCGCGATGATTTCATCTTGAAGGTGGCTTTTTTAGAATCGGAAGTCGGCGCCTCAAGGCGATCCAGCTTCGATAATGCTAATCTGCGCGACTGCGCCTGCTTGGTCTTCTGCCCGGCAATATTGCGGGCGATGAAATCCTGAATTCGCTCGATCTCCTCCTGCTGCGCGAGGTATTTCTTCAACTGCAGGCGGCGGCGCTCGGAGCGTTCTTCGCAGTAAGCGGTAAAATTACCGTGGTACAATTCGAGCTTGCCGCGTTCCAGTTCAACAATCTTGTTCACCACATGGTCGAGGAATACGCGATCGTGCGAGACGACGATCAAGGCTCCATCGAAGCGTTGCAGGTATTCCTCCAGCCATACCGTTGACTCAATGTCGAGATGGTTTGTCGGTTCGTCGAGCAGAAGCAGATTCGGTGAATGCAGCAGCACCCGCGCCAGCTCGGCGCGGTTACGTTCACCGCCGGAGAAACTGCTCATCGGGCGATGGAAGTCACTCTCAGCGAAACCTAAGCCCGCCAGAACATTCTTGATGTCGCTATCGAGGGTGTAGCCACCTTTCAGTTCCCAGCGATTTTGCAGATTGCCATAGTGTTCGAGCACGTCCTCGGTACCTTTGACGAGCTGCGGTTCCAGGGCTTCCATCTCGCTCTTGAGTTCGAGAAGCTCAGTGTGTGATTCGAGCATTGCCAGAAAGAGAGAGTAGTCTGACTTAAGCTCATCCTCCTGCGAAACATAGCCAACCTTGACGTGGGGGCTGAGAGTCACGGTGCCGAAGTCGGCGAGAACATCCCCCAGCGCAATTTTAAGGATAGTAGTTTTGCCCGCACCGTTTGGCCCCACCAGACCGAATTTGTCGCCTCTGACTACCTGGAGGTTGACGCCATCAAGCAAGACGGCATCTTCTGCGAACGCCTTGTTGATATCATTTAGCTGAAGGTAGATCAACCAGGGCTCACCTCCGGCCTGCGGGCACTGTAGGCAACCCCCATTTCGATCAAGAGGAAGATGAATCCGAGAAGCAGGAAGAGTTTCCACAGTTCCGTGCCAAAGCGGGCCGATTCAATCAGCTTGGCAGTATCCGCATCATAGCCGAGTACGACAATCCGGGCACCGCCGATTTTGCCGCCGACAGTTTCCGGGGCGGTATAGAGTTCGGTAGATTCTTCGTTTGGGAAGTTGACGGCAAACAAATCAACCAGCCTTTTGTCGCCGTAGATCTGGTAGATACCCGGTTCTTCTACTACCCCCAGATTGAACACGACCGCTCCCGCGCGGGCATTAGGCGAAACTTGCACGGTGTCGCCTCGTGGAGTAACCATCACGAAGCTGCGAGCCGTCTGCGGACCTAGTTCACGGGAGATTTCGCTGCCGGCAACAATCTGCTCGCGCTGGCTCAGCGGTTCGGAGACCAGATACTCAACCGCGCGATTGAGAAGGATTACCAACAAAGGCCGAAAGACGATGTCAGTGTAGTCTTCATTCGGGCTGAACGTGAACAGCAGCGCCTTGCCCCGCCCGACGCTTCCTTCAAGCACAGCAGGCGTATTATCGGAATAGCGTGCCAGCACGGTCGCAGCGGGCGATTCAATAATCTTATAGTGCCCCAGAAATTCCGCCTGTGGTCGCTTGTCTTCCGGTACCTCCCGGTACGGAGAGAAGAGCGGATGATCCAGCTCGAAATGGTTGAGGAGATATTTGCCCTCGCCGGGATGCGGCACCGGAGGCGCTTCCACGGCTTTGACTTTGAAGATCGGATCGGCAATATCTTTGGAAAATTCGGCGAAATCGAGGTTGGGGCGCATCATAAAGAGTGCGGCGCCTCCAGTGTTGAGATAGTTTCGCAGAGCCGACACCAGCGGTTGTGGTACCTGCCCCGCGACGTCGAAAATCACCGCATCGTAGTCAAACAGGTTGGTATTAGCAGCCTGCAACGCGCCGATCACATCGATTTTGCGCATCGAGTCCTCCTGATCCTGATCAGGTGCCAGGGCGTTGCGGATATAGTAAGCCTCCTGGTCATCATCTGAAATCAGGGCGATCTTATTACCCGAGGGCACCCGCATGCCAAAATAGGCGCGATTGTCCGGCAACAGGTCGTCGTCATCGATGGCAATTTCGCCCGAAAGAAAACCTGATTGCTTCGGGGTGTAGTTGAATTTAACCGAGCCCTCGGCATCCGGGGGAACCGAGAGATCAGTCTGTGCTACGCGGCTATCCCCAACAGTCAGCGCTACCAGCAGGTCTGCGGAGAGCTGAGGCTTGAAATTCTGAATATCAGCCTGCAGTTGAAAGGGCCGGCCTGAGGTAATGATTTGATTCGGAAACTCGATTTTCTTCAGGCTGACATTGTCGGGCTCGTCAAGAGCGACATTAGCCAGGAACACGCTTACTTTCAGATTTTCCGATGCGAACAGGTTGAACTCGAAATTGCGCCAGGCATCTCCCTGGAAATCGCTGATGACATACACTTCGAGGTTGGGATCTGTGGTCTGCGACAGCAATTCGTAGGCTCTGGTAAATGCTACCGTCGGATCAGCGACGGCATAACCCGGTTCGATCTCGTGGAGGGCATCGTGCAGGCGGTCAAATTCCACAGACGGATCGCCGGAATCGTAGACCAGGCGGTTGGAGAAGGTTATCAGCGACGTGCGCTCTTTCTCAGTGAAGTCGTCAAGAATGCTTTCAGCTTTCTTCTTCGCACGCTCAAAGTAGGTGCCGGCGTTGGTCTCGGTCTGCATGGAGCCGGATACGTCCATCAAGATTACCGCCGTAGTCGTGGTTTTTCCGCCCAGAGCGGGCAAGTAGCCACCTTTGATGGTCGGACGCGCAAAAGCGAAGGCGATCATCAGTAAGGCGAGAGTGCGCAGAATCAACAACAGGATTTGGCGGATCTTCAGCTTGCGCATTCGCGTCTTCTGCAATGCCAGCAGGTACTTGACCGTCGAGAACTCAATGATCTTGACGCGCTGCTTGTTGAAAAGATGAAGCAGAAGCGGTATCGAAGCTGCAGCCGCAAAAAGCAGCAGGAAGGGATTTATGAAGTTCATACTCTAAGTAATACTCTCACTCATACGTCGATGTTCGCAACTAAACCGCCATCACTCCTGTAAATATTGGCTTTTTCACTGGTACGATTCGTTCAGGGTGGTCAGCGGCTCAGTTTTTGTACGGAGTCTGAATGTAGCGTTCCGCGAGCCTGCGGTCAAGGTAAGCTGTGGGAAGATCGAGCACCTCGCGATACTCTTTCAGGGCCTTCTGACGATGGCCGCCCGCGTCATACATCATTCCGGTCGCCAGAAAGATCTGCCCCAGGTAAAACATGCGTTCCTCGAGGAATAACGCGCTCGCCAGGTGTTTCTTGGCGAGTTCGAGTGAATTCAATCTGAGAGCGGCTCGTCCCACCGCCAGATGATTCAGAGCGTCCTCGCCATGACTGGCCGCAAGCAATTTTGCGCGATCGAGGGCATCCTGGTAATAGCTATGGCTCGAATCAGCTTCTCCCAGCGCCCGGAAGGTATCTCCGATCCAGAGATCCGAATCGACCACGAACGACGGCAAAGTTGTCAGCGAGTGTGCTTTCTTAAACAGCGGTAGCGCATTTTTGTAATTCCCGCGATCGTATTCAATCTGGCCGAGTTTGAAGTAGGTCATATAGACGATGCTGTCTGATTCTGCCACGCTATAGTAGATATTCTCAGCCGGGCCCACTTCCCCCTCGGCAAACATCATATTTGCCAGAAACACTTTCTCGTTTTTGGCCTTACCCTTGGCAGATTTGACCATCCAGCGCACAAATTTCTGTGCGGTCTCATACTCACCAAATGTGAAGTAGAGACTGGCCAGCGTCTTCGCTACTCGTGCCGAGTCAGCGGTTACTTTCAACTCGGCTTCGGCAAAGGTCAGCATCTTGCTCAAATCGCTAAACTGCTCCGCACGGTCAACATAGAACTCGAGCATATTGGGATTGATAGTCAGAGTGTCGAGATAGGAATGCCACTCCTGCTGAATATCAGCCATTGGCTGCTTGTAGACCTTCGCAAACGACTGGGACAACGTAAGATCAGTTGCCTGAGAATACCACTGCTGCAACTGAGAATTACCGTACTTGCTGGCGAGGTAGCCGACAAACGAACCTGCGGCGCTGCTGGACAATCTGCGGTCAAGAGCCCGATAATCCTGACTGCTTCCGAGTTGTGTCAGGTCGGGCAGCGTTCCCTGCTTCAGCGCTTCCTTGGAGAAATAGTCATTTGCTTCCAGAGAACAGGCGACACCTTCGAGCAACAGTGCCGGGGCATAACCCCAGATCCGCATAAATTTTACCATGTAAACGACTTGCGGATAGAGGCGGTTCACGCCGTGGGTGTACTTGGCAAAGACATTCTTACGCGCATAATCATAACCGTCGTCCCAGCGCTTGTCCCAGCCGATGTCGGTCGGCTCACAGGGACAGATGTAGAAGAAGATCTTATCACGTTCATTGATATTGTATTGGGCGACGATCTTGTCGTAATCATACTCGAAGGCATCCCGGATGGCATTCCAGTGATAATCTCCCAGACTATACTTTATGTAGTAGAAATCAAAGTCACCCGAGGGATCGCTGCTGAAATCGTCCGATCCGAAACTATCGTTGCAGTCATTGATGGCAGCCCCTAAAGAATCAAAGGTAATCCGCACTCGATAGACCGCTTCTCCACGCACCAATACAGAATCGAAAAACACCGACGCACCCTGCATCACAATCTTCTCGTCAAAGTAGTTTCTCGGGACCTTGTCGTAGCTGTTCAGTGTCGATTGGAGTGTTACAATCGAGTCGTTCACCACCTGGGTGACAACTTTGCAGGTAAAATTGCCCATGCTGAAATAGTAGGGATCCTTGACAGGTGCGGCATAGCTGCGCGAATCGACAACTTGCCAGGAAGTATTCTGCAGGCGCTCCAGGAAATCGCAGGTCAGAAAAAGTGCTTGAGACGGTTCTGCTACGGCTTTGGGAACGATCAATAAGAGAACGGTTACGATGGCTCTTGCGATATACTTCAAATAACAATCCTTAGATAGTGTCTTCTTCAGGCAGTGTCTTCTTTCAATACTATGCGCCCCTCTACCAACTCAGGCAGAACCGGTATTGCGTCGATCCTCGTAGCAGACGTGATATCTGCCGCAAATCCCAGTTCGCTCAGATAGCGTGCGTGGTCAGCAGCGGCAACCGCGTCGACCAGAGGCCGTGTCTCTGACTTATACAACTGCAATGCAGCCTGAGCCGCATCATTACCGACGAGAGTACCCTCCAATTTGGCTAGTCTGTCAATCAGGGCACCTCCGCAGAGGGCATCTTCAAGGGCAAAGTTACCTAACTTACCCGAGCAACAGATGAGAATATCGCGTTTGCTGCTTACGCAGGTGCGCTCCACCTCCGAAAGATTCACAAAGCCACAAACGATCACTCGCGCGGCCCGGGAGACTTTTACCAATGCACGAGAACCATTTGTGGACGCGAAAATCAGGGTCATTCCCTTGACCATTTCGGCCGAATATTCCGCGGGAGAATTGCCCAGGTCAAAACCGGGGAGTTTTTCGCCTGCTCTCTCGCCGCAGAGGAGTGAGGCTTCACGTCCGATTGAGGCGTGGATATTGTGAGCTTTTTCGATATCATCACAGGGAATGATCGCTTTGCAGCCGTTTTGCATTGCCGTGCATATCGTGGTGGAGGCGCGCAGCACATCTACGACGATCGCCAGCCGGTGCTCCAACTGCTCAGGCTTGACCGAGTCAGGCGTGAAATGAAGCTCTATTTGCATCTTAAGTGATTTACTCTCGACTTCTACTTTCGACTTCCCTGCGTATAGAACGGTCCCTTAATCTGCTCAGCCGCAACACGCTTTCCACGTATCTCGATCTCAACCTCTTTGCCAACCTTAGCGTGCTCGCGAGCAACGTACCCCATGGCGATTCCTTTCTCAAGCACTGGACTGAAGGCGCCGGAGGTGACATGGCCGACTTCCTCGTTGCCCACAAACAGCTTGTAGCCCTGGCGCGGGATCGCTTTTTCCTCCAGTACCAGCGCCTGCATCTTTCGTGGAGGTTTCTCCTCTTTCATTCTTACGATGGCATCGCGCCCGATGAAATCGCCTTTATCCGGTTTGCAGATCCAACCGAGACCGGCTTCGATGGGATTGGTGGTTTTATCGATGTCGTTGCCGTACAGCATATAGCGAACCTCGAGCCGCAAGCTATCTCGCGCTCCCAGACCGATTGGTTCGATGTCAAACTCTTGGCCCGCTTCGATGGTTTGATTCCATAACTCCTCGGCAATCGCAGGATCACAGTAGATTTCGAAGCCATCCTCGCCGGTGTAGCCGGTCCGGCTGAACACCGTTTTCTTGCCACAGATGTCGCTACAGGCTGCATGGTAGAAAGCGATCTTGCCGAGGTCGTAGTCAGTAAGCTTTGCCATGACTGCCTCTGCCTGCGGTCCCTGAATGGCAAGCAAGCCAATTTCATCCGATTGGTTAAGTAACTCAACTCTTTCCGGTTTATGCTCTGCCAGCCAGTCGAAATCTTTCTGGAGATTTGCTGCGTTGACAACAAGCATGAAGCCCTCCGGCATCCGGTACACCAGCAGATCGTCGACGATACCACCGTCAGGATAACACATAGCGGAGTATTGAATCTGCCACTCTGCCAGTTGTGACGCATCATTGGTGGTCATCCGCTGGATGAAATCAAGAGTGCCCTCTCCGCGCAGGAAGAATTCTCCCATGTGCGAGAGATCGAAGGCGCCGACGGTGTTGCGGACGCGCAGGTGTTCCTGCTGAATCGAGCGGTACTGGATCGGCATGCGGTAGCCGGCAAAATTGACCATCTTAGCGCCGAGCTGTTCGTTGATCTGGGTAAATGGGGTGCGTTTTATTTCAGTCATTGCGTACCTGCTTGTAAATGTCGCCCTCCGATTTCGAAGAGCGCCTCAATCTTTCAAGTGTCGAGAATACGCAAGTTGGGTCGGATGGTCAAAGGGTTTTCGGAAGGGAATTCCGGGCCGCTGGATACTCTCATTGAATCTTCCGATTGGATGTATACTGGAGATGAACGTCTATGACCGTGTAGAATGCAATTCTTGAAAGAGGTGAATATGAAAAGGACTCTATTTCTTGGCGTCTTCCCCCTCTTACTGTTGCTCTCATGCGGCGAGGACAGGACAGTTTGTCCGCCCACGTGGCAGCCGGTGGCGACACTAACTCCAGCAATTTCAGGAAATGAGCTAACTTTCAGCGGGATTTTCGACAACGACCGCACGCGCGATTTTGTCGATGAAATTCAGCTGCAATACACTACAGCCTCCAATTGTGATCTCGATCAGTGGCTTTACAATTACCAGACCCAAACCTGGGTACGTTTCACCGAACCGACCATGGACTGCGGGCAAGTCATCACCCTTCAAGATCACCGGATAGCCGATATGGGGTTTTCGCTTTCAGAGTACCTGAGCGACGAGGGAGAGATGAAGATTCGCATCGGCTCTGACCAGAAGTTAGATGATGCCACAATTCCCGACGACTATGTAGCAACGCTGTTATCGTGGTTGTCGATTTGTATTTAGGCTGCGATGTTGAGTGAGATCAATGTTCGAAGTGAGTCGCGAAATCGATCATATCATCACCAAATGAAAAAGCCATTCGCTGGGTGGGGTACCGGTGTTTTCCGGTAGGGGCACACTGCGGGTGTCCTCGTCGTATAAGCCACCTACTAAACGAAGGGCACTTGCCGAGTGCCCCTAAGCCGCGGATCCAGCATTTTCATGCGCGACGTTACTACTCGTACGGGTTCTAACTCTCTGCTCTCGCACCTTCGGTGCGATGTCAGACAGGAATGTCTGACCTCCTGCGGTCGCGTTTGAAACCGCTCCTGCAGTGCGCGCAACGCACGAATTCCCCTCTATCAAGAGGGGTGGATTCCCACGCCGACCGGCGTCGGAAGACGGGGTGTGTTCGGAACTTACGTGCGCGGCCCCGACAGGCCGGGGGCCACTTCTGCCGCGCAAGAAGGCCGCCAGACGAGGACCCGCCGCGGCGGGGCGGCCACACCTTCTTCCAGGGCGGGGTTCCCGACGAGGTCGGGATCTCGAAGACTCGACAAGCCCCGCCCCCACATCGTTCTTTTA
>CAYXUL010000081.1:0-12315 GCA_964468475.1 uncultured Ignavibacteria bacterium | reverse complement strand
AGGTCATCGACGTCGGCGTTTGCCGTGATGCCGCCGGGACGACGCCTGACCGGCACTTCTTGACCGCCTGCCGGGGGCTCTCGTTGACGTTTCGGCGGATTGTGGCTTTGCCTGCGTACTTTCCGCAACTCTTTCCTTTGGCAGAGAGGGAACTTCCTTGATCGCCAAACCGGTTCTGATTAAGCGTTCGATTTCTTTGACATCTTTTCGCTGTTCGAAGGTAGCAAAGGAGACTGCGCGTCCTGACATACCGGCGCGCGCCGTTCGACCAATACGATGGACATAATCTTTTGTGTCGCTGGGTAAGTCGTAGTTGACCACCAATTCGATACCGATCACATCGATGCCTCGCGCCGCGATATCGGTTGCTACCAGCACTCGATACTTACCCGATTTGAAGCCGACAAGTGCCTCACGGCGTTGCCCCTGGCTACGGTTGGAGTGGATTTCGGCGGCCGAGTGCCCCAGCCTCCGCAGGTCGCGCGCGAGCTTGCGGGCACCATGCTTGGTGCGGGTGAAAACAAGTACCGGTCCGTTGCGTTCGGAGAGCAGGACCCGTAGCAACCCGGTCTTCGCCTTCCGCTCGATGAAGAATACTTCCTGAACGACATTCTCGGCGGCAGTTCCGGATGGCGCAACTTCGATATTTATCGGTAGCTTCATATGCTTATGGGCTAGATTCAAAATCTCGGATGGCATGGTTGCTGAAAAGAGCATCGTTTGCCGTTCTCCCTCGATGGCTTTGAAGATCTTATTGAGTTGCGGCGCGAAGCCCATGTCGAGCATACGATCAGCTTCATCCAGTACCAGAATCTGGATTTTTGCCAGGCTCAACACCTTTCTTTCAAGGAAATCGACGAGACGGCCGGGAGTGGCTATGATTATCCGAGGGTTTTTCCGCAGCGCACGTTTTTGTGGACCTTCCGACTCCCCGCCAATCAGTACCACGGTTCTCAGGCCGGTGGTTCTTCCCACTTCCTGAAGAGACTCATTAACCTGAATCGCCAGTTCACGCGTTGGCAGCAGCACCAAACCATGGCCCTTGAGTTGCGCCAGCCTCTGAATTATTGGAATTCCAAATGCGAGTGTCTTGCCGGTCCCGGTTTGGGCGACGGCGATCAGGTCCTTGCCCTCCAGTCCAACCGGGATTGAACGCTGCTGAATTGGTGTCGGCTCGGTGAATCTGAGCTTAGCAATGGCTGACAGTAATCCTGGTGCGATACCGAGGCCGCCAAAGCCCACGGGGATAGAAGTATTCGACATTACGTGAACATAACCTTCCGGTCGGAAAAAAGACAGCGTTTACTCAAAGAGCATTCCTGGAAAAGAGTAGATTGAATCTCTGAGCAATCCGCTGACTTGTTTGAATCACGAGAATTGATGGTTCTATTCAGACCGTAACTCCGCTCACCTTAATGGTCAACGCGTTTCCGGCGACGACTTGACCATCAAGCTTCCGGATTGCCAGAGCCGCCTCATCTTCGTGTGGCATCTCAACAAAACAGAAGCAGTATGACTTGCCCTCTCGAGTCCGATCATCAAGGCTGATCTTCCCAACTGTGCCAAATCGGGAAAAAACCTCTCTTAGTTGTTGCCGCGTGGTTTTCGCAGACAAATTACCGACATATATGTTCATGTTCTTTTCCACCAATCGACTAAAGACCGTCGTCGAAACGGCATATTATTCCTTTTTCGCCTTGTTACGTTCGAGGGGCCTTCCGGCCAGGGCTCGGATATTGATTCCGGTAATCGCGGTATGCGCCTCATCATCTGACGGCATATCAACAAAGGCAAAGCCGGTCGACTTGCCACTTTCCTTATCCAATAAGATATTCGCAGAGGTGACTTCCCCGAACTTTTCAAATGAGTCTCTCAACTGCTGCTCACTAGTTTCCTTTGACATATTTCCCACGAAGATTTTCACGGCAATCTCCTCCGGTTGGAATCTAAGCGCACCTGCTGCGGGACGCCAGATAACGTAATTTTAGCGCGTTATTGCGCCAGTGTTATCCTATTAATGTCTGTCAAGGATTGGAGTGTCAGGACAAGACTTGAGAAACGGTTAATCGGCTAACATAGGATCTCTTCAAGTATACGCTAGCCTTTGCTTATTGCCTTAATTTTTCTTGGACGACTGCCAATTAACTCCCGATTCTTACCACACTCAGCAGCAAGAACTCCTGATCAGCTAGTCCCCCTTATTCGAGTGATTAAGTCCTCTTGAAGCTTGACGATCAAAGGCTGTTTTTTTAAATTCTCGTCAAATTAATCGATCATCAGGTATGGAGAATTTGCGAGTGGCAAAAATCCGTGTGTTGCTGATAGAAGATAACCGCCTTCTGCGAGAGGGCATCACCGCCATGCTCAATGACCAGCCCGATATCAGAGCCGTGTCGGCAACGGGCAACGGTGATGCAATGGAGAAGGCAAAGAAGCTCAAACCGCAAGTCGTGCTGCTTGATACCGGCTTGAAAAGCCAGAACAGCTTGAGGATTGCGGAACTAATAAAGCGAGAATATCGCAAGGCTGAAATCGTAGTGATGGATCTCCTTCCGGTGCAAAGCGAAGTCGTGGAATTCGTCAAGGCTGGAGTCTCCGGATTTATTCTTAAAGATGCCTCCATCGATGACTTCCTGCACACAATTCGCTCGGTTGCCGAAGGCAAGAAAGTGCTGCCGCCATCATTGACCGGTTCGCTGTTCTCTCATATAGTTGAATATGCCGTCCAGAGCGGAAAGGCGGACAGGTTGATGAAAGCGGTCAAACTCACCAGGCGCGAGCACGAGGTAGTGGACCTGGTTGCCAGGGGCATGAGCAATAAGGAGATCGCCAGGGAGTTGAATATTGCGGTTCATACCGTTAAGAGCCATGTCCACAACACTCTCGAGAAGCTGGCTCTTCACACTCGACTGGAATTGGCCAGCTTTGCGCTCACCGAGGGAATGGTGAGAAAGTCAGCCGGAAAACCATCCGACAAGAAACGGTAGACTCTCAATCCTAGGGACTAATTCCATATTCAATCTTTTGACCGATTTCCAAATTCGACAAAATGGCATACTATTAGGGATGTTAACATGAGGAGTCCACGCGTTTCCATCGCTCTGGGACACAATCGTCCAATATCGAAGGCCGCATGGTAAGTGGACTACTCTCTCAAGTGGATGAAAGGTCGCCAGAGATTGCCCTGCCCAGGAATGACTCTCTTCTCCCCCTTCTGGAACCGAGGTTAAATGCGTAAGCTGAAGATCGGCATTATTGACCTGGTCGCTAAAGCCCCGATACGAACCATGTGGATGCACGTCATGGGCGCGAACTTTGTCAGTATCATGCCGCAAGTTATTGCCACCTGGTGTGAAGAACAGGGGCACGAGGTCACCCTGGTAACCTTTACCGGCCGAGAGAATCTCCTCAAGGAGTTGCCCGGCAGCGTCGACCTGGTTTTTGTAAGCGCCTTTACTGAAGCAGCCTTGCTGTCCTATGCGCTCAGCAACCTGTTTCGCTCGCGCGGCGCCGTAACTGTGCTGGGTGGGCCGCACGCTCGCTGCTATCCGGAGGACGCGCAAAACTATTTTGACTTTGTGCTGGGGTTCACGGATAAATCGCTGATCAAGGAAGTACTGAGAGATTGCAGCCCACACCGACCGATCGGAATGCAACTGTCGGCCGACAAACATCCGACTGAATTTCCGGGTGTTGCCGGGCGCTGGAAGTTCATCGAACAGACGATGCGAAAGGCGCCGCTGGTCAAGATCGTCCCTCTTCTGAGCAGCATGGGCTGCCCCTACTCCTGCGACTTCTGCATCGATTCATCCGTACCTTATCAGTCACTAGACCTTGATTCGCTGAAAGAAGACTTACGGTTTCTGCTTGGCAAGCTGAAGCGCCCGCGCGTTGCCTGGCATGATCCGAATTTTGGTGTTCGCTTTGATCAGTGCATGGAAGCCATTGAGGAGGCCGTACCGCCGGGTCGGATTGACTTCATCGCCGAATCCACGCTCTCCCTCCTCTCGGAGGCCCGTGTGAAGAGGCTGCAACGAAATGGTTTCAAAGCACTGCTTCCGGGAATTGAATCGTGGTTCGAGATGGGCAAGAAATCAAGAGTAGGGAATGCGGCGGGTATGGAGAAGGTCAGGATCGTATCTGATCATGTGAATTTGATCCTGCGACATATCCCCTACGTGCAAACGAATCACATCTTCGGTCTTGACCGTGATGAGGGAGCAGAGCCATTTGAGCTTACCAAACGGTTTCTATATCTTACTCCGGGCGCGTTCCCGGCATATTCGATGCTATCAGCATTTGGGCGCGCAGCGCCGCTGAATCTCGAATTTCAACGCGCGAACCGAGTGCTGCCGTTTCCGTTTCACTTTCTCAGCAATATTCAGATGAATATCAAGCCGCAAAACTACTCGTGGGTAGAGTTTTATGATCGCCTTATCGATGTGACGAACTACTCATATTCAACGCGTCTAGTTGCCCGGCGGTTTAGAGCTAACGGTGGGACAATTCCGAGATGGTTGAATGTGGTTCGCGGGTTCTCATCCGAGCGATTCGGTCGGATCAAGTACTTCCGCGAGATCAAGCAGCTGCTGCTCACCGACCGGTCGATGCAACGCTTCTTTGAGCAAGAAAGTACGGAGATCCCGGCTTACTTTGTCGATAAAATTCGCAGCGACCTGGGTGAGTTTTGGGATTGGCTCCCGAGCGGGGCAATCCGTCACGACCCCAACGCCTACGCCAAATCACAGCAGTCAGACTCCCTTTCCTGCAACAACGCTGTCACGCATCTGCCCTCCCTGCAGCAAGACTAGTTTTCGTCACTAAATCAAGAGGAACAGTGGTTCATTGCAAGCTGCTACAGTTCCACCCGATCCGCAAAGGCATAGGTGGGGTAAGCCCTTGCATAACAGGGGCTTGAGGATAAACGCTGGGTACCGTGGACTATTTTCGAACTGCGGGGTAGATTTGATAAGTTCTCCTCTCTCGACCCAGGTCAAAGAAGAGCTCACGATCTCCGTCTTTATCATGCAATTATTATCTTGCTCCGGGTCGCGCAAGAGTCGGACACTTAGGTAGTGAGCTGTGAGCAAACGAAATCGGTGCAATTTGGCGAGTGCAGTCATTTCTAAAGGTATCAATCCTAAGCTTGGTAACTTGGAAGGACATTAATCACTGCTGGCTCACAGATCTCTTGCGATTCCAATACCTGACTGCTTCGGAAATGAGCCTGGCAGCAAAGATGACTTTAATCAACTTGTCAGGATGTCCAGCGATTTCATCATTCGGTGCAGGTTTGAGCGATCAAGCTGGAGGATTTCTGCCGCAGCGCTGATGTTGCCGCCTGCCGCATCGAGAGCTTTGATAATCTCCTGTCTTTTGAAGACCTGTAATCGGCTGGCCAGTGAACCTTGGCCATTAGTAGAGGGCTTCGCTGCCAAGAGATACTCGCAGACGTCATTCTCCGATATATAGAATGAGTTTGTTATGTCAATGAGGGAGTGGATGCTGTCCATAAGTTCCCGCACATTTCCGGGCCAGTCATGCTCAATCAGCAGTTCGCGGGCTTTAGGATCAAACACCTTGAGCCCCGTTTGTCGCTTCCGACAATATTCCTCACTAAAATAATCCAGCAACTCGGCGATATCTTCCTTGCGCTCTCTCAGTGTGGGAGTAAATATCATGACTCCCTTAAGCCTGTAATAAAGATCGTTCCGGAACGTGCCTTTCTCAACCATTGACTTCAGGTCACGGTGAGTTGCACAAATAAGCCGAACATCAACCCTGGATACATCGGATGAGCCAATTTTCTGGATTTCCCCGGTTTCTAAAACTCGTAGCAGCTTTGCCTGAGTAGTGATGTCAAGATCTCCGATTTCGTCTAAAAAGACCGTACCGCCATCCGCATACTCGAACAGGCCGGTACGATCGGCGAACGCACCGGTAAACGATCCCTTGAGGTGGCCAAATAATTCCGACTCAACCAGATCGGACGACTTGTGGTTGCAATTCAGAATCCCCATGCGCCTAATAGCCCTTTTGCTGTTGCGATGAATAGCACGTGCCACGAGCTCCTTGCCTGTACCCGTTTCACCTATGATCATCACTTTGCTTTCTGTGGGCGCTACCTGCTCAATCTTCTCGTATAGCTCACGCATTGCTCTTGACCTGCCAATCAGTCCGTGTTGTTCTCGGGCAAGCTTGAAAAGATCCTTCTTGTTCGTCTTCAGGAGAAAGAGTTCAACGGCGTTTCTCACTGATCTTCGCAGACGCGCGATATCTTCGCCCTTGCCGATATAGTCGAAGGGCTGGTATTTCGCATCCACTTCTTCGTCGGAGTACTCTCCGGCATAGGCGCTGTGAAAAATCACTGGCAGGCTAGGGTGCAACGCTTTCAATTTCGCGGCGACCTGAAATCCGTTCATTTTGGCCATTCTAATATCAAGTATTACAGCAACGAAGGCGGGATTCTGTTCAACCATCTTGACGGCATCATCACCACACGATGCCGGTACCACATCATAATCATCGTTGAAGATCAGCGACAGCCCCTCAAGGACTAATTCGTCATCGTCGACGATTAGAAGAGAATGTTTCACCTAGGGTTTCTCCTGAACAGCAGGGTAGTTGAATCGATCGGTTTTGTCAGGGTCAGGGAAGCGCATGACGAAACGCGCTCCACCTCCTTCAGATGCTTCCGCGTGAATCTTGCCATCGTACATATGCACAATTTTCAGAACCACTGCCAACCCCAGACCAGTGCCACTTTTGGGCTTTGTAGTATAGAATGCATCAAAGACGCGATGCCGATCAGTCTCGGGAATGCCGCGACCGCTGTCTTCAAAATGAATTCTGACAGCATCGTCATCTCGTTGTGCGCTTATCCTGATGTTCTTATGATTAGAATCTTCAAGAGCATCCAGTGCATTGATCAGAAGATTGTTGAATATGCTGTGTGCATGACGCGGTTCACAGCGAATTCTCACTCCATCCAGCGCTTCGTAATCAACGTTCACTCCGGAGTCAGCCAGGCGGCCTTCGTTAGCTTCGAGGACGGCGCTGATGACGCTTCTGAGATTCGCTATCTCAGTAGTGCGCTCGGTTTCCAGACTGGAGAACTCAAGCACACTGTCAGTCATTCGCAGCGCGCGGCTGATCGCATTTCGAATCAGCGGTAGAGTTTGATCAAGTTTTGCGCGCGGGTTGGAATCTGAAGCCGTCAAGTTCGCTTCCAGGCTCTTGGCCGCAGCCACAGCGGGGAAAAGCGCGTTTTTGATTTCGTGAGCAGTCCCACCCGCAATGGCGCGTACCTGATCATAGCGCTCCCGGTTGATTTCCGCCAGATTTTCTTCAGCGCGTTTCTGGTCAGCCTTATCCTCATACATGGCGACAATGATTTCCGGTTGTCCATCGTCACCAGGCACTGAGAAGAACGTGATAGTGTGATAGACCGGCAAATCGCGATACTCGGGACCAATCAAACGCGGATTGAACCAAAACGGAGGTTGCACCACAATCTCTCCTGCGATGATGCGTTCTCTCAGATCCTGCAAGCCAAATTCCTCTATCATTGGGTTGCACTCAGGATCGAGTATCGAGTAACCGGGTGGAATACCCGGGCTGAACCACTTCCACCAGAGCCGGTTTGCCTTAAGAAAGTACCCGTCTTTATCCCAGATCGATATGGCGTACGGGTTGAGATCGATGATGTTTTCCAGCGTCTGCTGCTCGCGACGCAACCTGATCTCTACCTCACTTTCAGGTACTATCTCCTTAAGTGCAGCCACCGCCACTTTGTCAGAAATAGGCACGATCAAAATCTCGATAGCGCCGTCAAAGAGTGGACGGGCAGCGGGAAACTCCACAATTTCAGAGAGATTTTGCGCGAGGCAGTTCTGTATCCTGGGCAAGATCTGTCTGACAAGATCAGGTTCAAACAACTCATCGATTTGCTCTGGAATGCGAGATTCGTAGTTGTGCCACCACTTGGGGGAGCCGGCAGGGGAGCAGTTCAGAATCTTTCCATCGGTGCCGATTCTGAGCAGCAAGTGTGGTGTCCGTTGCAAAGTGTACACCTCCGCGGCAGAGGCTCAAGAAGCGGTCGAGGCCGCAGCAAGTTTGATGACGAAACCCAATTTGGAAGTTCTGATATGCCTTACCATAATACTCCGCTATCTCAACCCGGTCAAGCATTTTCACGCTCTATCTGTCCGCAATGAAGTTGCACAACGTACGGACCTGATCCTGAAGACATTGTCAGTCATCGTGACAACTCCCCACAGCACACCAGTGTGGTTAAATTGACTTCTGGTAGTATTCAGTGTTGGATCTCCATCGACGTAACCCGCGACACTGGCTTGTCTTGCTCCACAATCAGGCCTGCACAGATTCCCGGCACGCTTGTTGCTCTTAACATAGCAGACATCGCAGGGTATGTGGAGGCATCTACTGCACATTGTAGCAGCACTCAATTGCCGTGGTGATGTCACTACGCAGAACTATTTCAAACTCGATAGAGATGGGCAGGGATCTCACAGATCACCTTTGAATAGGTGAGACGACTTGAAGCGACTCGCGGTTAACTCGCTCCGACGGGGTGACTAACCGCGGTTCGCTTCGGAAAATTCACACTAGATCTCACACAACGTGACCGATCGTTACCGCGGCTGTTCAATGGTCGTACGAGGAGGTGCAGGCATGCCTGATTAGTTTGCCGCACGTCGAGACACACGACGACATTCTTGCTGGTTCGGGGATTAATGAAGGAGCCACCCGGGAATTAAACATCGGAAATGGCAATTTGAGTCACTCATAGGAGGAAACATGAAGTCAGAGTGGTCAACAGTTAAAATTGTCGTGGCAGTAATGATATTGGTCTTTTCTGCCTCGCTGTTTGCAACCAACATTGCACCCTCACTTATCAATTATCAAGCCCGCCTGACAGATGATCAGGGAGCAGCGCTCACGGGTACGTATCAATTAACATTTACAATTTACGACGCAGCCACGGGCGGCGCCGCCGTCTGGACGGAGACGCATAGCGCTGTGTCCGTAAACGATGGACTCTTCAGCGTCCTGCTGGGAAATGGCGATTCACGCACCGCCATCGATGAAACAGTCTTCACAGCCCCGGGTCGCTGGCTGGCAATTTCGGTCAATGGCGGACCGGAGCTAAGCCCGCGGACGCAGCTGGTGGCGGTGCCATATTCTCAGCGCGTAAACACGGTTGACCAGGCACGCGGCGGAATAATTTCGGGACAAGTCGAGATTCAGGAGAATGTGGCCAAGGGTAATGGATACCGTGTTGATGCACCGAGGCTAATTATTCACGGTGCTGCCTTGCGCCAACTCACCCTGGCTCCCAACGACGATGTAATTCTGCAAGCCACCAATGATGCCGGTAACGCGGCGCTGGAAGCCTCGTACACACCAGACGGAGGTTCAATCGCAATCTCTGATGAAAACGGCCAAACAGCGGCGCAACTGTCAGCTACGCCCGACGGCGCGGCGCTGGATCTTTGGAACACCAATGCAGCCAAGCTGAGTCAACGCAAGTGGTCACTGACTGAGAACAGGCTGGTTCGCTTCGGTCAGAGCGAAGCTGAGACGCTCTTTGTGGTTCAGGATGTGGGTGGGGTCGCCCAGATGGCTTTTGATGACCCGCAGGCCAAATCATTCGGCTATGGTAGTTTCTACATAGGACCTCCGAGCCAGGCGCTGGCGCCTCCCGGACAAGTGTTTCATAGCACCGATGCTTCCGGAAACACGAGGTTTTCATATGATCAGAGTTCGGATGGTTCAGTCGGCCTCTCCTTTTATGGTGAAGGTCTCAAGGATGGCAATTCGTTGGGACCGAAACAACTTGAGCTAACTCAGCAAGAAGTGAGGCTGTTCGGTTCGACGGAGGCGGAAACACTGGTCGTGATGGGTCACACGGCTCCGGACGTAGGCCAGATAGTGATTCATGATCAGGCCAGTCCGACGCCGACATCGGTTTCTATAGGTGCCGGCAGTGCGCTAACCTTCAGGGATAATGCAAACAATGTGATTGCCAATATCGGTGCCAGCAGCACCGAGTTAACCGGCAACTTCCTCGTCAATTCCGTGGCTGCCAAAGACGCCGGTCCAGGCACCGGGTTCTTTGGTCAGCAAAACAATAACTTCCTGAGTTGGTTTGGCGACGGCACAACTACCGACCCCAACGCTCACGCCGAGGATGTGTTTGTTATCGGCAGTGGCAATACCATTGAGGGAAAGAGCGTGATGACAGTCGGGACCGGCAACTTCATCGACGATGATGGCGGAGCCGGTAGTAATGGAAACAACACAGTCGTAATTGGCAACCAAATCCACATGCTCGGAAACAATTCATTTGCTTACGGAGAGCTACATCGCGTCGGCGCGCAACGATCGGCCGCCTTTGGCTACGCCGATTCGGTTGACGGAAACAACAACTTTGCTTTTGGGTCAAGTCACAATATTGAAGGCAGTGGCAATGTTTGCCTTGCAGGAGGAGATTTCAACAAGGTCGTCAACAGTTCGAACAACTCGGGTATACTCGCGGGCAGCGACAACACAATCGACCGCGCCGAGTGGAGCTCCATCACCGGTGGACAGAGCAATTCAATTACGTGGTCTGCACCCGGACAAGCATTTGCATCCAAGATCGGTGGAGGATTCGGGAATGTTATACAGCAAGCTAGTGCGAGTAGTATCTCAGGTGGCCGCAATAATGGAGTCTATGCTGATACGGGCTCTGTCGGCGGCGGCTCCTTTAACAATGTGAATACCGGCGGAACATATGGTTGCATCGGCGGAGGACATGGGGGTAGCCTCGCGGGCTTCGCAGCGACGATTCCCGGGGGATTGCTTAACACCGCCGATGGCGACTATAGTCTCGCCGCCGGACGCAGGGCCAAAATTTCAGGTTCGCATGGCGGCACGTTCCTGTGGGCAGACCAAAACGACTTCGACTTTAATTCGGCGGCAAGCAATGAGTTCGCAGCTCGCGCCACGGGAGGTGTTCGCTTTGTTTCCGGAATCGACGGAAGCGGCAATCCAACCTCCGGAGTGCAGCTTGCCGCAGGCAGTGGAACCTGGTCGTCGCTTTCCGATCGCAACTCTAAAGAGAATATCGAGAACATCGATGTCGACCAGCTTCTCGATCAACTCGCCAACATGAAGATCAGTGAGTGGAACTACAAGACTCAGAATGCTTCGATTCGGCATATAGGTCCAATGGCTCAGGATTTCTACAAGGCGTTTGGATTGGGCAAGGATGAACGTCACATCACAACGATAGATGGCCAGGGTGTCGCACTTGCCGCGATTCAGGCCCTCTACAAACGTCTCGAAACAAAATCTGATCGAGTCGATCAGTTGGAGTCTGAAGTCTCTCAGCTGAAAGCAATGGTCAAGGAACTCCTCAAGGAACGCCAGTAAGGCGGAAGGGAGTCTAAGATCATGATGCGAGTACGATTGTTCGTTGCCTGCCTGCTGATACCATTGCTGGTGAGTATGGCGCAGGCAGGCAATACCAAAAAACCAGGCAACAGCGCAGCCGGAACCGCTTCAGGTAGCAATTCCGCAATCACTTCAGCTACAAAAGGGGGACAGGCTGCCGTTGCCAGCGATACGTTGCGTGAGGATGCCCAAACAACTTCTGCGTCTGCGGCGAAAAACCCCAGTTCAGGTGAACAAATTCAATGGCAGGTCATCTCGGCGGGGGGGACAACCTCGTCCAACGCCAACTTCATCATTTCGCAGACAGTTGCGCAGACTGCGACCGGCGTATCTACAGGTGGTTCATTCGCTTTGAGTGAAGGTTTCTTCTACTCTGGCGCTGTAGCCCCACCGTGTAAGTGCGGTGATGCAGACAACAGCGGCGGCTGGTCGATTGGAGACGCGGTGTACATCATCAATTACATTTTCGGGGGAGGGCCGCCTCCTCTGCAAACGTGCAACGGCGATGCTGATGGCAGCGGTGGAATATCTATTGGTGATGCGGTTTACCTGATAAACTACATCTTCGGAGGTGGCCCGATGCCAGGAGGATGCTGAGAGCCAGCTCACCGCGATATAATGTCAAACCGAGCCGGCAACAACACGCTAGTTGCCGGCTTTCATTTGGAACAAGACCGGCAGCATTTTCGGTGCAGAGCAGATGCATATACTCAGATCTGAACAAATGCAGCAACTCCTTCAGAAGTCTGAGTTTCATATGAACTCCCCACCTTCGGGTACTCTCCAGGAATAGCTTACGGCAACCTCATATGCGTATTCGTGTTTGATCGATTAAATTCATTCGAATTGACCAAC
>CAYXUL010000080.1:6015-12340 GCA_964468475.1 uncultured Ignavibacteria bacterium | reverse complement strand
ATAAAGACTTCTATCGTAAGTTGTTTTCGTTCAAAACCTTCGATTTTCCCTGTTCCAGGACTGAAAATCCGTGTGTCCCCGGTTCGATTCCGGGGGGCGCCACATTGAGCTTCCCACTCCTTCGGCCAAAAGCCTTCCCTCTGCGGATATATCACCCGACCCGGCGCGCCACGCTCATCTTAACCTTGACAAAAGTGTAGCTGTTAGGCTATATTGAAAGGGAAAAAGGATATCCTCGCTCGGAGGAACAACAGGGAGGACCCCGTGAATTCTGAAAGACTCCTCAGGCTCGGCAGGCGCCTTTGTCCAGCCGTATCAGTGCTGATCGTAGCTTTCAGCACTTTACCGGCTCAGGGTGACACAGGCAAACCAGACTCGGTATTTGTCAGTAGCGTAAGATTCGTGTCACCGCCGTATCCTGCGCAGATTCAAATTCCTATCATGATCTCTTCAGACGACACAATCACGGCCCTTCAGTTTCATCCCAGCTTCCAATTGGAAGATGGAACACCGTTCTCTGGAATCGGCATCAGCAACTTCAACCTCAATGGCTCTGTCCTGCAGAACGTGGAGAACTCTTTTGTTGTCATTAATGCGGGAGCGATCTCCTGGTTTGCTTATGGAGGGGATGCGGCGATAGCGCCGAGGGGTCAATTCCTGAGCCTTGAGCTCAGTGTGCCCAATCTCGACGTTCCTTCGGGAACGCAGGTGTTCATTGATGCTTCCGCGCAGTCATCGATTACGTACCGGATAAATGGAACGGAGCAGGATGAACCGTTCCCGTGGGTTCACTCTACCGACTCGGCCGATATAACGATTCTGAGGGGAGATACCGGGAAGCCTGATTCCATCTTCGTTCAGCAAATCACTTTCGTATCGCCACCCTTCCCGGATAGCATCGAGGTGCCGATAATGATTTCGTCAGATGATTCAATCTCACAATTTTCTCTGGCTTTCATTCCGGTCACGATCGACGGCCCCGCAGGGCAGTTTCTTGCTCCCAGCGGCTTTAGCCATCCAGACTCTCCGTTTGATGAAACTCCATCGCCGCAATGGGAGCCATTCGAGTTTGTTTCCGGAGTCAATGGAGGAATCGTAGCCTGGAGTGATGGCAGCGGCGCATCAGCGCCTGCTCCTCGAGGTGAAATGGGCCGACTGGTGCTGGATATTACCTCTACCACGATTCCAAACGGCACGCGTGTTCGCATCGATACGGTGGCCGTCGCAGACTTCCAAAATCAAGTCAGTTACCGTGCCAACGGGTATAGCGTACCGCAGGTCGCTCCCTGGGTCAGCGACACGACAGAGGATATCAGTTTCAGTGTAGTTGACACAGGCATTCCCGATTCAGTCTATGTTGCCCGGGTTACATTCGTATCGCCGCCCTGGCCGGATCAGATCGAAGTGCCTGTGATGATCTACTCAGACAACACAGTCGCGGCCTGGGAGATGGCAATGCGCCCTGAAACAGATGATGGCTCATCGTTCACGGCTCTCAAACCAGCTGCCTTCACGCATCTCAACTCTGTTTTCAATGAAACGGGGGGTGCGTTCTGGCCACCGCCGCAATACTACGCCTCAACAAATGCTCTGCTTTTCGGGTGGTTAGACTTTTCAGCTGCTTACGCCCAGTCCCCGGTAGGGGAAATGGGGAGACTGGTTCTCGATGTGCTGGATCCTAATATTGAGCCCGGTACCCGGATCTATCTCGACACACTCACTGTGCAAACCTTCTATCCTGAGATCGACTATGCCGCTGGCGGCTGGGTCAGTCATCAGCGGCTACCATGGCGGAGACCTCATAGCGGCGCGGACATTATTTTCGGCGCAGCACAGTGCGGCGACTTCGACGGCAGCGGAGCTATCAGCGTCTCAGACGCTGTCTATATGATCAATTACATTTTCGCCGGTGGTCCGGCACCCACAGACACGAGGCAGGGTGACATCAACTGCGACGGCATGGTCAACATAACCGACGCTGTCTACCTGATCAATTACATCTTCCTTGCGGGACCGATGGCTTGTGCAGACTGTTCACCATAGGTAGCGGGCAAGTCAATCATCATCGCCGACTAATGGGCGGGTGAAGCTTGGCAGCAGGCCAAAGACCGCTCACCTACTTTACATCCAACATCTCAGCCCGACCGGTCGCGCTATAGATAGCCTGCATCATTTCCTCGGCGGCCTGATTATATTTCCTAATTGCCGGGCCCGCCCCCTGGTCCTCGGCGACCGTTCGAAACGGCCTCGTGCCCCTGGGCATCTCAATCAACTTCAGGATCGCATCCGCAACCATCTGTGGATCGGGCGCCCCTGACTCTCTCAATCGCTTCGCATAACCGGCCGCTTGCCGTTCCGGTACCTCGGCGTAGTCGCCGTAACTGGCCGCGCGCTCCTTGTCGCTGTAGTGCATCCTGTTGGAATGAAACGGTGTCCCGAATGCCCCCGGCTCTACGATGATCGATTCGATACCCAGACTCGACAACTCCACCCGATAGTTATCCGCCATCATCTCCAGCGCCGCCTTCGAGGCGCTGTATGGCCCCAGGAACGGCATTACGAAGCGTCCCAGCATGCTTGAAACATGTATCAACAATCCTGAGTGTCTCTCGCGAAAATGGGGGAGTATCGCGCGATTCATTCGTTGCACACCGAAGACATTCAATTCGAACATCTTCTTCCAGTCATCAATATCAAACGTCTCGAGCAATCCCAGCGCACCTTTTCCCGCGTTGTTGACCAACACATCTATACCGTCAGCAATCTTCATCGCCTCAGCCACGCCGGAGATGACACTATCATCGTCGGTGACATCAATCTCGACAATATGCGCTCCCTGCGAGTTGAGTTCCTCTGCCGCAGGCTTGTTTCGATCGTGAGGTTCGCGCATTGAGGCCACAACCGCATGTCCAGCTTTGAGCAGAGTACTGGCGGTCAGCTTCCCAAAGCCGCTGCTTGCTCCGGTGATGAGTACTTTCTGAGCCATAGTTTCGGTTTCCTTTCGCAGAAGTCTCCGTCTCTCCTTTTACGGGGATGGGTACCGGGTCCTGGGTTAGAAAAGTTACGATGGTGACACGATCAATATGTAGCTGTTGCCAAATGGAGCAGGCCGAATTCAGGCGGCAGCCGATGCCTCCCCAGTGCGGTTGCTCGTCATCAAACTCACCAGCCACACCAAAAGCAGCGCGATGAAAAAACCGGGGACCAACTCATACAAGGTATCTCCCAGATCAAACACCGACTTCCACAATACTACCGTGGTTGTCCCAGCTATCATCCCGGCGAGCACGCCCCATTTGGTAACACGCTTCCACCACAGGCAGAGGATGATGCCCGGCCCGAATGAAGCGCCCAATCCCGCCCAGGCGTAGAGCACAAAGCGATACACGGTATCCTCAGCCGTCAGTGCCAGCACGAACGCTATTACGCCGATTACCACCGTCGCCACGCGAGAAATCCCTACCAGCATCTTCTGCGAGGCGTTCTTGTTAATCATCTGCCGATAGATATCTTCCGACACCGCCGAGGTAGACACCAGCAACTGACTGTCAGCGGTCGACATCATCGCGGCGATAGCACCTGATATCAGTATTCCCGCCAGCCAGGCCGGTACCAGCAAATGCACCATCTGCGGCATGATGTTTTCTTTGTCCGCTAAACCCGAGCCGAAGAATGCGAGCCCAAAGACTCCCACCAGCACCGCGCCCCAGAAAGCCAATATCGCCCAGGAGATCGCGATCAAAGAGCCGCGTTTCAGCTCCTTCACATCCCGGATGGCCATATAGCGTGTTACCAGGTGTGGTTGTCCCATGTATCCAAGCCCAATTGCCAGGCCGCCGATGATCATAGCCCACATTGACCAGCCGGATTCTCCGTGGCTAACTGTCAAGAGCGCCGGGTCGATTGTATGCAGCTTCTGCGCGAGCATATCGAAGCCGCCAATCCCGATGATCGCGATAATGGGCAGCAACACCAGAGTGAGAACCATCAACAGACCCTGAAACAGGTCGGTCCACGCGACCGCGAAAAACCCGCCCATGATCGTATAAAACAGGATAATCACAGCACCGATGACCATTCCCCATATCTTCTCAATGCCGAAGGTGACATTCAGCACCTTGCCGGCTGCCAGGAACTGAGCGGCAACATAGGTCGTGAAAAAGAAGACGATCACGAGTGTGGCTACCACACGCAAGAGATGAGTCTCGTCATTGAACTTGGCGGCGAAAAAGTCTGGTAGAGTCAGCGCATTCAGCCGCTCAGTTTCTGTGCGTAGCTTGGTCGCCACGAAAACCCAGGAAAAGAGTATTCCGAAAGTACAGCCGATCGCAGGCCACAGCGCCGAAAATCCCGACGCCCACGCCAGTCCCGGCAGACCAATCAGCAACCAGGCGGACTCGCCCGAAGCTCGTTCCGAGATCGCCACCACCCATGGGCCCAACTTTCGTCCCGCTATCAGGAAGTCATCAATTGTCTTGTTGAGTCGGAAAGTAAGCAGTCCGACGACGAGAATGACGATCAGGTAGAGTATGAATCCAACCAGTGTGGCATCCATTGGCTACACCCCGCGGCTCTTGTCTTTTCGGAAAAACCAGACCAACTCCAGCACTATCAGTACGATAGGGGGGACGATCAGGAAGAACCAGGTCGAAAACGGCATACGTTCTATCATCCTTGCATCTTGAGTTTCGGTCACTATACAAAAGCTCAGATGTCGATTCAACAACAATCCCGAGCTCTGTGCCGAGCGGAAGGAGAGGATTCTTAATCCAGGTTTCTTCGAAATTCACCTAAACCTCCAGTTGATCCCAAGCGAGATTAGGATTGACTTGGTAGAGAAAAACGATATTTTCCCGACTACTTGATTGTAGGTCAAGTTCACTTGGAACTTGACATTTAGCCACTTAGGATTTCTAAGCCACCCTAGCTCAGTTGGTAGAGCAGCTCACTCGTAATGAGCAGGTCGTCGGTTCGACTCCGATGGGTGGCTCTTTCTATTGGCAATTCCCGACAGCCATTCGTGCTGAACATTTTAAACAAGACCAGGATGCTCTGCAAACTTTCACGGGGCTGGTGCAACTCGCGCAATCAGCTCCAGTTTTCACTTGCTAAAACAGAGCATCTAGTCAATCATAATAATGGTGGCGTTCCCGTCGCTACTACACCTGCAGGATCAAGTTGTCGCCACCTGCCCACTTGGGGCGGTACTTGTGTTTGTGAGGAAGAAGAAAGTGGAAGTTACGGGCTATCATAAAGGAGGAGTTATGAAAGCTCTATGTCATTCAGTCGCTTGCGCCGTCATGCTTGTAGCGTGTGCGAGCGCAGTTGCTGTAGCGGATGATGGTGAACCAGACATTATTTCCGTTACGCAGGGACAATTAGTCGTTGGCCAATCCAAGCCGGTAACGATTGAGTTGTGGAACGATGAAATAGTCAAGACTTTCGCAATATGTACCGAGATTGAGGGCATCGATGGGGCGCAGGTGACGGTTGATTCGCTTCGATTTGTGGGGCGAGCTGCGGATCCTACCGTCCTGCCGCTCAGGAGTTTCTTCACGGCTTATGTCAACGGCGAGTTGCCCGACACGGTCTCCTTAGTAATGTACAGTATCGGTCAAAACGAACTTCCTATAGGTGACGGCCCTATTGCCGAGTTGTGGCTTACCGGCACCCATACCGGATCGATTCAATTTCACCCCGCTGTTACACCCCATGGAGGCGCGACTACAATCTCATGGCATGACCCCGACAATCCAGGTACTTCATCTGCAGCGCGCTGGACCTGGTCATCTCAGCCCATTGAAATCCTGCCAGCAGGAGCAATACCTGAATTCCAGTCTTCCCCGGAGCCGATTAATCTTGTCGCAGGCAGCGGTTTCGAACTGGAGGCGCCAATATCTGCAGCGGCCTCAGCGGACCAGCTGCAATTCTCGGCAGAGCTGCGCAAAGCTGACAACAATGCAATAACTCCTGTTAATTCTCCATCAATTACCAACATAGATCCGTTCACGGTATCCTGGAATTCGACTGCGGCAGACGTTGGTATCTGGACGCTTCATCTCTCTGTCTGTTCACCTGAGCAGCTTTGCGGCCAGACTGATGTTACGGTTCAGGTCGTACAAGGTGCACAGTATCTCCTGGAGTTTTCTCAGGATACTACGACCGTTTCCGCTCACGCGATGTCGTTTTTGAAGGGAGAATTCGATGGTGATCCTGAGCCCGAGCTCCTGATTTCAGGAAATGGCGACGTCTGGATGAACGGCATTGAGATTTATGACGCGAGCACTCTCAACCTTGATCTGGGGGAGTTGCCCGATCACTTGAC
>CAYXUL010000080.1:0-5915 GCA_964468475.1 uncultured Ignavibacteria bacterium | reverse complement strand
GATCTTGATATTGCGGTTGCGCTTGCCGGAACGGTCAGGACGGACCCGTACTATCTTGATATCCTGACCAACCAGAGCGATCCGTCTGGCATGATCTCCGGCGACTTTGACATCGAACTTGAGGGCGCAGCGACGCTCTCGGTGGAATCACCGTCGGGCATGGTGCTTAATTTCATGAAGAACACGTTTCCGTCTGCCGCATTGTATAATCGCGCGCTCGACGGGGACGAGACAATCGATGAATACGCAATGTTTGACGTTCTGGAGCCGGGAGCATACACTGTCTCTGTCAGTCCCAGAACGGCAGCTGCAGGCGGGAATCTCTTCAGCCTGAGCTATAACGTCAATGGTGATCGCTTCACTCTGGTGAATGCTCAGCCTCTGGTAGCCGACAGCTACAACTTTATCGTTGCGCCTGCGGGGCAGTCCCCGATCAATCCGAGGTCCGGGCAAGTAGTTCACGCGGGCACAGTCACGCTCTCCTGGCCTGACGCAGGCTCGGTGAGTCTGCAGATCGCCCACGACCCCGCATTCTCCGACATGGTGCTAAACACCGATGTTACATCAAATACATACGATTTCCTTGCTTCCGCCCCTGGAGACAACGACACTTCTACCTATTACTGGCGTCTGCTGCCATCAGGGCAGACAAGCCTCTCCGGCGAGATGGGCAAGATCGGCGTCTTTCATGTTTCCGGCGTAATCACCGACGTTGACGACGGCAGCGCTCCTTTGCCGCTCAGTTTCCGACTGGGACAGAATTATCCCAATCCCTTCAATCCGGCAACCACGATTCAATTTACTACTGCCGAGCGATCGTTCGTGACACTTGAGATTACGAACATAGTTGGCCAGAAAGTCCGGACTTTGCTTGCTCAACCAATGACCGCCGGCTCTCATCAGGTCACCTGGCTGGGTCGAAACGATGCCGGGCAGGAGGTGTCCTCCGGTATTTACTTTTATCGTCTCAGCACCGGCAAGCATACCGCAGTCAAGAAGATGATCCTGCTCAAGTGAATATGTGACATCCAGCACAAAGAGCCCCGATCGCGCAAATCGGGGCTCTTTCCGTCTTGCCACTACTTGCGCCCGTGCAGGTGCACAGAACGACGTTTGCAACTTCGGCCGATCTCCGGATGCTGTTCACGAAGAATCCGCAAGATTACTGTTGCTAAAACCAGGGGGTAGCCCTGATCTTGTAATTGAGCACTTCGGCCCACAGCCCTGACCACAAATCCCCCACAACTTCAAACCGTTTGCACCTTTTGCTGTTCACAGGCCCGGCAAGGGTCAGGCAAAACCACTGAGGAGGATTCCAGTGGCAAACCAGGGTACTTAAAGGAGGTACCATGAGCTATCGAATGCTAGTGGCGAAGTGCACGTTCATGTTGGTCTTGCTTCTCTGCACAACCGCATTTGCCCAGGTAGGGGAATCTGACACCGTCAGAGTAATGAAAGGGGAATTGGTGGTCGGGCAGTCTCGCCCCGTCCAGGTCGAATTATACAATGACGAGGTAATATGGGCTGCATCCATCGTTACCAAACTCGTCAACTATGGCAGCGGAGAGGCTACCTTCGATTCGGTCCGCTTTGTCGGCCGATGTGCGGATCCCACGGTGCTGCCGTTAAGGGCATTCTACTCAACCTATGCCGATGGCGCAGCACCCGATATCTATTCCGCAATTCTTTATTCGACAGGGCAGAATGAACTTCTTGAGGGAGACGCTCCGATCATGGAGCTGTGGTTTACCGGCACCGAGCCGGGGAGTATCGAGTTTCTTTCCTGGATCACTCCTAACGGCGGATACTCACACTTATATACATATCCGCGCGATCCGATAACCGAAGCCGGCCTTGTCTGGAGATCGAAGCCAATTTCGATAATGGACGCAGCCGACATTCCCCAAATCCAATTACCGGCAACCCCGCGCAATCTGATAGCAGGTGATAGCGTCGAGATTGAAGCCCCGATTGTATCCGGATTTAGTCCTGAAGAGCTCACGACTACAGCGGATATGTACGCGGCTGACAACGACGCGATCACTCCGACCAATGCGCCGCTGATCACCGGCACCGACCCGCTCACGATCGCCTGGAATTCAACTGACGCGGATATCGGTGTCTGGACACTTCACATTCAGACCTGCACGCCTGGAGGTGTCTGCAGCGATGCCTCAGCTGTGGTTCAGGTCGTGGAATCATCCCGGTACCTTGTTGAACTCTCTGAATCAAAGACAGAGGCTGCTGCGAGGGCAACCTCTTTTCTCAAAGGGCAGTTCGACTCCGATCCCACGCCGGAACTTCTACTTTCTGGTAACGGCGATCTTTACACTAACAGCATCGAGATCTATGACGCTTCCGGGCTTGGACTGGAATCTGGTGTGCTTCCGGATCAGTCACTATCCGGTGCGGTCGCGGCTTATCTGGATAGCGACTACAACCTCGATCTCGTAAACGCGGTTTTCAAGTATAGCCGTCATTTTCTACAGAGCCACATAGGTAATGGTGCAGACGGCTTTACGGATTTGCCCACCACGCAAACCGTGGGATTGGCACGCGGTGCAGCTGCGGCGGAGGTTAACGGTGATCAGTACATTGACTATCTCGCCGCTGCTGATAGCAGTATAGTCCTCTTTACAGGCCACGGAGACGGCACCTTCACAAAGATCGATAGCATTTCGCTTTCTGATAAGGCGCTGACGCTGAATGTGGCTGACTTCAATCTGGATGACGCTGCCGACCTCGCCGTTGGAACCCCCAATGGCGTCGAAATCTATCTTGGGGACGGCACCGGCCAATTCACTTACGAAACAACATATCCGCAGTCTTACGGCGCGACCGACATAGAGGTCACCAATCAGGGCTCCGACTTCAACAAAGATGACATTTACGATCTCTGCGTTTCAACGCCATCTGTGGGTGGCCAATTCAGCGATATCGTCGTATATCTCGGAAATGGGGATGGCACTTTTCAGCCTGTCGATGTGAGGCAAGTCAAAGGTCAGGTTCTGGGTAACGCGGTCGGCGACATAAACCTCGACGGCAACGTCGATATCTGCTACATCAACGGCAGCAACAAGTACGTGGGTGTGCTCTTCGGAGACGGCGCCGGCAACTTTCCCGATGAAGTTCGCTATCCGACTCCGGACGGATTTCCGACACACCTGCTGCTTTGCGATCGCGAACTCGATGGCGATCTTGACATCGCCGTCACACTTGCCGGCAAGCTGAACGCAGATCCATCTTACCTGGAGATTCTCACTAATCCCCTCAATCCCGCCGGCATGATTGCCGGTAATTTTGAGGTTCGCCTTGAAGGGAAGGCATCTCTGGATATCACGTCGCCGTCCGGCAATGTCCTCAACTTCGTCAAGAACAGTTTCCCATCGGCGTCGCTGTACAATCATACCAACGACGACGACGATGTCATCGATGAGTACGCCAAGATCGATGTGATCGAATCCGGCTCATACACGGTATCGATCAACCCCAGGGCAAACGCAGATGCTGGCGATCGATTCTCGCTGGCGTATCGGGTCAATGATCGGGATTACACTCTTGTCGATAATCAACCGCTTGTAGCCGATGGCTACCAGTTTGTCGTATTTCCCTCGGGAGACGCGAATATCTCGCCGTTTCCCGGGCAGGTGCTGCCCGTGGGCACCATTGAGCTGTCATGGCCGGATGCCGGGGCAGTGGAGCTTCAGATTGCGCACGATCCCAGCTTCTCGGACTTAGTGCTTGACACTGAAGTAGATGGCAACTCGTATGATTACGCAGCGTCAGTGTCCGGACCTGATGACACCACTACCTGTTACTGGCGCCTGTTGCCGGCCGGGCAAACTTCGCTGGGTGATGAGTCTGGCAAGATCGGCGTGTTCCACGTGACCGGAATAATTACTGATGTCAATGACAATGACGGCAGATCTTTGCCAGTCAGCTTCCGGCTGGGACAGAATCATCCCAATCCCTTTAACCCGTCAACTACTATCGAATTCGACATCGCCAAGCGATCATTTGTGACGCTCGAGATTTCAAATGTAGTTGGCCAAAAGGTGCGGACGCTGGTTTCGCAGCAAATGACCGCCGGCTCTCATCAGGTCATCTGGCTGGGCCGCAACGATGCCGGGCAGAAGGTCGCCTCCGGGATCTATTTCTATCGGCTGAAGTCGGGCGACAACACGGCCGTTAGAAAGATGATCATGCTCAAATAGTCCGCATCCCTGCTTCACTTACAGCAGAAGCCCCGGTCAAGTTGGCCGGGGCTTCTCAGTTCAACTCAGTGTCTGCCGAATCTCCTGAATCGGAAAACGGCGGCAATCATAAGAAGACTTGCTCCGAGCAAAATAAAGGTCGCTGGCTCAGATACAATCACTCGCGCGGTTTTAATTAAACCGTGGGCGGGATGATCCGGCTCTGGCTCAGCCGCGTTGTCAGGTGCATGCGCCTGGAGTCGCCGAAGACGCTGATGGTTCCGCCTCAGGATCCCGGCCCAAACCTGGCGGTGCCCAAGCGGAAGATATTTTTCACTATCTGCCCAGTGCTCACCGAGGGACCTGACGAAGACAACACCAGAGATGACCGAAAATCTGCACGGTTCGAATAGATCATAACCTCCGAGGAATCGGCCGCAAGTCAGCCTGTCACTCCCAGGTTCCGACATCAGGTTGTATTCAAAGTAGTTGAGGTCGAGTCTGAAGTCGCCGCGGCGGTCGATCTTCTGAAACCCCCAGCATGTGAGCTCAATATCGCTCTCAGGGCCGTCACTGACCTGGGAGGTAAACCACTCCCGGCAAAGATACTCTTCCGGTCCAGAATGATGCACTGCGTCCAGTCGCGGGAATGACATATCGCGCAGTCCAGGCCTCACCAGTCTCTGCGGATAGCCATTATTTGCGACGGCCAGGACCGTAACTGCCAGCATTACTGCCTGGAATCGATTCAACATCAGTATCCTCCTTTGATTCATCATCAAATCTGTGTTGAAATGTGCTCTCAGGTTAGGGAATAATCTTCGCTGAGTCAAACCATATTTACCTCTCCAATATGACGGAACAAGGGCAGGGGGGGGGAATTCCGGCGATCGGAGTCTGCTTGTAAAGAAACTTAGAAAAAACGCGAAAAATCTTTCGCGAAGCTCTTGACAAGTAACTTTGCATACGTATATTGGTTGTCCGCCGATCGGGCAGTAGCTCTTTATAGGTTAAAATCTCTACTGACTACGGTCGGTATTTTTTTCGCTTCGGCGGTAAGTCCGAAGCCCGAATGATCTTTGACAAGAGAATAGTGTGACGAAAGTGAGCTTGTGATACGGGCAGGTGCTACTGTGATTTAAGGCGTCAGGTCTCCTGATTGTCTTGGTCATAATGGTACCCTGTCAATCAATGAATTGCTTATCACAGCAACAATCCCAAACACAGTGAAAACGAAAACTATGGATCCGTAGGGTCTTCAAGATAAGATTCTGACGGACTTCCTTTTACAGCTTCGTTTCAATTTGCTTGGGTTCAACTTGATTGATGGAAATGAGTTAGAATAATATTCTAATAATATTTCGTCGGAGAGTTTGATCCTGGCTCAGAACGAACGCTGGCGGCATGCCTCATACATGCAAGTCGAGCGAGAAAGAGCGGCTTCGGTTGCTCGAGTAAAGCGGCGGACGGGTGCGTAACACGTGAGAAACATGCCTCTATGTCGGGGATAATCTGGCGAAAGCTGGTCTAATACCGGATGTTATCGATGATTCGCATGTTTTATCGATTAAAGGTGGTTGAGTCTATGCCACCGCATAGAGATTGTCTCGCGTCCCATTAGCTTGTTGGCAGGGTAACGGCCTACCAAGGCTGCGATGGGTAGCCGACCTGAGAGGGTGATCGGCCACACTGGGACTGAGATACGGCCCAGACTCCTACGGG
>CAYXUL010000079.1:0-13039 GCA_964468475.1 uncultured Ignavibacteria bacterium | reverse complement strand
AATTGTCAATTCCTCCGCCCGGCAGGGTATCAGCAGCAGCGCCTTTCGCCTCCCAGAGCGGGCGCATCTGAGCTTCTACCTGCTTACCGGCGTTAACCATCTCGTCGAGATTGTAACCCGGAGGCGGCAACATCACGCCGAATATCAAGTTACGATTACCACTCGGCAGATACTCTGAGGGTGGCAGCAGGAATACGGTAAACAGCACGGCAACCCCGATAATACCTCCCATAGTAATGAGACGGCGTGAGTTCTTCGCGTTGGCATAGTCAACAAACCTTGCCACTCTGTCCGCGAAACGCCCCAGCCAACCGGCATTCCCTTCAGCGCCATGGAGTTTCTTATTGACGCTGAGCATGCGGCTGGCGAGAGTAGGAATAACGGTGATGGACACTATCAATGAGATAACAATGGCGCTACAGATCGCTATGGCGATATCTTTGAAGAGCTGTCCGGCCTGCTCGGTGACGAACATAATAGGGAGGAAGACTGCGACAGTAGTGACTGTGGAAGCCAGCAGCGCGCCCCAGACTTCGACGGTGCCGTCCGCAGCCGCTTTCCAGCGGTTTTTGCCCATCTGCATGTGACGATAGATATTTTCCAACACGACAATGGCAGAGTCCACCACCATTCCCACTGCAAAAGCCATTCCTGCCAGTGAAATGACATTGATCGTACGTCCAAAGATGAACATCGACAGAAAAGTCGAAATAATTGAAATCGGAATCGCCAAAGAAATGATCAGAATGGCGGAAGCAGACCTCAAGAAGATGAAGAGAGTCAGAATCGCCAGGAAACCGCCCAGGAAGATATTGGAGAACACCAGATTGATAGAGGAGTTGATGTAAACATCTTCCTTGTAGACATTCTCGACGTGAACTCCCCTGGGACGGAGCACTTCAGCATTGATGACATCGACCTGCTTTAGCAATCCATCGATCACGGTCATGACATTGGCGCCGACCTGGCGCTGAACGTTGAAGGCGACTGCCGGCTCGCCTTTATGGCGAACCATGGCCACTTGTTTTTCATAGCCGAGCTTGACGTCAGCGACATCACCGACTCTAATCGGCACACCATTCTTTACCGTCAGTACAGTTTGCTTGACCTGTTCGGGAGTTTGGAAACGTGACATTGTGCGCACAACATAGCGGCGTTTTCCTTCACCGAAATCACCTGCCGAGATATCGCGGTTTTCGGCGCGCAACGCGTTGGCAAAATCGGTCACGGTGATGCCCATGGAGGCAATCTCGTCGGGATTGAAAATGACGTGCACCTCCTGTTCCAGGCCGCCAAATACGTTCACCGACGCGACTCCCTTGACGCGCTCGAGCCGCGGCTTGACGAGATCCTCTATCATCGTCTTCATGTGAGGCACATACACGCCTTCACTGTCACTCTTGATGACAAACCAGGCAATGGCGCCTTCGAGGACGCCAGAAGTCGTGACAACGGGGCGGTCGGCAGTCTCTGGATATGAGGGAACCTCATTCAGCTTGTTGGTTACTTTCACCACTGTGGAAGTAAGGTCGGTGCCAGCCGGAAATTCGAGGGTGATTGTGCCTCGGCTATCCTCCGACTCGGACGACATCTCCAGAAGGCCCTCCACCGACTTAAGATACTCCTCCTGCTTCTGGATGATCTCCTTCTCGATCTCCTCAGGGGATGCACCCGGCCACGACGTGGAGATGGTTACTATCGGCCGTTCCACTTCCGGGGTCAATTGCACCGGCACACGAAAGAGTGCGAGCAAGCCGGCAATGACTGCGATTAACACTCCGACGATAACCGTGACGGGGAAGCGTATTGAGGTAGTAATCATGCTCATGGAATAACTCGGAAACTACGAGGGTGGTTGTTTCTCATCCTCATTCCGCGGTCAGACAATTCGCTGGCCGCCGGCAACTCTCTTTTCTATCAATACTGGCATCGGAAGTAATTTTGTATTAGCCTCAGCCTTCGCTCTTCTGCTGACCCGATGGCGCTGCCTGACCGGGACTGCCGTCGGCAGGTGGGTTGTTGCCGACCCGCACCGGACTGCCCGGAAAGATTCTTTCGTTACCCCGCACTACAACCTGCATTCCTTCGCTGAGGTTGTCCGACTTGACGGCTACCAGGGAGCCGTTGGCCGAGGTCGTCATCACATTGATTGGCTGCGCCTGGCCATCAACAACGGCATAGACCAGCGTCTGCATTCCCTGCCTGATGATAGCATCCTTGGGCACCGCGAGGCTCGCATAGGTATCATCAAGATTCAGCGTCGCGCGCACCAGCATGCCCCCACCCAGTAGACCCTTGCTGTTGTCGACTTCCACTGTCACGGGGAAGGTATGCGTCTCGGTACCTGCGTTGGGCGATATGCCTATCACTGTTCCCTCCAATTCAGGCACATGAGCATTGCTAGCCTTTATTGTAACCGGCGAGCCCACTTGCAGCCTGCCAAACTGCCGCTCCGGCAAATCCACTCGGACATGAACCTTCGAGAGATCAACCATTTCAAACACAGGCGTTCCCGGATTGACCCACTCTCCCACGTCTGTCAGCTTCTTTCCCGTAAATCCTGAATAAGGCGCGCGGATTACGCTTTTCTGAAGATCGAGCTCGAGTTTATCGCTCTCTGCTTTGAGACGATTGTAACCTGCTTCCTGGACTGCTTGCCAGGCGATGGCGCTGTCGAGTGTCGTCTGGCGAATCAGCTCTGCCTTGAAAAGCTGCTTTACTCTTTCGAGGTTGTCGTTGGCGAGTTTGAGCGCCGTCTCTGCCTGTTTGGCTTCAGCGTCCTTCGCTTCGTAGGTCAGGCGAAGCTGATCAGCATCGAGAGTGACCAATGGGTCCCCGGCGTTGACCCAGTTTCCTTCGAGAACATTGATCTTGGCAACACTGCCGCTGACCTCCGCCACGATTCTGCTTTCTTTCAGCGCCGCGGTTCGCCCTACCAGCGACACCTGGTCATGGAACTCGGCGTTTCGCACCTCCTCAGTAAAGACCAGAGTCGGCGGCCGGTCCTGCGCCAGAAGCCGCGCCGAGGAGATGGCAGCAAGTAAAATTACCAGAGAAAATGCCAGACGTAGTGGCAGGACAGGTGATACACGGGATCTCAAAGTGACACCCGTAGAGTGATTCTTCTTTGTCATCGCCATCGATTACCTTAAAGCTTATCTGTTAACTAGCCAAAATCCGGAAGCCCATTATCCCCGGAAGCCCGTAAAGCGCCACTTCATGACACGATATTGTCCATATTCTAACGTTGATTTGGCAAGAAAGTTCACGTTTCCGCTGAATTTTGTGACATTAAAATGACAATTTTGCGACGGTCTGGGTCAATTCCTGAAGCAAGAGATCTAGCTCCCGGGGAAAAGATGTTCGAAGAAACCGACTGAGGCAATCACATTTCAAAACTAATCGAGAAATTGTGAGAACTTCTAAGAAGTACTTGTTTGAAGCGCGATTTCCTATAGATTCCTGTTCACTATGCGCGTGAAATTTGTTGACAAGCTGCTGCATTCCATGCGGCCTTCGGGAACTAATGTTCTTCTCTTGATGGCGATAGTCGTCGGTGCTACGACGGCCCTGGGCGCATTGGGTTTCAAGATCTTGATCGGGCACGCCAACCGCCTCTTCTTCGGCATGACCGACCATATTCTTACCAACTTCCAGGGAGGCGGAGGCATCAAGTGGTGGCTGCCGTTGATTCCGATGGTGGGTGGTTTGTTGGTCGGCCCGATTGTCTATGGGTTCTCGACGGAGGCCAAGGGTCATGGAGTGCCGGAGGTTATGGCCGCCATTGCGCGACTCGGGGGAATCATCCGACCACGTGTGGCGGCAGCCAAGGCGGTCGCCTCAGCGATCTGTATCGGATCGGGCGGCTCGGCGGGTCGTGAGGGCCCTATCGTGCAAATTGGCGCCGCGCTGGGATCGACTATCGGCCAGGTCTTCCGTATGTCCGGCGAACGAGTCAAGATCCTTGTCGGCTGTGGCGCGGCAGCAGGAATCACATCCGTATTTAACGCTCCCATCGCCGGCGTGTTGTTTTCCCTCGAGATCATTCTGGGTGATTTTGCCATCAAGACCTTCTCCCCCGTGCTGATCGCTTCGGTAGTAGCTTCGGTCGTAACTCGCGGAGTATCCGGAAATCACCCCGCTTTCGCCGTGCCGACCTATTCGCTCATCTCTGCCTGGGAAGTACCAATGTATATGGTAATGGGCCTGGGCATGGGTGTGCTGTCTGTGCTGTTCACCCGCAGCCTTGATGTGACCGAGGATTGGTTCGAGAGGTTCAAAGTAAATAACATGCTCAAACCGGCAATCGGCGGCCTGGTGTTGGGCGGTGTGGCGTTTTTCTTCCCCCAGATTCTGGCCGACGGTTACGAGACAATCGGGCTCACCCTCCACGGTAGTGTCGCTCTGCAACTGCTGATCCCACTGATATTCCTGAAGATTTTGGCTACGTCACTGACTCTCGGCTCCGGTAACTCCGGCGGCATTTTCGCGCCATCACTGTTCATGGGGGCGATGGCGGGCGGCGTCTTTGGACATATTGTCAATTACATCTTCCCCACAATCACTGCCGGTCCCGGCGCTTATGCCCTTGTTGGAATGGCGGGCGTTGTTGCCGGCGCGACCCACGCACCCATGACGGCGTTGCTTATCATTTTCGAGATGACCAACGACTACCGTATCATCTTGCCGCTGATGTTGGTGGTGGCGCTTTCGGCCACGGTAGCGCGCAAGCTGTTTGCCCAGTCAATCTACACCGTGAAACTATACAAGCGCGGCATGGATATCCGCGGCGGCCGCGACATTAATGTACTGAAGTCGCAGAAGGTATCCGAAATAATGGATCCCAAGTTTCAGACGATTAATGCGGCAACGCCTCTGGCAGCGATATTTACCGCGTTCGAGCAGTCGGATTCGAGCTACTTTCTCGTGGTCGATGACAGCGACCGGCTCAAAGGCGTGCTGTCGATGCAGGATATCAGGTCACTGATGTCTCAGCATTCACTTGACTATCTGGTAATTGCCCAGGATCTGGTGCGCGAGGAAACGCAGCTCGTTCATCCGGAAGATGAGCTGGAGAAAGCCAACGAATTCTTTGGCTTGCGCGACATCAGGATGCTGCCGGTAGTCGCACACGATGACAGCCAACACGTTCTCGGTGTGATCTGGCGGGATGATCTGATGAATTTCTACAATCGCCGTCTCATCGAAATCATGCGGCAGTAGAGTACTTTTCTCCCTTAAAACACGTTAAAGTTAAGTGAATGGCAGTTTTCCTGAGAGACTTGCCGGGTATCCTGCATGCTTTTCACGGCGCACCTAGACCTCGATGAATCGGGGTTAACCCACTTCGCGCGCGGGAACATGTCAGAGATCTGCGATTTGTCATTGCGAGCGAGTGAAACACGAAGTGTTCTCACGAGCGCGGCAATCTCAATGTAACCAGCTATGCAACGAGCGAGATCGCCACGTCGCCCCAATAAGTTGGGCCTCCTCGCGATGACTTCCCCCGCTTCCTGACCGCGTGTAATCGACCGTGTCGGCACACTTACAAGAAAAGGCAGGAGCCTTAAGACTCCTGCCCTGCGGAATTCTATTGAGATATTTCTAAGAGCCGCTTAGCGCGTCTCTTTGTGGATCGTGTGACGCTTGAGATGCGGGTTGTATTTCTTGACCTCAAGGCGATCCGGGGTGTTGCGACGGTTTTTCGTCGTCGAATACCGTGACGGCGGTTTGCCTTCCTTGCGCGCCTCGGTACATTCGAGCGTGATGATTATCCGCGCGTCGGTTTTTTTCTTTGCCATGTCTTATCTCCTGCGAACCTATATTTCCAGTTTCGGTACGGGCCTTTTCGGAGCCCTTAGAGCCTAATAATTTAAGCGCCCGATGAAAAAAAAGCAAGCAGCTTTATGCGTTGGCCTTCTCTCATCGGCTACGTAACCTCAAACCGCGCAACTTCAGTCTCCGGCGGAGCGTAATAAGGGTTACATGAGAAAGAGCCCAACTCCACGTTATCTGGCTGCCTTGTATACGCTTGGATACCTTGCCCTGACAGCTGCTATCTCTCCGTCCGCACAGGGCGCCGGCACGGAGTCGCCAAATTCCGAGTATCTAATCAAGCTGTCCGACTGGCAGCGGGAATCGAATCTTTTCACAATCTTTTTCGCGGCCGACTCGGCACTGTTTCCCGACGATTTCGCCCCAATCAGGCATGAACCGACGTATGCCGGCAAGCAGCAATATTACGGCATGGTACGCTGGGGGTATTCCCGCGACACGCTGGAGGATGACGAGTATCACGTGGTGCTTGACATCGACGAGGCAGGCGCCGATCGCTTCTATTTCGACAGGAACAATAATGAGGACTTGGCCGATGACGGACCTCCGCTCACCTGGGTCAGTGATTCAGCTCAGGAGGAGTCGAGATTCGTGCCGCTGAGCACAACTTTCAACTATGGCTTCACCGAAACGGCACATATCCTCTATTTGGAGAAACCGGAGCAGCCGCAGCTTTCGAAAGCCAACGGCAGAGAGGTGCTGGCATATCCGCTGGTGACATTCTCCGCCAAGCGGGGCAAGTGGGCGCTGCCGTCCGATACGTTTGCGATTGAACTATACACGATGAATGCGTGCGGGCGGATCAGCGAAAATACCGGTGAGTGGTTTATCATCGATGTCAACAAGAACCGCGAATTCGAGTTCATTCCCCCGGATCAGCGCGTGCTGCTTGCTACGCCCGATTTTGATTTCGGCGGGAATTCCTGGCACGCGGAAGTCGACAGTCTGGGGAATGCAATAAGTGTTTCATTGTCGCATCAACCTGCAAAGGTCACGAAGGACGGCGAGACGACGCGCGATCCGAAGTACGCTCTGAGGGGCGTCAATATGACCGCGCCCGGATTTGCGCTTGACGATATTGACGGCAATCGTGTGAGCCTCGACAGCCTGGCAGGGAAGGTGGTGGTGATCAACTTCTGGCACACCGGCTGCATCCCCTGCCGCGCCGAGATTCCTGAACTAAATTTGCTGGTGGCCAAATATCAAAACAAAGATGTGGTCTTTCTCGCGCCCACTTTCAACGATGCCGACCTGGTAACGAAGTTCTGCAAGGAGATTCCCTTTTCGTACACGCTACTGCCAGGCGCCAATGACATGATTTCCGACTACCAGATATCAGCGTACCCGGTTCATCTGATTTTGGACAAGCAAGGCATTGTGCGCTATCTCAAGCTCGGTAGCTCCGTACACATTGCGCAAAGTCTCAGCTCCGCGATTGATGGTCTACTAAGAGAATGACAAGTCCACCTGATGCAGCTCAGGCAGGCTTTTCCGCTACACACCACAGGGCGCCGGGCCGCCGCCGAAGATGTAGTTGATGATGTAGACGGCGTCGCCAATGGAAACGCCGCCGCTGCAGTCGGCATCAGCCAGCGAAAGTGGATCAGGTGCAGGCCCGCCCCCGAAGATGTAGTTGATGATGAACACCGCATCGCCAATTGAGACCTGGCCGTTGCCATCGGCATCGCCGGGTAAGGTATCGCAGAGGTCACCGATGCCGTCCCCATCGGTATCCTCCTGCCCTGCATTTGCGACATCAGGGCAGTTGTCGCATTCATCCCCTATGCCGTCGCAATCGGTTTCTCTCATTGACTGATTAGATATATTGGGGCAAAGATCGCAAACCAGGGGAATTCCATCCGAGTCGTTATCCGACCACGAAGAGCTATCGTTGGGATACTCAATGACATAAAGCGTTTGCATCCAGCTGTAATCATAGGAGAACATTTCTGAAAGAGAATACCACTGCGAGGTGGGAGGCGTGATCGGCAAATAGCTCGAGCTTCCATTGCCGCATCCTTCGGAAGTAAAACCCACATAGATTTCACTGCTGTCCGTGGGAAGGAATCCTACGTGGAGATCGGCACCGGGAACGATTACAAGACACTCGCTCGAAAGGTTGACGTTCATTTGATAGCCGATGCTGTCGTGTGGTACGTGAACATAATACAATGGACTACCGGGAAACCCTGTGCCATCGTCGGCCCAAACCGTTACGTCGATACCTGATTCGGTACTATAGGGTGACTGCGAATGGCCTAAATACAAATCGACCGAGATGATCCTGAGCAAGGTACTATCACTGGAGTAGCGTACCGCCTGACCGTATGGTGGAGAATCAAAAAAACAACAGACGTCACAGCTGTAACTAATCGTGGAACAAGAGTTGCCCTCTCCGCGCACCTCGGAGGCAAGCCATATCAGGGTCCCGGCAGCAATGGCAGCAAGCACCGGTAGGCTGATCGTCTTCACATTCTTCCGCCTTTCTAGTTCGATACCCGATTAGAATAATAACGTCCATTATGGAGTTGTCAATCGGTTTTGGGGGGTGGATTCCCGGCGGCGATTGCGAGGCGGGCGCAGCAGGCTGCGCGCCTGCGGCTGGTTTGCGCCTGCGGCGCAATGACAGACAGGAATGTCTGTCCTCCTGGATTCCGGCTTTCGCCGGAATGACGGCGAGAAGCTCCTTGCGGGCAACGTTTCGGGCACGCGCAGCGTGCACCTGCGGCCGATTCCCCCAAACAAAAAGGAGACGCTGTGGTGTGACGTCTCCTTCGGGTTTGCATCTTTCAACGATGCAGCTAATCTCATAAAAATGTCTAAGTCAGATACGCACGCAGGCTGCGAGAGCGGGATGCGTGGCGTAACCTCCTTATCGCTTTCTCTTTGATCTGACGGACACGCTCGCGCGTAAGGTTGAAGCGGGCGCCAATCTCTTCAAGAGTTAATGCCTTCTCATGATTAAGGCCAAAATATAGATTGATCACCTCCGCCTCACGTGGAGTCAGAGTGTCGAGAGCCTTCTCGATTTCCAGCCGTAGCGACTGGTCAAGCAGGGCTTCGTCAGGAGCGGGTTGAAATTCATCCTCTAGGACATCTATCAGACTGTTGTCCTCAGAGACCGAAAACGGCGCATCAAGCGACAGGTGCGAGTTGGAAATCTTGAGCGTGTCGGAGACTTCCGTTTCCGAAAGCTCCAGCTCGTGCGCGATCTCCTCCGGCGAAGGTTCGCGGCCATACTCCTGCTCGAGCGAGGACGATACCTTGCCGATCTTGTGCAAGGTGCCCACGCGGTTGAGCGGGAGACGGACAATGCGCGACTGCTCCGCCAGCGCCTGCAGAATCGCCTGACGAATCCACCAGACGGCGTAGGATATGAACTTAAACCCACGCGTCCAATCGAACCGTTTCGCGGCCTTGATCAGTCCGATATTCCCTTCATTGATCAAATCAGCGAGCGACAAACCCTGGTTTTGATACTGCTTGGCAACACTCACCACGAAGCGCAGGTTTGCCTTAGTTAAGGCCTCAAGTGCACGCTGGTCGCCTTCATGAATCTTCTTCGCCAGTCGCACTTCTTCATCAGCGCTAATCAACGGAGTCTCACCAATCTCTTTGAGATAGAGATCCAAGGATCTGTCTTCGTCACGATACTTCCTGGACTGTCTAGCCAAGATGAACCCGTCCTATTTGGTTAAAGGTTTTATGGTAAAAGGTTGATCGTCTGAGATGATATCTGATATGCAACTTAAAACGCCCGAAGTCGCCCACGGGAAGCGAGCGACTTTACTTCCGAATTAACTATTTCTCAATAAAAGGGATTCCTGAATCCAGCTTCTAATTCCAGCCTCAAGTTTTCAGTCACCACCCGAGCGGGGCGGATCCAACTGACTTTCTATAAACGTACCTTCTAGCTCTGTGGTTTGATCGCGTAATAGCGAATATTTCCACGAATATCGTAACCGATCAAAGCAATCGCGCGTTCCCGCTTGGCCAGTTCCTTCTTCAGCTGGAAGAAATCGGCAGTGGTCTTCACATCGCGATGATCTATTTCAATCAAAATAGTGCCGGGATTAATCCCCTCAATGTCGGCCAGGCTTCCCGGCTCGACGTAGGTAACCATTACTCCGTCGCGGTATTCAACACCGAAGCGGTCGGCAAGTTCCTTCGTAGCCGTCTCCACCGCCATGCCGAACCACATATCAGTGTCATTCGGAGGTTTGGTATAGCGCCCCTGATCCTGTGCATATTCCTGCGGGGCCATCTCCGAAAGGCCTTCGTCCCGATCACCGAGCGTGACACTGATCTTGACCGGCTTGCCGCGACGGAATAGATCCATATCAACCTTCGAACCCACCTTCGATGAAGCTACCAGGTAACGAAAGTGGTTCATATCTTCCACACGGGTGCCGTTGTAATCGAGGATAATGTCACCATTCTCCAGACCACCTTTTTGAGCAGGCGAGTCCGGCTGCACCTCACGGATCAGGACTCCTTGCGCCGTCGTTAGGCCGTTGGCTTCGGCCTGGTTATCATCGAGATCACTCATGGTAACGCCGAGCCAGCCGCGTTCGACGCGACCGCCGGTGATGAGGTCAGGCAGAATCGACTTTACCAGATTGGCCGGAATGGCAAACCCGATACCGGCGGACTGCCCCGAAGATGAAGCTATCGCGGAATTGATACCGACAACGTAGCCATCCAAATTTACTAGTGGTCCGCCTGAGTTGCCGGGATTGATAGCCGCATCCGTCTGGATATAGTCCTGGAACTCCGGTGAGTCGGCGCCAAAATCGAGTCCGCGCCGGCCCTTGGCAGACACGACACCGACAGTTACTGTGCGATCAAGCCCTTGTGACGGGAACGGATTGCCGATCGCCATCACCCATTCGCCAACCTGGATGGAATCAGAGTCACCCAGTTCGATCCAGGGGTAGCCGTCGCCCGCGATCTTGATCACAGCCAGATCAGTGGCAGGATCTTCGCCGATCAGTTTTGCCTCGACCTTGGAATGGTCCGCCAGGGTGACACTGATTTTGCGTGCGCCGGCAATAACGTGATGGTTGGTCAGGATGTAGCCGTCCGTGCGGAAAAAGAACCCGGTGCCCATCGAGATTTCCTGGCGTTCGTCGTCGGGGTAACCCCAGAAACGCAGCCAGCGCTGCTGATAGGGGGTCATCTGCTCGATGCGTTCGGCACGGATATTCACGACCGCGTCGCGAACGTTGTGTACGACATTTACAAAAGGCGATTTGCCTTCGTTATTTAACGGATATATTGATTTCGCCGCTGGGGTAGAGCGGGCATACTGAACCGTAGCTGGATGATTTCCGCTGCGCGTTTGGGTAACGGCAAGGTTATCCAGACCCAGGTTGCTCGAAATTATAAACCCTACTATTAAACCAAACAGCGCGAATGAGACGTAAGTCCCTACGCGCCGCGTAGAGGAAGAGAAGCGCGCGCCCTTCACACCGACCTCCTAAAAGACAGACCAGTATAATAAAGCTGGTATGATGCTAAGTCAAGCTCTTTTCGGCCGGATTCGACCGCAAATGTGCAATTCGGCGGCGTAAACCCGTGCCGCGTGATCATAACTTTGTACGTCGCTATCCTTGCCCCGTTGCAACTTTTGTGCGGAAGGCAGCCCCCATATGAAAATCGGCAGGAGTTTAATCGGTTAAACCAAAAAAGAACAGCCGCCTCCCGGACAGGAGGCGGCTGCCAGGCCTGTTATGCTCCAATAAAAGCCCCCATTTACGGACAGCTGGCACAGGGCGCCGGTCCTCCGGCAAAGATGTAGTTTATTAGTCCCACTACATCGCCTACGGTTATACCTCCGCTGCAGTCAAAATCGGCAGCGGCGACATCCCCCAGCGCGACTCCACCGAAGATGTAGTTGAGTACTGCCACGCCGTCCGAAATGGAGAGAATACCATCAGCATTGGCATCCCCGCATCCAGGCGGGGTACCTAGGACAACCGGAGTTAGCCGGTTCTGCCAGTCCGCGGCTTCGACACTTACCAGACTGCCGCTTCCGCTGTAGCTGAGTACCGTGCCCGGGAAGATTCCATCCTCGGAATACATCGCAGCACGAATGAGTACACGAGTCGTGTCATCTACCTGGTCGTAGGCTATATAGTCGGCGGTGTCGGAGGAGGTCACGTTCACCAGGCCGTCAAAGGTCAGATAGATATAGCACAGGTTTTCCGGATAGTCGAAGGTGATTTGCTGCTGGGTGCTGTCGTTTTCGAAGAAGGCCACATAGATATCAGGTGGCGAAGTTGTCGGTTTCGGATAAGGCAATGCGTCCCCGATTATAATGCGCCAGATGTAAGCCAGGTCACGTATGGTGAGTACTTCACCGTCATTATTGACGTCGCTTGCAGCAATCTGCGCCGTGCGAATATTCGGATCCGTGTTGAATACCGAAAGTCCGTAGAGGAAGTAGTTTTGGAAAAGTACCCAGTCAGCGATTTCGTTCTGAATGCCGTTAAGATTCAGATCACCGCGCTGATCGACAGAGTCAGAGCAAACGAATTCAACCGGGCGGGAGAAGTAGTTCACGCTGCGCAGGATGTGCGTCGGGTCAAGTGCTACGCAGCTATCCGGCAGACCTGCTCCCGTTCCGAGTGTATCGGGAGGCTGCGCGAACGAATCGTAGAATGGATTGTCGACGCTGTACTCGACGTAAAGCGACTCGCCGCTTACGCTTGAAAAGGCGTTATCGCCGCAGTCAGCCCAATAGAACTCAAGCACACGCGCCTGGCACTCGAGCGTGGAATCATCCGCAGAAGTAAAGGTGAGCTTTGCCAGTGTGTCGTTGACGGCTGTTTCCAGGTCGCAGGTGGGAGAGCCCGGTACGTTTGCTTTGTCAGCCACAGCTGTCAGCCTCAGGAGACCTTTTGTACCGAAATCGGCATTGAAATACTCCCAGCCGCACCCTGTGAGCGCTGATCCCTCCTCTACGAAATTGAGCGTAAGCGACAAGGTGTCGTATCGAATCAAGAGGTCAAATCCGCCAACCGGATTCTGAGCATCATTCGTTAGCAGCACAGGTAGCTGAAATGTAACTCCGTCAGTAGGAATTTCCACCTTCGGCAGAGTCAGAAACAGCGTTGGAGAGTCTTGTCCGAAAGAACTACTGCAAACAACGACTGACAGCATAGCCCATGACACGATTGTCACTCGGGAAAAGTGCTTGATT
>CAYXUL010000078.1:1167-13507 GCA_964468475.1 uncultured Ignavibacteria bacterium | reverse complement strand
TTGACACCCGCCTTGTCGAGCAGGGCCGGCTGCTTGAAGCTTATATCGGTGTCATCATCTTCGCGATATGGGTTACTTTGCAGGCGACTAAGAATGACCGGGATATTCGCCTCGGCCAACTCGTCCGCCACCCGCCATGCCTCGCGCCCACCTACAATTACCGCACGGAAGTCGTTGTCTTTGACAAACCGAATCGCCTCCTTGATCTGGCGATAGTCGTCGGCATTGATGAAGAGCGTCATTTCCTTATCGAACAGCGGCATCATCGCCTCCCAGCGCAGATCGATATCCTTCTGAGTGCCGTTGTTACGCGCCTTCCAGTACGACCTTGCCGTCGCGAAGGTCTCCTCCAACTTGCGGCGATTTTCTGCGTTCGCCTTGCGTTGTTCCTCGGGACTTCGGCGCTCCCACCAGCCGGTGCGGATTCCCACCCGCGGCCAGTTGATATGCATGCCGAGATTCTCGGAGATCATGGCGTCTTCTTTGGTCCAGCCATCAAGGTAAAGCAGCGACGAGCGCCCACTGATAATCCCGCCCTGCGGAGCGATCAAGGCCGCAAGGATTCCGTTGGAGCGGATGGTGGGGATTACTTCAGAGTCGGGGTTATAGGCGACATGCGTTTGCACCTCCGGGGTAATCGCCCCGACTTCGGAGGCATCGCGCGTGGCCCGAACCTCGCCGATTTCGACCAATCCCAGGGTCGAGACGGGATCAATCAAACCCGGATAGACGCGTTTGCCGGTTACGTCGACTATTACCACCGAATCGGTGCCTTCCGGTAGGCGAAGATTCTTGCCGATGGCGGTGATCTTGCCGTTCTCGAACAACAAATCGGTCGCCGGCATCACGCCGTTGGCGACGGTGTAAAGATCGCCGCCGCGAAGCAGTATCGGATAGTGCTGTGGCGCCCCCGGGACATAGTTGTTGGCGGCTGCAGTCCCGAAACTGAAGCAGACGAGAGATGCCATTATAAGTGTCAACTTCTTCATTTCAGCAACCTCCACACGTCGAAGTCATCATCGCAGTTGTAGTTCTTCTCCTTTGGCTCAAAGCCTCTTCGCTGACCGAATTCCTGTCGCGGCGAATCAGACTTCAGGATCTTCTGGATCAGCGCATTTCGCTCTTCGGCGATCCGCTTACGTTCGGCCAGGTCCTTTTCCCAGCTAAAGTAATTGCGGCCCTCGATCCAGGTTTGCTCACACTTGGTGTAGGTGGAAAGCGGATTGCCGCTCCAGATCACGAAGTCTGCATCCTTGCCAACCTTAATGCTGCCGACCTGATCCTCGATCCTCATCTGAATGGCGGGATTGATCGTCACCATTTTGATCGCATCCTCCTGCGACATATCACCGTACAGGATCGACTTGCCCGCCTCCTGGTTCAGGCGGCGCGCCATTTCATTGTCGTCGGAGTTGATTCCCACGACTACACCCTTCTGCATCATCAGAGCGGGGCTGTAGGCGATGGCGTCGTAGACTTCAAACTTGTAATCCCACCAGTCGGAAAATGAGCCCGCGGTAGCACCATGTTCACGCATTTCATCGGCGACTTTATAGCCTTCAAGAATATGGGTGAAGGTTTGCACCGTAAACCCGAATTCTTCCGCCAACCGCATCAGCATCAAGATTTCGGATTGCACGTAAGAATGGACATGAATAAACATCCGCCCGCGCAATACATCAAGGAGTGCGTCAAGCTGAAGGTCGTTGCGCGGCGGGATCGTCTTCTGTTTTTCAGCCTTGCTGAGAGCGTTATAGTCGTTCCAGGCGCGCTCATATTCCTCGGCGGCCTGGAAACCATCCTTCATAATCGACTCGACTCCCATTCGCGACTGCGGATAGCGAATCGTGTACTGCTCACCCCAGTTGCTCTGCTTAACATTCTCGCCGAGCGCAAACTTGATTGTGGGAGGCATCGGCTCATACTTCAGTCCCTCCGCATCTTCTCCCCACCGGTGCACGATCAACTGGCACTGTCCACCGATCGGATTTGCCGAGCCGTGAAGTGAGTGGGACATGACCACCCCGCCACCGAGGAGTCGGTAGATAGATATATCTTCAGGGTTGATCACATCTCCGATTCGCACCTCGGATGTGATTGCGTTGCTGCCCTCATTGACGCCGCGCGAGATCGCAATGTGTGAATGTTCGTCGATAATCCCCGCAGTCACATCCTTGCCCGTACAGTCAATCACGCGTACGCCATCAGGAACCGGCAGGTCCTTACCGATTTGTGCGAATTTGCCATCCTTAATCAGCAGGTCGGCGCCTTCAAGGATACCCTCATCCTCGGAGGTCCAAATTTTGGCGTTTTTCAGCAGCACATCCTCTTGCGGCGGCTGCTCTGTGACACCATAGGATCGATTGGGATAAGTCAACCGCGACACCAACGGCAGATCACTCTTGATACGTTCCGGTGGCCGCCCACGCATTGAAGTCGAATCAGAATCTCCGCCGCCATTGCCGCCCTCCTCTTTGTCAACATAGGGCGCAGTCAGGATAGCCTGCCAGCCCGTCTCTTCGCCATCAGGCAAGGCAACCATGCCGCTGAGGGTGTCGTTGTCGTATTCCCCTGCAAACCTTAGTACACCGTCATACTTGTCGGTCGAGAGCTTCAGAGTGAAGCTCAACTGCTTCTCATCGGTTTCCAGATTTTCGACACGGGCTCTCTTCTCGCCCAGCTTAACATTTCCGCGCGGGCGCTCTGCCGAGCCGGTGAATTTCAGTTCCCAGGTATCTTGTCCAACTTTGAGATCGTACGTCCCCCGCAGCTCGAATTCGGGCAGGTTGTCGAGCTTGATCTCTTTTCCTGCTACCCACACCGAGTAGAGCTTCTGCGTCTTGTCGAAGATATCTCCATCGTAGATACCAAAGCTGGCCAGCTTACCCTTCTCAAGCGTACCAACCATATCGCTGACGCCGCACATCTGCGCCGGTATGGTTGTAAGCGCCGCCAGCGCCTGTTCCTCGGTAAGTCCGCGCATGACCACTTTCTGCAAAGCAGTCCAGAAATCACGATCGTGATCGAGACCTTTACTTGTGAAGGCAAACTTGACGCCGGCGTCGGCCAGATACTTGGCATTCGACGGCGCCATTTCCCATTGACGCAGATCTGCCAGCGACACCGCCGCGGCATCGTCAGCAGTCTTAACATCGGGCGCATCAGGGAAATTCAACGGCAGGATCATCTCAGCGCCGGTTGCTTTCAGATCATTGAGTATGGCGTACTCGTAGTTAGTGCCGACGTAAATGTCTGTCAGCCCGAATTCCTTCGCGATTTTGTCGGCGCGCAGAATCGAGAGTTTGTCTTCCGGGTCGAACAACAGTGTCTGCGACTTGATACCTTCCAGCGCCTCAATCGAGCGATTGAACTCCGGCATCTTCTGGTCGGGATTACGCTGGTATGCCGCCTGCGCCTTCTCGTACCAATCGAGATCATAAAGAGTTTGCCGGATCAGGGCGATGCTGCCCATCAATGATTCCGGGTACTCCTGCTGCGAAGTACCTTTATTAAATGACAGGAAGGGCATTGATTCCGGTCTCAGGACGACATCATTGGGTAGTCCCGATGCGAGCGTCGTGACGAAACCGCGTCCACGGAAAATGCCGTCGAGCCGGCACGATTGCACCGTTCCATAGCCGAATCTGGCAAAACTCTTGGCCTCCATCGCGTCAGGCTTGAACTCCGATATCCAGTTGATCTCGGAATGAATTGCATCGTTCCAGGAGTTGGCGCCGGTGCGGTGACCCTCATATTGCGGCCGCTGGTTCCCCCGGCGGCGTTGTTCTTTGGTCTTTTCAACGCCGTAGTCGGTGTAGGGATCGACAAATGCAGGGTAAACGGTCTTTCCCTGCAAATCGATGACAATGGCTTCGTCAGGAATCGTAGCGTTGGGACCCACGCTTACTATGCGTCCGTCACGAATGACCAGCGTGGCGTGATCGTACTTTATCGTTGGAGAGGCTACTATGGTGGCGTTCGTGAATGCCATAACGGTCGGGCTCTTGTCGCGGATGCCAAACTCGGGTGTGGTCTCCGCGCCGAGCGCCGAAACCGAGCCGACCAGAATCAGGAAAAGGGAACATATGAGCAGCATAAACAACTGCGGGCTTCCCAATGACCTGACCGGCACAGCAGATGAAAACACTCGCTGTGATGATGCCATTGACTGCATGCTCCTTTGCACCGTGGTGCAGGAATCGGACTTCAATGTTTGCTGTTTCAGATTTGGGGAAATTACAACATGAGCTGTCGATTTTCAACTCGAAAAGCAGGAATTGGGAAAGAAAAGGGACAAAAACAGGGATGCTCGGAGGAAGCGTTCTTACAAGCCAGCTAATTGGAGCAGTTTAAGAAGGTGTTTCAACGACCACCCGGTTGTGTCAGGTCTTGTTCCAATGAAGCTTGCTGAATCGGGACGTGACCTGACACCGGCTTCACAACAGCCGAGAGTTCTCATTTCGCTGCGATGCTATCGCAGTGAAACAAGAACTGCCGGAACCATGCGAGGGGATACTCAGTCATTTCACGTGAGCGGCCCGCCGCGGCGGGTCCTTGCCTGCCCCGACATCAGCTCGCCGAGCGAGGACGGCTGGCGGGCGTAGTTGGTTGCGTGCTGGAGTGGATGTGAGTTCGTTGTGCTCGCGCGCAACGCTATCACCGGGACTGGAACGTCCCTCAATCCTCCCACACCGGCTCTGCCATCTTGCCCATGAACAGAATCGTGTTCGACTCGGTGGCGGATATGACATAGATGAATGGCCGGCTGAATATCCAGGACACTGGCGCAGTGCTGGTAGTACCCATCCCGACCGAGGTTGCGGCAGCAGCCTCCGTGCCTTTTTCATCAACTTGAATAAAGCTCTTGTGCATCACGCGGCTGATAAACAGTTGGGCGTCTTCAGATATTCCACTAAAGTCAGCGTTATTCTCGTCAAAAGCCACTCCCATTCCCAGTGCAGCCAGCACATCATTGAGCATCAGTTTGTAGCTGAGCTTGAACCTCGGCACGACGATATTGTTCTCGTCGGTCCGGAACCCGCTGAGCCAATTATCCCACGATGACTCATCCAAGTTGGCGATCAGAGCATCTATATCGGTACCTTCACGCGGCATCAATAGCGTCATGGCAAAATCGCCGGTCCCGTACGGCATCTGCAAGCCAATAACGTCATTGTTAGCCAGAAAGCTCATCTTGGCCTCATCCAGGTGCATGCCGTCAACGTTTACCCTGGATCCATCAGGACGAGTAAATTGCAGTTCCCTGGTGTCAGCTTCGTCGAAACGGGTAGTCCAGTCACCCTTAAAGTATATCGCATTGATGAGGAACATCACGTCTGAAGGATTGATGCGGTCGACGATTCCCGGGATTTTATCGTTAGTTTTGTCCGACACCCAATCGTTGATGATCTTCTTGCTGCCCTCCTGATCGCTGAAGTCAAGCCCTGCAACCTCGGCATCGAAATACTCATGGTTGATATCCAGAAAATCCTGCTTGAAGGAAAATCCCTGTCGATACCAGATTGAGTTGGCGATATCGAACTTCACCCTGGGATCAAGCTGCTTCAGCAAATCGATCAGACTTTGATATGACTCGTTGATCTCGTCGACAGTCATTCCCTTAAGGGCCAGGCATTCTTCCATAGCCGCTTTTGTTTCTTCACGAGCGCCATTGTAAGTCATACCCAGCGCCATCGACACGCTGAGTGGCGAAATGAAGATGTTTCCGTGTTTTGCCTCGGTATCCTGCGAAACGATCTCTTTGAACAGCTTGAAGCCAAACTCATTTCCTGACCTGGCCACCTGTTTCTCCAGCGCCGTAAGCTGGCGATGCCGCGGTTGCGGATCGGTGCTCTTGTTGCTACACTGCAGCAGGAGGATACCTGCGAGCACCAGCAACGGAGTGATTTGAAGAAGGCGCTTTCCCATAATGCCTCTCCTCTTTGGGCGCACACAATCGCGTGCCCATCTCTTTGATTGGTAAACTGACTTTATCTCACGAGGTCTCGCTTTCCAACAAGAATCAGCTTCCTATGGAAAGTGGCGATCTCATTGCCTCTCAATCCGAGGGGTCATATTGCACGGTCAGTTTTTCTCCCGGCTGGCTTTCAAAGTAGTTGAAGATGTTAAGCTTGATCGGTTCAACCGTGCCGAATTCGCTGAAATAGGCTTCCTTCACTGTAGACAAATTAAAATAAATCCGATCCGTGATCACCGCCCGGCACGGATCGTAATCGGAATGGCGGATATAGATGTTGGCTTCGCGCGGCGTACCCTCGGCAAAAGTCGACGGCGTCATGAAAGCCCAAAAGTAGTGCGGACGGCAACCGCCGGAGTAGGTCAGATCAATTGCCAGGAGATTATCGGTGACAGAGACACTGTCCAGATCGAACTGCGCTAGCTGGAGCGTCTGGGGTTCGGCGTCCACGACTGCTACAGTGCCGCCAACCGAGTCAATCTGAGTTGCGGGCGAGACAATCAACGTGGCCGCGCCGGGTGGTACGGGTGGTGTCGCGGCCTTGTCGAACTGTATAGGCAGGCGGTATTGTTCCGGCCAGAGTTCCCGCAGTGAGAATTCGTAGCCCATCTTCTCCACGGTCATCTGCTTCAAATTCTGCTCTGACGTATCGCCGCTGATAGAGAGAAACAACGAATCATGATCACCGTTGCTTTGCACTGTAAACCATACTCGGGCAATTCCCGGCGCATATTGGTAGCAAGCTTCACACGGGCGTGTGTCAAGCTCAATTGTCTGAAAGGCAACTAACAGATCGGCATCCGTGAACTCAGCGGTTTGAAAAAGATTCAGAGTAAAGGGTTCACCGAGGGTGACTTTGAGATTCTGTTGTTGATTCGGTTTGTCGGAGCAGGAGAGAGTGAAGAACGCGGCGACTAGTAGAAAAGCCGCGAGGAGAAAGGCGATAATTCTTCTCATGTCCACTCCTGTTTTCGATTGTCGTGCCTTGAGTTTGTCTGTCGAATATGACGCAGGATATCCAGGTTTGTTTAATCGGGAGCCGGTTGGAAGTCGATCAGGCGATAGGTGTGGCTGATACCATAGGATTCGATTACGTCATCTGAACCGGTGGACACGCTGAAGTATACAGGGCCTATGCCGGGGACAAACCAGTAATCATTGCCCGCATACTCGAAACTGTTGTTGAATCGGTGGAAGTCATGATAGTGCTGCGAATTCGTGTACGGTTGATAGGGTGTCAGGATGGGCTCCTCGGTGAGTGGCATAACGTTGAAATCAGTATCATATCCGTACCATACATCCGCGGTTTTCCAGAATTTGGGTCTCACCGTACTATTGTCCCGCACGAAGAGGGTGTCATTTCGCACGCCATAGCTGCTCCCGAAAGCCGGTAAGTTTGATGATAGTTTCCACCAGGTGATACCATCGGCGGTGTCGCTGCCCACAACGGACACGCTATAAGTTCCATAGCTATAGTAGGCGGTGCAACCCAAGGTGTAGTGGCACCCGCCACTATTGGTTCCCTCATCGAACACCCAGGTTGTACCGATGCCGCCTGGAAACAACTCTCCGGTGCCCTGTTGAAAATCACGCACAATGATATCGTAGCTCTTTTCCGAGGTCAACTCCGTTGCACCCGAATCGGTAGCTGTAACTGTGAAAGTATGAACACCCAGATCGCTCGGATTTGGGGTGTAAGTCACGTTGACCCATACCTCGTATAATTTGAAGAATCTCTCTTCGGTGATGGAATAACTCGCACCTGGCGGCAGGTTCGACACTGATACTTGCGGCATCTCCAGCTCGCGTTCACCATCAATAACAGTAATCCGAAACCGTGCTTCGCTGTTCACAGCGGCTCCGAATGCTCCATCCGGCCAGATGTCAGGCGGCTTGAAATCAATGTCCGCGACAACAAAAGCCACCGAATCAGTCACTTCGATATTGCCCCCCAGAGCTTTCAGTTTTATCGAATAAAACCCGGCAGAATTGGCTGGCGCCGCAAATATCAGATCTGCCGTACCGTTGCCGTAATCCTCCAACTCTGCGTAAGATGGTGATCCTGCCATGCTCATCGTCACGTCAGATGGAGCATTCAGTACTTGTACTCGCGCTACGGCTACTTCATCTTCTTTGAGATCCTGTTGCGGAAGCGCAGCAAAATGCATCATGTTTTCGTCAAACTCAACTACACTTAAATCGGAATCAAAGGTCACGATATTGCGACCATCGCTCACCTGAACCGAAACTGGATATGTTCCCAGCATCTCCTCGGTAGGCGTCAATTCCAGCAGGATGCTCGAATCGCTCGGTTGCGAAAACTGCATTCCCGTCGGTAGATTGAGAGGCTCAAACTCCAAATACTGTGGATGATCATCGTGCACAAAGATCGTCCAGACAAGTTTAGCTCCCACGTAGACGGTCTCAGGTGAAGCGGAAGAGAACTGGGGTGGCAAATCCTCGGCAAAATCTTCAATTATGCGGGTCGTATCAATTGTCGTCCATGCACCATCAGAGGTAAAAAAGTGAAGTTCCCAGGACGAGATTGCCTGGCTGGGCTCGAAGATGAATAATAGCGTATCCGGCTTGAGAATGGTCCGTGCACTCTGCTGGTAAGCGGTCGACACGTTGTCGACGCCCAGAGTTAATGCATCACCATCCGGATCTGTGGCAACGGCAATGATAGTGTCAAGTGTTCCCTGAAAGACGCGTGCAGTATCAACAACTGCAAGTTGCGGTTTGGCATTGGGGGTTACCTCTAAATAGACTGCTTTGCTTACTCTGCGGTAACCTCCCTGGATCACTAGCTCAAGAGTCTTGGTCCCTGCTTCAGGCGGCTGATTGAGAATGAGGGTCATCAGGGAATCACTTGTTTTCGAAAGGGTCGCAAACCCGAAGGGGGTCGCGAGATGACCCTCGATATCCTCCGGACCGTTGGATGATATTCGGTACTCAACGGTTCTAATTGACCCCGCGCGCATGCTGAGTGAATCCTGGCCGGATACACTGAGCCTGAGCGGCCACACGGTCACAGTGATCTCGTTGAATACTGTGGTCGAGTCGTCGCTGACAGACACACCAAGCGAAACATTACCGGAGTCTTCAGCTTCAGGAGTAAATGTGATTGTTGCCGTCCCATTGCCGTGGGAGGTAATGCCCACGTGCGGAGGAGGATTCACCAAAGCAAATGTGATCGCATCTCCATCCTCGTCAAACGCGTGAAGGTCTATATTCAAGCTGTACCCTGCCGTTGCCGTTTGAGGCGGCACCGCGTTCAGGATCGGCGGGTGATTTTTCGGTGTCGCATCCGGAAGGTAAGTAGTCTCAAGTGCGGCTCCTCCCGAAAAGGGATGTACTTTGAGCTTGATCGGGTTGATCTGCCCGTACTGACTTATATACCATAATCGCAGCGTCTCCAGACTGAAGTACAGAGTATCGCGGACCAATGCTTCGCAATGGTCGAATCCCGCGAAGTGGCGGAAATACACTTCCGCTTGGCGCGGATTGTCGTCGGTGAAGTGCGAGGGAGACATATATGCGTAGAAAAAGTGCCGCTCACACCCACCGGGATACTCGACGATGGCGCGCAGAATATTATCGGTTATGCTGACCGATATGAGATCGAATTGATCCTGGGAAATATCTCCGGGTGAAATATCTGCTACTTCCGCTACCCCGTCGAGGCTGTCACGCAGCTCAGACTGAACAATCCTCAGAGTCGCCCGCAGTGACTCCGTGTTTTTCTTCTCGCTCGTCGCCGCCTGCGCAAAGGGAAGCAGCTTTGCCAATTGGAAATTGTAGCCGAGGGTGTCTGTGCTCAGGTACTGAATTCGGGAGGGATCATTGTTACCCTCGATAAATAGAGCGACAGTGTCCTTTCCCGCATCTGTTCCAATAACAACCAGCAACTCTGCTATTCCCGGCCAGTCACAGACTCCTCCCTGTGGGCAGCGCAGGTCATAGATCACTTTATCGAGTGATACTGTGAAGTCTGTTCCTTCGACAGTGGCAAACTGCCCGGCACCCAGCTCAAATTGTTCTCCGAGTTTGGCAGTAATCACATCGGGCTGAGTAGATTTCCTGCTGCTGCAATTCGAGAGGGAAAGCGCGGCGAGCACTGTTAACAGGACTATCAGAATGGACTTCGGACTTTGACGGAGACAGGGCATCCCTTTATACCTCCGTTACAATATAACGGCATCACTCCATTTTTGGCTATAGGAATTTCGACTTTACCGGAGTCTTTCCGTCTTCCTAAATACGTGGGTTCGTGCGCAGTTTCAGAGTCACACCGAACATGGCCGCGCCGGAATCATCACCTTCAACTGGTACCAGGACACGAAGATTATCGAAGAGACACAGGCCCGACTTGTCATCGCAAAAGTAAACTACAGCGTCAACAGTGATCTCTGCCTTGCCCTCTCTGATCTCGAACGGAATCTTGAACGTCAACTTGTCCTGATCGAGCTTCACCTGATTTGGAGCAAGTGTGAACTTTACGATACTATCGTTGGAGGTCGTGAAATTTACATAGAACGGCGCCTGCTTATTAAGCTCGTAGCCTTCCGGAATATTCAAGCCGAAACTCACTGCAGCATTTCCGGTGTGCAGTGGCCGCCGCGGGGTCTTTATCACGCGCCCGCTGAAGTTGTCCATAGTCTGGTCAGCCAGCATACCGATATTTTTCAGCATCAGCGTGCTCACCGTCTTGGCAGTCAGATCCAGTATCCGGATTTGCTGGTTATTTGCATCGGCGACATAAAGCTTACCATCAAGGAATGTCAGACCCGACGGTTCATCGAACTCGGCCTCTTTGAAACTGCCATCCTTCATACCGCGCTGACCCGTTCCCGCGAGGGTAGTCGAGGTTTTCTTCTTCGGGTCAATCACCTTGATCTTATGATTGTAAGTATCAGCGACATAGAGTAGCCCATCATGATAGGTGACTCCCAGCGGATGCTGCAATCTGGCATCGGGATATTTGCCGTCAATGTCGCCATAGTCGAACAAACCTTTGCCAATGATGGTCTCTACCTTGCCATCAGGGTCAAGATCTGCGGAGCGGATTGAACTGGTCTCACTGTCAGCAAAGTAGAGTTTCTTGCCGTCGGTGGTGATCCCGCTCGGTTGCGCCAGGTTCGCAGAAAGCAGTTTGTCATCCAGAATATTCTCGGCGGAGGTACCAGCGTACGGTTTGGCCTCCCATGAATTGATGTCGGCTTCCCACAACTGGTGGGAGCCTGCCATCGCGATATAGAGCTTGTCGCCCTGCACCAGCAGATCCCACGGCGAATTCAGCGCTACATTAGTGCCCTTGCCGGCAACGTTGAACTGACGCGATTCCTCTCCCGTCCCCAGGACAGTCGCAACGGTCTTGCTGGTGAGATCTGCGACTCTGATCAGGTGGTTTTCCGTATCCGCGATATAGATCTTGTCTCCGTGTTGCGTCACCCCCTGCGGCCGGTTGAACTCCGCCTTGTCAAAGCTGCCGTCGGTATTTCCCTGCTTGCCGGAGCCGATAACGGTCTCGATCTGGCCGTCAGGACCGACTATGAGGATGCGGTTGTTATTCGAGTCAGAGATAAGCAGTTTTCCGTCGGGAGTTGCGGCGACCTTTCCCGGATACTTTAGCAAATGCTGCTGTGAGCTGCGCAACTCCGGCGTGAGCTGAATCTTCGTGTCCTTCAACTCCCCCTTCTCGCCAAAGTAGGCAATCGTCTGCCCTATAACCTTGTCAAAGAGATCATACAGCCCTTCCCCGCTCTGGATACCGATGATCTTGCCTTCCGGATTTATCAGCACAAACGTCGGCCAGGCGTTGACACCGTACGAGTTCCAGACCGCAAAATTGCTGTCATTGATGACTGGATGTGTTATCCCATAGCGCAGAATCGCTTCGCGGATTGCCTCGGTAGATTTCTCGTTCGTGTATTTGGCGGAATGAACACCAATCACAAAGAGATGGTCCTTATACTTCGCTTCCAGCTTTTCGAGGTCGGGAATGACATGCATGCAATTGATACAACAGAATGTCCAGAAATCAAGCAACACCACTTTTCCCCGCAACTGCGCCAGCGAAATCGGGTGAGAGGTATTAAGCCACTGATCGCCTATCGGGAAATCGGGCGCGTCTAACGTGCCCTCCAGCTGTTCCTCAGTCAACATTGGTGCTCCACTGTCCGACTTGGTATCCTGCCCTTGTGAGGTTTGAGTCGCGCTGACGAGCAGGAGCAGTCCCGCGAATATTAATGTCATAACTTTCGTAGCCAAAAATCTCATCAAATCCTCCAGGGACCTTCATATATCTATACATTTTAACGTATGTGGTCGTTTTGCGAAACATCAACTAATTGTAACAATATT
>CAYXUL010000078.1:0-1067 GCA_964468475.1 uncultured Ignavibacteria bacterium | reverse complement strand
TAGAATGTCAGCGTGATGCCGCGTACCGCCATGAACAGCGTCAGCGCCAGCCAGAGAGCATGAATACCCAGCAGGTTCTCGAAGAGATAAAACACCGGAACATAGAAAATGAGCGTCGCGATCAGCATTGAAATCAGCATGGCCCGGGTCGCGGTTGCGCCGATGAAGACACCGTCCCAGATAAAGCAGTAAGTATTCACCAGCGGTGCTATGATTACCCAGAAATAGACACCGCCGATGGCGGCGATGATCTCGGGGTTGTTTGTATAGATGCCCACGATCTGATGTTGAAACACGAAATAACAGAGCGACACCACCACCGCTATTCCGGTTGCCCAGGCGAAGATGTACTTGATCGCCCTTTTCATCTGCTCCGGATCGCGTGCGCCGAAGAATCGCCCCACGAGTCCTTCGGCAGCAAAGGCGAAACCGTCGATACCGTATGAGAGAATCATCAACAATTGCAGCAGGATCGTGTTGGCCGCGAGGATAGTATCGCCATGGTCGGCGGAGATGGCAGTGAAGAAGGCGTAAGCAAATGTCAGAAACAACGTGCGAAAGAAGATATCGGTGTTGACGCTGAAGAATTCCTTAATCTTTTCCATTTGCAAAATACGGTTGGCGACGATCTTTTTCAGGTAGCCTCGGTAGCTGAATATGAACAGCCCGGCAGCCAGCATCACTCCCGCATAGTTGGCGATTAGCGATCCCAGTGCAACACCATCGGTTGTCATCCCGAGAACATTCACGAAAGTCACATCGAGAATGATATTGATCGCGTTGATGAAGATCGCCATGATCATCGGGTAGCGCGCGTTCTGCATGCCGAGATACCAGCCGTTGAAGACATAGATCGACAGCTCCGCCGGCGCCCCCCAGATACGGATATTGAAATAGATCGTGGCCTGCTGGGTAACTTCCGGTGTGGAATCGACCAGGAAGAACGCAAGATCGCTGATCACTCGCTGCAGGATCACAAGGAGTATACTCACCGACAAAGCCACCCCGAGCGCCCGCAGGAGGGTGTGGATTGCCTGGGCGTCATCGCTGGCGCCGTAGGCTTGCGC
>CAYXUL010000077.1:9547-14058 GCA_964468475.1 uncultured Ignavibacteria bacterium | reverse complement strand
TATAGCTGCAAACATGACTTCAATCACTTCATTCAAAGATACAGCGAGGTAACAACATGTCGAAAAAAGTTGGCATCGTCGGTTACGGCGCGCATATCCCCCGCTACCGGATCAAGGTCGAGGAAATCGCCGACACCTGGGGCGCCGATGCACCGTCGTATAAGAAAGGTCTCGAGCTGTGGGAAAAATCAGTCCCACCGCCGGATCAGGATACCATCACCCTTTCAGTGGAAGCCGCCAAGCGTGCGCTTAAACGCGCCGGCCTGTCGGGTCCGGAGATTGGCTGCATGTATATCGGTTCGGAGTCGCATCCGTATGCCGTGAAACCCTCCGGCACCGTAGTGGCCGAGGCGATCGGCGCGACCCCGTTTTGCCGCGTTGCCGACTTTGAGTTTGCCTGCAAGGCAGGCACCGAGGGCATGTTCGTGGCGCAGTCGCTGGTGAAAGCCGGCGAGATTCAATGGGGCATGGGCATTGGGGCGGATACATCGCAAGGCGCGCCGGGCGACGCGCTTGAGTACTCGGCCAGCGCGGGCGCAGCGGCGTTTGTTTTCGGAGCCGAGAATCTCGTAGCCGAGTGCCTGTTCACTACATCCTACATGACCGACACGCCCGATTTCTGGCGTCGCGAGCATGAGTTCTACCCGCAACATGGCGGACGCTTCACCGGCGAACCGGCCTACTTCAAGCATACTCTCGGTGCGGCCAATGACCTGCTGAAGAAATCAGGAATGAAACCTGCCGATTTCCAGTGGGCGGTTTTCCACCAGCCGAACGGCAAGTTCCCGCATCGCGCGGGCAAGATGCTCGGCTTCACCAATGAACAGATGGATCGCGGCCGCTTGACACCACGCCTGGGCAACACCTATTCGGGTGCTTCCCCGCTGGGCTTAACAGCGGTACTTGATGCCGCCAAACCGGGCGACATGATCTTCATGGTTTCCTACGGTTCGGGCGCCGGCTCGGACGGATTCGTCTGGAAGGTTACTGACCGGATCAAGGATGTACAGAAGCTCACCGTTGACACCTTCACGCTGCTCGATGAGCGCAAGTATTATGTCAACTACGGCACCTATGCCAAGTTCCGTCACAAAATCCTGAAGAATGTGTAGGCTGACGGCAACAAGGCGGCAGACGAAGATGGCTGCCGCCCACTGATGATGAATAGATGTTAGATGGAGATAAATAGATGAGAGATGTAGCAATCATTGGTGTCGGCTTGCAGCCGTGGGGTGAACTTTGGGAAAAGTCATTCCGCGATCTGTTCGTCGAGGCGGCACTCAACGCCCTCGACGAGACCAAAGTCGACAAATTGGATAATATGTATATCGGCTGCATGTCTGGCGGCTTGTTCGTCGGACAGGAGCATATCGGCTCGATCATGGCCGACTACCTCGGTCAGCGCTACTTAAGCGCGATGCGGGTCGAGTCGGCGTGCGCCTCCGGTGGCTGCGCCCTGCGCGCGGGATTCATCGAAGTTGCTTCCGGCATAAGTGATATTGTGCTGGTCGGCGGCGTCGAGAAGATGACCGATGTTTCCGGCGACGGCGCGACCTATGCCCTTGCCACTGCTGCCGATCAGGAGTACGAAGTCTACCACGGCGCGACCTTCCCCGGTCTTTATGCGCTGATGGCACGCAATTACATGGATCGCTTCGGGATGACTCGCGATCAGCTGTCGGCGGTTCCGGTCAAGGCGCACGACAATGGCCACAATAACCCGAACGCACAGTATCGGATGAAGCTGTCAGTCGAACAGGTCAACAACTCGGTGATGATCGCCGATCCGCTGCGGATTCTCGACTGCTCACCGATCACCGACGGTGCCGCCGCGATGATCCTCTGCCCGCTCGATCGGGCCAAAGAGTTGAGCGACAAGGCACCGGTGAAGATCATCGGTTCGGCGATGGCAACCGACTCGATCGCTCTGCATGACCGTCGCGACTTGACCAACCTCGATGCGGTTAAGGTAGCTTCCCAGAAAGCGCTGAAAATGGCAGGCAAGGATGTTCACGAGATCGACGTGACCGAGGTGCATGACTGTTTCTCGATTGCGGAAATTATCGTCACCGAGTCGATGGGATTTTACGCCTGCGGTAAGGGCGCGGAAGCGGCCGCCAACGGCGAAACCCGCATCGACGGCAAGCACCCGATTAACCCTTCGGGCGGTTTGAAGTCGAAGGGTCACCCTGTTGGTGCGACCGGTATCGCGCAGGGTATCGAAATCGTGCAGCAGTTGCGCGGCGAAGCGCATAACCAGGTCAAGGACGCCAAGGTCGGCGTCACCCAGAACATGGGTGGTTCCGGTGGCAGTTGTGTCGTGCATGTGATGGAGGTGGCATAAATGAATCCGGCAAGATATCATCGCGAAATTCCGCACCGCTACCGCCTTGAAGCGGCCAAGTGCACCAAGTGCGGCAAAGTCTATTTCCCGCATCGTTTGATCTGTCGGGAATGCCAGAACCGTGAATTCGAGACAATCAAGCTTTCCGACAAGGGCAAGCTGATCAGCTACACCGTTATCCATACTCCTGCCAGCCAGTTCAAGGACCAGGCGCCGTACGCGCTCGGTATTTGCGAGCTGCCGGAGGGCGTGAATGTCACGGCGCAGATCGTGGATATCCCGATTGAGGAAATCAAGTCGGGGATGGAATTGCAGATCGAATTCCGTCGCGTGCAGACAGATGGTCATCACGGTGTGCTGGCGTACGGATACAAGTTTGTTCCGGTGTATGCCTAGGTAACATTTGAGTTGTGATTTTACAGACCCAAGAGTACCGCATATAGATGTATCGCATTGAATCGAAGATCGATACGAAGTCGGGCGACTACAAACGTAACTTCGAAGAAAACCAGAAGCTGGTGGAGGAACTTCGCGAGCGGATGGAGAAGGTACGCCCCGGCGGCCCGCAACGCGCCATTGACCGCCACAAAGAGCGCGGCAAACTCACGGTGCGTGAGCGTCTGCAGAAGTTGTTCGACGACAACTCGCCTTTTATAGAATTGTCCCCTCTAGCTGCGTGGGATATGTACGATAACGATGCCCCGGCGGCTGGAATGGTCACGGGCATCGGTGTCGTGCATGGTCGCGAGGTGTTGGTTGTCGCGAATGACGCAACGGTCAAAGGCGGTACCTACTACCCGATGACGATCAAGAAGCACGTGCGCGCGCAGGAGATTGCCCGCAAGAACAAGCTCCCTTGCATCTATCTCGTGGATTCGGGGGGCATCTTCCTGCCCGAACAGTCGGGCACTTTCCCCGATAAGGATCACTTCGGAAAGATTTTCTACAATCAGGCAACTTTATCCGCAGAGGGTATCCCACAGATCGCGTGCGTAATGGGCAGTTGTACCGCGGGCGGGGCCTATGTTCCGGCGATGTCGGATGAGGCTATTATCGTCAAGGAACAAGGGACGATCTTTATTGGAGGTCCTCCCCTCGTCAAAGCGGCGACGGGTGAGTCGGTGACTGCCGAGGAACTTGGTGGCGCGGATGTGCATTGCCGCATTTCCGGGACGGCCGATCACTATGCCCTCGATGATGCTCACGCGCTGTCAATTACACGCAATATCGTGGAAGCGCTCGACCGCACCGAGAAGTTTCGGATTGATCGACATGAGGTCGAGGAACCGCACTACGATCCCTCAGAGTTGTATGGCGTAGTACCAGCCGACCTGAAGCAGCCGTATGATATTCGCGAAGTGATTGCACGGATTGTGGATGGCAGTCGCTTTCAGGAATTCAAGGCATTGTATGGGATAACCCTGGTGTGCGGCTTTGCAAGGATACATGGCTACCCGGTGGGGATTCTGGCAAATAACGGCGTACTCTTTAGTGAGAGTTCGTTGAAGGGTGCGCATTTCATCGAGATGTGTGCCATCCGCAAGATCCCGCTGCTCTTCCTGCAGAACATCACCGGCTTTATCGTCGGCAAGAAATACGAGCATGGCGGGATTGCGCGCGACGGCGCCAAGCTGGTGCATGCGGTCGCCAACGCTCAGGTACCGAAGTTCACGGTGATCGTGGGGGGATCGTATGGCGCGGGCAACTATGCCATGTGCGGGCGCGGGTATGATCCCAATTTCCTGTGGATGTGGCCCAATGGCAAAATTTGTGTGATGGGTGGTGAGCAGGCCGCGGATGTCCTGACTACCGTAAAGAAGCGCTCGATCGAGAAGAAGGGCGGCACGATGACGCCGGAAGAAGAGGCAGAATTCAAGCGTCCGGTGTTGGAAAAGTATCTCATGGAATCGAGCGCCTATTATTCGACAGCGCGAATTTGGGATGATGGGATTATCGATCCGAAGAGAACGCGTGATTTGCTGGGGTTGTCGATCGCGGTGTCGCTTAACCGCCCGATCCCTGAAGCTAAATTTGGTGTGTTCAGGATGTAGGGGCGTATTCTCCTGGAATCTGACTTCCCGGGTAGCCGTCGACTGATGACACACCCCGTCTTCCGATCCCGACAAGTCGGGACCGGAATCCACCCCTCTTAATAGAGGGGAATTAG
>CAYXUL010000077.1:6692-9447 GCA_964468475.1 uncultured Ignavibacteria bacterium | reverse complement strand
CGCGGGAATGACGGCCATTGGACGTTGCGAGCTTGAAAGGACGAATTCGCTTTCCAAAGTAGACACCTCAAATCCCCTCTTGAGAGGGGTGGCTCCCCGATTTATCGGCGAGACGGGGTGTGCATAATTCTGCGATTGAAGGAAACCAAGAATTGAGCAAATCTATATGAACGGTTCCAAAACAGTCAAGGTGATAAACAAAGGCGCAGTCGCCGAAGTCCGCTTCTGTCGTCCCGAGGTGCATAATGCTTTTAACGACCAGGTAATCGATGAGACTACCTTTGCTTTCAAGAAACTGAAGCTGGATGATGACGTGCGCATCGTGGTTCTCACCGGCGAGGGCAAATCGTTCTGCGCGGGCGCTGATCTCAACTGGATGCGCAGCGTCAAGGACGCAGCCTACGAAGATAACCTCGATGAGGCGCGAAGATTGGCGGATTTGTTTTACGACATCTATTCATTTCCGAAACCGGTAATTGGTCGGATCAACGGCGCCGCGATCGGCGGCGGTACCGGCTTTGTGGCGGTCACTGATATTGCCATCACCGCACAGAGTTCGATATTCTCCTTTAGTGAGGTCAAGATTGGTGTGGTGCCGGCGTGTATCTCTCCTTACGTGATCAAGCGTGTCGGTGAGGGTCGTGCGCGTGAGCTGTTTCTTACCGGTGAGCGAATTGACGGCGAAGCGGCGGAGCGCGTGGGGCTGGTCAATCGCTCGGTTCCGGATGATATGCTTGATGCCACCGTTAACGGCCTGGTGCAGAAGCTGTTGTCGTCTGGGCCGGAGGCGATCAAGGTCTGTAAAGAACTGCTGCAGAATGTGCCGGGGCAAACCGTGGAGCAGTTCAAAGAATACACTGCGCGGATGATTGCGGACTTGCGTCAGTCGCCGGAGGGCCAGGAAGGTATGGACGCCTTCCTGAACAAGCGCAAACCGAATTGGGTGCCGGAAGAGGAGTAGGGGTGCGAAAGGTCATACCAGTGAATAACACACCCCGGTCTCGGCAATGGCCCGCGCGCCATTACCGATCCCACCCCTCTCAAGAGGGGTTAAGGATGAAAGACTTTTCTATCTGACTCATGTAGGGCCGAATTCATTCGGCCATGAAGGAGAAAAACCGTAGGTCGAAACTTCCATGCGCGGCGTATGCCCACGTACGCCGCGAGTCGGTGAAAAGATATGTTGAAGAAAATACTAGTCGCCAACAGAGGTGAAATCGCGCTGCGGATCATGCGCGCGGCACGCGAGATGGGAATACCCACCGTCGCCGTTTATTCGGAGGCGGACACGCAGGCATTGCATGTTCGTTCTGCCGCTGAATCAGTTCTGTTGGGACCAGCGCCTGCCAATGAAAGCTACCTTGTCATTGATCGAATCATCGATGCGGCCAGAGCGACCGGCTGTGATGCTGTCCATCCGGGCTACGGCTTCCTCGCTGAAAATGCGGAGTTTGCCAGGGCTGTCACTGATGCCGGACTGAAGTTTATCGGTCCCACTGCGAAAGCAATTCGTGCGCTTGGCAACAAGCTGGAGGCTCGCGCGATGATGATGAACGCTGGAGTGCCTACGGTTCCCGGCGGTGAGGTCAAGTCAGGGAAGCTTGAGGATTTCAAGCAGCTAGCAGGTAAAATCGGGTTCCCTGTCCTGGTAAAGGCGGCAGCGGGTGGCGGTGGCAAAGGAATGCGTGTCGTTGAGGACGAGGCTGAATTGCTCGATGCGGTTGAGGCGGCAAGGCGCGAAGCAAAGTCTGCGTTCGGCGATGAGACAGTTTATCTAGAGAAGTACCTGGGCCGGCCGCGTCATATTGAGTTTCAGGTGATGGCGGATGAGCATGGCAACACCGTTCACCTCTTCGAGCGCGAGTGCTCGATTCAGCGGCGTCATCAGAAGATTATCGAAGAAACGCCCTCCCCTGCCCTAACCCCAGAACTTCGCAAAGAAATGGGGGAGGCAGCGGTCGCTGCCGCGAAGACGGCGGATTACACCTCCGCTGGGACGGTGGAGTTTCTCTTTCAGGATGGTAGGTTCTATTTCCTTGAGGTAAACACACGCATTCAGGTAGAGCATCCGGTCACCGAGTTTGTAACCGGAGTCGACCTGGTGAAAGAACAGATTCGGATCGCTTCCGGTGAAAAGCTCTCCTTCACGCAAGAGGATATCCATCAGCGCGGTCACTCAACCGAGTGTCGTGTATATGCCGAGGATCCTGCCAATGGCTTCCTGCCTTCTGCCGGCAAGCTGGTGTATCTGCGAGAGCCGGCAGGCGCCAATCTCAGAATCGATAGCGGTGTCTATTCGGGCGGCGAAGTACCGATATTCTACGATCCAATCATGTCGAAGGTGATCACCTACGGTGCAAATCGTGAGGAATCGACAGAGCGGATGATTCTGGCACTGACGGATTACCGCGTGTTGGGCATCAAGAACAATGTCGAGTTCCTGATTGAAGTGCTGTCGCATCCCGAGTATCGCAAGGGTAATCTGTTCACCGGTTTTCTCGATCAATTTCTGCCGGAGTGGCAACCCCGCAACGAAAACAAGGAGATCTCGCTGGCACTGGCCGGCGCGGCTCTGGCGGCGACGGCTACTGAGTCGCACACTGCAAGTGGTACCGCTTCCACTGCAGCGTCGACACCCTGGCAGTCTCTGGGAGGCTGGGAGTTGTAATGGATTTGCGATTTTTCAATGGCGAGGCTGAGTACAAGCTCAAATTCGAGCGGGACGGCAACCGCCTGAAACTCTCACATGGTGGCG
>CAYXUL010000077.1:0-6592 GCA_964468475.1 uncultured Ignavibacteria bacterium | reverse complement strand
ATTGCCGCGCTCGTCCCACAGAGCCGGGACTCGCTCGCAATGACGGCGTCTCCGAGACAAGGCACGCGAATCCATTGTACCATTCTTCTAGAGATTACTAAGCTTCACCTTGTGCAAAAATTCACAAAATCGCCCACAATTCGATTGCCTGCAAATGTCGTATTTCTTACCTTAGTACTTTCCTTTTCGGCATCCCTTATCGTATGTCGATGAAGCGGTTGCCGCGTTTGCAGATAGCAATTCAAACCCTACTGGGCGACAGTTTGCGTATTAGGTCTACAAATTCCCCAACTGTGAATAAGGAGTCAAATATAGCATGAGTAACCAACCAGAAGCTGTCATTCTTTCAGCCTGCCGAACGGCAATCGGCACCTTTCAGGGCGGATTGGCGTCCCTGCCCGCTCCCCAGATCGGCGCCACTGCGGTGAGAGAAGCTGTCAAGCGTGCGGGTATTGACCCGGCGGATGTTAACGAGTGCATCATGGGACAAGTTGTACAAGCGGGCTCAGGACAAGCACCGGCTCGACAAGCGGCGATTCATGGGGGACTGCCCCCGGAAGCCGGCTGCATGACGATCAACAAAGTCTGCGGATCAGGATTGAAGGCGGTCATGCTCTCGGCACAGGCGATCAAAGCCGGCGACGCAGATCTGCTCGTCGCGGGCGGGATGGAGTCAATGTCGAATGCGCCCTATGCCATGCCTAATGCGCGTTCAGGATTCCGTCTGGGAAATCAGCAGGTGGAAGACCTGATGATCAAGGATGGTTTGTGGGACTCCTTTAATAATTTCCACATGGGCAGCGCCGCCGAATACACCGGCACCAAGGCAGGCATCTCCCGCGAGGAGCAGGATGAGTTCGCCTACAATTCTCACAAGAAAGCGCTGGCGGCAATGGAAGGCGGTAAGTTTGACGATGAAATTTTTGCGGTCGAGATTCCGCAGCGTCGCGGCGACCCGGTGATTTTCAATAAGGACGAGGGACCACGTGCAGATATTTCGATGGAGAAGCTGGCCAAGCTGCGCCCCGCCTTTCAGAAGGATGGCACAGTAACCGCCGGTAACGCGCCGGGACTGAATGATGGCGGTTCCGCACTGGTGGTCAGTTCTTCCGGCTATGCGGAAGCTAATGGTATGAAGCCGCTGGCGAGGATCGTCAGTTATGCGGTATCAGGGGCTGAGCCGAAGGAGCTCTTTTTCACCCCGATCTATGCCGTACAGAAGCTGATGAAGAAGATGGATGTAAACATCGACCACTGGGACCTGATCGAAGCCAATGAGGCGTTTAGCGTCCAGGCTCTGGCTGACGGTAAAGCGCTCGGCTGGGACTGGAACAAAGTCAATGTGAATGGCGGGGCGGTGGCGCTGGGTCATCCGATCGGAGCATCCGGAGCTCGCATTCTGACAACATTGATTTACGCCCTGAAGGATCGCGGTCTTAAGAATGGGCTGGCCACGCTCTGCCTCGGAGGCGGCAACGCCGTCGCGCTCGCGATTGAAATGATGTAGGTCGGACGCGACCCCATTTGGATTCAAGAGACATCACGTTTTGTCTTAAATTAACGGTTTAACCAGGTTGTCTAAGTCATGGATATAAAAACAGTTGCAGTCGCGGGAGCCGGAACGATGGGCAACGGCATCGCCCATGTCCTCGCACAAAACGGACTCTCGGTAGTCTTGCTCGATAAGTCGGACAAAGACCTGAATCGGGGTCTGGAAACGATTAAGAAGAACCTCGGGCGTCAGGTGAAAAAGGAGATCATATCGGAAGCTAACGCATCCGAAACTGTCTCCAGAATCCAGTTGACTACCAAGAAGGAAGATGTCAAGAAGGCGCAGTTGGTGATCGAGGCTATCTATGAGAACCTCGAAGCCAAGACGGCATTCTGGCAGGAGATGGAAGCCACCTGCCCGCCAGAAATGATCTTCGCGTCAAACACATCTTCCCTACCGATCACCAAGCTAGCTTCCGCCACTCATCGTCCGGAGATGTTCATCGGAATGCATTTTATGAATCCCGTCCCGATGATGAAACTGGTGGAGGTGATTCGCGGTATGGCTACCAGCGACGAGACCTTCCAGATCGGTAAGGAACTGTGCCTGAAACTCGACAAGACACCGGTGGAAGTCAATGACTACCCGGGGTTCGTCGCCAATCGGATTTTGATGCCGATGATCAACGAAGCGATCTTTGCCTTGATGGAAGGTGTTTCCTCTCGCGAAGACATTGATACGGTGATGAAACTGGGCGCGAATCATCCAATGGGCCCGCTGACACTGGCGGATTTCATTGGTCTGGATGTCTGCCTGGCGATCATGGAGACCCTGTACGAGGGCTATTCCGACTCCAAGTATCGCCCCTGCCCGCTGCTGCGTAAGATGGTGCAATCGGGCTGGCTGGGTCGGAAAACGGGTCGCGGATTTTACGTATACGATTGAGAATTTTCTGAATCATGATTGAGCCGACGGCTGCCCAATCATTCGCAGTGCCGCAGAATAATTAACATAACTTGTTCGGGCAGCAGACTGCTCGATCAGGAGTCTGGAGCGTATGGACTTCCAATTATCTGAAGACCAAATTATGTTGCGCGATACCGCGCGCGAATTCGCTGAGAAACGGTTGAAGCCCGTGGCTGAAGAGCTTGATGCCAAAGGCGAAACGCCGATGGAACTGATTCAGGAAACTGCCGAGCTGGGCTTCTTTGGACTAACCGCTCCGGAGCAGTATGGCGGCCTCGGTGTTGACTCGCTGAGCTATGCGTTGATCATCGAGGAAATCTCGAAGGCGTGCGCTGCGCATGCCATCATGATCTCGGTGCACAATTCTCTGGTGATCAAAGCGATCAATAATTTCGGCACCGATGAGCAGAAGGAGAAGTATCTACCTAAGTTGGCCGCTGGTGAGATCATCGGCGCGTACTCCCTTTCGGAGCCGAATGCCGGTACGGATGCCGGCTCGTTGCAGTGTCGAGCCATCAAGACCGGTGATAACTATGTTCTCAACGGTACCAAAAGCTGGGTCAGTTCAGCCAAGTTCGCCGGGATCTTCATCACCTTCGTGCTGACCAACCCGGAGGCGGGACGTAAAGGTGTCTCCTGTTTGATTGTCGAGAAAGATAGTCCGGGTATGCAACTCGGCGTACCGGAAAAGAAGATGGGATTGAAAGCTTCCGACACCCGCGAGGTGTCGTACCTTGATGGCCAGGTTCCGGTTACGCAGCTTCTCGGTGAAGAAGAACATGGTCTGCGGGTGGCGTTTTCGCTTCTGGACGCAGGCCGTATTGGCGTATCGGCACAGGCGCTGGGAATTGCCGAGGCAGCCTTTGACGAGGCTCTTTCCTATGCCAAAGAGCGCGAGCAGTTCGGCAGGCCGCTGGTTGACTTTCAGGCGACGCAGTTCAAGCTCGCCGAGATGGCGACCCGGATTGAAGCCTCCAAGTTGATGACTTACCGTGCGGCGTTTCTTTATGACACCGGAGCACGGAATTCGAAAGAAATCTCGATGGCCAAGCTGTACGCTTCGCAGACAGCCAACTACGTTACCAACGAGGCCGTGCAAATACATGGCGGCTATGGCTACGTTAAGGAGTACCCCGTTGAGCGCTATTTCCGCGACGCGCGTGTGACCGAAATTTATGAGGGTACAACCGAAGCGCAGAAGATGGTAATTTCGCGGGCATTGATCAAAGGTGATGTGTGATGTTTGCTGACAGCAAGTATGCGGATTTCAGGAAAGAGGTCAGGGAGTTTTGCGAACAGGAAATCGCACCGCTGGCTCAGCAAGCTGACGAGACCCAGCAGTTTCCCCAGGCAGCACTGGACAGATTACATGAGAAAGGCTGGTGGGCAGTCTTTATGCCTAAAGACCTGGGTGGTCTCGGACTTAATGCCGTGCAGTACTCGATCATTGTTGAAGAGGTCTGCCGTGTAGATGGTTCGATTGGTCTAACAGTTGCCGCCCACAATTCGCTGGGAGCCGGACCGATCTACAATTTCGGCAATGATGATCAGCGCCGGAAGTATCTTCACTTTGGTGACCCACAGGGGTACCTGATTGCCTTCGGCCTCACTGAGCCGCAGGCAGGGTCCGACGCGGGTGGGACAAAATCGTTTGCGGATAAAGACGGTGCATATTATATTCTTAACGGGACTAAGTGCTGGATCACATCAGCAAATCTCTGCAAGTACGCTATAATCACAGCGCGCACCGACAAGAGCGGGGGAGTTAAAGGAATTTCGTCTTTTGTGCTTGAAAAAGGCATGGACGGATTCAGTGTCGGTAAGAAAGAAGACAAGATGGGGTGTCGCGGCTCTGATACGGCGTTCCTGCACTTTGATGACGTGAAGGTGCCGGAGGAAAATCGCATCGGCTCGGAAGGCGAGGGTTTTCGGCAGTTTATGATCACGCTTGACGGCGGCCGCATCTCAATTGCGGCGATGGCACTTGGCCTTGCGGTGGGTGCATTTGAAATTGCGTCGAAATACGCGAAAAAACGTATACAGTTCGGAAGACCGATTGGTGATTTCCAGGCAATACAATGGAAATTAGCAGATATGGCCTGCCAGATCGAGGCGGCGCGCGGACTTGTATATGGCGCCAGCCAGTTGAAGGATGATGGCGAAAAGTTTACCCAGCAGTCCGCTATGGCCAAGCTGTATGCCTCGGAAGTGTGCAACTTCTGCACATCAACAGCACTCACAGTTCTTGGTGCTGAGGGATTCACATCCCGGTATCCGGTCGAACGCATGTTTCGCGACATGAAGCTCACTGAAATCGGTGAGGGTACATCGGAAATCCAGCGCGTCGTCATCGCGCGGGAAATCCTGAAGAACACGCAACTATAATAATAGAGATAGAGGAGGACCTATGCCGTTTGATGAGAGCCTGAAAATATGGATGAACGGTGAATTTGTCGATTGGAACGACGCCAGGATCCACGTGTGTTCGCATGTTGTCCATTATGGCAGCAGTGTGTTCGAGGGCCTGCGCTGTTACAAGACGAAGAAGGGTCCCGCTGTCTTCCGCCTCGCTGACCACACCAAGCGCCTGTTCAATTCCAGTAAAATTTATCGGATGCAGATCCCCTACTCTCAGGATGAGATGAACAAGGCGCAACTCGATTTGATTAAGCTCAATGAACTCGAGGATTGTTACGTTCGCCCGGTAGTGTATCGCGGTTACAAACAACTCGGTGTCGATCCGGCCGGGTGCCCGATTGGAGTCGCCATCGCAACCTGGAAATGGGGCAGCTATCTTGGCCCGGAGGCCCTGGAACAAGGTGTTGATGTCTGCGTGTCGTCCTGGAATCGCATGGCCCCGAATACGCTTCCTGCAATGGCCAAGTGCGGCGCCAATTATATGAACTCACAGTTAATCAAGATGGAGGCGATCGAGCACGGCTATGTCGAAGGCATTGCGCTTGATCACAACAACCTGGTCTCCGAAGGTTCGGGAGAAAACCTCTTTATCTACCATGAAGGCAACCTGCTTACGCCGCCGTATAACGCCTCGATACTTGGCGGCATAACTCGTCATACGGTGATTCAGCTCGCCAAGGAAATTGGCATTAAGGTAGTCGAGCGCAACATTCCACGTGAAATGCTCTATGTCGCCGACGAAGTATTTTTCACCGGATCAGCGGCAGAGATTACTCCGATTCGCTCGATCGACAAGATCCAGATCGGCGAAGGCAAAGCTGGCCCGATGGCCAAGAAGCTGCAGGAGATGTTCAGCGAGATCACGGTCGAAGGCAACGACAAGCGCGGCTGGCTAACGTTTGTGTACGCCAACGAGCCGGCGCGGGTGTGAGGGGAGCGGCATCGCCTGTAGATTGAATGATCCTTGCAGGGGCGCAGCTTGCTGCGCCCCTACTATTTTGCAGAGAAACTGAGTTTGGGAGGGCGGGTCTCTCCGAGACTCGCCATTTTGCATTCAGGGTGTGTCGTACAATACACACCCCGTCTTTCATCCCGATCAAGATCGGGATGAAATCCACCCCTCTTACGAGAGGGGAATTCGGCGCGAATCCTGGGACGATCAGGAGACAACCATTCTGTTTTGGGATGAACGAGTCATTCCAGTGACTTGTTCGCCTCGGCGAGAGCGGGAATCGGAGATAATAGGAGCGGCTCGACGAGTTGGGGCGTATGCCACCGAGAATTCACGGAGGATCAATTGACTGACAAACCCACTAAGATCTACCTCGGCGCTGATCACAAAGGGTATCAGCTCAAGAACAAGATTATCGAATGGCTCAAGGGGTGGGGCTACAAAACGACCGATTTCGGCACCAATTCGGATGAATCGGTAGACTACCCTGACTTCGCATCCAAGGTTGCGGATGCCGTCGCCGATGATGCAGCTTCGATGGGGATTGTTATCTGTTGGACCGGCAACGGCGTTAACATGACGGTTAACAAGAACCACAAGATTCGTGGTGCGCTCGCAGTCAACGAAGAGATGGCACGACTTTCCCGCGCGCACAATAACGCCAATGTTCTCGCTCTCGGCTCACAATGGGTCACCGAGGACGAGGCAAAGAAGATCGTTAAGACCTGGCTCGCCACCAAGTTTGAAGGGGGACGACATGAGCG
>CAYXUL010000076.1:4296-14204 GCA_964468475.1 uncultured Ignavibacteria bacterium | reverse complement strand
CAAAGCACTCTATATAAGACACATATTATTGTGAATAAATTCACATAAGTTTTGCGGAAGTAAAACAAAAGTCAACATGCTTTCTCCTGATTTGCGTATGCACAGGGAGAGGCAGAAAAGAGTTTTTGCTATGTCAACGCTAACCAAACCAAGAGAAGCGTCCATGCTACTAAAAGACAAACTTGCTGAAAAATTCCCGAAGGTTGCGGATGAAATCCGCGCCCTGGTCAAAGAACATGGTGACAAGAAAATCTCGGATGTCACAATCAAGCAGGCCTATGGTGGTATGCGCGGGGTCAAGGGCCTCGTGTGTGATACCTCCGAAGTTCCGCCGGATAAAGGGCTCGTAATCCGCGGCATTCCGGTCGGTGAACTGACCGACAAGACCCCGGAAGAGGTCTTCTGGCTGCTGCTGACCGGTGAGCTTCCCTCGCCGGAAGAGAGCAAAGACCTGAACAACGAGTTGAACAAACGCGCCGGCGTTCCTGATTATGTCTGGGATGTGCTTAAGGCGATGCCGAAGGATTCTCATCCGATGGCGATGTTCAACACTGCGATCCTGGTGATGGAGAAAGAATCGAAATTCCGTAAGCACTACGACGAGGGCATGCAGAAATCGGATTACTGGATCTGGACCCTCGAGGATGCGCTCGACATCATTGCCAAGCTTCCCGAAATCGCTGCCGGTGTCTACCGGATTCGTTTCAACAAGGGTGACCGGATCAAGCACGATCCCAACCTCGACTGGTCAGAGAACTATGTACACATGCTCGGCCTGCCGGACAAGGATGGCAAGTTTGCCGATTGCATGCGCCTTTACCTGCTGCTGCACTCCGATCATGAATCGGGCAACGTCAGTGCGCATACGACGTTCTGCGTTAACTCAGCGCTATCCGATCTCTACTACTCACTCTCAGCCGGCCTCAACGGCCTGGCGGGCCCTCTGCACGGCCTGGCGAATCAGGAATGCTTGCGCTGGATCTTGGAAACCAGAGAGCAGTTCGGTGGAGTACCGACCGAGAAACAGCTAGAGGAGTTTGCGTGGAAGACGCTGGAGTCCGGTAAGGTGATTCCGGGTTACGGCCATGCCGTGCTGCGTGTCGTCGACCCGCGCTTCGCTGCTTTCCTGCAGTGGGGCAAGGACAACATCGGTGACGATGAAGTCTTCCAGACCGTGTCGCGCGTTTTTGACGTGGTCCCGAATGTCCTCAGACAAGTTCAGAAGATTAAGGATCCGTGGCCGAACGTTGATGCCGGCTCGGGTGCCCTGCTCTATCATTACGGTTTGACCGAGTTCCCGTACTACACGGTTCTGTTCAGCGTTTCGCGCGCCTTAGGCGTTTGTGCGCAAGCGGTTTACGCGCGTGCGATGGGCTGGCCGATCGAACGGCCGAAGTCGGTTCCGACGGAGTGGGTGAAGTCACAGGTCTGATTTGGTCATCTGATTGTGCCAATTGTCACAAGATGTGAATTCTCTGTTTAGCGGAAAAAATGACATTTCTGTGACAATAATCGACACGTTTGGTAGCCATATTCTGGAACCTAAAATTGTGACGAGGGTTTAATAGAGTAGAGAGGACACAACATAGGAAGCATTGAGAAATCAATGCTTCGACAGACAAGCCTACCGGAAGGGCCTGGGGTTATATCGCTTCAGGTTGCTCCCCGGGGACCCTTCCTTGCCCTACCCTGTACCCAACGGACGGAAGCATCGTCAGATTGCTTCCGTCTTCCTTTTGGGTCGATTTTCCTGTTTCTCTTTGTGCGTTTTTTCACGAGTGGGGTGTCTGGGTGAGCGCACTCGTCCTCACAGACGCGTTAAAGCTATAGGAAATCCCCTCTTGAGAGGGGTGGATTTCGTCCCGATTCTTATCGGGACGAAAGACGGGGTGTGTTGATGTTTACACAGGAAGGCGCCCTTACGGCGAAACGCTCTTCCGGCACAGCTCCCGCAGCGGTGCGAAGCTGATTAATTCGGCGCCACTTTCCGTAAGAGCAGTCTGATAAGCATTGCCGGCAAGAACCTGATAGTCCCAGACACGAAATTGCGCGATTTCATCATTACCCACTGACGCGGCAGCTGCGTAATCGGGATTCAAGGGATGGAAGAAGATTTCGGTGACGCCGGCTGGCAACCCGCTCAGCAGCCCCACGACAAAGGCGATTTTCTCATCCAGAGATGAGAAGCTGTCAATCGGCAGATAGACCAGATTATCGGGAAAATGCAGCCCTGCCTCGTGCAGTCTCTCGATCCAATTTGCCGGCAATCCCAATTGATGTAACAGTGCTCGCGAGCCCATGCGAATCGGCAATGCATGCTTGATAGCCAACTCGACATAAACCTCCGCGAACTGTGGACGCAATTGCAGAGTGCCTTCGTGGCTGTCAATATGAGTCACATCCACCCCCCCCTGCTCCGCAGCTTCCAGTTGCGCCGCCGCCTCCAAGCTCGCCTCCGCTGCAGTGGCATGCTCGAAGAACTCTTCTCGATCATAGTGGAATGCTCCATTCTGGTTGAGCAGGGATGCGACCAGGGTAGCATCGGAGACCGGTTCGGCTGGCTGTGACGCGAGCGAGGAAGTCAGCGTGATATGCACACCGCAATCGAGATGCGAGCCTTGTAGCAGACTGATTCCTGCCTTACAGGCGGAACCTGTCATCATGATGGTGGTAGAACTCACCAGCCCTGCATCTGCCAATTCCAGCGCAGTCCGATTAGCCCCTTCGGTCAAGCCGTAATCGTCAGCATTCACAATGAGAAGCTTGTCCCCTGCCCCACGGCCGAGATGCTCTGCGAGGGTACCGATTCTCCCCCCATGAAGGTATGGCTCCGGTTGCGACCATTGAATCATCAGGGAAATTATACGGGAGTAAGCAGGCTTCCGCAAGCTTGACAGATATACAAAATTCAAGGGAGTGGTGGAGGGGGGACACCCCGATAATAATCGGGGCCGCCATTCATGCATACTGACGATGGCGCACCACTCCCGTGATTGGGAGGCAATTCAGCAATTTGAAGTCACTACTTTAGAGCGCAAATTCTGTGCCTGCGGCATCACCTTCCGTCGGGCAATCTGAGAGCTTAAGTATTTGGCTATTAAGGCATTAAGGGAGTAGCCTGGAGTAAAAATTTCAATCGCATACTCTCTTTGCAGAAATTGACAACTAGCTCCTCAAACCGTGCAGATATCTGCACGGTTACTCTGAGGGACTACAGGCTGAAGAAACGCCTGTGGCGTGAATTAGTCGGCGCACTCGCCACAGAGCGGTCCACCGCCAAAGATGTAGTTGATGATATAGACTGCGTCTCCAATGGAAATGCCACCGCTGCAGTCTGCATCCCCCGCGTTACTGACCGGACTTGGGGGGCCTCCTCCGAAGATGTAGTTGATGATGTAGACCGCATCGCCAATCGAAATATCGCCGGAAACGTCTGCATCGCCCTTAACAACGAAACACTCCGGAGATTTGGCGGCTGCAGTGGGGCCGTCACCAACATTGAAGCGCTGCAGCACGGTACCGGTGGAATCAATTTCTGTAACTGTGTCGTCGTCGAAATTGCAGCTAACGACGGTTGAGTCACTGACCGTGAGGACATCAACCACGCCAAAATCAGTTTCCAAAGGATCAGCCGGGCCGTGCAAAATTTGCCAGCCACCCAGGTCGACTGTATAGACCTGTCCTCCTGCCCCTCCGCCACCGGAGAACCCTCCGGCGGCAATGAAGGCAACTCCCTGCTTGGTGATCGCAATCGAGCTGGGGCTACCACCCAGAAACAGGCTGTCGACTTTTGTGAGAGCGTCAGGATCGATTTTATACAGCCACCCCTCCACATCGGCGTAGTTGCCCGTACTGATGACATAAAGGTAGCCATCGTAACCCTCGGTCACCCACTGGGAATTGATCCCCACTTCGATCACTTTGAGCAAGGTGTCGGCGTCAAGGTCGTAGACTTCGAGTTTACCGTCATCATAGTTGAACAGGTTGTCGAATGAGGTAAGGCAGACAAAGGCCTTGCGGTCCTTGATCAGAATCCCCTCCGGGCTGTCGGAGGCCATGGCATCGCCAACCGGAAACTCCGAGATTACTGATTGGCTGGCAATGTCGACCTTAGAGATGGTCGAGGTTACGAAGTTGGTAACGTAGAGAGTGTCTGCAGACAGAAAGGCCCCCGACCAGGGATTACGGCCGCCACCAAGAAAAACCGTTCCCAGCGGAGTGAACGCATTGCGATCGAAGATCTGAACCTCGTCGCTGCCGGAGTTAATTACATAGATCTTGTCACCGTTCACCAGGACATCGTTGGGATAAAGGCCAAGCGTGGCGACATCAAGGTTGGCGCTGCCCGAGACTAAATTGACCTCGTCCATCGTCTCGCCAAGCCCATTGATGATGACAAGACTACGATCTTGAGCGACGACGGATGCGGTGATGACAATCAGAACTAGTACCAGTGTAAACGTGATATATCGAAACATTGTCTATTTCCTATTGAAGTAGTTCCTAAAGACTCGCCTGCAATTCAACGCGAAAGCTGCGCGGCGGCATCGGCATTCGTTCGAGTAACTCATAATGCTCGTTGAATAGATTGAGCACCTCAAAATCGACTTTGTGTGTATGCTCGAAGAGCCGCAGATCAAATTGTATTCCCAGATCATGGAGAGTATATGGCTCCAGCGCCTTGGTATTAGCTTCGCGAATATATTGCCTGCCCGTGTGGCTGATTCGGTAGCTGATCGTCAGTGGATGGAGGCGGCAGGTTGCGGATACCATCTCAGTACGATCGGGGCGAAATGGAATCTGGTTGCCCTCGTACCCTGATCCTGCTGAACGGTTAACTGCCGAAAGCGTGGAATAGGTATATTTGAGGCGGAGGTTATCTTCGAGCACACTCACACCGATCGACCACTCAACCCCTGAATAATGTGCTCTATCCAGGTTGACAGGCTTATACTTGCCGTCAAACTGCCGGCGCCAAATGATCAGGTCCGCAAGATCACTTTCGTACCACGAGTTTTTGGCGTTGATCTTCACGGGAGAATTGACTTCCAGAGAGATTCCGGCCTCCCGCTTGATAGCGGTTTCAGGCTTCAGGTCTGGATTCCCTACGGCAAAGACATCATTTTGCCAGAACAGCGCATCAATAGGTGGAGTTCGATACGATTCTGAATAGGCCGTGTTCGCACCAAGAATCAAACGACTACCATACTTCAACGATGCCCCGATGTAGGGAGATAGATGCGAGCCATCATCGACGCGGTCCCAGCGATAACGTTGTGACAATTGCCCGCTAAAACCCTTGAGTTCCTTTTTCAGCTCCGCGCCGATTCGCACCGACTCAGTGCGCCGACTCACTGTCGGTAGGGTTTGCTGTGGGTTTACCGGATCACGATTTAAGAAAGTCTCAGCCAGGAATTGTGCCCCCGCTTCAAGCCCCAGCCAGTGGTTGAGAGTCCGCGACCACTGCGCCTCTAGCTGACGGCCGATCTGCGTGTAGTGATTGTCGTACGGGATGAAAGCGGAGGGATCGCGATACTCTTGATATAATTCATGATAGTTACCCCGCACCAACCAGTTATTGCTCTGATAACCTACCGACAGTAGGCGCGATTCGTGAAGGCTCGCTGCACCAGCTCCCGTTTCCTGGAAGATCGCTCCCGGTATGCCGTAGTGCTCGTTGGCGAGGCGCAACGACAAGTTCAGTTCCGGAAGTGTCTGCGGTCGGATATTTCCATACAGCGAGTAGCGGCGCGAGGCGTTGTTGTGCCGTTTCTGTTCACCAAGATATGGATGCTGGTAGCTGTAGTTATTCTCAGCTTCCTCATAGTCGTACTGAAAAACGGCATCAACAATTTCGGTTTGCGGAGCCAGTACCACACCACCCCCCCACAAGCCGAAGCTTCCCGATCGGCCCACGGCCTCAACCAGTGGCTCATTGTTGCGCGCCTTACGGCTTACCAGGTTGACCGCACCTCCGAGAGCGTCGGCTCCAAATCTTGCCGCGGCGCCACTGTTGTAGACTTCAATCCGTTCGATGCTCTTCAGCGGTATCGCGCTTAAATCAACGGCCGTACCATCAGGATTGAGAGCGGTACCGTCCACCAGAACCAGCACGGCATCCGGCAGATAGCCACGCAGGCTCACATACTGTGCGCGTCCGTCACCCTGAAGATACATCCCCTGACTTCGCAGGAATTCACCAACACTGTTTGAATTGCTTCCCGCAAGTTCCTTGCGTCGAAACACATTGCGGCCAGGGCTGTCTTCCGGGTCAGCGGTAACGGTCTGTGGAGATTCAAGAGTGACGATAGATGTGACGTCAACAGAGATTTCGATTATTTCACCTACGCGCACCAGAAATGATTCTGGTGCGCGGCTGTGATAAAATCTTGAGCTAATCTGCAACGTCTTAAAACCGGGCGTGAGTCGATCCAGGTGAAATCTGCCGTTGGCGTCCGACACGACGCTATAGCCGTCGGGCAAGATTGTCACCAGGATACCGCCTACCGGCTCGGCCAGGACTGAATCGATCACGACACCGCTGACGCTGCCAAAATTGGAGGCCGTGACGTGATGAGAGAGGGATACGAAAAAGATGATTGCTGGAAGAAACAGCAGAAGAGGTGGACGTGGCAGTCGGTCTCCAGCGGAAGCGACCGTCAACAAAAATGCCCTCGCAAGTTGCCTCATGCAACCTCCTCGGGCGGGTAGAAAAGGATCGGCGAGTTATTACTACTAAATGCCGATCAGGGAGCTTTTCCTGAACCCGCGCAGGAATAGAGTTAACCCCATGATCTTCGGCAGGTCTCCTGACTTGTCAGCTTCAAGCCTACTCTCCCGCGCCTTCCCAGTCAATTCAGACATCGACCAGTGGCATATAAGGTGGGGATTTCGTAGCTGCATACAGTAGCGGGGCTGTGTGGGATTCTAACCCACTTCCCTCTTCGGCTGTTACCAGCACCGAAAATCGTTTCGATATTTGACACCAGGAAAATCATAAAGTCCACCAATGCTGTCAAGTAAGAAATCCGATGGTGACGTTAAGTGTTGGTAGATGGCGACTTCGCGCCATTCCGACACAACGCCAAATGCCTGTTTGGTATCAGATAATTGTTGGTTAGAAACGGCAAATCGCCTATTCTTTGAAGCTCTGTACCGTCGAATCCGTGAGCTCAGGCGTATAACTGAGACAATTTCGGACGATGAGTCTCGGAAACGACTAGCCGGGGATAAGTACTATGGAACTGCTCTTGAAGAAACAATATCGACAAGCCCGCTTCTTCGCTGATACCCGCGATGAATTCCTCACCGAATTGCGGAACAATTTGCAGGGCTATGTTGATGACAACGGTCTTGCCGTGCTGGTTTATCACCGCTCGCGGATGGAGCTGGAGGTCAATCTGCTCTGTGCGCAGGGGATGGAAGTCTATTCACTTCGCGACGTGATCCCTTCCGATTTTGAGCAGCTTAACAACCATCCTGACGCTTCCGCGAACGCCATACTGCAAAGTCTTTCCGGCAATCTTGGATTTCAACCGGATCAGGTGCGAGTATTTCCGGTAGCGGAAGTTGAGCGAGTCGCAGCCGCTTTTGTGCTGCTGACAAGAGCTGCTGAATCAGAGCTTCAGCGCGAGCTGGAGAACACCATCGAAGAGCGCAAGCTGGCATTACGTCTGGCGATTCTTCAGGATGAACTGAGGCGCCGTAAACTGGAGCTGGAGCTGCTGCAGGAAACCGGTTCAATCCTGTCGATGTCGATCAAGATGGAGGGAGTATTCCGCAGTATTGTGTCTTCGCTGGAAAGATTGTTATCGTTCGATGCAATCGGGATCTTCATCCTGGTGAAGGGTGGCGAATCGGTCGATGAACTGTTTTCTTACGGCTACGTAAACGACCGCTCCGAAGAAATGCTGCAAATGAAGGCCGGCACGGGGCTGGTCGGCAGCGCGATCAAAACCGGAGATGCCATCATTGTTCCAGATGTTCGCGAGGACAAGCGTTATGTTGCTGCGCGCGAGTCGACGCACTCAGAACTGGTGATCCCGTTTTTTTCGGGAAAGGAAGTTTTGGGCGCTTTCAATCTGGAGTCTGACACTCTCGATGCCTTTTCGCCTTCCGATCTGGAGATCGTCACAGCATTCGCTAACCAGGCCGCACTCTCAATCTCGCGCGCCCGGCTGATCGAGGAAATTCTCGACCAGAACCGTTTGCGGGATCAATTGCAGGTCGCTCGGGATATTCAGAAATCGTTTCTGCCTCAGAAATTCCCGGAGAATCTCGGATTCGATTTCGATGCAATTAATATATCTTCGGAGGAGGTCGGCGGCGACTACTTCGATTTCATCCCGATTGTTGACCGCCAGATCGGGATAACGATCGCGGATGTCTCCGGCAAGGGCTTGCCGGCATCGCTGATTATGGCCTCGTTTCGGGCTTCGCTGATTGCCGAGATCAGGAACAATTACGCGATCAGGACTATCCTCCGTAAGGTTAATAATCTCATCTGCGAATCGGTTGAGCGGGGCAAATTCGTGACGGCAGTGTACGGGGTGCTGGATACCAAGAACCGCATTTTCACCTTCTCAAATGCTGGACACAATCCCCCGTTTCTGCTGCGGAACAGCGGCAAAGTGGAATTTCTAAAGGACGGCGGCTGGACACTCGGTATCCAGCAGGACAAGGATTATGAAGAACGGCCGATTCATATAGATGCGGGAGAATTGCTCTGCTTCTTCACTGACGGTGTAACGGAAGCGGAGAGTTCGGACGATGAACTATTTGGAACCGAGCGACTTGTTGAGCTGGTAAAACAGAACAGAAATAAGTCCTCCCGAGAGATACGAGAGAAAATCGTGAAAGCCGTCTCCGAATTCAGAGATTTCGAGCGGCAGCCGGATGATTTGACGCTTATCATCATTAAGGCGTTATAAGCTAAGGACTACGCGAATGAACGTCGTAGCGACGCTAATCGCGACTATTTAGAATTGACTCTAAATTCAGATAGGTTTAATTGGGCTGAGTTAATTGATCGGACCCGGTGGTCGGCTAAATCGACTTTTGACTGCTGGCCGTTCTTGCGACACGATTGTTAAGATTACGAGATTCTGTCAAGTTTATAGTAGCGTTGGAGAGTTGATGAAACGGAAGAATGTTTTCCTGTTGATTTCGGTTGTGGTGCTCGTGGCTTTAATCCAGCTTGGCTGTGGCGGACCGAACGAGCCACCGGTGAACGGCAAGGATACCGCGATTAATGTGGCATTGGTGAGCACAGCTCCGGCAGCCGGCAATATGCCGAGCGATCCGATCTGGAACGACATTGATCAGGCATCGATCTGGGTGGGCACCGATAGCGCCTATACGAATTATTTTGGTCCCGGCGTCGTGAGAGTCAAGGCTGTAACCGACGGGAACAATGTCTATTTCCGTTTCGATTGGAGCGACTCGTCAAAAACTACTGATCCAGGGTACTGGTATTTCGGACTTCATCCCGAACAGAGACCATTCGAGCAGGAAGTCGATACTGTGCGCGACACACATGGGAACTATACCTTATCGCAATCGGAACGCGATGAACAGCGCTGGGTGGATGAGGATGTTCTGGCAATTTTCCTGGATTACGGTAATAACGGTTCAGAGGGCGCCAATTGTGCCTCAACCTGCCACACGCCGGAAGAAGCCAATTCTATCGGCGAGCGCCACTGGCCGACAGGAGGCGGCAACATCGACGGCTGGGTGTGGCGGGCTGGCAGAACCGATCCGCTGGGAATTGCCGAGGATTATTTCTGGGGACCGGAGCGAAAGTATGACTCGTATGACAATGAGCTCTACATTCGCAACGCCGTCGACCAGGACACGCTCTGGCCCAACGATATTGCGTGGATGAGCACGGATAGCGCGGCATTCGCCGG
>CAYXUL010000076.1:0-4196 GCA_964468475.1 uncultured Ignavibacteria bacterium | reverse complement strand
CCTGCCGGCAGAAAAAGCACGTCATCCTTGCCGATGGTGCGCTCGCTTTCGTTGACTTTCACCGCCCCACTCCCCTTGACGACGAAGATCGCCTGCTCGTGCGGCTTCGAGCGACAGGGCGAGTAGCCCTCCGGGTCGATCTCCACAATTCGCATCGCGAGCTGTTCGGCGCCATCCTCAACCGAAATTCCGACTCTCACGGTGCAGCCGACACATTCCTCTTTTGAGTAAGCACTACGCTGCTCGATCTTATGGTAATTACGTACTTTCATGTTTCTTCCTCTCCTCGCCTTAGAAAGCTAACTGCCGCTAATCCCGCTGTCAAATATTTCTTGACTGCCCACTGCGGCGAGGCATCTTGAGGTTGATGAACTTTTCCCTGCCGATCAGCCCCTGCCGATCCCTCGATCTTAAGTCCTACTTCAGCGCCTGTAGCGAAGCCGGCTTCTCACATCTCAACCTTGATGAAGAAATTCCCCATTGCAGCTATCGCGACCGAACGGGTCGGCTGCAGCTAATTTCTGAAGCCAGATCAGCGGTATTGGCCTATGATGCGCTGCATCTGCCGGTCACCCAGGAATATGACATAACCTGCACCGACGCCGAAACGCGTATGGGCGCGGTAGTCAGGATCGCGCTGCTGATGTCGGCGGCCCGCGATATTGGCTGTCGCGCGGTGATCCTCACTATAACCCACGCTTTGCCGAATCAGTATGGTAGCGACGCCCGCTCGGCCATTCATGCGCTGGAGGGGTTAGTCGAAACAGCCGAAATCATGGGAATTAAGTTGGCGGTGCGAAATTTGATCGAATCACGCTCGCTAAAGACTCTCGAGCTGGTATTCAGCGAGTACCGATCTCCACAATTTGGCTTGTGCTACAGTCCGGCGCTCGATCTACTTGCCCGCGGTGAAACCTGTGAGATTCTCAAACGCCACAGCTCACGCCTGGCAGCCGCCACCCTCTCTGATACAGATGGAAAATCACTAACTGATTTGACGCCATTTACAGGAGAGGTAGACTGGCAGATGGTATGCAGCATCTTGTCAGTGGAACAGGTGTCGTTTCCGCTGTTTCTGAACATTGGCTATCACGGCCTGTCAGATATCACGGAATACCTCGGACTGGCAGCCGATGCAGCGGACCGCTTTGACGAATTACTGGCTCTAGGTTGACTGACTTGTCCAGTTTACAGTTGCTAACCTCACCATGGAGTAGTATCTTAAAGTAGAATCGAGCTTTCCCGAAAGCTCTGAAAACGGCTACTTCATCTCGCAACCACAGCAAAAGGACTATAATTCAGCCAAGGAGAGAAAAATGAAATCCCGATTTCTACTGCCCCAGCTGGGAATCATAGTGATGCTGCTATTTGCCACGGCTCTCTTCGGCGAAAGCTTCGTCAATATTCATAACAGCCACAGCCAGCTGGCGGTGAGTGAAACCAGTCGTATGGCCGCCGGCTCCACACCGGGGGGCTATTACGTTTTTTCGAGTGGAGAAACCTACCTGCGTGATGCGTCCCTGATCATCGGCACCGGCCCTGACAATCTCAGCTGGTCGATTTATAACGGTGCGGGAGGTATGCCCACAGTTGACAATGATTTTGGCTACCTGCTGCCGATTCAGGCAATTCAGATTGATTCAACCACCTACTCTAATTACCAGTACGCCTGGGGTAAGGGCACCAACCGTGACTCGACAATTGAATTCTTAGCGCAGTATCTTGCCCCTACCGGGAACGACAGTGATTTTGTACTGGCAATCTATACCATTTACCCGGGCATCAACGCCACCGGTACTATCTCAAACCTGTGCGTCGCCTTCGCGGCTGATTGGGATGTGCCCCTGAATGGTGGCGGTGATGACGAGCAATCAATCCTGCCGGATTGGCCCGCTTTGGCCGTAGGCAGTATCGGACAGACGGCCACTGAATTGAACTTCGGTACTACCAGCGGTTATATTGATGGCTGGATGAGGGGAAACTGTGGTGACTTTGCAGGTGGCACGAATATTTCCGACGCTAGCTATGTCGACCCCTGGAATACGTTTCAGTCGGACTCGATCTGGACTCTCATTCAATCGCTGCCGTTTCGCCAGTTGACTGATTCCGGCGTTGGTGCTGGAGATGTGACAAGCTTTATGTCGTTGTTACGAAACCGGACACTGTCGCTCACGGACACTCTTAAGTGCGCTGTTCTCCTGACGAGAGGTAGTGGGGTATTAACGCCGACGCTGATATCTGCTACTCTTGCGGACGCGACGGACTTTCTTTGCTCTCAGGGCTTTATTTTCGCTGGCAGCGAGTTTCAGTTCAAACCCTGCTACGACTGCTTCTTCTGCGGCGACGCTGACTGCAGTGGCAACTGGTCTATTGGGGACGCGGTGTACATCATCAACTATATATTTGCCGGCGGACCCCCGCCTTGTTTTCCGTGCAAGGGTGATGCCAACGGCGACTGTACCACCACGATTGGGGATGCGGTATACCTCATCAATTACATTTTCGCGGGTGGTCCTGTTCCGGGAATGTGTTACTAGGCTCCGGGGCTCAGCCACGCTGGGTAACGAGCACCCCCAGAATCACCAGCGAACCGCCAACGAAGAACGAGGCGCCGAAGGTCTCGCCGACGAAAACAAAGGACAGCAGCGCCGCGATAATCGGCTGCAAGTTCTGGAAAATCGCCAGCTTGGAAGCCTCCATTCTCGCCAGCGCCCAATACCAAATAGTGTAGCTCACGATCGAGGTCATGATCGCGAGATAACCTAAGGACAGCCAACCCTCTACCGGTACGACGCTGAAATCAAATCTGGCAGCGAAGTAGATCCCCAGCGGCAGATAGAGAAGTGTTCCGATTCCCAGTGCATACGCCGTCATTGTCAGCGCGCCGTATCGCTTTACCAGGGGTTTTCCATAAATCGTGTATGCCGCCCACGCAATAACGGCGAGAATTACCATGATATCGCCGTAGAGGATTTCGCTGTCGAAACGCCCCGCTCTGAGGATGATGGCAACCCCACCAAATGACATGAGAATGCCGGCAATTTTCTTCCAGGTGGCTTTCTCCTTCAGGTACCAGATTGCCAGCAGAAAAACAAACACCGGCGTGGCGCCGTAGTAAAGGGCGGAGCGGCCGGGAGTCGTGAACTTCAAGCCGTAAAGAAACAGCAGTTGATTTAGAGGTATGGCGAGAAAGCCCAGCCAGATCAATTTCCCCCAATCGCTCTTTCTGATCGGTTTAAGACGACCGGTAAGCCAGACTATCGTAAGCAGCGATAGAGAAGCGATCACAAAGCGACAGATCGCCAGCGTGAACGGCTCGAAAGATCTCAGTGCGATTTTGGCTACAGGGAAAGTACCACCGGCGATAAACTGGCCAATGATGACGACGGCGTAGAGCAGGAAGCGCGATTCAGTTTTTTCGGGGGAGGCTGTCACAGATGGTGATGTTATTGCGTGATGACCTAAATCACCCTGATGAAACCGCCATCAATGTTGATAGCCGCGCCATTGATATAGCCTGCCCGCTCGCTGGCGAGAAATGCCGCCAGATCACCCAGCTCCTCTGGTTTGGCCAGCCGCTTCGCCGGGATTTCGGCCTTCCATGACGAATAGACCTTCTTCGGAGTCTTACCGGTGCGCTTCGAGATGGCTTCGGCGAGTTCATTCAAGCGCTCAGTTGCAGTATAGCCGGGGCAGATCACATTGGCGGTGATGCCGTACTGCGCATAATCGTTGGAGATAGATTTGATCAACCCATGCACACCCGGACGCATCGTCGATGAGAGCGTAAGTCCGGCGTCAGGTTGAACTGCAGAAATCGAAGTTATCGCGATGATGCGCCCCCATTTGCGCAATTGCATGGCGGGAAGTGCAGCCTGCGCCAGCATAATTGTCGACTTAAGGCTCAGCCGATAGGCATCATCCCACTCTTTCTCGGTGATATCGGCAACGTGCTTTGACGGCGGACCACCGGCATTACAAACGACAATTTGCGGCTCACCAAGTTTCTTCTCTATTTTGATAAAGGTGGCGTCAATCTGTTTCGGCTGTGTAACATCACAAACGAAGGGATAGACCTCCACGCCGGAATGCTTCTTGATTTCAGCACAAGCTCGTTCGAGATTCGATTTGCTTCGCGACAGGATTGCTACTTCCGCTCCCTCCAGCGCCAGTGAGCGGGCAATTGCCTTACCGAT
>CAYXUL010000075.1:13072-14349 GCA_964468475.1 uncultured Ignavibacteria bacterium | reverse complement strand
GGGTGCGAAGCGCCGTCGAGGAAGGAAAAGTTACTGTGGCAGTGGAGTTCGACATACTCCATACCGCCTCCTAGTGGTTAATCGAAAATTCCCTGCACGAACCAGCTGGCGGATTGCAGGTCATGATAGATCAGGTATGAACCGGTTTTGGTTTCGACCTCAAAGTAGTGACGCTGGAATTCATGTTCCCACCAGTTGCCCGAGAGGCGCCAGGGTCCACGCAAGTGAGTGATCTGACGAGTTTTGCCGGCGATGGTGAGTTTGCGGGGGAGATCATCATGCAGGGTAACTTCCACAGCCTGTGGTTTCGGGAAAAGACGCAAACCGACCGGTGACCTGATCGCATAGGGAAACCGCACCGGTTTCTGTTTGTTCGCGCTCTTATTTTTCTCCGGAGCAGAGTCGGGAGGCATGAGGCAGAAACTCTGCTCCGGTAACGGGGAGACGACACTTTGTGTATGCTTCAACGCCTGCTCAAGTAATCTTTGCTCTAAAGCACCAACCGGAATCGCCGTGTTGTTATGCGTGTTGGTTTCAGGCAGCCGCAGTTGTTGGGTGTTGAGGGTGGTGGTGCTGATCGGCATCAGGGTGACTTCCACCACGCCACCGGAAAGTCGCACCTGATGCAGCTGCAGGCGGAGTTGCGCGATAAATTTTGCAATCGATAGGGTGGGATAGGCAACGGCAACTTCAAGCGGGAATGATTGACGGTCATCGCACAGGAGTGTTACCTCGACCCGGCGGCAACCGAGCCCAAGCTGCGCCAGGCGATCGAAGAGGGACGCAAATAATCTCTGCGTAGCTTTGACAACTCCACCGAGGTAGTAGTGGGGAAAATCAAAAGTAAGCTTCTCGCTCCAGTCCTCCTCGGGGGGTAAAGGAGTGAAAAGAGTGGGATCATCCCCACGCGCAAGCTGTGATAATCGCCAGCCCTCTACCCCAAAACGTTCCACCAGCTCATTGACAGGAAATTTCGCCACCCGCCCGATAGTGCGCAGCCCAAGAGCATGAAGCTGTTCTTTGATTTCATCACTAACAAGCAGGTGTCTAACCGGCAGTCGTGCCAGAAATTCCTGGCCCTCATTTTCCGGGATAATAGTGTACCGATACCGCTCACTCACCTCGGCGGCGACCCGCGCCACAAAATTATTGTCACCGATACCGAAACGCACCGGCAGACCCTTAGCTTTCAGCTCCTCAACAAGTGTGCGAGCGATCTCTGTTTCATCGCCATGCAATTTCCGCAGGCCGCGCAACTCCATAAACCAGCGTCCCGG
>CAYXUL010000075.1:11077-12972 GCA_964468475.1 uncultured Ignavibacteria bacterium | reverse complement strand
GGATCATCTCGCCCTGCCAGGGTAAGAACAAAATTGGGGATATAGATGCAAGCCACACGGGTCGGTTCAAACATGATTTACCCTCCTGCCTATTCTTCCCCTGGCGCCTTCATGACCGAGACGGCTGCGCACGGCGGTGACTTCGATTGCGTCGTTCGGAGCGCGTTCGGTTTGTAACCTCAAGGAGCTGTAGCTTGCGGGCAGGTGACGCGATCCGGTCTCGGTCAGGAAAAAGCCGAGCGCTTCGGCACGGATGATATTCTGCCGTAACCGGTGAAGCAAAATCCGGGGCAGCGGTTCATGGATTCCCACCAGATCAAAGACAGCGCAGTTGATCAGTCTTTGCTGCAAAAGTACCTCGATCGTGCGAATCCCGTTTTGCAGAGTATCGGGTCGCAGCAGTTTCAGACGTTGCAGGTCAATCCCCGCGGCCTCAGCGCCGGGCGGAAAGAAACTGCAACTGAAATCGAGATAGCCGATAATCGGCGCCGGTTCGATCGCGGCCAGGGTTTTCTGCAGCAGCGTCGTTTTGCCGCTCGAGATCCCGCCGCTAATCTCGATCAGTTGCCCGTAGGCAATTCCAGTGTGCGGGAAAATGGCGGCCAGATCGGGGAGATGGATACGGAATCTGTGGGCAGTGCCGTTCCGACCGCCATATGCTGCCTCGGGCCAATTGCGGTTGAGCAGTTCCCGCAGACGGGGGATTGTCTGCGCCGTGTCGGCGTTTGTTATCTTGTTTGGTTCATTACCGGAACCCGGAGATTCGGGTTTATCTGTCTGGCGGGAGTCGGAAACTCCTGCCCTACGGTTTTGGATTTTCTGTGCCGGTCGGCTCCGTCCGGAATGTGGTATCTCAACCCATAAGCGACTGAAACTCAGTTGCTTGGGGGTAGTTGCCGTGGAACCGTTTCGCCCGATATTGCCGGTAATATTCTTGTTCATTTTTCCTGTCCATCTACTGGCAGCCTCTACCAGATATACGAAGGAGACTGCACAAATGTGCAGGTATTTTAACAGGAAATTGGATAGGGTCAATCACTTTTTTCGCAGACGAAATCGAATGGAAAAATAAAGGGCCAGGCGTTGCCACCCGGCCCTGTTGAAGGATATCAGCGTCTTCGGTTATGGAGTTCCACAACTCGCTGACCATGTTGCGCAGTCACAGGGAGCCGGGCCACCTCCGAAGATATAGTTGATAATGTAAACAGCGTCACCGATCGAAATGCTGCAGTCGCAGTTCGCGTCGCCGGAACAAACCGCGTATGGCGTTGGCGCCGGTCCACCACCAAAGACAAAAGTGATAAGGTAAACCGCGTCCCCGATACTGATGCCGCCGCTACCGTCGGCATCACCCGGAGTACATCCGCACGGCGTGTCGCAGGCGTCTCCGACTCCATCGCTGTTAGAGTCCGCCTGAGCCGGATTAAATGTCAGTGGGCAATTGTCGCAGCCGTCGGGTACGCCATCGGCGTCGGTGTCGATGTTGTCGTCAAAGCCGGGACAGATGTCGCAGGCGTCCCCGACACCATCAGCGTCAGAATCTGTCTGGGCCGGGTTGGCGGTCGCCGGGCAGTTGTCGCAGGCGTCGCCGATGCCGTCAGCGTCGGAATCCGTCTGTAACGGATTCGCAAAGGTCGGACAATTGTCGCAGCCATCCGGTACGCCATCGGCATCGCCATCGATGTTATCATCGAAACCGGGACAAATATCGCAGGCATCGCCGACACCATCAGCATCACTATCGAGCTGAGCCGGATTCGCGTTGGCGGGGCAGTTATCGCAACCGTCCGGAACGCCGTCAGCGTCAGCGTCGAGAGCATCGTTAAACCCGGGACAGATATCGCAGACATCACCGACACCATCACCATCAGCATCGGCCTGCCCCGGATTGAAAG
>CAYXUL010000075.1:7695-10977 GCA_964468475.1 uncultured Ignavibacteria bacterium | reverse complement strand
TCGCAGACATCACCGACACCATCACCATCAGCATCGGCCTGCCCCGGATTGAAAGTCGCCGGGCAGTTATCGCAAACATCGCCGATACCGTCAGCATCACCGTCAGCTTGGCCGGGATTGGCAACAAAGGGACAGTTGTCGATTGCGTCAGGAACACCGTCCCCGTCCGAATCTACTCCACAAGTTACCGGCACCGATTCAAAAATGATATCATTGTCGGCTCCGTTGCGGGCATCATTCCAGACGTAGCCGTTCATACCATTGAACAAGTTCCAGTCGATGTCGAGATAGTCCATATAATAGGGCTTACCTGACTGATCGGGAAAAAGAGTGATTGGTGGGGTAGGGCCGACATCGGAGATGAGGCAGTCGTTCCAGGTCACGCCGCAGTCAGTAGAACGGGAAGCCCAGGTTTCAACGCGTGAATTCGGCGTCGCGGGATCGTTGCGGCGGTCAAGATATAATACCGTAATGGTACCGGTCGCATTGTCCACGCTGATTTGCGGATTCCATTGATCGAGTCCGCTGCCCGCAGGATCCTGATTGACTCTCACGGGAGGTGTCCAGCTGCCGGGCGCTCCTGCCGGACTACTGGAAAACCAGATATCGGCATCGCCTGCTCTGAGGTCCGACCACACGACATACACCATGCCCGTGCACGGACCCGCTGAGTTATCCACTGCAATCGCGGCAGTTGTTGCGCCATTGATTCCGGGATTTATTATCGGAGGAAGAGGTGCGGTTACTCCTGCTGCGACTACCGGTCCGGCGCCCCCGGTGAGAGCACCCCAGGGAGCGCCGACGCCTGTGGTAGCATCAACAAAGATAGTGCCGCCGTCGGTCCACGCCATATAGGTGCCACCGGGAGGGATCAGGGCGTTTCCAACCGCCATGACGTCAAGGTCGGGCCGGAAGGTGTTCATTTGATTCGGCGCTATTACCTGCGGTCCCCCAGACACGACGATTGGCGGGGAGAACGCCGGATAATTCGGAGCCGGGCCGGCCGGATTTAAGTCTGAATAGGAGTACCAGATACGAAAGTTATCACCGGCATCGTCAAACGGATTGCCGTTGCCGTCTGCATCACCGGCGGTACCATCAACATACTCCACCCAGGCCATGTGGGCCGTCGCATATCCCGGAATCGGATTAGTGGCATAGTTGTCGACCGTAATGTTGGCGTAGTCATACCAGTTGAGTCCGGGAGTATTAGTTGCGAGGGGCACGGGTGCGCCGAAGGGGGCTCCTCCACCCGGAGTACCATTCATTGAGATTCCGTTGGCGGCCCCATACAACCCCGGGGTAAGTTCGGTATGAACGCGAATGAAGCCTCCGCCCGGCCCCGATACGGGGGGCATTGCGTCTATGGCGGGGTTCCAGTTAAAGGTGTAACCCGGTCCGGGTGCATCAAGAAATGCTGTCCAGGTCATGCCGCCGTCGGGCGAATATCCAAATCCGCTAAGGCCGCCGGGAAAGCCGGCAGCGCCAAACTCAGTCCACATTGCGTAGACTTCAAGCGGCGTGACTTCGCTAATTGCCACATCGGCATTTAGCTGCTGCGTGCCGGGCACGCTGGCCACATTCACGACAGAGTTTGGCAATGCGAACACCGCCACCGTAATGGCTGCAACAAGCAGGCACACGGCTAAAACGACCCACCTTTTGCGCTTTTGCCTATTCGGGGAGATCCTCATACTCTTACCCTCCTGTTACTGGGATTCTGATAATCTGCGCTGGCCTATTATGTACTCGGTATCTTCGAGCAGCTTCAGGGCGCCCTCGTCTTGCTGGATTCCGCTGGGACAGAGGATCACGAAAGCTCCATAATTTTCGTCTCAGCGGATAAACGGACGAGAATCGCCCTTGAGAAGATGCGTTGAATACTCTTCACGAAAATCTGCCCATCCCACTGGAATTGTGACTGATCGGACTGAATAGTAAGAATACTACACCGTGATCACGCTAAATCGCTCTTGCCGCGACTCTCTCAGTGTCGGAATTGTCTCAGATTCGGCTCGATAGTTAGATTTTCTTGAACCGAGATCTCGTAAAAGTATTGATGATTTCTTCTTCGAAATTTGTTGCCTCTCTAATGTAGGTACGATAGGTCGTTTTTGTCAATACTAATTTGCTCGGCTGCAGCAGCGACCAACGGTTTCCCCTAGATTTGACTTGACGACGGCATTCGTGCGGGACTTTTTATCTTTCGATTAAGATGCAGCTTTGTAAGAGAATTGAAGTATGAAACTCGTGCTTTCGACAGCTCAATTGATTTTTCTCCTGACGGGGCTGGGCTTTCAGGTTGCTGCCTTCAACAACACCACGCAGCAAGCCCCTCATTTGCCGAGCACGAATCCGAGACACTGGAAACCTCATTGGATGACCAGAGAATGGTACAGCGGCCGAGGCTACTCCTATATGTGGATCTCAACGATAGGGTTTGCTGTGGCAGCTGTATGCGGTATAGTCGAGTGGCTGCTGTAGCGATGACTGCAAATTATCCCGAATCATCATGAGATGTTATAGACTTATCACTTCTTGTATGCTGACGGCAGTCGCGCTGCTTGTAGCGACAGCCTTGTGCGGAACTCACGCCGTCTTCGAGACCGTATCGCCTCCATTGCGGAATTCCGAAAACGCGCGCGATTCGTTGGTGGACACTGTGGACGTCTGGGTCGCGGGGCAAGACTATCGTCTTGACACGCGCGAGGGCGTTTCCATCATCTTCTACGAATCAGGGGATTCGCTCACCTGGCTTGATCATGAGTCAAAAAGCTACCGAACTGTGGTCGGGCCGATGCCGGGGGAATCAGCCATGTTCAGGGCCGGTGACAAGCGGTTCTATCGTGGGTTGGAGAAACTCGTTGATTTTGTCCAGGGCGCGGTGATAGACTCTACCGGAAAGCGGGCAACCGTTGCTGGTTATCCCTGCAAGCTGTACATACTGAGTCAGCGGACTGCTTCCGGCAGGCCAAATGTAAAGACGGAATTGTGGGTGGATCCCAATCTTCAGCCCGGATATTATGAAGTCGGCAGGCTTTTCTTGTTAGCAAATGGGTCGATTCCCGGCGAGTCTCAGTGGAGTTCGAAGCTCAAAGCCATCGATGGATTTCCGGTGCGGACCGTTGTCTTCGCTGACTCAACCTCGGATCTATCCCCTTTCCCCAAAGCTAATACGGTGCAATGGCTGATCAACTACGAAGACTGGGATGGGGATGCAGCCAAGTTCACGATTCCCGCAGGATACAAACCTGCCAATCTCGCCGTTAAAGTTGACAAGCC
>CAYXUL010000075.1:0-7595 GCA_964468475.1 uncultured Ignavibacteria bacterium | reverse complement strand
GGCATCCGACAACTTGACTAGCTGCTAAGATGAAAAATATGATTCAAGGAGGCATCGATGAAAAGATTACTGACTATTACACCCGTAATCATCCTGCCATTGGCAATCCTGCTGTGGTCCTGCGGCAACGGAAAGGAAGCAGAGACGAGTCGGGAGAAGACCCTGGTCAACCTGGAATGGATGCTCGGCACCTGGGAATCTACCGAGTCCGGAACAACGACCTATGAACAATGGATGAAAAAGAGCCCGACGGAATTTAGCGGCAGGAGCTTTCGCCTGGCGGGAAGCGATACGCTTTTCACCGAGCTGCTGACACTGGCAGCTACCGACAGCGGCACATTCTACATTGATCAGGTTGCACACACTCCGGAGCCAAGCTGGTTCAAATATTCTGGCGGTGATTCAACGCAGGCGACCTTTGAAAATCCGATGCACGATTTTCCAACCAGGCTGGTCTACTCATCGCCCACGCCTGACTCGCTGGTAGCAGTGGTTGAGGGTGACTCTACGAAAGGACACTCGGGGTTTGTCGTTCACTTTGAACGAGTAGCTGAGTAATGTAGTTTCGTAATGGGGAAGTTCGCTGGAGTCTCTAGGCCAGTCTTTCTCCGGGTTCACTGCCGTGATACCACGCGCGCCAGGCCGCGGCATAGCGGATTATCCAGTCACGGTAAGCATCAGTTCCGAGATCGCGGTGGGCTTTCTCTGATTCAAGCCAGCGGTGCTTTTCCATCTCGCGCTTTTGCTGGTCTAGTTCAATCTCAAGACGGTGTCGTCTCCACTCAGTGGCGTAATTATCCAGCCAATCATGAATGGCGAATTCCTCTCCCACATCATGCCCCACCCTTTCCGACAAAAACCATTTATGAACTAATACCGCGCGTCGTTCCGCCTCGGGAAAATCGTCTAAGCACATGTAATAGCAATCGGTGCACATAATCAGACCTCAATATATCTAGTATCGGCTCCGGGTTGTTCTTTCGCCACTGTCCCAAATTTAGTCCGTGTGGGTGCTGATTCTCGAGTTGTCATTGTGAGACTATTATATAAGAAATCAAGATTTTGGCGGCCAAAAGTCAAGCATCAACTGCAAATCTCCCGCGACAAACCAGGCGCGGCCGATTCGGCCCACTCTGCTATCTCTAAACTTCGCAATGGTTTAATCGCGAAAAGTTTGCTATAATCACGACGTTTAAGGCGTAAGAATTACGCCACTCCGAAAGTCACTTTGCCGCAATTTGGAGTTATTGATGGCCGCGAAGGGTAATTCGAAAGGAAAGAAGAAGCCTGATCAGGACAAGGCTGCGCTTGATCGTAAACGACGCAGCCGCTTCATCCTGGCAATTCTCGGCGTGGCTTTGATTGTAGTATTGACCTTCGTACTATCACACCCTCAACCTAAAGAGACCAAAGCTGAGCCGCAGGATAAGGCTCAAACCAAGTCATCCTTTGATGTCTCACTTCCGGGCAATATTCAATTCAAAAAAGAGGGTGAACTGAATTTCCTGACGACCGGGGGGATTAAAATAAGCAAGATTGATATAGAAATAGCTAAGACACAGGTCGAGACCGAGCAGGGGCTGATGTATCGCAGCCAGATGAAGCCCGATCAGGGGATGTTGTTCATTTTCCCATACGAGCGTATCCAGTCATTTTGGATGAAGAACACCCAGATACCACTCGACATGATTTTCGTCAATTCCAGCCTGACGATAGTGACGATTCGCGCAGATGCAGTCCCGTTTGATGAATCCTCGTATGCGTCGACGGAGCCTGCCAAGTTTGTGGTCGAGGTAAACGCCGGCTATGCGCATGAACACGGCATAAAAGTGGGCGATAAGATCAAATGGACGGAATCACTCTGAGAGCTTAGCTTCGCCGCACTCCCGCACGTTGACCAATACTTGCAGAAATCGAGCTTTACATCGCCTGCTCGTCAGCACTCGGGCCGTAGAGGGCCGGTAGCGGTACATCATTCAATCTCAAATAGACAGTCAGCTGGGCGCGGTGATGAATCTGGTGATTCAGGATAAATGAGCGCAGCACCGCGATTCTCGGCATGGTTAATACCGTTTCTCCGGCGTTGAGTAATGACCAGGGCTGCATCATTTGCTCGTCCGTGGTCTCGGCAATCGTCTCACGGGCCCTGGTAACAGCCTCATCAAAGCTCTTCAGCAAATCCTCAACGGAGTTGTGCTGCGGTGTGCTGAAGCCCTCTCCATCGCCGGGGTTCACATCCACCGAATCCTGCATCAGTGTCTCCTGTGTCCAAGTGGGTATGTTGACGATGTGGGATGCCAGCTGACCCAAAGTGAATGATTTATCGTGCGGCTTGTATTCGAACTTGCCGTTCGGTACTCGCTCAATCGTTTTGCGGGTATTGGCCATTTCGTGATCGAATTCCGGCAGTATCGTTTCGCTGATCGACATCTGTATCTCCTTGAATTTTGCGACTCTCACAAAGGTTTATTCCTAACTACGAAACCGGGAGCTAAATAGTAAATCACTTTTGCTCGGCGAGGCTGTCTCGATCCTTGGAACAGCCCGTAGAGTGGAGCCGAAGCTTCAAATCTGATCCGTGTCGATTACTCGTAGTATTGAAGAATATGATTCAAAATTGGAGAATATTATTGAAGAAAAGTGTAGAATATCCGTTACCATAAGGAAGCCACACCCGGAAAATATCACGCTCAGCGGCCATCTGGACCTTTGCTGGCTTGCTTGATCAAGCTGGAACGAGTGTGAGTAGCTCTCGGCAGGCTGCTTGCTATGAAAATTGGAAGATAAGTGGAAGAGAGAAACAGCATTGCCCGTCTGGCAACCTGAAAAGAGAACAACCAAATTCGCGATCCTCGCGGGCGTCATAGTCGTGACGCTGGGAATCCACATGGGTTGGCTAATACAGCCGTTCTTCGGCCATGTCCATTGGCTGCACTCGATTCATGGTCGCTTTTGTTACATCCCCATCGTTGTGGCCGCTGCCTGGTTCGGACTGCGAGGCGGATTACTTACCGCGCTGGTGATTACCCTTGCGATAGTTCCCTACCTGCTCGGCAATAGCCTGCCAGCGGATCAGCTCGCCGATGAGCTCACTGAAATAGTTTTCTATTTCGCAATTGCGTTGCTGGCAGGAGGATTGGTTGATCGCGAGTTCCGCACCCGTCGCCGAGCCGAGGAGATGCGCCTGCAACTGGAGCGGTCGCACAAGATGTCTTTGGTGGGGAGTATTGCCGCCGGTATGGCGCACGAGATCAAGAACCCGCTGGCCTCAATCAAGGGTGCTGTAGAGATACTCTCGGATGAATCAATCGCCATGAAGGAGCGCGACGAATTCAAGGATATTGTCTTCAAAGAAGTTAAGCGAATCAACAACAGCGTAACTGACTTTCTGGAGTTTGCCCGTCCCAGTGAGTCAAAACTGGGAGAATTGGATCTGGGAGAGGTTGTCCGCGCCAGTATCAAGCAGGTCCAGGCGCAAGCCGGCAAGCGAGGGATCACGATCGTGGGTGACCTGAACGGCAGCGTGCCCGTAAGGGGTGACGCCGAGAAGATTCACCAGGTACTCCTCAACCTGATATTAAACGCGATCGATGCTTCCCCGGAAGACAGCGCGATACATATCGGCCTGAAGAACCTTACCAATGTGGGCGAGGCGCGCGTCACCATCGAGGACACCGGTTCCGGTATTGAGCCTGCTGATCTGGATCACATCTTTGAACCGTTCTTTACGACCAAATCATCCGGTACCGGATTGGGGCTGGCAATCGCGAAAAACATAATTGAGCAGCACGGAGGAACTATTTCGCTCGCCAATCGTGATCATGGCGGAGTTGTGGCGACGGTTAGTCTGCCATTGCTCAACACAGGGGAGTCAACATGAGAATTTTACTGGCCGATGACGATGCTTCCGTGCGTCGTGTCGTGCAGTTCAAGCTGCAGAAACGCGGCTACGCGGTAGAGACTGCGACGGATGGCCTCGACGCGCTGGTTCTGCTCAAGGAACACAAATTTGATCTGCTGTTGTCTGATATCCGGATGCCGAAAGTAGATGGAATTGAACTGCTCGAAAAGGCACGCGAAATCCAACCTCAGCTGAAGGTTATCCTTATTACAGCACACGCTACGGTCTCACAGGCCGTGCAAGCCGTGAAGCTGGGAGCGTTTGATTATATCACCAAACCGTTTGAGGACGAAGAGCTGTTCGTGGCTATCGAGAAAGCACTGGCTTTCGAGAAGCTGGAGGAGGAGAACAAACGGCTGCGCGGCAAGCTGAAACAGGTCGAATCGGGCAAGCAGATGATCGGCGAATCGAAGCCGTTCCGGCAACTGAGGGCAATGATCAAGAAAATTGCTGACACCGATGCCACAATTTTGATCACCGGCGAATCGGGAGTCGGCAAAGAGGTGGTGGCGCGTGCGATTCACAACGAAAGCTCTCGTGCAGATAACGAATTCGTGGCAGTCAACTGCGCAGCGATACCGCGTGAGTTGATTGAGTCGGAATTGTTCGGCCATGTCAAAGGCGCTTTCACCGGCGCCGTGAAGGATAAGCGGGGGAAGTTCGAAATCGCCGATGGCGGGACGTTGCTGTTGGATGAAATCAGTGAACTGGCGATAGATTTGCAGGCAAAACTCCTCCGCGTATTGCAGGAAAGCGCCGTAGAGCCTGTAGGGGCCGAAGCCGTGAGACCCGTTGATGTACGGCTGGTTGCAGCCTCCAATGTAGATTTGCGGGACCGCGTCAAAGCCGGAAAATTCCGTGAGGACCTGTTTTATCGCCTCAATGTCGTGCCGCTTCACGTGCCGAGCCTGCGTGAACGTCGCGAAGATATCCCATTGCTGGCGCGCGAATTCGTCAAGAAGCATGCGCTGCAGGACAAAATCGACTTTGACAATCAATTGCTCGAGGCTCTGATGGAGTATCAATGGCCCGGCAACGTGAGGGAGCTGGAAAACCTGATTGCCCGCATGGTTATCCTGCGTCAGGGAGATACTCTGAGCAAAGCTGATCTCCCCGATGATTTCGGGCTATTCGACCCCCACGGTGACCCAAATGATTCCTCCGACCTCCGGGACCAGCATCAACAGGTTACTTTCGAGGAAGCCGAACGAGATCTGATTATTGACGCTTTGGTAAAATCGGGCTGGAACAAGACCAAGGCAGCCAAACGCCTTGATATTCCTCGTCATGTACTAATATACCGCCTCAAGAAGTATGACATTTCAGAACCTGGCGAAGACTAGGCGGCCCAGGTTTCGTTAATTTTGAGAGCCGATCAGCTCACACTGAATGAAGAAATCACCTGCGAAATCCAAGCGTGCCAAGCACTCTGACGGCTTCACTGTCCGCCGCAAGAAAGACTACTGGCTGGCTGAATTCAGCGCCATGGCCAGTCCCTGTGAAGTTCACGTCAGATGCCAGAACAGGGCGGAAGCCGAGAAACTGGCCTCCCTCGCCTTCTCCGAGACACGCCGCATCGAAAGAAAGTACAGCCGCTACCGCGACGACAACATTATCTACAAGATCAACACCAGCAATGGAAGTTCTGTAAGTGTAGATGAGGAAACAGTCAAGTTGCTCAACTACGCGCAGCAATGCTACAATCTCAGCGAGGGGATGTTCGATATCACCTCCGGTGTTCTTCGTCGCGGCTGGCAGTTCAGGGGAACGGACTTCACACCCGATGAGACGCAGATCGAATCACTGCGAATCCTGGTGGGCTGGGATAAGATCAGCTGGGACGGCAAGGCAATAACCTTACTTCCCGGGATGGAAATCGATCTTGGCGGGATTGGGAAGGAATATGCTGTCGACAAAGTTGCCGAGCGCCTGCACAAGAAATCAGGCTATCCGGTGATGGTCAACTTCGGGGGGGACATTCGCGTGATAAACGGCAACCCGTTGGACGCGCCGTGGTCTATCGGAATCGAGGATCCTGAGTTAGAGGATTCTGCGGTCGGACTGGTTGGACTGAGCAACGGCGGCGTAGCAACCAGCGGCGACACGCGACGATTCTGCGTAGTCGACGGCAAACGGCTCAGCCACATTCTCAATCCGCTTACCGGCTGGCCGGTAGAGGGTGCACCGCGCAGCGTGACGGTGATCGCTCAACATTGTACCGAGGCGGGAATTCTGGCGACTTTGGCAATGCTGCACGGCATCGAGGCGGAGGAGTTTCTTAAAGCTCAGGGTGTTCAGCATCATTGCAGCCGCTGAGAGCATTACCCGGCTGCAACTTTGACAACAAATCGTATATTAGTCAAATGAACGTACCGCTTGGCCATTCTCATAAACCTCCATCATGGGGACGTGCTTTCGCAGTCGGCATTGCGCTCAATATCGGCTTCGTCATAGTAGAGATCATCTACGGTTTATCTGCGAACTCTTCAGCGCTGCTGGCCGATGCGGGTCACAACGCCAGCGATGTCCTTAGCCTGGTTTTTGCCTGGACCGCAATTTGGATCGCTACCAAAAGGCCCTCCGGTAAGTACACTTACGGTCTTCGCCGCACCACGATCATGGCCTCTATGCTCAACGGCACCTTGCTCCTGGTGGCCGTCGGTCTTATCGCCTGGGATGCTATCGGGAAGATCTCCACCCCGGCGGAGGTCGCCGGCTCCACGATCATGATTGTCGCCGGAATCGGGTTTGTGGTAAATGCGGCGACGGCACTGCTGTTTATGAAGGGGCAGAAAGATGACCTCAACATCAAGGGCGCCTTCCTGCACATGGCTGCTGATGCCGGCGTTTCCCTGGGGGTGGTACTGGCGGGTCTGGCAATTAAGCTGACGGATGCCTACTGGATTGACCCGGTAATGAGTTTCCTGATTGTCGGCGTTATCCTTTACGGCACCTGGGGCCTGCTGGTCGATTCCATCAACCTGGCGCTGGATGCCGCGCCGAAAGATATTAGAGTCGCCGAAGTTAGAAAGTACCTGCAGTCACTGAGCGGAATCGAAAACGTACACGATCTTCACGTCTGGGGACTGAGCACCACTCAGACGGCGTTGACGGTTCACCTGATTGCTCCCGGAGGGAAGAGTGATGATTTTCTTTACAATGTCCGGACAGAACTTCATGACCAATTCGGAATAGACCACACCACCATCCAGATCGAGAAAACTCTCGACGAGTTGGAGCGCTGCGATAACTGTGACTGACGCCACCTGACCTGGGTATTTTCAGGTCATATTCTTCAGGTGGTTGGCCAACCTGCCCAAACTCGAGCTTTTGCCCCATGAAAACAATTGACGAAAGTCAGCCGACCGCCTATACTGCATTATAGAGCAACACTTTCTCATCAGAAGACTTACACAACTTTAAATTAGCGATGAAGCTGGTGGTATCCGATTTTACACCAGTTCAGCATCCAAATAGACCCAAGGAGACGATTATGTCAAACTTGCGACTGTTGGCATTCGCCGCTACCTGTGTCGTGTTCCTGATCGTGGCGACCGCGTTTGGCACTCCGCCGAATGTCAAGCTCAATTCCGTTTCCACCAATATCCAGAATGAAGAGCAGGTTTGGGTCAGCCCCGCTGATTCACAGCTTGTAGTGGCGGCCTGGAGGGACTTTCGTCTCGGCTATCGTCGC
>CAYXUL010000074.1:0-14376 GCA_964468475.1 uncultured Ignavibacteria bacterium | reverse complement strand
ATTTGCTGTAAATCTGCCGGCGGCGGCACTCAGGCGGCGCCGTGACACTTCTTATATTTCTTACCGGAACCACAAGGGCAGGGGTCGTTTCGCCCCACCTTGGGGTGGTCACGTGTAATCGGTCTGCGCTTCTGTGGTTGAGTCTCATCCGGCTGCTCTGCTTGCAGAGTTCCGCCCGCTCCGGCGGAAGGCATTCCGGTGATGCTTTCGTGCACCGTCGCCAACTGACGCTGTTGTTGCTGACGGGCCGCAACCTGAGAACGGTCCACCGGTTGCAGTTTGAAGACCAGGCTTACCGCCGCACGGTCGATCCGACCCAGTAATTCTCTGAACATCTCAAATGATTCACGCTTGTACTCAATCAAAGGATCGCGCTGGCCGTAGGCGCGCAGGCCGATGCCCGCCTTGAGCTGGTCCATCTCGTACAAATGTTCGCGCCATTCACGGTCGATCGTGGTCAGGAGCGCATACCGCTCTAACTGACGCATCACTTCTTCGCCGAGAAATGCTTCCTTATTGTGGTAATGTTGCAACGCCCGCTCGGTTAACTCCTCCACCATGCCGGCAGCGGTCAGCTCTTTCAATTCAGGATCGTCGGGATTAACCTGCAGCAGGAAGAAGTTCTGGCATGCCTGGGCAATTCCGGAAAGGTCAATCAGATCGGTATCTTCAGCCTGAGTATAATTCTCTTCCACTATCATCTCGGCGACGTTGCCGATCATCTCCTCAATTTCATCACTGAGATCATCCTGATCAATGGCGTCGTTGCGTCGACCATAAATGGCAGTGCGCTGGTTGTTCATCACGTCGTCGTATTCCAGGGTATGCTTGCGCATCGCGAAGTTGTTGGTCTCGACCCGCTTCTGCGCCCGCTCGATAGCTTTGGTGACCATCTTCGCCTGAATAACCTCCCCCTCTTTCACGCCCAAACGATCCATCACCGAGGCAATCCGGTCGGAGCCGAAGAGCCGCATCAGATCATCCTCGAGGGAAAGGAAGAATCGCGAAGTACCAAAGTCCCCCTGACGACCGGCGCGGCCGCGAAGCTGGCGGTCGATACGGCGTGAATCGTGCCGCTCGGTGCCGATGATGTGCAGGCCAAATGGAAATTGATTCTCAGTAAGTTTAAGACCCTCGACGGCGGGAATCATCTCTTTGAGCTGCTCCATATCTTCGTCCAGCTTCTCGTACTCGAGTGCCTTCTTTTCCAGCTTGATGTCAGTACCACGGCCCGCCATGTTGGTGGCGATGGTAACTGCGCCGGCATGACCGGCGTCGCGGACGATTTCCGCTTCCTGCTGGTGATACTTGGCATTCAAGACGTTATGAGGAATCTTCTCGCGCTTGAGCATTCGCGAGAGAGTCTCGGAAACTTCGACTGAGATAGTACCGACCAGCACCGGCATACTTTCCTCGTACAGCTCCTTGATTTCATCGATGATTGCTTTGTATTTCTCGCGGCGGGTGCGGTAGATCTGGTCGTTGAAATCGATGCGGCGCACCGGGCGGTTTGTCGGGATTACCATCACGTCGAGTTTGTAAATCTGCCAGAATTCCTCGGCTTCAGTTTCCGCCGTACCGGTCATTCCCGAGAGCTTGATGTACATGCGAAAGTAGTTCTGAATCGTTATCGAAGCTACGGTCTGGGTCTCGCCTTCAACGACGACCCGCTCCTTGGCTTCAATAGCCTGGTGCAGGCCATCCGAGTAGCGTCGCCCGGGCATTAGGCGGCCGGTAAATTCATCGACAATCAGAACTTTGCCATCCTGAACCACGTACTCGACATCTTTTTCATACAGCGCATAGGCTTTCAGGAGCTGGTTGATCGCGTGGTTCTTGTCGGCGCGCTCGGCGTGCAGCTTGTAAAGCTCCTCCTTCCTGGCGAGCTTCTGCTGAGGATCCAGCGACTCATCCTCGTCGATGTCATGGAGACCTTCGGTGATGTCAGGCAGGATAAAGAGCTGCTTGTCCTCCGGCGAGAGCAGATCGCGTCCCTTATCGGTCAGGTTAATAGTGTGTTCTTTCTCATCGATGACGTAGTAGAGCTCTTCGTCGAGTTCATGCAGGCGTTTCTCGCGCATTAGCCCCAACTCGGCCTGTTGTACCGATCTTTGGACGCCGGGTTCTTTGAAGAACTTCATGAGGCGCTTGTTCTTGGGCGCACCACGCTGGACGGCGAGCAGTTTGATCGGTGCTTCGTCGCCGTCATTGTTGAACTCGTGCTCGGCTTCCACCATCATCTTGTTGGCGTACTCCGTCTGCCGGCGCACCAGTTTGTCGACCAGCGGCTGCATCTCCTTGTAGCGCTGGGTAAGGTCGCTGCTTTCGACCGGGCCGGAAATAATCAGCGGCGTGCGGGCTTCATCTATCAGGACACTGTCGACCTCGTCGATGATCGCGAAGTAGTGTTCGCGTTGTACGCGATATTCTTTGGCGACCGCCATATTGTCGCGCAGGTAATCAAAACCGAATTCGCTGTTAGTGCCGTAGGTGATATCGCAGGCATACATTTCACGGCGCTGATCGAAATCCATGTCGCGTTCGATGCAACCTACGGTCAAGCCCAGGAAACGAAAGATTTCGCCCATCCATTCGGAGTCACGCCGGGCCAGGTAATCGTTGACGGTAACGAGGTGGGCGCCGTCGCCGACGAGGGCATTGAGGTACATCGGCATCGTCGCCACCAGGGTTTTACCTTCACCGGTGGCCATCTCAGCGATTCGTCCGTGGTGCAGCGCAATTCCGCCGATTAGCTGAACATCGTAGGGGATCATATCCCAGGTTGTGTCGATACCGACAACATCCCAGCTCTTTCCCATCAGGCGGCGACAGGTTTCCTTGACCATGGCAAACGCTTCGGGCAGAATCTCATTGAGATAATTATCGATTTCCTCCCGGTAACGTTTCTTGAACAGCTCCGTATCCCAGCCGCTTTCATCTGCCTCTTGCCGGACTTCCGTCTTGAGCTCGTTTAGCTCCTTCTTGAAGTGTTCCGTGCGCTCGACGAATTGCTCATCCGACCAATCCTTCATCTCCTCGTAGAAACGATTTATCTCTTCCACGATTGGCCGGGCAGCCCTGCGGTCACGGTCGTGCTTGCTGCCAAAGACCTTGCTTATGACATCCATTATAACACTCAATGTCGATCAACTCCTCAGAGGTTGTACGGCAGCCCGTCGGCTCAGTTTCCTCAGCTTCTTATCAATATCAGGGTAAGCAGATTACGCCGACGCGCCTTCTCCACTCAGAGGTACGGCTTATTTGCCTGTCTTCGTTGTATCTCGAGTGGTATCTGACATCTGTTGTGACTTATTCATCAGGGAATCGGCTTCGGCCTGATTCTGGGGTATGCCTCCCTGTCCTGAAATCGTGCGCATCTGTCCCAGGGCGCGCAGCATCTGCGATTCCTTGGCTTCATTCAGCAACGACTGAGCTTCTTTTGCATACTTGCCGTTGGGGGCATCATTCAGGTATTGCTGCAAGCTGTCGACAATTTGCTCATCATATTTGTCATTGATGAACTTATACATCAGTTGTGTCCGTTCCTGGCCCTTGGGGAGGGTGAACGCTTTATTGACCTCATCCCACTTCTGCTTGGAACTGGTATAGAGTTGTTGAGTTTGGGCCGATTCCGAACTGCAGGACAGAATTGCAGCCGCCAGCACCAGAATCAGCAACGCTGCGACTAAATTGCGCAAATTTATCACCTTGGCCTCCGACATTGTGGTTAACCTGAGCCTGTAAACGAGTCTAAGTTAACAGTTTGCAGGGGTAAGTCAAAAATTATTTCTCGCCTAAGCCCTTGTACAAATGGCATCAACGGACGACTATTGGTAGCCGTCTAACACTGAAACTACAGGTTTATCACGATCCAGACAAGGAAAGCAAGCATGGACTACGGCCCGGTACTCAGGCGTTTGGGCATAATTGTACTCGTCGGCTTCACACTTACTCTGGCGACTTGCTCAATAATCATGGGCGAGGCGGAGGAGTCAGGCGAATCGACCACGGCAGACAGCACTGCTACCGCGCTCGACTCGACTTACGCTCAGATAAACCTTAGGTTTGATTCCGTCAAGTCACTGATGCAGGGCGCCTGCTTCGATTGTCACTCACAGCAGACCGATTTCCCCTGGTATCACAGCCTGCCGCTTATTGGCAGCTGGATGGACGGCCACGTGCGCAAGGGACGTAATCACCTCGATATGACTAACGGCTTTCCCTTTGAGACGCGAATGTCGCTGGCAAATGCTCTGGAGAAAATCAAAACTGAGATTCAGGGAGGCGACATGCCGATCTGGAGCTACCGTCTGATGCATTCCCGCGCACGGCTGTCAGATGCTGAGAAGGACTCGATCTACAATTTCGTGGATGAATCGTTGGAACTGCTGGCAGCACATGGGATTAAGCCGAAGCACCGGTCGCGGGACAGGGACGAGGACTAGGCGGCAGCACAGTATGTTCCGTCAGTTCTTGTTTTGATGCGATGAATCGCATCAGAATGTGAACTGACGGTGACGGAGATGCGGTGTCAGGTCACATCCCGATTCAGCAAGCTTCATCGGGACAAGACCTGCCACAACCAGAATTTTCTTTTTCAGTGTGCTTGGGGAACTTGTGATTAGTCTGGATCACTTCAGGCTCTTGCGCACCGCCTCGCGGCGACTGCGGCTCACGCGAACCTGGGAATCATCGGCAAGGGTAAGCAGTAGCGTTCCGAATTTTCCATTGGTTACCCTGCGTACAGACTCCACATTAATGATAGCGCCGCGATGTGCACGTATGAATTTACCCGGGGGCAGTCGCTTCTGAAGACTGTTCATAGTGGCATACAACAGGTGCGATCTGCCGTCGGAGTGAAGGTAGACATAGTGGTCGGCCGATTCCACCCAGTCGATAGCTTCAGCCGCGATTAGCCTGCTGTCGTTGCCGTTCTTGACCAGGACGCGCTGCAAATGAGGCATGATTGCGCGACTACCCGACCGCTGGCCTTCCTCGGAGCCACCACAGTGCTCGGCGACGAAGCGTAATTGTTCCTGAATTTCGGAGCCGGCCTCGTCGATATCCTCAGTTCTGCTGAATTGCAGCACGGAATTGAGATTCTGCTCAATCGTCGATCGCGCCAATACCTCGAGTTCCAGACCGGTTGGCGTGTGTAGTTGAGCCACTACATCGGCGGGATTGTCTGACAGGAAGACAAATCTCGGCAGCCGGGAACGTGGCTGGCGCAACACCTGCTCAGCACCATTGAGTTCCTCAAGTCCGATTGTCAGGAAGGCGATATCGACGTTGTTACGCCCCACAACAGACGCTGCGGCAAGGCAATCGGTACATTCGTCGACCCATTTAATCGTAGCCTGCTTGCTGAGCAACTTCGCCAGAAGCTCGCGAGCAGCAGGATCCTTGTCAATGATAAGTGCGCGCATTGTGACTAGCTTCAACCATCCAGTTCTTTAACCAACTGATACTTGGTTCAGACAGGAGCATGGTTAATTCGAGCTTTAATATGCTGACAACGTGGTGAGGGTCGTCGGACAGCAATCATGGTGAGAGCTACACTTTTGTGGCGTCTCCTGTCGAGAATCGAACCAGCCCGGAATCCAAATGAGACACCCGGTGCTGTTTCTGTAATACGAGACGAAATTGTGCTGGTTGCGTTTAAGGCAAAAATGAGCGGGAGGGAAGAACCACGCGGGCTCTAAGGATCCGGTATGTGCCGGACTATTCCGGATGTGGCGAGACGATCATTGCCTCGACAAAGTCTTCGACCCGGTAACCCGAGTCAGCGGCTTCAGCGACCAATTTCTTCTTACGGGAAGCGATGAGAGCAGCAGGTTTTTTGGGTCCGCGGCTGAGTTCATCGACAGACAGTTGCGCCGCCTCGGCAAGCGCTTCGATCAATTGCTCCCACCTTTCTTTGCTAAACCACAGCACGCCATCGTAGTGGTTCACTTCAAGATAATCTCTGGCTTCGCTGTTGCGGAAGAGCAGAAGCACGCTACGAGCAAAAGACTTGTCATCGCCGAAAAGCAGATTCCGCTGATCGACCACTACCTGTGTAAGCAGAGACTCGACGTAACCGCGATGCTCATCGCTATGCAGGTTCCCCAGGCTGCGGGCCAGCACGCGCCGCAACAGCCAGACGCTATGCAAGGGCTCAGGTTTTTCTCTTGTTTCTGTGGTCAGCTCACGCTCGAGCAGGCTTGCTCCCAGTAGAGCGATCACGCCGGGCCACAAATAGTTCGGGATCGGGCGAGAACTCGTCCCGGTTTTCTTCTTTGCAGTTGGCTTTGCCTTAGCCGGTCGTGGCGATGATTCGTGAAGCGCTTCTACAAATCTCGTAAGGCGCTCCATGACATCGCTGATTTCAGGTGTCGCCGGGTTCGGGCTCGCCAATGCCGACAGCAGTGGCTTCATATCATCCAAAAGCTCTTTACCGGCTCGCTTGCTCGAGGGGTCAAAATCGTGTAGCCTGCCCTGATTGATCAGTTGCCGAAACGGGCGCAGAACCGGCTCGTAACGCCACTCGCGATAGGAATCCTCAATATTCGCCGCGGCGCCACCCTCCAGACGACCTGCAAACTCGTGCCACGAGCCATCATGGTCAAACACCTCGCGAAAATCGAGGAAGGCGTGGTATTGATAGCCTTGCAGCTGCGCAAAAAATCCCTGCTCGGCAATCTGCTGGCCGCTGCGGAGATATTCCTGCGAGGAACGATGATCCCGAAAAATGTAGAAATATCCCGGCTCGCTGCGAAGACCCAGAGCCTCGGCCACCGTATGATGTGCAAACGTGGGATTGTCGCTGGCGCCCACATTGATAGCTGTTGAGCGATAGATAGTCCCTCGCGTAGTGTTGTAGGCATTGTTATAAAGAATCAGCGCGCGCTCATCACCGGCGCGGTTGGTATAAGCGAAGACATTCTCATCCACCCAGCCCTCGGCTGTGACAAAATCAAAGAAAGCGAAATTGGCGGCTCCACTGAAGAGGTTGCGCCGCTGCATCAGCGGGAAAATCTCGCGTTCGTGGCGGTGTACCATTCCTTCATCGGCCTGCTCGTCCCAATAGGCGCGCGGGTATTCCATTCCATACTTCTCGGCGAAACCCTCGATCTGCCCGTGCCCGAACATCGGCAACCCCGGCATAGTGACCATCATCATCGCCACCCCGAAATATTTGTCTTCCTTACCGAACTGCTCGACAGCGGTCTTTTCGTCGGGGTTGTTCATAAAGTTGACGAAACGTTTGATCACCTGGGGGCTGAATTCGAGGACATTCTTGACGGTCTGCCGGTACTTGGAATTCTCCTCCATCTTGAGCATGTTCATAAAGGCGCTGTTGTAAACCCGGTGCATTCCGAGTGTGCGCACGAAGTAGCCTTCCATCAACCAGAATGCCTCCGCCAGCAACAGGGTCTCGGGTATCTCCTGCTGTATCCGGTCGACCACTTCGCGCCAGAATTCCTTCGGCATAGCATCGTCGAATTGTTCGCGCGTCATACCGTGCTCGGCGCGCGAGGGAATCGCACCGCCGTCGCCCGGCTGCGGGAACCAGAGTCGCTGGAAGTGTTTCTTAGCCAGAGTCATGGCGGCATCGAAACGAATGATCGAGAACTTGCGTGCTACGTGCAGAATCGTCTGGATTACTGCCTCGCGCACCTCGGGGTTGAGAAAATTCAATTGCGCCGTATCGTTCCACGGCATATGGGTGCCGTCATTGCCGTGATAGATATAGCGAGTGTCGCCGGTAAAGCTGTCGATGCGCTTGAACACCACCGCGGCGTCACGCTGCTCCCAGTAGCCATCCTCGATCTGGATAACGGTGCGGCCATCCTCGGAGAGGTTCTCACCGTTGTACCGATAGATTGGGAACGGCGGATAGCTCGACTGGATAAACCAATCGGGATGCTCGATCACCCATTTGGAGTAGATGCCTACATGATTCGGCACCATGTCGGCAGCCAGGCGAATGCCGCGCTGCCGGCAGCGCTCGCGAAGATTTTGGTACGATTCCTCACCGCCGAGATCAGTGGCGATGACATAATCGTAGAGGGAATATGCCGACGACATCGCTTCCGGGTTACCCATTTTCTGTTTGATCTTCCGTGAGGCTGAGGATCGCTCCCAGATTCCGATCAGCCAGAGACCGTTGAAGTGCCAGCGTGCCAGGCGGTCGAGTTCTTCATCAGGAATATCATTGAGGTAGCGAATGTGCCGTTGATACTTCTTCGACAACTGGTCAAGCCAGACATAAACTGATTTGGCGATCAGTACCACGTTAGACATCCAGTCGGCATCGCGACTAAACGCCTCCGGCTCGGGATAGCCATACTGCCTGCTGAAATCCATCACATCGAGAAGCGGCTCCCCGAAGCCGCGCTCCAGCCATTCCTCGTAAAGCGTGTCTCTGATTCTCAGCAGACGCTGCAGCATTCCCTGCGGGAGAATCGCCTGCCAGTTGAGGCGGATATACTCCAATTGGCCGTCGAGCGAGTCGGGGGAATCTTCCATCGGAGCCTTGAGGGCTTTGTAGAGTGAAACGCCGATTCCCTCGACCGGAGGCTGGGAATCGAAAAATTCCTCCAGTGACTCGACTAAAGTCGGGTAAGGCGCCGAAGCCCGCAGGTCGGAGTCGTCGTAAAGGGAAGTGAAGGTCTTGAAAGCGGGGTTGAGCATGCTCAGTGAGAGGATGATCATCTCGATTGTGACTGCTTCCCGATTCGTGCCGAACATATCGCTGGAACGGAGAAAATCGGATTCAGATTTCGCGCCTCGGAGTACTTCCAGGGATGGAAACAGCCTGACAAAGTGAGGCGGCGGCTGTTCGACAATTGCTTCGCCTTTACGTTGTCCCGCCCAGTCGAGACCATCGCGCAGAATCCCCGGCTTCTGGCCATAGCAATAAAACATCACCAGGTAGCGCAGCAACTCGACTATCATCCCTGCCGTGATCAATTCAGCCGGTCTGAGTTTGCCGGCGGGTGTTCCCTCAGCACCGGCTTTTTCATTAAAACGAGCCGCGAGACGGCGCAGGATGTAGGTTTCGGGGCGAGAACTGTAGCGTTCCAGGTCTGAGACGATCTCCTGCAATTCCAGCCAGTCGTGGCTACGTCGCGAAACCTGGATGCCAAAGGGGAAATAGGTTCGCAGGTGATTTTCTAAGTCGTTGGATATGTCTCTGACTGTTTTAGTCATTTTCTAGCTCAATTACCTCTGTCAATCACGATTTCCCGTTACTCAAAGCAAGAATACGAATCCTCTCGCCTACATTATAAGAAGCTGCAAGCTCACTCAAACGAACTTCTTGTTTTTGTGGGGAATATCGGCAATTATTCGGACGGAGGGCACAGTTTACGAAGAGTTGATCGTTTACCAACCGTATTTCAAGGCCGCACGATGGATTTAGAGAGATTTCGCCAGGAAGCCCACCAGTTAGTCGACTGGATGTATGACTACCTCAAAAACATCCGTGACCTGCCGGTGCGCGCGCAGGTGCAGCCGGGGGATGTCATCAGGCAGCTTCCAACAGCCCCCCCGGAGGAAGCGGAGGATTTCGCGACAATCTTCGACGACTTCAAGCGAATCGTGCTTCCCGGTATGACTCACTGGCAGCATCCTTCCTTTCACGGCTACTTTCCCGCCAATAGCAGCCCGCCTTCGGTGCTGGCAGAGATGCTCACTGCGACGATGGGGGCGCAGTGCATGATCTGGCAGACTTCTCCGGCAGCGGCGGAGATGGAAGAGCGGATGATGCAGTGGCTGGGGCAGATGATCGGGCTTCCCGACAATTTCGTCGGCGTGATTCAGGATACAGCATCGACGGCAACGCTCTGTTCTTTGCTGACGGCGCGCGAGCAGAAGACTGATTATGAGATCAATCATTCCGGATTTACGGGCGATAAGCGCTATGCTGTCTACAGTTCGTCGGAGACGCACTCCTCGATCGAGAAGGATGTGAAAATAGCGGGATTCGGGAGTGAATCGCTGCGCAAAATCAAGACTGACTACAAGTATGCCCTCGATCCGGCGGCATTAGAAGCCGCTATCGAGGCTGATCTGTATGACGGCGTAATACCGTTGTGCGTCATTGCTACTCTGGGGACCACCGGCTCGACGGCAATCGATCCGCTGAAAAGCATCGCACGAATTTGTCAGCGCCATAAGGTTTGGCTCCATGTCGATGCCGCATTCCTCGGTAGTGCACTGCTGCTGGAGGAATACCGCTGGCTGCTGGAAGGGATCGAGCAGGTCGATACGTTCGTGTTCAACCCGCACAAATGGATGTTCACCAATTTCGATTGTTCTGCCTACTTCGTGCGCGACAAGGGTGCGCTGCTTCGGACGTTCGAAATACTGCCTGAATACCTGAAAACTTCAGAATCCTCGCCGGTCAACAACTACCGCGACTGGAGTATTCCACTCGGGCGGCGGTTCCGGGCGTTGAAACTGTGGTTCGTGATCAGAACCTACGGCGTCAACGGCCTCAAGGAGTTGCTGCGCAATCATATTCGCATGGCGCAGGCGGTGTCGCAGGAGATCGAGGCGAGTAGAGACTTTGAACTTATGGCGCCGGTACCGGTGAGCCTGGTCTGTTTTCGTTATCATCCGGTCGGTACTGATGATGAAAAGAAACTGGATCAGCTCAATAAGACGATTGAAGAAACCCTCAATGATTCGGGAAAGATCTTCCTGACCCATACTAAACTAAGGGGCAAGTTCGTACTGCGGTTTTGTGTAGGACAGACGCAGGTGACCCAGGAAGATGTCGACAAAGCGTGGGGACTGATTCAGGAAACGGCAAGGGGGATGTAGGCGCCCACGCGCACCCTGAAGAGTGCGACACGCGTGACACTATCTGAGTAGCGATCCTTGAGACAACGACGCTCGTGCGAGCTAGCGCGCAACCTTGGTGAATCCCTCGCAAGCAGCAATCGCAGAGTTGAGAAATTCTCCCAACTGCCGGCACTGTTGATCGCCGGGAGAAGCCTTGACCAATTCACTGCCGGTGAGTACGGCAGCGATCCATCCCTCACGATGCCAGACGCCACCGCCGGAAAGAGGCGGAAGTTCGTCTAACTCCGGCGCCGGGTAGGAGCGCACATACCAGTAGGGCTGATCATAATACCGGTCCCCCGGTTCCATGCCGATGCCGATCGAATTGCCGCCACCGTAGTCGATCAAAATGGCGATATCGAAATGATGCGGCCAGCAGCGCACCGGGGAGACATTGTCGGTCTGCTTGGCGATGGCGCGCAGCATCATGTCAGAATTCGAAAACCAGTGGGAAAACTCTTTCAGCAGGTAGGGGTCGGCTGAGAAACGCCCCCCGTTCGCTATTGCATGATCGGGCAATTCATAAGGATCACGCGCCAGAGGTCGGTTGGGTGGCCCGCTTGCAAGGCTCTTTAGCTGCTCGGCCATCCACGCGATAGCTGCGTCGTAGGTCATCCCCTCCAGTGATTTCTCCGCAAGGATTTCCAACTCGGCATCACAAACCTGCAAATTCAGGTTGTAAGGCCGGAGTGCGGCTCGGAATTCACGTTTTCCAGAAATCAGTTTGCCCGCCAGCACACCCTGGCCTGCCATCCACTCCAGGTTGGTGTGGCTGTCATCCGGCTGCTGGGGCAGGTAGCTGGCGCCAACCGCCGAAACAACTTGCGCCGCCCAGTGCAAATTGAGGCGGGTATCAGAAAGCCGCTCAGGTTCAACTCTTCCCAGTACTCGCCAACGGCTTATCTCATTTTGAAAATTCAACATCAATCCCCGTCATAATTTGGTCTATACAGCTCACTAAGCTCTACAATTAGTTGACACGACACAAGCAGAGATCGGCCAATAGCACCCTGGCCAGGGCAAGTGCAATGATCAACGGTGAATCAGCGAGAAGAATTCTGCGCGCGTGGCCGGGCTGTCGTGCAGCTCACCCAGGACGGTGGATGTTACCATCACCGAGTTTTGCTTCTCGACCCCGCGCATCATCATGCAGAGATGCTGTGCTTCAATCACCACCGCGACACCGTGTGCATCGGTATGTTCCTGCAGCGTCTCGGCAATCTGCTTGGTGAGATTCTCCTGGATTTGCAGCCTGCGCGCGAAGAGATCGACGATGCGGGCAACCTTGGAGAGGCCGATGACTTTACCACTGGGTAGATAGCCAACATGGCACTTACCGAAAAACGGCAGCATGTGGTGTTCGCACATCGAATAGAGCTCGATGTTCTTGACTACCACCAGTTCGCTGGTGTCCGATTCGAAGATGGCGCCATTGAGCACCTTTTTGACATCCTGCCGGTATCCGGAGGTCAGAAACTCCAGCGCATTGGCAACTCTTTCCGGAGTGCCACGCAGACCTTCACGATTCGGATTTTCACCGAGATTGGTCAGGATCTGGCGATACAGACTCTCCAGCTCTTTCTTGTCTGGCCCCTTATCAATGCTGCTCTTGGCATCCGTCATACAATCTAACTCCTCGCACCCGGAACGAACTGATATTCATTGGCTTCGGCCATATAACATCTGCAGCAGGCTCTGGGTTTCCGCTTGTGCTTAACAAACCTGTCCACCCCACAATTTTGTGATACGCAATAAATGCTCTCGGTTACGGATGTCAATCGATCTAGCTAGGAGAAATCGAAGCGGTTTCGAGCCGAACCGGGGGCGGGACGTAACTAATGTGCGGAATTTGCAGTGGTTGTCCACTTTTTCGAACCGGTTTGCCGGTGAAGCGATAAAAAAACTCCGAGCGGGTCAGGAGGCGTGATCTTAACCCGCTCGAAGTCTTCTTGTCGTTCATTCGTTAAACCGCTGCAAACTGCAACCGCAACATTTCATTCTTCACCTATCTTGTCGGCTGAACCCGATAATGGTTACAGCTTTCCGGGCGTAGGCTCAGACTGAATCAGACTGAAATCGTCAGCCAGCGGCCACGGCGGTAGTAGAGGTAGAAAATCGCCGAAGAGAGTACCCCGGATATCGACAGCGCCCACCAGATCGCGGTCTGGTCGTAGGTAAGAAGCTGCGTAAACACCAGCGCCGGCAAAAGTTGAAATCCCCAGGAATGGATCGTGGCGATGATCATATAGGGGGTATTCAGGCCCACACCGCTGTGGATGCTTTCGAGCATGATGTAAGCGCCGAAGAAGGGAAATCCGACGGCAAAGATCTTCAGGATTTCGGTCCCGTAGGCGACTGCCGGGGCTGTATCGAAGAACATCCCCATGAACACCCGCGCGAAGAGAAAACAGATTACGCCAAACACGGTCATAGTTGCCATGCCGAGCAGGATCGATTTGTCGGCAGTTTCCTTAGCGCGCTCTTTCTTGCCGCTGCCAAGATTGTGGCCGATCAGTGAGGAAAGGCCGAGCCCGATACCGACCAAGACCATGATCCCGAACGCAAAGAACTGGATACTAACACCATAAGCCGCCACAACCGCCGTTCCGAAACCGGCAACGAGTGGTGTCAATAGCAGACGTGATCCGGAGAGAGATATGTCGCCCAGCCAGGCAGGAATGCCAATCTTGATGATTTTCCACATCGACTGCCACGAGATCGGGATGATGCTGCGCCAGCGCAGCTTGACGTTGAAGTGGTTTCCGAAAAACAGCCCCACTCCCAGAAGGAACGCAACGGTATAGCTGCCCAGGGAGGCGACTGCGGCGCCGGCGACTCCCATCTCGGGAAAAGGCCCCCAACCGAACATCAGAATTGGATCGAACACCAGGTTGAGAATGTTTGAACCGATCATCAGCCCCATAGCCCAGTTCGGATTCGCGACCCCGCGCAGCGCAGTGTAGATCGAGTAAGAGGCGTACATGATCGGCAGCCCGACAATCAGGATGCGGCCATAGGTGATTCCGAGTGTAAGAGCTTCCCCTTCCGCGCCCAACAGCTTCAGTGCTTCCGGGAGCACAAACCAGCCAACGATTGCCAGCGGTGTACCGAAAAACAGCTTGAGCAGGATCGTTTCCTTGATCGCAGTTCCAGCCCGATCAAACTCCTTCTCGCCATAGCGACGCGATATTACCGCGACCGATCCCGGCCCTACTAACTGGTTGAAGGAAAACAGCATCCAGAGCAGGCTGCCGAAGAAAGTGACTGCCGCTACCGCTGCGGTTCCATTCTCGAGTCGGGAAACCCAGAACGTGTCAACCATTGAATAAATATTCTGGGCGAGAAAACCGAACATCGAGGGCAAGCCCATCTTCAGAATCGAGCCGATTATCGAGCCCTCGGTGAAATCGGCGCGTTCTTTTGTAGCCGGTTCAGACATAGTGGGAGAATACGGAATTTCGCACTGTGAGGTACAGCAAAATTGGAGAAATGAAGTGCAAGCGCGAGAAAGTAGGCTACGAAATAAAATTCAATCCTGCAGCG
>CAYXUL010000073.1:12698-14459 GCA_964468475.1 uncultured Ignavibacteria bacterium | reverse complement strand
GGCGCATGATCTCCGGCGGCAAGTTCTCCGAGGTCGAGCGTAAGCAGGCGGAGAAATTACTACAGCAAGCGCGGGCAGCTGACTCCGCCGAGTGATGCCAACCAAACTTTCCATTGACAAACATACGGCTTGGGCTATATTGGCTGCCGCTTGACGGGGCCGTAGTTCAGTTGGTAGAACGCTTGACTGGCAGTCAAGAGGTCAGGGGTTCGACTCCCCTCGGCTCCATTTTTGTTCACCTCGTCCGAGTGTGAGCGGCGATTTCACCACCGACTTAACCGTATCTGCAAAAAGGGTTTGTAATATCGACTCTGTTACTATAATTTCAACCTGCTTTGAGCTTTTCAGGGGTAGGGCTGTCGCAAAAAAGACCGATGTGGCCTATATTCCTGTGCGTATTGTATACGGTTGGGCGCAAATCTACACTGGCGTCGTACAACATTGGTCAGGCAAATTGCGTTCAATAATTCGGAATTTGAGATGATTTCATACTAAAGATAGAGGAGTCATTCATGAGCAATACTCTGGGAATAAAGCAATACGATTACGCGGAATTTTATGTCGGTTCGGCGCGGATGGCGGCCTACTGGTTTTGTCGCGCGCTGGGGCTGGAAATTACCGGTTATGCCGGGCCTGAGACCGGTGTCCGCGACAGGATGTCGTTCTACCTGACCAGCGGCAACATCAAGATGATCGTGACCTCCGGCCTTCACCCGAGTACCTACGATGTCTGGGGTTGGGTGCAGCGCCACGGCGACGGCGTCAAGCGCTGGGCGATTGAGGTTGAGGATGTCGAGAAGTCTTATAAGTACGCTTCCGAGCAGGGGGGTGTGTTTGTTCGCCCGCCGCACGAGATCAAAGATGAGCACGGTTACGTCATTGAAGCTGCTCTGAAAATCTACGACGACACCGAGTTAATCCTGATAAACTATGACAACTACAACGGTTTCTTCCGACCCGGATTCGAGGAACCGAAGTTTGGCATGAAGCTGAAATTCGAGTCAGGCGGGCTGAAACAGTTCGATCATATCGTCGGCAATGTTCGCACCAACGAAATGAACCAGTGGGCGCATTATTTCAACAAAGTGATGGACTTCGAGACCTTCCTCGATTTCGGCCCGGGAGACATTTCGACCCAGTATTCTTCGCTGCTCTCGAAAGTCGTGCGCTCAAAAGACAACAAGATCAAACTTCCAATCAATGAGCCGTATGAGGGTGTCGCCGTTTCGCAGATCGAGGAGTACGTCGAGCATTACCACGGCACCGGCATTCAACATATTGCGCTCTATACAGACAACATCATCGACTCGATCGGTGCGCTTCGCGAGAACGGCGTCGAGTTCCTTGACGCACCCGAGACCTACTACGAGGACCTGCGCAAGAAGAGTGTCAACATCAATGAGGACATCGACGAGCTGGAGCGGTTGAAGATTCTCTGCGACACCTCGGGTAAGGGTTATCTGCTGCAGCTGTTTACCAAGCCGATCGGAGACCGGCCGACTTTCTTTTTTGAGATCATCCAGCGCGTCAACGGCGCGGAAGGATTCGGCCAGGGTAATTTCCAGGCGCTGTTCGAAGCTATCGAGCGCGACCAGGAGTTGCGCGGCACTCTGATGCGTGCAGGAACTTAGTCGCAGTGCAGCGGTTAAGCGTCTGAATACATAGACTATAGCGAAAAGTATGGAGGTAAGGCACAATGCCATTCTATCATAAGCTGGGTAAACTGCCCCGCAAGCCACATACCACCTTTTATAAAGATGA
>CAYXUL010000073.1:4501-12598 GCA_964468475.1 uncultured Ignavibacteria bacterium | reverse complement strand
ATGGAACCGATCGATCAGGAGGGTGAGTTCAGGTTGATTATCAAAGCCTGGGACAAAGCGTTTGAGTATGTCCTGCCGCATCATCCGTTTGATGTTGTCGGCTGGGACGGCTACAACTATCCCAGCGCCTTCAATATCAAGGATTATGCGCCCAAGGTAGGGCGCTTTCACCTGCCGCCTCCGGTGCATCTGCTTTATCACACCCAGAATTTCGTGCTCTGTAATTTCTGCCCACGGCCATACGATTTCGACAAGGAGTCAATTCCCGCGCCCTATTTTCACTCCAACATCGACTCGGATGAAATCATCTACTACGCCGATGGCGATTTCATGTCGCGCAAGGGCGTAGTAGAAGGCTCGATTACGTTGCACCCCGGCGGGATGCCTCATGGTCCGCAGCCGGGCAAGACGGAGGCATCTATCGGCAAGAAGGGCACCGACGAATACGCGGTTATGGTGGACACCTACACACCGCTGAAAGTGACCACTAACGTCAAAGAGACCCTCGATCCTGACTATGCAAAGTCGTGGTTGGACGAAAACGTTGTCGACTAATCGATCCTGTGGCAAATTCCCTTTCGCTCAGTGATTGTCGACCTGCTTGTGTATTCTCTGCTGATTCGATACCTTCCGGCAGGACAATAGCTGAAGGACTTACAGCATGATAAAGATACCGGAACATATCGAAAATCTCTGGCCCTACAAGGCCGGCAAACCGATCTCGGAGTTGGCGCGCGAAAAGGGCCTCTCACACATCGTCAAGCTTGCTTCCAATGAAAACCCCAACGGGCCGTCGCCACTGGCGCTGCTGGCAATCCAGCGGGCGCTGCCGCAATCGCACCTTTATGTCGACCCCAACGCTTACGAACTGGTGCAGGCTATCTCACAGGAATTCAAAGTGGCGCCGGAACGGATTGTCTGCGGACACGGCACCGATGCGTTGCTGGAGTATATCATTATGGCGTTCTCCGAAGACGATGACGAAGTGCTTACTTCAATGGGCACATTCATCGGGGCCTACGTCAACACCAACAAGTTGGGACGCCGCCTGGTGCGCACTGAGTTGAAAGATTACCATTTCGATCTCGAGGCCATACTTGCGGCAATCACCGACCGCACACGTATCATCTATCTGGCTAACCCCAATAATCCGACCGGCTCGATGATTACGAAGGAGAGGCTCGGGTGGTTCTTAGCGCAGGTGCCAAAGGAAATTCTGGTTATTCTTGATGAAGCGTATTTTCAATATGCTGAGGGCTATCCCGAATATCCTGACGGCATCCGATATGAGCTGCCAAATCTCATCGTGACGCGCACGCTCTCGAAGGCTTATGGCCTCGGCGGGTTGCGTGTTGGGTTTGCCGTAGGACCGGAGGATCTGATCACAGCTTTGAGCAAGGTGAAACTTCCATTCGAGCCAAATCATCTCGCACAAGTAGCGGGAGCGGCGGCGCTGAAGGATTATGAATTCCTCAAGCTGACGATGGAGATGAATCGGAGATCACTTACGCGATTCAAGGAGGCATTCACTGAGTTGGGGATCAAGTACGTACCAACCTACTGTAATTCGCTGCTGCTGGTTTTCGAGTCTGAAGGTGTAGCTGAAAAGTTTTTCAATGAATGTCTTGAACGGGGATTGATCGTGCGGCACGTGAAATCATTCGGAATACCGGAAGGAGTGCGCATCAACTCCGGAAACGATGAAGAAACCGAATTCGCCATCGCGGTCATCAAAGAAGTAGCTGCTGCGCTCGATAAAAGTTCCAGTGGTCTAAATCAGGGGGGAGAGAAAAGCGAGAATCAGGAAAATAGCGATGAAGCTTATATCATTCCTCAACAAAAGTGACGAAGTCAGGTTAGGACTCTATTTCAACGGAGGCGTCCACGACCTGCAGAATTGTGGCAAGAAAATCTCCGTCGAGCTACCCAGCGAGATGAATCAATTCCTAACCGGCGGTGAACGCTTAATGGATGATGCCCGCGTGGTGCAGGAGGCAATTACGTCAGGCAAAGCGGGTGAGGCAGAGAAAGCTGACGATGTAAAGAAGTTGCTCGCGCCGGTACCCAAACCGCCGTCCTGCCGCGATGCCTATGCGTTTCGACAGCACGTCGCTACCGCGCGTCGCAATCGCGGGGTGCCGATGATTCCGGAATTCGATCAATACCCCGTTTTCTATTTCACCAACCACAATTCGATTATTGGGGAAGGCGAGCTGGTGGTTGAAAAGGACCATCTCGAAAAGCTGGATTTCGAATTGGAGTGCGCGATCGTAATCGGCAAGCGCGGCAAGAATATCGAAGCCAAGGATGCGGATAGCTACATCGCTGGACTAACGATAATGAACGACTTCTCAGCGCGCGTTCTGCAGATGGAAGAGATGAAACTCAACCTGGGTCCGGCTAAAGGCAAGGATTTCGCAACGGCAATCGGTCCGTGGCTGGTGACGCTGGATGAGCTTGAGGAACGGAAATCACGCACCGAATTCGGCAGCACCTGGGATCTGAGGATGACAGCAAAGCATAATGGAATGCAGATTTCCGAAGGTAATCTCAATACAATGACCTGGACCTTCGCTGAAATCATCGAGCGCGCCTCCTATGGAGTTGAATTGAATCCCGGAGACGTGATCGGCTCAGGGACTGTCGGCACCGGCTGCTATCTGGAGCTGAACGGCACACGCACTCTTGAAGCTAAAGAGGCTGGGAAAACGTATGAGCCGGTGTGGCTGCAGGCGGGCGATACGATTGAGCTGGAGATTGAACTGCTGGGAAAACTCAACCACAAAATTGTCAAGGCCGATCAGGATCGCTCGCTCCTGGCGAAGAAGAAAGTCGCTGCAGAGCAAGCATAAGAGACTTTTCAAATGTCTGAAGACCATTCTGTGATGAAGATGATACATGTCGAACCGGCTGATCTGACGATACCACAGGTGCACGCCTACCTGCTGGGGGGAGTGGCACCACGGCCGATTGCGCTGGTAGCAACTCTGACGCCGGGTGGGAAACCGAACCTGGCGCCATTTTCATTCTTCAATGCCTTTGGCGCGAATCCGCCGACTGTGGCATTCTCACCGGCGCGGCGCGGACGAGATGCTTCCCTAAAAGATACATATCGCAATCTGGTGGAAACCGAGGAGTGTACGATTCAAGCAGTCACGCATGCGATTCTTCATCAGGTCAACCTCGCTTCCGCCGAGTGGTCCAGCGAAGTTGACGAATTCGAGAAGTCAGGACTGACACCGGTAGCTTCCGATATTGTGAAGCCGCCGCGAGTGATGGAATCACCGTTTCAGATGGAATGCAAACTCTCGCAAATGGTCCACCTGGGCGAGGATCGTGCATCAGGTAACCTGGCAATCTGTGAAGTGGTGAAGTTTCATATTGCCGAAGACTTGCTGGAGGGGACCGTGATTCAACCTGATCGTATCGACCACGTCGCCCGCAACGGTGGTGTGTGGTGGACACGAGTAACCGGCGAAAATGTGTTTCAACTACCCCGGCCTTCAGAAGAACCATTAATTGGCTATGATGGTTTGCCGGAGGTTGTCCGGAAGTCGCATATCCTTTCTGCAAACAATCTTGCACAACTGGGTAATTATCCGAAAGATAAGGCGGGCAAAGGCGCTAGAACCTTACCAGATGCGCCCCAAGGTATCGAGTTCAGCATCACCCTGTTTGAACGGTTTGAGCGGCAGGGGCTATATCGGCAGATGTGGCAGGCTGCAGTCGCGGCGCAGTCGGCGGGAGCTGAAGGCGTACAACGGCTATTCCAGCGTTGCGCCAAAGTTGCACTCGATACAGCCGACGACCGTGAATTCGCGTGGCAGGTGCTGAACCATGCGATGAAAACGGTGAAGTGAGCTTAACCAACTCGAAATTGAATAATTAACTTATAGGAGTGTCAGGTGTCGCAGCCGATATGGCGTCCCTCAGCAGATAGACTTGCCACGTCTAACACTGCCGCATATCTGAAATTCCTGAAAGAGAGATTCGGGCTGGAGTTTGCGGGATTTCATGACCTCTACCGCTGGTCGGTAGCAAACATCCCGCAGTTCTGGGAGACCATCTGGCAGTTTGCCGATGTCAAGCATTCCCGGCCTTACGAGAAAATCAATCTCGGCGACGACATGCTAAACAATCAGTGGTTTGTGGGCGCCAGGCTAAACTATGCTGAGAATCTGCTGCGCCATCGTAACGACAAACCCGCCATCATTCACTGGAACGAGCGCGGCGACAGGGGTCGGATCAGCCACAAAGAACTCTACCTGCAGGTGGCGGGCTTCGCCGCGGGACTGAAAAAAGTAGGAGTTGAACCGGGAGATAGAGTAGCAGCGTTTATTCCCAATATTCCCGAAGCAGTTATCGGCATGCTGGCTGCTACCAGCCTCGGCGCGATCTGGTCATCCTGCTCTCCCGACTTTGGCCAGCAGGGAGTGCTTGACCGTTTCAGTCAGATTGATCCCAAAGTGCTGATCGCGGTCGATGGTTACCGCTATGGTGGCAAGGAAATCTCCACTGTCGAGCGGATCAAGCAGGTGGTGGAGCGTCTGCCATCGCTAGAACAGGTAGTGATAGTTCCACTACTGGGAGACTATGAAGCCACCAAAATTCCTAAAGCAGAGATGTGGGCAGAGTTCGAGGATTCTTCGGCAACCGATATAGATTTCATACAGAACGACTTTGATCATCCGATCTATATACTCTATTCATCGGGCACGACCGGCAAACCGAAGTGCATCGTGCATGGTGCGGGGGGGACGCTACTCCAGCACTACAAAGAACATGTGCTTCACAGCGATTTACGACCAGACGACGTAATCTTTTATTTCACGACCTGCGGCTGGATGATGTGGAACTGGCTCGTAGGCGGCCTCTATCAGGGTGCGGCTTTGTTTCTTTACGATGGTTCGCCGGCCATTCCCAATCTGGGGATTCTCTGGGATGCCGTAGACGAGGAGAAGATCGCTGTTTTTGGCACCAGCCCCAAGTTCCTGCAAACCTGCGCAAACAGTGGTTTGAAGCCGGCAAAGTCTTATAAGCTGGAGTCGCTTCGCGCTATCCTCTCCACAGGTTCGCCGTTGCCGGAAGCCACTTTTGACTGGGTGTACGGGAATGTAAAGCCCGATCTGCAATTGTCCTCGATTTCCGGCGGAACCGATATCGTGTCGTGCTTCATGTTGGGAAGTCCGGTGCTTCCGGTCTACCGCGGCGAAATCCAGACACGCGGTCTCGGGATGAAGGTAGAGGTCTTCAATGACAAGGGTGAATCGGTGATTGACGAAGTCGGCGAATTGGTGTGCACGGCGCCGTTTCCCTCGCGACCGGTCAAGTTCTGGGATGACCCGGACGGACAGAAATACAAAGCGGCCTACTATGAGTATTTTCCGGGTGTGTGGCGACACGGTGACTACATCAAGATTACGGAGCATGGCGGCGTGATTGTCTATGGCCGATCCGATGCTACTCTCAACCGTGCTGGTGTACGAATCGGGACTGCCGAAATTTATGCGCCGGTGGAGGGTCTCGACGAGGTCGAGGACAGTATCGTGATTGACCGTGAGCATAATGGCGATACCGAGATCATCCTGTTCGTCGTGCTGAAGGATGGGATTTCATTAGACGACGAATTGAAGCACAAGATTCGCGAGGAAATCCGTACTCGGCAAACACCGCGACATGTACCTACCCGGATCATCCAGGTGCAGTCGGTGCCGCGAACCATTAGCGGCAAGAAGGTTGAACTGGCGGTCAAGAACGCCATTATCGGCAAGGCCGTCACCAACCGTGATGCGCTGGCAAACCCCGAATCGCTGAAGCAGTTTGAAGAGTTGAAAATCTGAACCCGGGCCGAATCGGTTGGATAAACCGCTTGTGACATGCGTAGAATCAGTGTAGCATGATTGCTGACCAGTTTCAGCGATAATCACTTGGGGCGACAGAACCAAAGCAGTACCGGAGGGCATTCATGGCCACCAAACCAGCTCAAGCCGACAAGAGAGCCGCAAGCGCGACTACTGAGGAGCAGTTTGCGGTGCAGATGGACCTTCCCGACAATGAGAACATTCGCAACTTACCACTGCATCTCAAGCAATACATCATAAATCAAAATTACGAGCAGTACACGCCGATAAACCACGCAGTCTGGCGGTATGTCATGCGCCAGAACTACGATTTCCTGCGCGAGCACGCCCATCTCGTCTATTTCGAAGGTCTCGAAAAGACAGGAATCGGCGTGGAGAAGATTCCCAGCATTCATGAGATGAATGAGATCCTGCAGCGAATCGGCTGGGCGGCGGTGTCCGTAGACGGCTTCATACCACCCGCGGCGTTCATGGAATACCAGGCGCACAAGGTGCTGGTGATCGCAGCGGATATCAGACAGCTGAAACATATCGAGTATACACCTGCACCCGATATCCTGCACGAGGCGGCGGGGCATGCGCCCATCATTGCCGACATCGAGTATGCCGATTATTTGTGCCGCTTCGGTGAAGTAGGTGCGCGGGCGATGTCGTCAAAGAAAGACTGGGAGCTGTATCAGGCGATCAGGCACCTGTCGATCCTCAAAGAGGCCCCCGATTCTGATCCGGCGGAAGTCAAGCAAGCAGAGGCCGATGTCGAGTATAAGCAGAAAAACCTGGGGGAACCCTCAGAAATGGCGCTGCTGTCACGGCTGCATTGGTGGACGGTGGAGTACGGCCTGATTGGTACGCTTGACAAACCTAAGATCTACGGCGCCGGGCTGCTTTCCTCAATCGGTGAGTCGGCGAATTGCCTGAAACCGCACGTGAAGAAGATACCTTACACGATTGACGCCATGAATTATCCCTTCGACATCACCACGCAGCAACCGCAGCTTTTCGTGACCCCCGATTTTGTTCACCTCAACAACGTGCTGGATGAATTTTCCGCGATGATGGCCTGGAAACGTGGCGGCAAGGAGAGTGTGCATAAGGCGATCGATTGCGAGGCGGTCAGCACTTGCGAGTATGCGTCCGGCCTGCAGGTTTCGGGAGTTTTCTCTGATATGATCGTCGATGATCGCGGTGAGCTGGCGTATATCAAGACCGAGGGAGCTACCAACCTTGCCTATGATTTCAAGGAATTACCGGGTCACGGCGTTGACTATCATAAAGATGGCTTCAGTTCGCCGGTTGGCAAGCTGCGCCACAGTCCGACTCCGCTTGAGCGTTGTGACAATGGTGAGCTGGAGCATCACGGGGTAGTCATTGGCAAGCATGCTGAGTTGGTTTTTGAGAGTGGGGTGAAGGTCTCGGGTGACGTGGAGGGTATTCTCTGCCGCGAAGGTAAAGTGCAGTTGATCACGTTTGGCAACTGCACGGTGACTTATCATGATGAAGTCCTCTTCAAGCCGGACTGGGGCAAATATGATATGGCGGTGGGTACAAAGATCGTTTCGGTTTTTGCCGGAGCAGCGGACAAGGATGCCTACCAGCAGCCGTCGCTGGTGCCCCGGGAACGCACCATCAAGATTAAGTATTCAGATCGCGAAATGAAACTCAACGACCTGTATCAGCGGGTCAGAGATATTCGCGAACGGAAGCAGGGCTTTGACCAACTGCCGGCAATCTGGGAAAAGTTGCAGCAGGAATACTCCGGGCAGTGGCTGCTGCCACTGGAGATTCTGGAAATCCTCCGCACCGAGGGGATGAATGAAGCCGTTGCCGGTGAAATAGAATCTTTCCTGCAGAAGCGGGTTGAAGTGGACGAAAGTCTCAAGAAGATGATCGACGACGGTTTGCGTCTGCTGGGAAAGATGGCGCCGGCGTAGGCGAAGCTAAATCATCGTCAGATGATCAAGGCGTTGCGTGGACTTGCACGTGGCGCCTTTATTTTTGATGAATAACTACACGTTTGCTTTTCCTGCGCGTTGAAGAACTTTTCTTAACACAATATGAGCGCGGAATCAAAATCAAATGGCGGCGGGCTGGCGAGGAAATTGGGGTTATTCCTGGGTCCTGTGATCGCAATGATTACCTGGATAATCCTGGCACAGCACGGGGTCGAGGATCCCATTCCACAAACCGCAGCCGTCGCCGTGCTGATGGCGTTATGGTGGATGACCGAAGCAATTCC
>CAYXUL010000073.1:1177-4401 GCA_964468475.1 uncultured Ignavibacteria bacterium | reverse complement strand
ATTGGCACACCGCCCAATCTCGCGTTTGCCAAGATCTTTACGACCAGCTTTCCCAACGCGCCCGAGGTGACTTTCACGCGCTGGATCGTCTTCGGGTTACCTGCATCAGCGGTGCTGTTCATCGTAGCCTATGTAGTGTTGATCCTCACCTTCTTTCGCGGCGCTAAGGCCTCCGACACCGACCTTGAGGAACTACGGCGAGAGTACCGAGAATTAGGGAAAGCCTCCTTTGAAGAGAAGATGGTTGGCGGAATGTTCGCGCTGATGGCGATTCTCTGGTTGACGCGGCAAGATCTCCAATTAGGCAGTTTTGTGATTCCGGGCTGGGCGCGACTGCTGCCGACACCTCAGTTTATCGATGACGGTACGGTGGCGATTGTTGTCAGCTTGTTTCTTTTCATCATTCCCTCACGAAGTCGCACCGGCGCCCGCCTGATCGACTGGCAAACTGCGCGCCGATTGCCGTGGGGAATCGTGATCTTATTCGGGGGCGGCTTTGCTTTAGCGGAGGGATTCAAAGACTCCGGACTCTCACAGTTTATCGCACAGCAGCTTCATGTTCTGCAGGGTGTCAGCCCGCTGGTGGTTGTCCTGGTGATCTGTTTGGTGCTGACTTTTTTGACTGAGCTGACTTCCAACACCGCTACCACTCAGATAGTATTGCCACTATTGGCTGCGATGGCACTCGCGGTTGAGGTTAATCCGTTGCTGCTGATGATACCCGCGACGCTGTCGGCGTCGTGTGCATTCATGCTGCCGGTCGCGACGCCACCCAATGCGATCGTATTCGGCAGCGGTATGGTGCGGATGCCGGATATGATGAGAGCTGGGATCTATCTCAATCTCATTGGGGCGGTAGTCATCACGATCCTGATGTTCGCGCTGGGAATGTCGGTATTCAACATCAATACTACCGTTATGCCTCCGTGGGCGGGGTAAGGGAGAATACCAAGCTTCGATAAGCACGCATCACAGTATCACACTTCCTGCCAACGGATCAATCTTGACAAAAAGGCACAGTTTACTATCTTTTGATATTGCTTAGCTGAACATGTAGGATTCCGGGCGCATTGCCTGTTGCAGTGCGGAGAGTGTGAATCCGGATGTATTTGTGAAAAAGTTCACAAGTAAAGTTTCGAGCGACCTGGGATGGGGAAACAACCATAGGCTCGCCATCGGCACGGAGATTCGGTGTGCCGCAGGAGCGCCATAGGAGGGAGAAAACGATGAAACGGACATTCATCTCATTTGTACTGCTGTTTCTGGCTGGTTTTGTTGCCTTGTTTGCGGCGGCTCCTACTACCATCAATGATTTCTTCCAGCCGGGTTCACAGCCGCTGCAGTCCGGCACGATAGACCCTTCCAGCAATTGTAACTGCCACGACAATTACGACGAAGCGGTGGAACCCGCTTTCAACTGGCGCGGAAGTATGATGGCGCAAGCGGCGCGTGACCCGCTGTTCTACGCCTGTCTGGCCATCGCCGAGCAGGATGCTCCCGGCTCCGGGGATCTCTGCATCCGTTGTCATTCTCCCAAGGGATGGCTCGAAGGCAGATCAACTCCGACAAGCGGATCAGCGCTCACTGCGGATGATCGTGAAGGTGTCGTCTGTCACTTTTGCCACAAGAGCATAAAGCAACAGCGGATCGGGGAAAATCCTTACCCGGGCGACAATGACTACACGACGCTTACATATCCTGCTGATCAGGGCTACTACAGCAGCCTCACCGATACCACGTCACACGTAGGCAACGGAATGTATATTGTTGATAGCCTCGATATTCGTCGCGGGCCATTCATCGACGCTGACGCTCCTCATGACTTCTACTATTCCCCGTTTCATCGCGATGCGGCTATGTGTGGCACTTGCCATGACGTGAGCAACCCGGTGTACGCAGTCAATGCCACCGGTAAGTATGAACCGACCGCGTTCGATCAGGCTGCCCCTGATGCAGATCCGTATTCGCAGTTTCCGATTGAACGTACTTACAGCGAGTGGCGATTCAGCGATTATAATACCGCCCAGGGAGTTTACGCCCCGCAGTTTGGCGGCAATATCGATACGGTTCGCACCTGTCAGGATTGTCACTTGCACGACGTTACCGGCAAAGGTTGCAAGAAGGGAAGCGCGCCGGTCAGACCCGATCTGCCCCTGCATGATATGACAGGCGGTAACACCTTCATACCTTACCTGGTTGATGACGCTTTCCCGCAGGATGTCAGCAGTGGCGACGTTGACCTGGTCGCGCTCGATTCGGGCGTGGTTCGGGCGCGTTCGATGCTGCAGAAGGCTACTTCGCTAGCCGCGACCGCCTCACAAAATGGCAACCAGCACCAGCTCGATGTCACGGTAACCAACGAAACGGGCCATAAGCTGCCGTCGGGCTACCCGGAGGGGAGGCGCATCTGGCTCAATATCAAGGCTTACGATCAGGGCGACAACCTGGTCTATCAGTCGGGTGCTTATGATACGGCCACGGCGGAACTGACTCATGACGCCGCTCTCAAAATCTACCAGATCAAGCCTGGACTGTCCAATACGATCGTGTCCGCTCTCGGTGCCGGCTATACGCCCGGTCCATCGTTTCACTTTGCGGTCAATGACACGATCTACTTCGATGATCGCATCCCGCCGCGTGGATTTACCAATGCAAACTACGAGATGATCGCGTCACCGCCGATCGGCTACAGCTATGCTGACGGCCAGTATTGGGATGACACCCAGTATCTCATCCCGGGCTCGGCGGCACGAATTGAAGTAACGCTTTACTACCAGACTACCAGCAAAGACTATGTTGAATTTCTGCGTGACGAAAACTCAACCACCCAATCGGGGCAAACGCTTTACGATCTCTGGCTGCAAAACGGCAAATCGGTACCGGAAGTCATGAACGCCGACACGTTAAATGTTACTCCGATAACCACCAATACCGCGCCGGTGCTGGCGAGTATCGGTTCGAAGACTGTAGCTGAAGCGTCCAATCTGAACTTTGGGGTAAGTGCTACCGACGTGGATGGTGACTCGCTGGTGCTGACAGCAGAGCCGTTGCCGACAGGCGCAACCTTTGCCGACGCTGGTGATGGTAGCGGCAGCTTTGACTGGACCCCGGATTACGACCAGGCGGGATCGTATTTCATTACCTTCAAAGTTGACGACTTACTTGGAGGGGTCGACTCTGAAGTTGTCCAGATCGACGTCACCAATACCGACCGTGATCCGGTG
>CAYXUL010000073.1:0-1077 GCA_964468475.1 uncultured Ignavibacteria bacterium | reverse complement strand
TTCAAAGTTGACGACTTACTTGGAGGGGTCGACTCTGAAGTTGTCCAGATCGACGTCACCAATACCAATCGGGCACCGGTTTTGGCGGCTATCGGGGATAAGTTCGTAGTTGCAGACTCCTTGCTGGACTTCACCGTCTCGGCGACTGACCCCGATGGTGACTCAACCTATTTCACCGTGACGAATCTCCCGGCAGGAGCAAGCTATCTCAACAACGGCTTTGACAGCGACTTGCAGGCGTATACCGCCACCTTTAGCTGGACACCGGCTATCGGGCAGGTGGGAGAGCATAGTGGTATAGTCTTTGCAGCCAGCGACGGTGATTTGACCGATGATGAGTCGATTACGATAACCGTTTCCAATGTGCCATATCTCTGCGGCGATGCTGACGGCAGTGGAGGCATATCGATTGGAGATGCTGTCTATCTGATCAACTACATTTTCGGTGGAGGTCCGGCGCCAGATCCGCTGGACTCGGGAGACGCTGACTGTAGCGGTGGTATTTCGATAGGAGATGGAGTCTACCTGATCAATTACATCTTCGGTGGTGGCCCGGCGCCCTGCGCGGCCTGCAACTAGGCTGAGTTCTCCAACTTTGGGTGGGAGGAATAATGTCGAAGTCGCAGGGGTTCCGATCTTGTTTACTCTCACTGGGTACCCCAACCCCTGGATTGGGGACTGCTGAGTACCAGACAAATGCCGGAACCGCTCAGGGACCCGGCCGGCTTTCATCAGCGACCGTAGGCTTGGTGGTATTCATCGGAGTTTTCCAGCTCGACGCCGACAAAGTGGCCGGCCAGCAAGATTGAACCGATTAGCAGGGCAGCACCAAGCAGCAGAATAATGATATGTTTCAGCTTCCACCCTTTCACGATATCCTCCTTTAGAATAATCCATCGATTACTCCTATGAAATCAGCGCGGGAGCCCCGATTTCAGATCAGGGATCTCCAGAAACCACCGACACCAATAAAGGCGCATAGCGGGTCTCTGGCAAGTGTTTAAGGAGTCTATCACCTGGAGCTTTTGCGGCTCGCAAATTGTGATTGTCAGTGAATAGCATGAAATAAAGCGACCC
>CAYXUL010000072.1:0-15060 GCA_964468475.1 uncultured Ignavibacteria bacterium | reverse complement strand
CGAATCGTAAAGTGGCCGTTGCTGATCTCCTGCGAGACGATTGCCTGGGCAAAGTCGCCGATCACGGTGAGCTGATAGCGAAAATCACGATCCAGAGCTTCGGCATAGTCGGGAAGAGTAACGGTAGCGTAGCCGTTGGCATCGGTAACGACATTGCCGGAGTACTCGTTCACCATCTCGGAACTCTCGACGTGAGCCTGCTGCAGGAACTGATTAGCAGGATTGATTGGATTGTCGGTCTTTGTGAATGAAGCCGACTTGGTGACGGTGCCGGTGACGGTGACGTCCCCTCCGAAGTAAGCAGCCAGGCCGCTGCCGGCGAAGGCGCTAACGGCCGGACTGGAGCCGCTGTTATAGGCATAGATCGCCCCCCATGCTGTACCGCGAGAGACGTTTCCGAATGCCCGAAAGCCATCTCCGTTTCCGCTGTTGGTGACGGAGGCTCCCCTGTTATCATTTGCTGCTACCACTCGGAAACCGTTGCTTGGCCGCAGAGCAAATTCATTATCTGTATTAGATTGGAAAGAGCCCTGGGTATTGTCAGCCCAAACGAAGCAACCATCGTTTTCAGCAATTGCCCCGGCACCGGCCGCGATTGCAAGAACGCCTGAGGCGCGGTTACCTGTTCCTCCCAGTACAGTCGAAAAAAGCCCTGACGCGTAGTTGTCTTTTCCGCCGCATATCGTTGCGTAGTCTGCGAGCGTGTCGACCAGATTGTTGTCACCGCCGCCAATTGTACAATACGAGCCTGCAGCCGAGTTTTCGCTTCCCCCCGCAACGGTGGCGTAGGGCCAGAGAGCACTGTTCATGTATCCGCCTCCGATTGTGGCATCGTCTCCGTAGGTGTAGTTACCGTATCCGCCGCTGATAGTCGAATAGCTCCCGACCACCGTATTGCTGGCCCCCCCCGACACTGTCCCGGCCGGCGAGTTGGGAGTAACATAGTTTTGCTGGCCGCCCCCGATTGTACTCCAGTCGGCGAATTCTGCGATGAGGTTGCGACCACCTCCTGCAATCGTGGCGAGATCGGAATCGATGTGATTTCCGGCAAGACTATCGAGGCCTCCTCCTCCTCCGATAGTCGAGAAGTGTCCGGCTATGCTGTTTCCACCACCTCCCGCTACAGTTGAACCGAAGCCGGGTACATCATTTCCGACTCCCCCGCCGATAACTCCATAGGGTGCGGGGCAGTGATTGTCACTCCCGCCCGCCACAACGGCTCCAGCGCTATCTGTGCTATTGCCGGTACCACCGGAAATTGCTGACCATACGCCACCCGCACTATTTTGAAAGCCACCGCCCACAGCTGCATATGATCCATTGAGCAGGTTGCCGAATCCGCCACCGATAGCACCCCCAATCCCGAAACCGGTTATCCGATTTGTTGATCCTCCGCCGATGGCAGCATAGTCGTTTTCGATTGCGTTCTGCAGCGTGCCGTTGGCACCTCCACCACCGGCAATCACTGAGAAGTTCCCGGTCACCTGATTGTATGCACCGCTTAACACCGCCGATGCAGAGTCAGTTGCCAGATTGCTTAAACCGCCACCAATAACAGAATAGTCGCCCTGAGCGACATTTGTTATGCCGCCTGCGATCGTAGCGGCAGTCCCAGAGTTTTGATTTCCCGAACCACCGCCGACTGAAGCAAGAGCACCCGCCGCGGAATTGTTCTGTCCTCCTGCGATTGTTGTGTAGTCCGTAGAGGCGTCATTGTTATTACCGCCGGCCACGGTGGAGTAAGTCCCGGAGGCGTGGTTACCCTCACCGAACGCTGTCGCACCTAATCCGGAGTTCGTCGTGCCCTGACCTGCGCGGATTTTTTCCTGAACCGCAAGCTCGCCCAATATCAAACCACCGCCAGCCTGGTCAACTGAGCCGACTTGCTGAGCATAGGCCGCTGACACTATCTGTTGGCGCGGGCTCATTTCGGGATCCCCGTTGACGCTGACGGTGAGATAGATGCTCGTGTTCGCGAAGAAATCAGGGGGGAACGTGTTTACACTTCCCAGCAGTACGGAAAACAGCCCGTCCGTGACTTGAACCGAGAAGTGGTCTTCCGACCAGAGCATGTTGCCGCCGGATGGGGAATCGTAGATCAGCATCTTCACATTGAAGGTACCGTCAAGCGGTTGCCCCGAGGCATTCATCAATCGGCCTTGATAGTTGAGCAGGTTGGGTACCTGCGATTGTGCCGCAACGACCCCGCAGATGGTCAGTACCAGGGCAATTACCAGCGAGGAGTAGCCGAAGCTCTTACACTTTTGCATAGTTATATGGTCCTTTCCTGCAGCAAATCAGTTTATGAGAGGTTCGATCATCGCGAATAGTGATTAGCGTGATTCGGTTGGTTGCGTCTTTTCGTCCGGGTTGTTGATTGCCGCCGACGCAGGAAGGCCGTAGGCGTCCGGATTCAGGTACTTGCCCCGCTCCTCTGTTGACTTGGCGATCTCTGCTGCAAAGTTGACTTGCTGAGCGACTGCATCATTGCGCGTACCGGTAACCTGCCAGGAAACTTCGAGATCCGGTTTGCTGGTGCGTAAGGTGAAGCTGCCGTTGTTGATTTTCTTAGCGACGATCGCCTGCGCAAAATCACCGATAACGGTCAGTTGGTAGCGAAAGTCGCGATCGAGGGCTTCGATGTAGTCAGGTAGAGTGATGGTGGCGTAGCCGTTGGCATCGGTAATGACGTTGCCGGAGAATACATTGATCATCTCATTGCTCTCAACGTGAGCCTGCTGTAGATACTTGTTTGCAGGGTCAAGCGGATTGTCGGTCTTTGTAAAGGAAGCAGACTTGGTGACGGTTCCGGTAACGTCGATATCACCGTTGAAGTAGGCCGCGAGGCCAGCACCGGCGATCGCAGAAATGGCAGGACTGGAGCCACTGTTGTATGCATAGAGGGCGCCCCAGGAGGTACCGTTGGAACTCGAACCGATCGCGCGAATTCCATCACCGTCGCCATCATTCGAGATTATGGCCCCGTAGGCGGGGTTGTTAGCAGCAGAGCGAAGTCCATTTGTTGGTCGAATCGCAAACTCGTTCGGCTTAGCTGCGAAGAAGGGAACACCGAAATCGTCAGCCCAAACAAAAGTGCCATCGAAATTCGCATTCGCTTTGACACCTGCAGCGACAGCGCCTGTGCCGGCTGCCTCGTTTTCAAACCCGCCCAGAATCGCTGAGTAGTCTCCCGTAGCGCGATTTTTGTTTCCCCCACTAACCACCGAAAGGATCCCCTGGACGGTGTTTTCGCTGCCGCCGCAGACAACTGATTCGCTCGCCAATTCAGCAATGGTATTGTTGTACCCACCGCCAATGAACGAATCAGATCCTGCCGCATGATTCTGGGCACCTCCTGCGACAGTAGATGTCGTACCGGAGGCATCGTTGTCGTATCCTCCGCCGATTACTGACTGCAGCGCGCTGACGGTATTGCTGTATCCTCCGCAAATTACGGCCCTGCCATCCAAAACAGTATTTTCATCGCCGCCGCCGATGAATGAGCCGATTCCGTAGGCACTGATCCTGTTTTTTCTCCCTCCGACGATAGCACAATGGAATAGAGTTCCAGTTGCCGGCATCGATATCGAGTTCTGGTAACCTCCGCCGATGAATCCGCCGTCGCCGATTATTTCGTTTCCCAGCGAGTCAACATCTCCACCGCCACCGGCAATCATAGAATATTTCCCCGAAATCTGGTTCCAGGAGCCACCTCCTATGGCGGAAGCCGAATCGCTGATCTGGTTGTAACGCCCGCCACCGATTGAAGTCAGTGTGCCGTAGACCGTGTTGTTCGAGCCGCCGTCGATCGCTGAAGCAGCCCCATAGGCGCTGTTGTTTGTGCCGCCGGCAACCGCGGCCTGATCTCCGATAACCAAGTTATTGTTTCCACCACTGATCACCGATTCGAGGCCGGATGCATTGTTCAGACTCCCGCCGCTTACAGTCGCGTAATCGCCATCGGCAATGCAACCGGAGCCAATCGCGGTGGCGCTAGCGCCTGGATTTTGGCTGCCCAGTCCGACGCGCAGGGAGCCGTCGATTTCAACGTCGCGAGTGATCAGTCCGCCTGACGCCTGGTCGACAGTGGCTACGCGTTGTGCGAAGGCGGCGGTCACGATTCGTTGGCGCGGTGTCATTTCGGGATCTGAGTTGACACTGATAGCGAGGTAAAGATCCGACCCATCAAACAGATATTCCGGGAAAGGGTTGACACTTCCCAGCAGCACCGAAAACAGGCCGTCTGTGATCTGGAGAGTAGGGTATTCCTCGGACCAGAGGAGCGAGCCGGCGGTGGCGCCGTTGTAAACGAGGAATTTGACATCCGCCGTGCCGTTGATCGGCGATCCTGAGGCATCGGTCAGGTGTCCCTGGTAGTTCATCAAATCAGGCACCGAGGACTGCGCCAGAATGGAACTGGTGGCTACCAGAAGCAACATTATAGCTGAGGCGTACCAGCGTGAGCTTTCGAATTTCCGCATAGTTTCAGGTCGTCCTTTCTTGATTGTGCCTGGATTGATAGATTGCGAGGATTGCACGGTGCACGCCGACAGAGCCTTGGCAACGCATCCAAGCGATAATAGAACATTTGATACCTGGAAGTAGTGTAGATGCCCCCGACCCAAGCAGGGGATTTAGTAGTTATATGGTACATTAAATCCCATTTTTCGCAAGGTAAATATGGATATCAGCTGGCTACGCAGACGCTGTCAAAATGGGCGAGAAAGAGGCCGCCAAGCGATGACGTTTGGCGGCCGCTACGAGAACTATGATGATAGGGAGCGGGTTACAAGGTGAAATTGATGGTGATGCCGGTGTAAATCGTCATTGTGGTCAGCTTCGTTTCATCATCCGCCTGAGCCGCTGACGATTTTGCCAGGCCCAGCCCGCTCAGGTCGACCAGGCTCAACAGATCGCTCGCACCGGACGATTTAGTGATGACATAGCGAACGCCAGTCTCGCCGCCGACACTGAAATTCTCGGCTGCGAAGAACTCAGCGCCGAAACCGGCGATGAATCCGTATGGTGACAGTAGATCCTCCGCGGGAGAAAGATCAACATTATCACCCAGATCCGGCTCGGTGCTGATCGAACCGAATGCTTTGAAAAATTCGCCGATGACATAGGGACAAACGCTGCCTTTATCCTGTTCAGCGAAGTAGAACTTGAGCCCGCCGTGAAGCCAGGCTGAGCTGGCCGTCAGCGAAGATTCCTCAGAGCCGACACCTCCAAACTGACTAAGATCGACTTGCGTGCTGAACTTGTAGCTGTAGTAGTCTGCACCGAAAATGACATCCGCTTTCCGTCCTACGCCGAAGCCGAAATAGGCGCCGAGGGTCTGTTCTGACGGCAAAAAGCTATTGTGGAAATTATGCTGGCGTACTCCGAATTTCAGCTGTGCGTTAGCGTCTGCAGTGGAAAACAGCATCAAGCCGACTAACGCCAACACCGCTGCCTTGACTACACTCTTCATGGAGTTCTCCTGTGATAAGTGAGGGGGTTTGATTCGGGGTAAAACGTTACCTCCCTGCCCTTAAGAATTTCGAGGGCGTTTCGTTTCCATAGGTAGAAATAGTGGATAGAAAAGTCAACTAGAAAAGACCACAAGACCTTGCATATCGAACAGCGAAAGTGTCTGACCGAAGCGAGCCTGACGCCGTTCGAGCACTAAAGCCAGATTTCGTGAAAAAAATCACAAAGTTATTCCGTTATACTTGACATTTGACTCTTATTCGTCTAATTTCTGCGCGTCCTCAGCGTGCCGTTTATTAGCGCCGAGGGATGGATTTGACCGGAGCTTTCGGTATCATTTCCAGATCAACTCAGAGTTTGGAGGAGTAACCTGCGTCGATGTTGCGGTAGTTTCGGAAACGCGAATTAAGTACGATCTCAAGCGACACCGAATGTGGTGCAGGTTGATTCCGATTACATCTGTCTTAGCGAGTATTCGCACCGTTTTTTTGCCTCCGTAATGTGAGGAAGGAGAGTTTTCGTGAGTGTCGAGTCATTTAATCCGTTTACCATGGCCCAACAGCAGTTTGACAAAGCTGCGGAATTCCTGCAACTGGATGAGGGCACACGTAATCTTCTCCGCTGGCCGCTGCGTGAATATCATTTCAGCATTCCGGTCAGAATGGATGATGGAACTGTCAAAGTATTCCGCGGATTCCGTTGCCAGCACAATGATGCACGCGGTCCGGCCAAGGGCGGTATCCGTTTCCACCCGCAGGAGACGATCGATACGGTGCGAGCCCTGTCGATGTGGATGACCTGGAAAACTGCGGTCGTCAATATTCCCCTGGGGGGCGGCAAGGGTGGGGTGATCTGTGATCCCCATAACCTCAGCATGCGTGAACAGGAGTTGATCTGCCGGGGCTGGATTCGCCAGCTCGCCAAAAATATCGGCCCGCTTTCCGATGTGCCGGCTCCTGACGTCATGACCAGCGGACAACATATGTTGTGGATGCTGGATGAATATGAGACGATCATGGGCGAGAAACTCCCCGGCCTCATTACCGGAAAGCCGGTGGGGATGGGGGGATCACTTGGACGTACCGAGGCCACCGGTTACGGTGTGATGTACACGGTACGTGAAGCTTTGAAGGCCCTGGATCTCAAGCCGGAAAATACCACAGCCAGTTTTCAGGGGTTCGGCAATGTCTCGCAGTATGCCCTGCGTCTCTACGAGATGATGGGCGGCAAGGCGATCTGCGTATCGTGCTGGGATCAGGAAGACGGCAAGTCGTATTCATACGTGAAGAGAGACGGAATCGATCCCGACCAGCTGGTTGGAATCACCGATCGCTTCGGCGGCATCGATAAGAATAAGGCCAGAGACATTGGCTACGAAGTTCAGCCCGGCGACGCCTGGATCGAGCAGGATGTAGATATCCTGGTGCCGGCAGCAATTGAGCACCAGATTACCGCTACCACGGTGGAGAAGATCAAGCGGAACGTGAAGATCGTAGCCGAGGGCGCGAACGGTCCGACAACTCCCGAAGCGGATAAAATCCTGCAGGAGCGCGGGATATTCATGATCCCTGATTTTCTGGCCAACGCGGGTGGCGTGACCTGCAGCTACTTTGAGCAGGTGCAGAGCAACATGAACTACTTCTGGGAAAAGGATGAAGTTCTCGGTAAGCTCGATGTCAAGATGACCTCTGCGTTTCGCGACGTTGCCGAATTGGCGCGCAAGAAGAAACTCTATATGCGCGATGCGGCTTACATGATTTCTGTTAACCGAGTTGCGCAGGCATGCAGGGATCGCGGCTGGGTTTAGGCTCAGTGGCCGGTATTTACGAAGTCAAATCTCGGGGAGAGCGGTGCAGCTCTCCCCGAATTCACTTATATCAGTTTCGCCGTGCGATCCGGCTCTTATATTGTAGTCGGGATGTCGATCCTAGTAGTAGTCCAGCTTAATTCGCAGGTGCAGATGTCGGAAAATACGCAGAACAGGTCGGAACATGAACTCGACGTCTTTGATCGGGAAGCCTTCCAGACGTCGGGTTTGATTACTGTTATTGGCAGTGGGTCAATCGGTGGCAAAGCGAACGGGCTGGCGTTCATCAAGGACTCTCTCTTGCCGCGCGTAGAAAGCAGCTTGTTTCCCTCGATTACGATGAACGTCCCGCGCATGACGGTGCTGGCTACGTCCATTTTTGATAGCTTCATGCAGCGCAACAACCTCTACGAGGTTGTCGAAGAGGGATTGCGTGACGATGAGATTGCCAACGCATTTATCCGGGCGACTCTTCCGGAAGAGATCGTCGGGGATATTCGCACGATCTCCGATAAAATCAGTGCGCCGCTGGCCGTAAGGTCATCCAGCTTGTTTGAAGATACGATGCGCGAACCATTCGCCGGTGTGTACGCCACAAAGATGATTCCAAACAACCAGCAGGATGCTGACCGTCGTTTCAAAACTCTGACCGACTCGATCAAGTTCGTCTATGCCTCGACCTTCTTTCGTGATGCTCGGGAGTATATCAAGACAACGGAGCTTGAGGCAGAGCAGGAGAAGATGGCCGTTATCATTCAGGAGGTTGTCGGCGAGAGGCGTGAGAACCGCTACTATCCCGGCATCTCCGGGGTGGTCCGCTCCTACAACTTCTATCCGACCGGTCACGCCAAGGCAGAGGACGGAGTTGTCAATCTGGCGCTGGGGCTGGGAAAGACAATAGTCGACGGCGGCAAGTCGTGGAGCTACTCTCCGGCATATCCGAAAGCCAATCCTCCGTTCAAATCGATCGAATCAATGCTGATGCAAACGCAGACCAAGTTCTGGGCGATCAATCTTGATCGACCGACGAGCTACAACCCGCTGGAAGAAACTGAGTTTCTGGTGCGACTGACCTTAAACGCTGCAGAGGAAGACGGTGCGCTCAAATTGGTGGCCTCGACCTACAACCCCGACAACGACAGAGTGACTCCCGGCATGGTCGGTAAGGGCCCTCGCATTGTTAATTTCGCTCCCATATTGAAACTGAACGACATACCGCTGAATGCGATGCTGCGCTATCTGCTCAAGTTATGTGAGGAGGCAATCGGTCACGAAGTGGAGATTGAGTTTGCTGTGACCGTATATGATGAAAATCCTCGCAGGGCGACATTCTACCTGCTGCAGGTACGGCCAATGTTTGTGTCACACACACGCGTCGAGATTACTGAAGATGATCTACAGCACCCCGATCTGCTGGCAGCATCTGAGCGGGTACTGGGAAATGGAATTATAAATACGATCAGGGATGTAATTTACTTTAAGCCGAAGCGCTTCGACGAACGGCAGGCGTATTTGATCGCAAATGAACTTGAGAAGCTGAATCAGCATCTTGCAGTCGAGGGGCACCCCTACATGCTGATTGCATTTGGCCGTCTCGGCACAACCGACCCTCCGGCGGGGATTCCCGTTGCCTGGTGGCAGATTTCGGGCGCAAAGGTTATTGTGGAGACAACTCTTCCCGACATGAACATCGAACCGTCTCAAGGTTCGCACTTCTTCCACAATGTGATCAGCTCTCAAGTAGGCTATTTTTCAATTCCGGAAAATGCGAGGCATCCCATCAAATGGGAGTGGCTTAACGCTCAGGAGATCGTTGCCGAAACCGAATTCGTACGCTATGCCAAATTGCGCACACCGCTGCGTATAAAGATAGACGGGCGTATGGGGCGTGGCATAATCAAAACCTAGAAGCCATTATGGATCCGAAGAAGCAAACGACAGATAGAATCCTCTGGTTCCTTCAGGAGCGCCAGAAGGAACTCAATTGTCTCTACAGGATTGAGGAAGCGCTCAACAGGCCCAACACTTCGATAGCGCAAGCCTGTGAGTCAATAGTCGAAGCTATTCCTCCCGGCTGGCAGTACCCTGACATTTGCCGCGTGCGCATAAGGCTTGAGAGGGAAGTGATTACGTCGCATGACTTCAAGGAATCACTATGGTCCCTTAAGGCGCCCGTGAGCGTACTTGGTCAGAAGGTTGGTACTCTCGAAATTTACTACATCGAGGAGATGCCAAAAGCGGACTTCGGTCCTTTCCTCAAGGAGGAGAAACGGCTGATTAACACCATCGCCGAGCGCCTGGCGAGTTTTCTCACGTATCAGCGGATGCAGACCGTTTACTCGGATTACCAGACGGCAGCTCAGGAGCTGAGCACGGATGCCCGGCCGGAATGGCGAGTAGTCCTCGATTTGCTGCATCGTACCGACCTCAATCTCTACCACAACATCGCCAACAAGATGCTGAACTTCCTGTCGTGGAGCGGCATTGAGGAAGCCAAGCGCCTGGCGCAGATAATCACCGCGCAGACGCCGGAAGATGATGAGGAGTTGATGGTAGACTCGAATATTCCGCACGCAAAACGCAATCTTGCGGAAGCTACCGACAGGAGCTGCCGGCAGATTTTTCAAATCGCGGAGGAGCATCTCTCTGCGGGTGAGATTTCGGCCTTTATCCAGAGATGGGTGCAACAGGACAAGTTGTCGTTTCTGATCAAGACGCTCTCACATATGGGGTCAACATTTTCCAACCTGAGCGATGCCATCAGGCGGTTTCATCGCATGGCGCCGTCAGAGAATCTGGAGCTGCCTCGCTCCACGCGTCGAGGTTTGATTGCCAGCCTGATCAGGAGGATTCTTTCAGAGCAACTGGAATATATCAATGTCGCGAAAAATTTCGTCGAGTTAAATGATCTGTACGAACTGCTGCAACAGGTAGTCTATCTTCCTGATTCCCGAGGACTCCTGGGCGGTAAAGCGGCAGGATTGTTCCTGGCAGGACAGGTGCTCAAACGCGGTGCCGAGGCCGATGATTTGCTGGAGAAGATCAAGACACCGCGTGCGTACTACCTCACGTCCGATCTCATCCTCCAGTTCATGAGCTTCAACAACTTCGAGGAAGTGATCGAGCAGAAGTATAAAGAAATCAACCAGATCAGGTTGGAATATCCCAACGTCGTCTACACCTTCAAGAATGCCAATTTCCCACCGGAGCTTGTCAAAACTTTTTCTGTGGTGCTCGACGATTTTGGTGACGTCCCGCTGATTGTTCGCAGTTCAAGCCTTCTTGAGGATCGTATGGGCACTGCATTCTCCGGCAAGTACAAGAGCCTCTTTCTGGCGAATCAGGGTCCGAAAGAGAAACGGCTCGAACAGCTAATGGATGCTATCGCTGAGGTTTATGCGTCGACCTTTGGCCCCGATCCGCTTGAATATCGCGCTGAGCGTGGATTGCTTGATTTTCATGAAGAGATGGCTGTGATCATCCAGGAGGTGATCGGCAAACGGGTCGGCAAGTACTTCCTGCCTGCGTTTGCCGGAGTCGCTTTCAGTCGCAGTGAACTGCGCTGGTCGCCGCGAATCAAGAGAGAGGATGGGCTGGTCAGGCTGGTGCCCGGTCTCGGTACCAGGGCAGTAGATCGAACCGCCAATGACTACCCGATTCTGTTTTCGCCGGGTCAGCCGGGATTGCGGGTTAATGTCAGTCGTGATGAGATGATTCGCTATTCACCTAAATTCATCGATGTCATTAATCTGGAAGCAAACACCTTTGAGACGCTCGAAGTCGAGAAGTTTTTCCGTGATCATGGTGATGTGATGCCGCTGGTAAGTTCGATAATTTCGTTAGATAAGGAAGACCGCCTTGTCGCGGCAAGGGGACTGGAAATTGATTTGCACAAAGAACGCCCGGTGGTGACCTTCGACGGTCTGCTGAACAACACCAAGTTTGTAAAGCAGATGCATTCGATCCTGCGAACTCTCGAGGAAAAGCTGCACACGGCGGTTGATATCGAGTTTGCTCATAACGGCGAGGATTTCTATCTGTTGCAGTGCCGCCCGCAGAGCGCCGTCGATGAATCCGCTGCGGCGCCGATACCGCGCGACGTACCCAAAGACAGAATAGTATTCACGGCAAACCGATTCATCTCGAACGGCCGCGTGCCTGATATAACGCATATCGTTTATGTCGATCCGCTCAAATACTCTGAGTTACCCGACCGCCAACAAATGGTAGCAGTGGGCAGAGCCGTAAGCAGGCTGAACCAGTTGTTGCCCAAGCGGCAGTTCATTTTGATGGGGCCCGGCAGGTGGGGGAGTCGCGGCGATATCAAGCTCGGCGTGAATGTCACCTACTCCGATATCAACAATGCCGCAGTATTGGTCGAGATTGCCCGGCAGCGGGGCAATTATGTACCCGATCTTTCCTTCGGGACACATTTCTTCCAGGACCTGGTTGAGTCCAGAATTCGGTATCTGCCGCTTTACCCCGACGACGATAACGTAATCTTCAACGAAAAATTCCTCCTGAAGTCGCGGAATCTCTTGACGGAGGTCATTCCGGAATTCGCAGAGCTTCAAGATACAATCCGTGTGATTGATGTCCCCAGCGTGACCGACGACAAGATTCTGCAGGTCTTGCTCAACGCGGACCTGGAGAAGGCGATGGGAGTGATCAGTACACGGCGCAGCGGTGGGGAGTTGGGCTACCTGCCGGAGAAGACGCACGAGATGACCCCGGAGAATTTCTGGCGGTGGCGTTTGAGTATGGCTGAAGCGATCGCTTCGCAACTGAACCCCGACCGTTTCGGCGTTAAGGGATTCTATGTCTTCGGCAGCACCAAGAACACGACCGCAGGCCCGGGAAGTGACATCGACTTGCTTATACATTTTTCCGGCACGCCGCAGCAGCGCGAGAATCTCTGCAGCTGGCTGGATGCGTGGAGCCTGTGCCTTGCAGAGATCAACTACCAGCGCACCGGCTATCGCACCGACCGACTGCTCGATGTCCATCTTGTCACTGATGAGGATATCAAAAACAGAACCAGCTACGCAGTCAAAATCGGCGCCCCCACCGACCCCGCTCGAGAACTCCCAATGGGCAGGGCGGCCAAGCAAGGGCGCTCCTGTTCCCCTGATTGATCCTTCCTGATCATACGCAACTAAAGCAATTCGCGGGTCGCGCCGTCAGGATCGCTCAAATCGAATCTGACTAAGGCCAGTTCCGGGCCGTCATGCGCCGCAGAAAGCGTGATTGTGCGACCGAGTGAATCTCTCCAACTTCCCGAAAGGGAACATGATTCGTGAATGTGGCCGTGAAGCGTCAGCAGTGGTTGCCGCTTTTCGATCAATCTCCTGACGGCGATGCTGCCGACATGCAGGGGAAGAGGTACGTGGTCGATCATTTTGCCATCATTGCTGCAGCGGTCGAGCTTGGTGTTGTGGGGTGGAGAGTGAAACAGCATTACAGCATCGGATAGGTCATTATCCTCTGTCAGCTTTTCAAGGTCTTTGGCTATGGTCGAATAGCGTTTTTCCTCTTTAGAAACCGGTACACTTCTCCAGCCCGCCTCCGGTGAAACATCCCCGGGATCGAGATAGCGAGAGACATCATACCGCTCCCAATCCTTGAGCTGAAACGGCGTGGGGGGTACATACTGATAGCCGTACAGGCTATGATTGCCCAACTCGAACCGGCGATTATGAGCGTATTGCCAGAGGCTGGCTTTCTCACCTTGCTCGATTGCCGTTTCCTCAGTACGGGCGTCATCGTTGCCCATGATTATGAATAGCTGCGGATAAACATCGCCGAGATCCGCCTTCAGCTTCCGGAATTCGGCAACCAAGTAACCGCCGATGAAATCGCCGTTGCTCCCGGCGTAATCAGCAGCTCCGAAGGCGTTGGGTGTCAGATCACCTCCAATAAAGACGAACTCAGGCTTCTCCGAGGCAATCGTCGCAATGAGCTTCTGATAGCGTTCAGTGCTTCCATGTAAGTCTGATACAAACAGGCAGCGCGGCACTGATATACCTCTCAAAAAATTGACAAGATCCAGACTTGACCAAACTCGCTTAGGACGTAAAATAGCCGTTCAGAATCACGAAATCGACTAGAAAGACGATTATGCTCAAGAAACACCCAAAAATCCCCCGTCTTATCTAATATTTCGCTTGACGAGCAGGCGTTCAGCCCTATTTTTGCATTTGTGAAAATTTTCGCAAACTGCTGATAACTACCTTAAAAACAGGTATGGAGTTGTCATGAGTACTACAATGACCGATTCGGAAACCAAGACAGACACAATGTTCAAGCCCTCAACACCGGCCGTCGCCGATTTCATGGACAAGGTTAAAGCCAAGAATCCGGCAGAGAGAGAATTTCACCAGGCGGTGTTCGAGGTCGTCGAATCATTGATCCCCTTCCTTGACAAGCACCCGGTTTATCGTGAAGCTAAGGTTCTGGAGCGCATTTGCGAGCCGGAGCGAGTCATGATGTTCCGTGTACCGTGGGTTGATGATTCCGGCGAAGTGCAGGTCAATCGCGGCTTCCGTATCGAGATGAACAGCGCAATCGGACCGTACAAGGGTGGTCTGCGCTTCCACCCGACCGTTAATCTCGGAATCTTGAAGTTTCTCGCTTTCGAGCAGGTATTCAAAAACAGCCTGACCACACTGCCGATGGGTGGTGGCAAGGGCGGATCGGACTTCGATCCTAAGGGTAAATCCGACAATGAAGTGATGCGTTTCTGCCAGGCTTTCATGTCAGAGTTGTTCCGTCACATCGGGCCGAATACCGACGTTCCCGCCGGTGATATCGGTGTCGGTGGCCGCGAGATCGGTTTTCTCTTCGGCCAGTACAAGAAACTCAGAAATGAGTTTACCGGCGTTCTGACGGGCAAGGGCCTCAATTGGGGTGGCAGCCTGATTCGTCCGGAAGCTACCGGTTACGGCTCAACCTACTTTGCGGCTGAGATGCTGAACACTCGTAACGAGACTCTTGAGGGTAAGACCTGCCTCGTTTCCGGTTCCGGTAACGTGGCTCAGTACACCATCGAGAAGCTGCTCGATCTGGGTGCCAAGCCGGTCACGATTTCTGATTCCACCGGCATAATCTACGACGAGGCTGGTATCGATCGCGAGAAGTTGCGCTTCATCATGGAACTCAAGAATATCAAGCGCGGCCGCGTGAAAGAGTACGCCGACAAGTTCTCAACCGCTGTCTATACCCAGGTTAACAATTCGTTCGATTACAACCCGCTCTGGGATCACAAGGCTGACTGCGCATTCCCGTCCGCGACTCAAAATGAGATTAACGGCAAGGATGCACAGAATCTGATTAAGAACGGCGTTTATGTCGTGAGCGAAGGCGCCAACATGCCGTCGACACCGGAAGCGATTAGTATCTACATCGATAACAAGATTCTCTACGGTCCCGGCAAGGCTGCCAATGCCGGTGGTGTGGCGGTTTCGGGTCTGGAGATGTCACAGAACAGCATGCGCTACAACTGGACGCGTGAAGAGGTCGACCAGAAGCTGCACGGTATCATGAAGGCGATTCATGAGCAGTGCCTGATCTACGGCAAGGATGGAAACTTCACGAACTACGTGAACGGCGCCAACATCGGCGGTTTCGTTAAGGTTGCCGACGCGATGCTGGATCAAGGTGTCGTTTAAGTATCCGTGTTAGGGTGAAGTACGAAGATCGAAGATCCTCACACCGATCTTGTACGGGGACCGTCTAACGGTTCCCACAAAAGCAGCCCCGTAAGACAGCGGGGCTGCTTTTTT
>CAYXUL010000071.1:0-15162 GCA_964468475.1 uncultured Ignavibacteria bacterium | reverse complement strand
ATCGTTGGTGCCGATCGGTTTGGCGTTGCGGATGTCGTGCGCCAGAGCGACCGAGGGCCGGGCATCGTCGAGGCTGAAGCCTTTGCCTTCGAGAGTCTTTTGATATACCACGGTGTGGAGATCAGTGAAACCACCGGAAAACTCGATATCATTACCATCAACACTGATTGAGCGATAGGTGGGATGATTCAGCTTTGCTGTCTCTTCCGGCAAATCGCCCCGCTCAATTGACAAGAACCAGCGAACCTCGGCATTCTCAAGCTCGATAAAACCGCAAGCCCTCCGAGGTGAGGAGTGGTGGACTTCACTATGTTGTACTCCGCCATAGAGCCAGATTAGCAGATCGAAAAAGTGGATCCCGATATTGGTCGCCAGTCCGCCGGAGCGTTCGGTCTGCCCCTTCCACGACACCAGGTACCAGGCACCACGCGATGTGATGTAGGTCAGTTCGATCAGGTGCTTCTTGCCCGGTTTCTCCGTTTCCGTTTTCTTCTTGAGCTCCAGCAACGACGGATGCACGCGCAATTGCAGCACCGTGAAAATCCGCTGGCCGTACTCCTGCTCGAGTTCCTGCAGCGCGTCGATATTCCAGGGGTTGAGTACCACCGGCTTCTCGCAGATGGCATCCGCGCCGATCCGCAATGCAAAACGCGCGTGGGCATCATGAAGATAGTTGGGTGAACAGATCGAGACGTAGCTTACGCGACGGTCATCGCCCTGGCGGCGAAGTTTCTCCAGATGGCGGTCAAAACGCTCGAATTCGGAGAAGAACTTGGCATCGGGAAAAAAGCTGTCAATGATCCCCACCGAATCATTCGGATCAACCGCAGCCAGCAAGTTGTTGCCCGTGTCTTTGATCGCTCTCAAATGGCGCGGAGCCACAAAACCTGCGACCCCGGTTATGGCGAAGTTATGTCTAGATTTATCTGTCAAGATTCTCTACTCCCTTGCTTCATGCCGATGCGCGAGCCGTAGTTTTGCTCATGCGGGTCAAGCTCACGCGACAGTGCGACGGCGTCAACGAACTGATACGGCAAGCGCTCAAAGGTGATCGTGCCATCAGTAGGCGTCTTTTCAAAGCTGAGTCTGCCGAGGTCGTGCCCGTGTCGCTCAAATTTGTCGGAGATCAATTTACGAAAAGATTCGTTAACCTCAACACCGATTCCGACCCTCCCCTGTTCTTCGGCCGCGACCAGAGTCGTGCCACTGCCCAGGAAAGGATCGAGTACCGTCTCGCCGACAAAGCTAAACATCCTGATCAGCCGACGCGGAAGCTCAACGGGAAACATGGCGATATGGCCATCCTGTTTCTCTCCCGGGAAATTCCAGTGGCCGTAGAAATACTCGTTCCACTGCTCCGTGGTCAGCTTTGACGCTTCCTTTATCGCCTTCTCGACCTTCCGCGCCGTCCCCTGCTTGCGAAAGAGCAGAATAAATTCGTAATCAATCTTCACAATGCCATTGCGCGGGTACGGGAAAGATCCCATGATCGTGGCACCGCCGGTGGTGTTGCAGGTCGTAACCTTCTGCCAGATGATCGAGCCCATAAAGTCGAACCCGATTGTTTCGCAGAAGCGAATGATTTCGGTGCGAATCGGAATCACCTTGTAACGACCATAATAGACCGAGCGCGCAAATTGGTCACCGATATTGATACAGAGTCGGCAGCCGTCCTCCAGGACGCGATAGCACTCCTGCCAGACCAGATTTAGGTTGTTGATGTAGTCCTGGTAGGTGTCATCGAACCCGATTTGGCCGTCAGCGCCGTAATCCTTGAGCTGCCAGTATGGCGGCGAAGTTACAACGAGCTGCACGCCTTTGTCTGCCATCGCTGACATGTCACGGGCATCGCCGAAATAAATGTGGTGTTGTTTATCCATATTAGGCTTGCTCGTCATCAGTATTCCTGCCAGTTGCGTTCGGTGTTGGCGATCAGCCCCACCAATACCCAGCACGAGAGCATTGACGAACCTCCATAGCTAACAAACGGCAGCGGCACACCGGTAACCGGCAACAAGCCCAGTACCATGCCGATGTTGACAAACATCTGAAACGCCAGCGCGGTGGTGGCACCTATCGCCACCAGAGAGGAAAACTCGCTGCGTGTCTTATGAGCCGATTGCAGCCCCTTGTAAAACAGTATGGCAAAAAGAACTATGATTATCATCGCCCCCAACAGACCGAATTCTTCGGCGCCAACCGAGAAAATGAAGTCGGTATGCCTTAAGGGCAGGTAATCGAGCTTGTTCTGGCTGCCGCTGAGATAGCCCTTTCCCAATAAACCACCCGAACCAATTGCGACTTTCGATTGGATTATTTGATAGCCTGCCCCCAGGGGATCCTGGCCGGGGTCAAGAAAGATCTTGATGCGCATCTTCTGGTAGTCATGCAACTGGTTCCAGGCAATTGAACTCAGCGCACCCACCACGAGGTTGACCGCCACCAATAGTATCGTGAACCGCAGCGAGCGGCGCAGCAGCAGTATTACCGCCACCAGCAACAGGGCGAAGAAAATGACCCAGGAGTAGACGCTTGATGAGGCAATTACGCTGATCACCGGAGTAATGATCAATAGCAGATAGCGAGTGGGCATTCCGGCCCAGAACATCATTACCAGGAACACGACGACAAAAATCAACGCCGACCCGAGATCAGGTTGACGCAACACCAGCAGTGAAATAAACCCGCAGATTGCGCAGGCCACGATAATTTTCCGCAGCGAAGACATAGGTCGGCGGCTGTATGTCAAGAATCGAGCGAGAGTGAAAATGAACGCGACCTTGGCTACCTCTGACGGCTGGATGCTGACGAAACCGAGCGAATACCAGCGCTGGCCACCAAACTTGGCAGTGCCGAAGAAAATCAGGCCCAGAAGCAGCGCACAGGCTGCTAGATAATACACGTAGGCGAACACCTCGTGCACCCGCATCGGTATCAGGGCCACGGCGAAAAATATGCCGATGCCGCCGATGAACCAGATCGTTTGTTTGACAAAATCATCCTGCAGACGGGGATCTGGACTCAGGTGATTCGCCGAGTAGATCAGAAAGATCGAAATCAGCGATAGCAACCCTGCGGTGATGAAGGTAGTCCAGCCGCCGGGAATGAATATGTCACTGGATTGGAATTTCATCATTCACCTTGAAGTCGGGGAGCTTAGCCACGTCATCGATCGGTTCCGGAAGCGGCGGCGCCAGGTAGCCGTGCTTCTGCAGGTAGCGGATAAACACTTGCTTAACTATTGGTGCGGCCACTGAACTGCCATGTCCCGCCTGCTCCGCCAGCACCACACCGACAATGGCGGGATTATCCGCCGGAGCAAAACCGACAAACCAGGCATGTTCGTTGCCGTGAGGGTTTTGCGCAGTGCCGGTTTTGCCGCCCATTTCAATCCCATCGGGCAATCTCGACGCGCGCGCGGTACCGTTTTCTCCCTGCACTACCATAACCGCCGCATCGTGCAGAATCTTGAGCGTTTCTTTGCTGAATGGCAGGGTACGCCTGACCTCGGGGCTGGTCCACACCGTATCTCCGCCGGGGCCGAGCATGTAGCGCTTCAGATGAGGTGTCATCTCGACGCCGTGATTCGCAAGGCCGCAGTAAAACTCGGCTAATCCGAGGGGTGTCACCAGCATCTCGCCCTGCCCGATCGCCAGGTTGAGCATAACGGCATTGGTCCAGCCGTACTTGCCGTAGGTTTCCATGTACCAGTCTCTATCAGGAACAAAGCCCGTCTTTTCTCCCGGCAGATCGATACCGGTCGCTTCATCAATCCCGCAGCGATGGGCATAATCACTAAAGTTATCGAGACCGATCTTCAGCCCGAGCTGATAGAAGTACGTATCGCACGACTCCTCGATCGCCTGCATCAGGTTGACATCTCCATGTCCGGAGCGCTTGTAGCAGCGGAAGAATCGCCGGCCATACTGGAAGCCTCCATAACACGGTTTGAATCTAGTTTGCGGGGTAACCATTCCCAATTCGAGTCCGGCGCCGGCGGTGAGCAACTTAAAGGTCGAACCGGGAGGATACGTACCCCGAATCGTCCGGTCGAACAACGGGCGACGCTTGTCGTTGATCAGTCGCTGATAGTCATCGGCCGGCACGAAACCGGAAAAGAGGTTGGCATCGTAATCGGGTAAAGACACCATCGCCAGAACTTCCCCATTGCGCGGATCTATGAATATCGCGGCTCCCGAAAGAGTGTCTCCGAAAAGAGAGTCTGCCAGCTGCTGCAAATCAAGATCAATCGTCAAACCTAATTCGTCACCCGGCAGCGGATCTTTATTTGGTTTATCTTCGAGGAACCCGATGATCCTGCCGGTCGCGGCGACCTCGTAGTAGTCGATACCGTCCATGCCGCGAAGTTGTTGATCATACTCTTTCTCGACTCCCGCGCGCCCAATCATCGAGCCCAACCGATATTGCGCTTTGGCCTCGTCCTCGTCAACTTCGCCGGTATATCCGACCAGATGAGCAGAGATATTTCCATAAGGATAGTAGCGCGCGTGATTGAGCTGGTAGATGACGCCCGGAAACAACTCGTTGGATTCCTCAATCACGCAAACTGCCGGGAATGCCAGATCCTGCTGTATCGGAATCGGCTCATATTTGCGAGAGCGACGCTCTCTGACCTTCTTGATGATGCGGTCGTCATCCATCTGTAGCAGTGGTGACAACTGACTTGCGAGCAAAGGGAGATTATTGGCTTCAGAAGGAATAATCGAGACAGTGTACGCCGGCCGATCCGATGCCAGCAGGCGACCGTAGCGATCTACGATCTTGCCCCGCATGGCGGTCTTGGGCAGGATGCGAATGCGGTTTTCTTCGGAGATCTGCGTGTAGTAGTCGTAAGAGAATACCTGCAAATGAATCAGTTTCCCGACGATCAGCAGGAATAAGGCAGCCAGGACGAAAGTAAGAAAACGGCTCCGAGATGATTTTGTAGCCAATTCAACCAATCGAATTCACCTGTTTGATTTACCCGACCCTGCGTCTGGTAATTTCGAGTTTGTACTCCAGGTCAAGTAAGAACATTGCGGCAAAGCCCACTACTGTAGTATACACCAGCGTCGGCAGCGAGACTTCCCAATAAATCCGCCCCACTATAGAAATATCGAATTTATTGGCTACAAGTTGATAAAGAAGCTGATAAACTAAATCGGCACCGGCAATCAGGTAAAGCCTGCTGAACAGCTGCTCAATGTTCATCGAGCGACGCATCTGAAAAGCGATCACGCCAATCCCGAAGCGAATCAGGGTGCCTACCCCCAACAACTCGGGTGTCAGGGCGTCGATTATCAACGCACACATGAAAATAGCGGGAAGCGCAATATCATATTCTTTTCGCAACGCAATCAGCAGGATGATTATTATCCCATAATTGGGGACAATGCCCTGAATTGCCGTCAGGTTCGCCAGGATCGTCTGCGAGAAAGCAACCAGATAGGCCAGGACGATAAATTTCGCGATCCGCGCCGCCATGCTACTCCTCCGGCTCCATGACTATGACATTATCCAGGGAGGAGAAATCTACTGCCGGGGCAACTTTAATCTGTTTGAAAAACGCCGAGGTGGGTGTGGCGATGCCGGTGATGGTTCCCACCACAAGTCCTTCAGGAAATACTCCACCCATGCCGGAGGAGATGATGGTATCACCGACGGCGACTTCGGCCTCAACGGCAACGTCATCGAATACCAAGCCTCGGCCCGATTGCCATTTTATGATACCGAGAGATTGTGTGGTTTTGTCACGGGCGGCAACATGGCAGTTGGGGCCGATTAACATCGACACATTGGCGGTTCGACCGGTGGTGCTTGAGGTTTTACCCACGATACCATTTTCGTCGACCACGGCGCGGAAGCGTCTGAGATCCTCGGCAGCCTTGATCGTTATTGCGGAATAGCGCCTTCCCGGATCGTAAGCGACCACGTCGGCGGGGATGAACCGGAAACCCTCGCGCGGAAGAGCATCTATCATACTGCGAAAGCGCTCATCCTCTATACGATCGCGTTCAAGACCGATCCGCTCGAACTGCAGGCGAGTCACCTCGGCGCTGAGCTTGACATTTTGCTGGTAGACATCAAGTAATGATGTGACCCGATTTGATAACGCCCAGAATGGTGAATAGAACACGTCCTGCAGGACGTTGGCGATGAAGGTCTTCTCAGGCAGAAGTAAGAGAGAAAGCAGGAACGGAATGAGTAGTCCGGACGCGATCAGCAGAGCTTTTCTGTTGCGATAAAGGCGATCGACGGACCATTTCATTGACGTTATTCAATTGTATCAAGAATTTGCAGTAATTCTCCGGGACTCTTGACCTGCATCAACTTCTCGCGATTTTTCTCTGATTTCATCAGGTACGACAAATGCGCCATCACTTTAAGGTGCGCGCCGATGGCATCCTCTGGCGCAGCAATCAGAAAAAAGAGGTTTACCAACTGCTTGTCCATCGCTTCGAAGTCGATGCCTTCATCTGAGCGCCCGAAGGCGATCACGATACCACGTGTGGTTTTGGTTTTGGCGTGCGGAAACGCTACCCCGTATCCGACTCCAGTGGTTACCAGGTTTTCGCGTGTAATTATATCTTTGAGAAGTTGATCCTTGTCTTTTACGAGTTTTGACTGAGCGGCCAACTCAACAAGTTCTTCGATTACCTCATTCTTGGTCTTGGCCTCAATGTTAAACTTTATCAGATCCTCTTCACAGAACTTTGATAGCTTCATCGGTCCGCGGGCTCCTTCCTAGGTCATTAAAACGGCCGCGCTTCCTCTTCCAGCATCACAGGAATGCCCTCGTCAATACGGTAGCGCAAACGACATTGCTCGCAGTCAAGCGTTTCCGTTTCTTCGTTGTAGCGTACGCTTTGTTTGCACTTGGGGCAAGCGAGAATTTTCAACAGATCGGGACTCAGCCTTTTTTTTTCACCGGAATTAGCTTCGGAATCAGATTTCATCGTACACTCCTATCGCGCGGAACTTGTCAAGCCGGCGCCTTAAGAGTTCCTCCCTGGGCAAATCACTTAACTCCTCTATAGCTGCGGCAAGTTCCGCTTTGACAACGCTTGCCACCAGGGAGTGATTCCGATGGGCTCCACCGCTTGGCTCCGGGAGTATCTTATCAATCACTTTCAGTTCCAATAGATCGGTTGCAGAGAGCTTGAGCGCCTCTGCTGCGTCGGGCGCCTTGGCATTGTCACGCCAGAGAATTGCGGCACAGCCTTCCGGTGAAATCACCGAGTACCATGAATTCTCCAGCATCAGGATTTTGTCACCGATCCCGATCCCCAGAGCACCTCCGGAAGCGCCTTCACCGATGATAATCAGCACGATCGGCACGGGCAGGTTGAACATTTCCAGAATATTGCGCGCAATCGCCTCTGCCTGACCGCGCTCTTCGGCACCGACACCGGGATAGGCTCCCGGCGTATCGATAAAGATTATGATCGGCCTGTCGAAGCGCGCGGCAGTGCGCATAATTCGCAACGCTTTACGATAGCCCTCAGGGTGCATCATGCCGAAATTGCGTTCCAGTTTGGCTTTGGTATCACGCCCCTTCTGCTGACCGACGATGCACACTTTGCGACCATCAAGTTTGCCGAAACCGCAAACCACCGCTTTGTCATCAGCGAAGCCGCGGTCACCATGCAGTTCGACGAAATCGGTGAAAATGTGACCGATATAGTCGAGCGTGTAGGGACGTTTCGGATGCCGCGCCAGCTGCACCCGCTGCCACCTGGAGAGTTTAGAAAAGATATCAGTTTGCAGCTTTTCGAGTTTGCGCTCGAGCGAAACGATTTCCGAGGAGAGCTCGACTCCGCCACCGGCGGAGAATTCTTTCATTTCCCGGATTTTCTTTTCCAATTCGAGAATGGGTTTCTCGAATTCAAGATAGCCGCCCGCTGCCATCGCTAGCGCGCCTCTCTCTTGAAAAGCTGCCTGAACCGGCCAGCAATTATCAGCATAAACAAAACCAATATAGAGAATACGATACGCCGGTCAAACAAAAACAAAGTAAAGACAAAGACCTGCAAGGCTGCCGCTACTCCCCAAAGCATAAGCAGCGTATGGACTTGACTGAATCCGTGGCGGCGCAGGAAATGGTAAACGTGTCCCAGATCAGCCTTCATGACCGGCCTGCCGGTGAGTAATCTGCGAAAGAAGGTAAACGCGAATTCCAGCAGCGGTACTCCAAGAGCAAGCAGCGGAACAAACATGGCAACGACCGTGTAGCTCTTAATCGGGCAATAGATGGCAATCACGGCAAAGATAAAGCCGACTGATTGCGAGCCTGAGTCACCCAGGAATATGCGAGCCGGTGGGAAATTGAACCGCAGGAACGCCGCCAGTACCGCGATAACGATCGTCGCTATGGCCGCCACCACGGGAATGCGGAGCGCTATTGCTGTGTACAGTAAGCCGACCGCGGCGAGAATCGAAAGCCCGGCTGCCAGGCCATCCATGCCGTCAATGACATTGATTGCGTTGATGATCGCCAGCAACCAGAATGCCGTTATCAAATAGCTAAGCGTAGGTGAAAGCAGGAATGATCCGGTGAAAGGAACGTAGATCGTATTAATTGAGAGATTTCCCAGATATAAGACAGTTACAGCCGCCAGTTGGATGGCCAGTTTTGTGAACGCACTCAGATCCTTGATGTCGTCGATAACCCCGCCCAGGAAGATCAAGAGGTGGGCAACCGCAATGTAAGGAAGATATGAACGAAGCTCGATGGCAAATTCACGATCCGTAAGCAGGAAAACGACCAGGCCAAGCCAGAACCCAACAAAAATCAACCAGCCACCGGTGTAGGGCGTAGGCTCAGGGTGGCGCTTTCTACCAACCGGGGAGTCGAGCAAACCCATGCGTTTCGAGAATCTAATCAACGGTGGGAAAGCCAGATAGCAGACGCCAAACAGGGCGAAGCCGATTGCGAGGTAGCGAGCTATCATCGCACGCTCCCCCGCGAGAATGGAAGAGATACGCTGACTATCAGAAAATTCACCAGAAGCTTGACCGTCAGCCAGAAGTTCGCCACCGGGCGATCAGGGAAGTGTTTGCGAAAATAGCGCCAGACTGAGCGATGATGGTGCCATTGCATCCGCCACGGATGTTGTGCCGTTGAGGCGCCCCACCGGTGCCTGATTTCCAGGTCACCGAGGTAGGCAAGTTCATAGCCATAGCCACCCAGTCGTTTGCAAAGATCGGTGTCTTCAACATACATGAAGAACTGCTCATCGAATCCACCCGCCTGGCGAAATGCCCGGGCTGGAACCATCATAAAGGTAGCGGCCATCGCTTCAACATTCTTGCGCGACTTACCTGCCTCAAGCGTATAGTCGCCCTTGCCCGATTTGATCGTGGCTCCGCGTGAGCGCCCGATGTTTTCATGTGACGGCAGGCGCCGAATAGTCGAGTGCGAGTTACCGCCCGGATCAATCGTGCGCGGAGAGCAGGCACCACAGCGCGGATGTTGCTGCAAATAGTGGGTCATCTCAGTTACAATGTCGGAGACGATCACACAGTCGGAGTTAGCAAAGAGGAGAAAGTCACCCCTCGCTTTGGTCGCCAGCGAATTAGCACCTGCCGCGAAACCGAGATTCTTCTCACTACTCTCGATGAACACCGATCCGTCCTCTATACTTTCAGGCTTGCAGGCACCATCTGGCCGGCAGCCGTTGTTCAGGATAAGGACTTCGTATGAGACCGCTCTGGTGTGTTCAATCAGAGATTCAAGCAGCGAGTTGATAAGTTGCGGTGTGTTGTAGTTAATTATCAGGATCGAGACCGTAGGCCGCGTCTCATGCATGACTGCTGGCTCACTTTCGCTTGCCGAAGCCAAAGAGTCGTTTTATCCGAAAAGGAATCGATTTGAGCCCGAGGTAGAGCACCATGAAGATCGCTTCATAAATGATGCGCTTCGAGAACTTTGAGTTGCCGGCTTCCCGCTCAACAAAGACGATGGGAAGCTCGCAAATCCTGAATCCCTTAAGCCAGACGCGGAAGCTCACCTCGATTTGAAAAGAATATCCATTAGAGCGGATTTTCTCCAGGTCGAGCGACTCGAGCACCTCCCGGCGAAAGCACTTAAAGCCACCGGTGGCATCCTTGACCGGCAGCCCCGTTACCACGCGCGAATAGACATTGGCGTAAAATGAGATTGCCCAGCGGGTTTTCGGCCAGTTTTCAACGCCGCCTCCCTTGACGTAGCGTGAGCCGAGCGACAGGTCGCAATTCTGGATATTGCTGAGATGGTCAGCGAGGTACTTGGGTTGATGAGAGAAATCGGCATCCATTTCGAAAATATAGTCGTACTTGTGCTCGATACCATAGTTGAAACCGGCGATGTAGGCCCTGCCCAGACCCTCTTTCTCGGCACGGTGCAGGACCTTGAGGCGTGGCTCTGAAGCCGCGATGCGGTCGGCTATGTCGCCGGTGCCGTCGGGGGAGTTGTCGTCGATAACGAGAATCTCAAGCCGGGGATCAACTTCAAGGATTCTAGCGGCGATCCGCTCGATGTTGTCTTTCTCGTTGTAAGTGGGGAGCAGTACGAGGGCGCGTTCGCTCACTTAATCATTTGCCTCCGGAGATGAGTCTTTACGTGGCTTGATCACTACCAGCGCGATCAATCCCAGCAGTGATATGGCGAAAGCCAGGTAAGTTGTCCACTTGCCGGTTTGATAGCGGTGCCAATCCCAGTAGAATTCGACTTCATGAGTTCCGGCACCTAGTGCGACAGCACGGAAGGTGTAGTCCGCCTTCAGGAGAGGTCGCTCTTCGCCATCAACTTTGACCTTCCAACCGGGGAAATAGTTATCCGCAACATATAGCAGCCCCGGGGATGCCAGGGTAGCGCTGTAGGTTTGGCTGGGGATGCCATAGCTAACAACCTTCACACTCTCCTGGGCCGTAGAATCGGGTATTGCCGGCAACGGATCAGGCTGTTGGTAGAGCATAAGCTTCTCTGTGTACGGATAATTCGACGATAGCAGCCGGCCCAGAGAGCTTGAATCGTGCTCGACTACCTCGAACTCATGGAAGATCGTGGCACGATTCATTACTTTCGGCACCTGGTAGACATTGACCTCACTACTGTAAACAGTTTGGAAGCCCTGATCCTCCGGCAAACCAACGTTTTTGTCGACAATAATGTATCGAGTGTTGGATAGCTGAAACGCCGGTAGCAGCAGACTCCTGGTGCCAAGTAGATTTCTGTACCCCAGTCCGCCGATGAAATCGTCATAATCTTTCAACTGGGCACCATGATAGCCGGTGATTTGCTCGATCTGATTCATTGCAAAGTAGTTTTTCGAGGAGAAGCTCTGTCGCGTCAGGTTCATAACCCGAAACGGCCCGGGCTGTGATTTCAGCGCATCAATTACCGGCGCATGCGGGAAAAATTGGCTGAAAGGTGCGACATCGATGAAGCGGAAGTCCACCCGCCAGAGATCAACCAGGCTGATGAAGATCAGTAGCACAATCGCCAGCCGGCCAAGCGCTCGGGAGAGGTAGGCGCGAATCACGAAAACCGCCACCCAGGTAAGAATCGCGATCATCCAGACGCTGGTCTTGATCGTCCCCAGCGTTCCGATCATTGCTTTATAGTTGTCGGCTGAGATATAGGAATAGAAAATCGAGGTGTAGAATGACATCACTTTCTCGCCGGCAAATGAAAACAGCAGCGCCAGGAGTGTAAATATTGCCGCCACAATCAGCAGGGATTTGTTCAGCTTGGCGCTGAGGTTTGCGCGAGAATCATCCCGCAGTTTGGTGAGAGCATCAATGCCGAAAGCCGCCAACATCGTGAAGGAGAACGAGAACAGGAACATAATCATCGATGGCGCGCGCATTTTGCTGACGTTGGGAATGATGGCATAGAATATGTGGAAGATCGGTGTCGTGTCTCCCAGTGCGTAGACAAGGGCAAAAGCACCGAGACCTATCAGGAACCAGGTTTCGCGCTTTGGCCAGAGAGCAAGTCCGATTATTCCGAGCAACAGCGGGAAGAATCCGGCATACTCAGTGTTATCTTTGAACGGGTTCTTACCCCAGTAACCGCCGGCATCTTTATGGTCATCTACGCCTGGAAAGAGGGGGATGACTTCCCCAACTAATTCCTCCGGATTCAAGTCCCACGAAGTCGCCCAGGTGTAACCGCTGCGGCCTTCCGATCCTGCGCCGGAACGAGGGGAGAATTCGTGAATATAGTTGTACCCCGGCCACATCTGAATTGCCGAGCCTGCCAGCCCGATAACGACCGCGAGAACGAACATCCCCAGAAACGCGGCAGTCCTCGGAATTCCCCGCTTGTCCACCAGCATCAGAATGGCCTGATAGCCAAACCAGAATCCCAGCGCCCAGAGACTGAAATAGGCCATCTGCGGATGTGGTGTGAGAATGATGAACGCAATCGTCAGCCCGAGCGCCAAAAACCACTTCAACTGTTGCGTTTGACATCCCCGGTTAAGAAAGAAGAATGCCAGCGGAAAGAGCGCCGTGACAAACATCTTGCCGTCGTGACCCGGCGCAACCAGGGAGACGAGATAGCCGGAGAACATATAGGCAATTCCGGCGAAAGCCGATGCCAGTTTGGATAGCCCAAAGCTGCGGGCGGCAAGGTAGGCGAAGAGCCCGGCAAGATAGACATGCAGGACCAGACCCCAGCCGATGGCGCGATAGATTTCCTTGATCGGCCACAACAACTTGAGGATCATCGTCGGCAGGTAGAAGATATCGCCGTGGAACGAATCGACCGTGGGCATGCCACCAAAAATGTAAGGATCCCAGAGCGGGATTCCGTGGTGTGCCTTGAGATAGCCGGTTACGAACTCACGAAAGAATATGCCCGCCTGAATGGTATCGGAGCTGTAAAGCATGTCGGTGGCTGCAGAGAAGATGAACTTGTTGAAGAGAATTATCGTGAAGATTAGCGTCGCACCGGCATAGTAAAGCCAGAAGTAGCGATTCTGCTCGAGGTCACCGAGGAAATCAGCTTTCGCAGTTTGACGCTGTGGTTGCTTCTGAGCTTGCTTCTTCTTCTTTGCCACGATTTCCCAGCTTTACGCTTTACCTCACTGCCCAGGCAAGCAGAGAACAAATTATCTCACCCGTCAACGACCACACCCGCGCACCGATTACGGCGATGCCGGCACGTTCGGGGCCGATGATCGGCGCCAACAGCAAAATCAGGGCCGCTTCGCGGGCGCCGATGCCGGCCGGAAGGACAATCGTCCAGTAGCCAACCAGGTAGGCTAATGTCCAGGCGCCGATTGTTTCCACCAGGCTGAAATCATATCCCGGCAGGATTGAGTTCAGAAAAAGATAGAAACAGACGCCATACAAATTCCAGGTCAGAAAATAGTAGAAGAGCACCTTTATGCCTACCTTTTTTTCCAAACTGAACTCTACCTCCGGCTGACGAGCGAGTTTGGTGAGCCCGAAGTTGAGCATCTTCTTGAAAAGATCAGGCTGCACAAAGACCATCAGAAAGATCGCCACTGCTACCAGTCCCGCCCAGGCGAAGCCGGAATAGCGATCATAGCTGTTTGTTGCCTGCACCATGAAGAGGTAGACAACCACGATGAGCAAACCGGGTGGTGTGGCGAAGACTTGCGCGAGGACAAAACCGGCGGTGGCTTCCTCGACACGTACCCCCTCCTTCTTCGCCAGATAAGCAACCGCGAAAAGCTGCCAGACTTTGCCGGGAATATAGCGGCCCAATTGTCCAAGGTAGGCGATACGAAAAGCTTTCCAGTAGCCAAGCTTGCGATTGAACAAGCCGATCATTTTCGACCAGATCGCAGACTGGCACCAGAGCACGATTTGCATCAGCAGAAGGGATGCTCCCAGCAACCAGTAGTTGATCTTCCAGTCGGCAGGATTGAACTTGCGGAAGCTCTCCGCGAAGGTAGGCAAGGTGAAATAGGCCAGTACTCCGATGATTACAACTTGAGCCGCGTATTTTAGAATTCGCTTGCCGGTCATGCCTGCCTGATATTCATCGCTGTTAATTTCATGAGATTTCCTCGACCGAGAACTTCCGCTTTTTAACGTGTGTTGTCAAGGAATGAAGGAGGGGGGAAAGGAGGTGAACTCGCGAGAGGATGCGCTAATACTACACACCCCGTCTTTCGATCCCCCGCCGCGGCGGGCGATCGGAATCCACCCCTCTTGATAGAGGGGAATTTGGCAGCCGTCGATCTGGCGTAAGTGAAAGTCAACCGGTGCTCAACCGTTTGGAATGTGTCATTCCGGCGAAAGCCGGAATCCAGTCTTGAAGCAAATGCTTCGAAGTTCCTGGACCGGATTCCGACTTTCGTCGGCATGGCTCGCATAAAGTAAGTCGAGAATTTTAGGGGACGGCACCCGGATAGATACCCTTCGCGCCTGCGGCACGATGACAGACAGGAATGTCTGTCCTCCTGGCTTCGCTTTTTTCAGCTTGACTAAATCGATGTATTAGTCATCTTTATTCATGTGGCTCACAGGATGGAGGAGCTAGGCCTATTCAGAAACGTCTTCCACCATACCGCATACTCCATTTGCTGCTAGTAGTAGTGCTCTGCCTGCTAGTTGCCGGGCTGGTGGAGACCTGCCACGAGAAGCCAACTGACAGCGGGGGCGAGGAACCAACCGACGACAGCGTGCGCACGTGGCTGCAGACAGATATTGATCGCTTTGTCTCATGGTCACCGGATGGCAAGAAGATCATTTACATGCGCGAACCGGCGGAGGCAGGTAGAGACACTTCTTGGCAATTCGGTGCCTTCCTCCGTGATATGAACACTGGTCAAGATACCTGTATCTGGCCGAATGTCATATTCGATGGCTTTTCGTGGTCTCCCGACAGCCGCAAGTTAGCGGTGGTGCAGGCAGGATTAGTATATGTTTATGATTTTGATACGGATTACTTGAGACAGATCACCTACCAGAATCGTAACTACTCTCCATCTTGGTCGCCCTGCGGCGACAAGCTTGTCTTTTTTGACCGATTCAATGATATCGGTATGCAGATCTATGACTTAAGTTCAGATGTAGTGACAACGATCAAGGGGGAGGAGCAGACCTTAATGGGTGACTGGATGCCTGACTGTTCCACGCTGGTTATCGGCGACTCTTGCTGGTATACCAACTGCGAGATTTACTGTTACAATCTTTATTGTG
>CAYXUL010000070.1:0-15530 GCA_964468475.1 uncultured Ignavibacteria bacterium | reverse complement strand
TGCGGCTTCGTGCGCTCAAACTTCTCCTTCGACATCGTGTCCTTGTCTCCTCTGCAACGAGAGATTTACCCTAACATCGCGTCAGCGGCACAACCCGTTCGACGCGATTTCAGCTCTCAATTCAACTCTTTAAAGAGCCCACGACCAGGATTGAACTGGTGACCTCATCCTTACCAAGGATGTGCTCTACCAACTGAGCTACGTGGGCCGGTATCTTGATCGTGAGCCGGTCGATCTTATCTTTGCCCTAACAGTAACCCGGTGTTGCCTGCCAAACACAACCGCCCTCAGGCGGCAAACATTCGAACATAAACACAAAAAGAGAGCCGTGCGGGCAAAAATCCTCCCCCGCACCCCTCCAAATGTAGACGGGCATTATAGTTATCGCGAAAATCTTGTCAAGGGGTATTTTGGCGATTTGTGGTGAAAAAGTTGGGTTAGGCAACTCAATACAAATTGCCCGTTGTTAGACCTTCTACACATCCCGGCTCACCCCTATCAGGCTGCTCACATGCACGTTTCAGATCAGGTAGCCTTTAACACCACTACAGAAGGTCAGTAGGCATAAAAAAGCGGGAGACGGGACTCGAACCCGCGACCAACAGCTTGGAAGGCTGTGACTCTACCAGCTGAGTTACTCCCGCGTGATCCGTTTTCGCAGGAGTCGGAGACTCCTGCCCTACGGGAATCGATTAATAATAGGAAAGCCGCTACCTGCGCAAGTTTTTTCTCGATTAACGGCGTACCCTGCCCCGGTTAAGCCCGCTGTTTTTCAGTTACGCCGATCTGAGGGCAAAGTTTGTTCAGGCTGCAAATCGAGCAGCGCGGCCTACGGGCATCGCAGATATTTCGTCCGTGCAGAATCAAGAGATGGGATACGTCCACCCATTCCTTTTGAGCAAACCACTCCTTGAGGTCTTCCTCGATTTTGCGGGGATCCTTGTACCTGGAGAGTCCGAGCCGTCCGGAGAGGCGCGTGACATGAGTATCTACCGCGATGCCCTCAGCGTCTCCGAAAAGAACTCCCTGGATTACATTGGCGCTCTTGCGGCCGACGCCGGGTAGCTTCTGCAATTCGGCAATCGATTTCGGCATGCGGGAATTGTATTGTTCGCGCAGCATCCGTGCCATCGCAATGATGTTCTTCGCCTTGGCGCGATAGAGACCAATCTGTCTTATCTCCTGCTCAAAGGTCGCAAGATTCGCGTCGGCGAAATCGGAGACGGTGCGATATTTCTTGTAAAGTTCGCGCGTTACCAGGTTCACGATTTTATCGGTGGCCTGAGCAGACAAAATCACTGAAACCGCCAGCTGCACCGCAGAACGATACTTCAACGCCGTCTTGGGCAGCGGATATTCCTTCTTAAGCAGCTGCAGATAGCGGTCAGCCTTTTTTCGGTTCAACTACCCTCCCTTAACCTGGTGCCCGCCTAGGCGGCATCCTTCAGACCGAGGGTCTTTGGATCCTTGATAAGTCCTTTATAAACCCACTCGCGCACCGAGTAGAGCTCATCCGACAAGGATGTCTTGAGGAAATAGTCGGAGGCCTCCTTGCCGGCTTTGAGAAGCTGAATTGTCACCGGATTACTGCCGCTTACAGAAATCTCGACTTCCGCAGTCGGTTTACTGAAATCGATACTGGCCGCCGAATCAGGTGAGAGAAATGAGTTCACCCTCAAATTCGCTATCTGCGCAAGCCAACTCTGCATTTGTTGCTGAGGGATTGTCGCGCTCTTTCCTCCCTTGGTAGTTAGCTCCCAAAGCGAGTCACCCGACGCTGCCGTGAAGTTGTAGTCATGCGATGAGACCTTGATCCCTTTGATCTGCCCGGGATCAAGCTTAATCACGGCCTTGTCGCGAAACTGATCGACGGGCCTTTGCACCAGCCGGGTGATGTTGTGCGAGGCCAGATAGACGTCGTCAGACCCCGGCAGGCGAACGTAGCTCGACTGAAAATCTGCCCCACTCTTGCCGACAATCAGCTCTCCTTGCCTGGCACCATCTCGAGAGAACGTTATCAAGCGCCCCGCAGTTGAATCTACCTGGTAGAGGGCTTGCTTGTCGGGATTGGAGCTGACAATTGGACCAACAGAGAGATCAGATGCGAGTCTGACGATTTCATTAGCCACACCGGGCTCGACCGGCCTGAATTTGCCGTACTGCTCGACCATCCATTCACCGCCCGATTTTTTGAACGAGACTGTCGAGTCGCGCGTGGTGATCGTTATTTGATTCACCGCGCTGGAGTCGAGTCCGACAAAGTTCTCGATCTTCTTGCCGCGGAATTCTGCTTTCTCGGACTTCGATACGAGATAATAGACTGCGAACAATGCAATCAGAATAACAACCAAAATAGTAAGCGACTTACTCACAGCAACTGCCTCCTGCGATTCTGCTTGCGAATCTGCCAGCGCGCCGTTCCGAAGATAATCACCAGTATCGGCAAGGCGAAAATGTTAACGAACTTGACGAACGTGCGCGTGCTGTCTCCAACTTCGTTCAATGGTCGGGAAGTCACATTCTTGGAGCGGATAGCGATCAGCCCCTGCGACTGCGCCAGCCAATCGGTCATGTTCTGGAACATCACGAGATTCGACTGATCGCGCAGCACCTGGTCTGATACAAAATCAGCATCAGGCCAGAAAACGAGCCTGCCCTGGCTGCCGGAATCGAGTTTCGGTGCTTCGATCGGGTTGGCCATAACAGTGTCCATCGCCGGTTTCTGTCTGCCGGCAAAGTAACTCGTGAACTTGCCGGTGACCGCCACACCCATCGGCTGCGGCGCGGCATTGAAATCGCTGCGCTGCCAGTCGCGCATCGGGCTGATGTCATACGGCGGCTGCAGCACGCCCGACTTCTCGGAGGTGTAAGCCAGCACGTCGTAGTGCAAACTGTCATCGGTCTTGAACTTGGTGGTATCAAGCGGAGACGCAAAGATCATATTCATCGATTCAAGGTCTTTGACAATCAGGTTCTTATCTGAGAGATGAGTAATCTTCGGGAAGAAAGGATACTCCTTCAGGCTCTGGAACCGGAACGGGCCCTGCTGCTGAGTGACAGAAATCTGCGAGTTCTGAACATCGATTACCATGCCGGGTTTGACCGCGATACCGTAGTTGGCCAGAAACTTGTCAAAGCCAAGCTTGGTTGGCTGCGCTCTGCCATGCTGTACGTCAGCATCGATATAATCTATCAACAGACCGAGGCGCCCGCCACGCATCAGGAACTGATCAAGCAGGTAAAGCTCCCACTGGCTGAACGGTTGCTTAGGGCCAATTACATAGAGCACCTGTACGTCAGCCGGAATATCTGCCAGCTTACTCAGATTCAAGGTGCGCAGGGTGTACTCTTTCGAGAGCGCCTGATCGACATAGGTCAGGTCTTTATCACGCGACAGTTCGCCATGGCCCGTCGTGAATGCGACCACGGGTATCGTGCTGCTGGTGAGTTTCTTGATGGCGCGGGTAATCTCGTACTCAAGAGTGCTGAGGTTTTGAATAACCGGAAGCACTTCATGTTTATCGCCGTAGAGGATTACCATGCCGAGATAGACCTGCTTGATCTCGAATTTATCTTTGGCCAGCGTCTGCGCCGGAATCGCCGGGATTCCATAGGCACGCGCCTCCTGTTGCTTGCCGCTCTTGGCCGGATCGATGAAGGAGTAATTCAGCTTGTCACCGGCATAGGCCTTGTATTCGTCCAATTGATCCTTGACATAGCGGCGGTAGGTTGCAATACGCGGTGGCAGATCCTCCGAGAAATAGCATTTGATGGTGACTCGATCATCGAGCGAATTCACTATGTCTTTCGACGATTGACTCAATGAGTAAATATGACCCTCAGAGAGGTCAACACGCCCGAAGACGTTCACTGAGATCAGGTTTACGACGATCACAATTACAATGATGATGACGATCGACGAAATGCCTGTGAACGCTAATTTCTTTTTCATTATGCCGACCTCCACTTCCTCGACTCAATTGCCTTAATAGCCAGATACAGGAACAAGAAAATCATCGAGAAATAGTAGATGAGATCCCGACTGTCGAGCACTCCTCGCGACATATTCTGCAAGTGATAATTAATCGAGGAGAACTCAAAAAATGTCGCTAGCGAAGGAGGCAGTATCGGCATGAAAAATTGCACCGCATAGAATGCGAGCGAGATTACGATCGCCAACAAGAACGCGACAATCTGGCTGGATGTCAGCGACGACGCGAAAATTCCAATCGAAATGTAGATTCCTGCTGTCAGCAGCAGTCCAATGTAGCCCGCAAATGTCGCGCCATTGTCGACATTGCCCAGCATCGCAATCGTAATCCAACTGACTGCCGTGAGGATCACGGTTACGCTGGCAAGAATAAACGCTGCCATGTACTTACCGATGACAATTTGTTCATCGGTGACCGGCAGCGTCACCAGGATTTCCATCGTTCCCATACGACGTTCCTCGGCCAGCAGATGCATCGTAATCGCCGGTGCAAAGACCATCAACAGAAACGGTGGTGAGACATACTCAATCCAGCCGGAGATGGTCCCAAAAATGACTCGCAAGTCGGCGCTGTCGATTATGAATATCGTACTCGCAAAGGCGATTCCCGAAGCAAGCAGGAAAAGCACGATGACGATATAGGCGACCGGCGAATTGAAATAGCTGCGCAATTCGCGCTTGAAAATCGTTAACGTGTTACTCATTGATTTCCCCCCGGGTAAGCTCTCTAAAGACATCTTCCAGCGAAGACACCGACTGCCTCATTTCCAGCAAGACCCAGTTGTTCGCAACAACGCTGCGGAAAATCGCTTCTCGCGGGTCAACTCCCTGCGAGCAAACAACCTGGCAGTGACTGGTGCCGTTGACAGCCTGTGCGGATACTTCTTCGACCCCGGCTACTTCAGCAAGGGGGCCGCGGATGATATCAGGGGACTGATTGATTTCAAGGTTAATTACCATCTGCCCCGCCAGCGAGTGCTGTAATTCATCGGGAGTTCCGTTGGCAACGATCTTGCCCTTGTTGATGATCATGACGTGATCGCAGGTGGCTTCCACTTCAGGCAGGATATGAGTGCACAAGATTACCGTCTTCTCCCGTCCCAGCATCTTAATCAGATTCCTGATCTCAACGATCTGATTGGGATCGAGTCCGACGGTGGGCTCATCGAGGACCAGCAGTTCCGGATCGTGGATCATGGCCTGCGCCAGCCCAACACGCTGTCGATAACCTTTCGACAACTCGCTGATTCCTTTAGCGATGACATCACCGAGGCCGCACATATCGACGACCTTCCTGATCCTGCGGTTCGCGCCTTCCTCGGCTCCACCGCGCAATTCGAGGATGAACCGGAGATACTCCAGCACATCCATTTCCGTGTAGAGCGGCGCCGATTCAGGCAAGTAGCCTATCTTCCGGCGCACCTCCATGGATTGCTCTACTACATCCAGGCCATCGACCGTGATCTGCCCTTCGGTGGGTGGCATGTAACAGGTGAGAATTCTGACCGTGGTCGTTTTGCCCGCCCCATTTGGTCCCAAGAATCCGAGAACTTGACCGGTAGGGACGGAGAAGGAAATGTCGTTGACCGCGGTAGTTTCACCATAGCGTTTGGTTAGATTGACAACCTCAATCACCTCTACCGATCTCCATCTTTTAGTTTTAATAATTGAATCACAAAACGTGAGCTAATAAACATTTAGCCTCGCAAAGTAAGTACTTTGCCAACTTAGACTTTGCAATTGAAATGATACAATCCTGGATCGGGTCGGTTCCCGATGAGAGAAAAAGTTGGCGGCGCCGGGCAGAATTTTGTAATTATGCTCATGGTTCGCCAGCAACGCATTAACTTCGTAGGCATAGTCTTTAACAGCTTCATCACGATTCTCGCCTTCACAATTTGGCGAGCACTTTTCAATAATTACGGCAAAGAAGTCTTTGACGCTTCGGCGTCCGCAATCGGTATCATCCAGGCGGTTCGCGAAGTTCCCGGTCTGCTCGGCTTCGGAATGGGGCTGATCGCGCTGCTGGCCTCCGAAGTCCGTATTGCGACGCTCTCGATCGTAATCAACGGGGTCGGTTTGATTATGGCCGGATTGGCAAATTCCCTGTGGATGCTGGGCCTGGGGACATTTGTGATGTCAATAGGCTTCCACTATTTCGTCAGTTCGAATCAATCGCTTCTGCTAAGATACATCCGCGGTCGCGAATCGGGGCGGCTGCAAGGCGTTGAAGCAAGCTGGGAATCGGTTGCCGGGGTGGTGGGCACGGCGCTGGTGTTTCTACTGACGTTGACTCTGGGCTACCGCGAAATTCTGGTAGGTGCCGGCGCGGCAATAATGGTCATCGGCATGATCCTTTCGTTCAGATATAAATCGAATCGGATAGCGACGGAGCAACAATCATTCAAAGTCGACCGCCATTACTGGCTTTACTACACTATCTCATTCTTGCGTGGGTGTCGCCGGCACATCTTTACTACATTCGCGATTTTTCTGTTGGTAGCCAATCAGGGTCTCAGTGTGGAGTATGTCGCGCTCTTGCTGCTGGCGACTTCGGCAATCACGATCTGGACGACGCGTCAGCTGGGCAATCTGACCCAGAATATCGGCGAAAGACAGGTGCTGGTCGGCAGTTCGCTGATCCTGATATTCGTGTTTTTCGGATATGCCTACATTACTTCAATTTACTTGCTGATTGGACTTTTTGTCATCGATCATACTCTCTTTGGCTCGAGCGTAGCGCTGTCTTCCTACCTGCGCAAGATCGCTCCCAAGAGAGAGTTGACACAACAGCTATCCCTGGGCTTGACCACGAATCACATCGCCGCAGTGATAATACCTGTGGTCGGAGGGGTGATGTGGGATGTTTTCGGGTACCAGAATACTTTCATCATGGGAGCTGCGATTGTGGCTCTCGACATGTGCTTCTCCTTCCTCGTAAATCCCGATCGAGTAAAACAGGTATTGGCGATTGCGGGGGAATGACAAGTGACTGCCCCTGTGAAGAAGCCGAAAGTAGCAATCATCGGTGGGGGTGCGGCGGGCTTCTTTGCAGCTATCGCCGCCGCGGAGTTGAACAAAAGTGCGGGTGTGGAGATTTTTGAAGCCACCCGGCAATTGCTGTACAAAGTGGGCATTTCGGGGGGCGGGCGGTGCAATGTAACTCATAGCTGTACTGACCCTGAGGAACTACTTGAGGGTTATCCCAGAGGCGCCAAGGAACTGGCGGGCGTTTTCAGGAGATTCAACGCGAAAGATACTGTAGAGTGGTTTGCGAAGCATGGTGTGAAGCTGAAGAGTGAGGCGGATGGGCGTATGTTTCCCATAACTGACGATTCCGAAACTGTGATAAGATGTCTGGTTGATACAGCTCGAAAGGCTGGAGCTGCCGTTCACAGCTCAAAGCGCGTAAAGCAGATTATCAAAGAAGAGAATGGTTCGTTTAGAGTGACCTTCAAGGAAGGGACTGATCTTCACTTTGACAAATTAATTCTCTGCACCGGCGGCAGTCCTCCCGGCTACAAACTTGCTGCTGCCCTGGGACATACAATTGTCCCCTGTGTGCCGTCGTTGTTCACGTTCAAAATCCGGGACAGACGCGTTGACGGCTTGCAGGGGATATCGTTCGAGGATGTTCGTATCAGGATGATGGCCGGAAAATCGAAGTTTGAAGAACGGGGTCCGGCGTTGCTAACTCATTGGGGCTTGAGTGGCCCGGCGGTTCTCAAACTTTCCGCCTGGGGTGCCAGAGCGCTGTTCTTATCGCGTTACCGGGCAGATCTGAAAATCAGTTGGCTGCCGGATCTGAACAGTGAAGACGTATTGTCTGCTTGCAGGCAACAGCGCGAAACTCATCCACGCCAACGGCTGGTCAATTCAAATCCCTTTCCTCTTCCCAATAGATTCTGGGAGAGGTTGGCTGAAATGAGCGGAATCTCTGCTGATACTACGTGGTCGCAGGTCACGCGGGAATCTCTTCACAAACTTGCCGACGAGTTGACTGGTGGAAGCTTCGCGGTTACCGGCAAAGGCGAATTCAAGGAGGAATTCGTTACCTGCGGTGGCGTGAAGCTGAAACAAGTTGATTTCAGCACTATGGAAAGCAAAGTTTGCTCAGGGCTTTTTTTCGCCGGTGAGATTCTTGATATCGACGGCATCACCGGCGGTTACAATTTCCAAAGCGCCTGGAGTACCGGCTGGCTGGCGGGGAGAAGCGCAGCATTTCCGAAAGTTGCTTTGGAGTGAGTGCGAGCTCGCACGAAGTGAGTTAACGTTCTATTCCAGGCCCTGCATCAATTTTATGAATCGGGGGTCATCGCGGAGAGAATCGTAGTCGGGATCATTTTCGATCCAGTCGCGGTGGACATGGCCCTCCTTGAAAACTCGTTCCAGAAATCTGATGGCGTCATCGACCTCACCATCCCTGGCGTGCAAGCAGGCACGGTTGAGGAGAGGGCTGAGTTCATGCGGGCTTATCTGTAAGGCTCGATTTGACCAGCTAATCGCTTCGCTTTTTCTTCCCAGGTGTGCAAGCACGGAAGCACCCAGTGAGAGCACCCGAACATCATTGGGATCCAGCTCCAGTCGACGCTCCGCCCGGGATGCTGCTTCACGAAGAGCATCTTCAACCTCACCAGTTCTCCCGATTTTCTCCAGCGTCATCGGCAACAGCGCTGATGCTTCGAAATCGTCCTGGTCAATCTCGGAAGCCCGACGAAACAGCTCTGCGGCCTTTGCAGTTCGGCCGGCGGCAAACTCGCTTCGCGCGTAAAGGTAATAGGCATCGGCGGAATTCGGGTTGAGATGGATAGCCTCTTCGAAACTGGCAGCAGCTTCGTCGTAGTGGCCCTTCAAAGATAGCAGGAAAGCCCGGGAAATATGGGCCTGATCAAGTTCAGGCGCTAGTTCCAGCGCTTTTCGACTGGCGTCGTCAGCAATCTTGTAGTCGCTATCCTGCTGGCCCCACCACTGATAACGCCAGCTGTGAACGTCCGCCAGTCCGGCATAAGCCGGCGCGTAGCTGGGATCGATCGCTATTGCCTTCTCATAGAACACTCCTGCTTCGTCCAGCGATTCAGAAGTTGACCTCGCATACGCCTGGCGACCTTTGAGAAACTCTTCGTACGCGGCCGCAACTGTCCCGGGGCGGCGCAAACCCTTCAGCTCTCCGGGCGTCAGAATTCCCCTCAGCTCTTGAGCCACGCTTTCGGCAATCTCGTCCTGAATGGCGAAGATATCTTCGAGGTCCCGGTCATAGCGTTGGGACCAGCGGTGGTATCCATCAGCAACGTCGATCAACTGCACGGTGATGCGGACGCGGTTGCCCGCTTTGCGAACGCTTCCTTCCAGAACGGTGGCCACACCCAGGCGTGCTCCGACCGCGCGAATATCGAGACCCGCGGTATTGAACTGAAACGAGGAACTCCGCGAAGCCACCTGCAGATTATCGATATGTGTCAAAGAATTTATCAACTCTTCCGCGAGACCCTGGCAGAAATAATCCTGATCATGCGAAGGGCTCATGTCTGCAAATGGCAAGACAGCAATAGAAGTGGGCTCGTCATCGGGAGTATCCAGTTCTACTGCATGGGTCTTAAGTGCTATCTCCGGAGCCTGCGCTTCCAATGCGAATAGTAAGTCCTGAGCGGTCTGAAAACGATCTGCCGCATTCTTGTTGAGGCACCGGTTTACGATTTTCTCCAGCGAACTCGAGACCCCAAGACTCTTGTCAAGCGGCGGAATTGGATCGCCAATAACTGCAGACATACTTTGAACCGAAGTTTGACGCAAAAATGGGCTTTTCCCGGCTAACAGCTCGTAGATAACAGATCCCACCGAAAACAGGTCAGAGCGCGCATCAATCATCTCTCCCCGTGCCTGCTCGGGCGACATATAGGCAGGGGTCCCCAGTATGTGCCCTTCCCTGGTTGAGAGGTCATCAACATCATGCGCCGCCACACCACTTTCCGGCATTAGTTTTGCCAGGCCAAAGTCAAGGATTTTCAGGGTGCCGTTTCCGGTTACCATGACGTTTTCAGGCTTAAGATCGCGGTGAATGATTTTCAGCGCATGCGCAGCCGAGACTCCCCGCACCAGCTGAACCGCAAAAGTCAGCGCCTCACTCTCCTTCAACTTGTGCGACTTCAGATAACGGCGCAGAGTCTGACCACCCACGAATTCATAAACCAAATATGGTTGCCCCTGATATCGCCCGATGTCAAAGATAGTTACGATGTTCGGATGTGCCAGCACCGCCGTCGCGCGCGCCTCTCTTTCGAAGCGCTCGAGGCGGCTCTGGTCAGTCGCTATTGAGAGAACCTTGAGGGCGACATTACGGCCAAGCCGCGAGTCGCGGGATTCGTAGACGGTTCCCATTCCGCCGGAGCCGAGTTTGCGGACTATTTCGTACGGCCCGAGTCTGGTTCCTTCAGGCAAATCTGGATTAATCATGATCTTAAATAATACGCGCGAAAGCCCGGTCAGGCAACATTGGAATTAAAAGGTCCACGTTACACGGCGCGGAAGTCTAAAAGAAATCGAGTCGGGGCATGACGAACGACTTGTCAAAGAGGTCCGTAAACATTGTGCCGTCGAGCGATTTCCACATGGCGACATGAAATTCCTCTGGATCCGACTTGTAACCGGCGCGTTGGAATGCAGCAATCGCTTTATCATTGTAAACAAAACGGCTGTAGACCGCTTCGCGCGTCATCGATTCAGCACGCTTAATCATATCGCGGTACGCCTTCTGCGTCGGCGCCAGAATTTCCGAAATCTGCAGTGTGCCCAGTGCTTCATTGGCAAGGAAGTAACTGTCCTCGCCCACGTGGCAGTAGGTCGGGTTGATCACGCCGCGAAGTTCAAGGAGGCGCATTTGTGTCTCGTCACGATAGGTGAAGCCACAGCGATTGCGCAGCTGTTGATGCAATAGTTTCAACACTCGAGCACGATCGAGCTTCGAGCTGCCTTTCCTGATCCGTGCTCCCGGCTTGCGCCGTGGAAACTTGTAGAAATGCGGATAGCGATTAACCGCCTCAATTTCCTTGTAACCGACCTCCGCGTACCAGCGATAAGCCACAATCGCACGAGAGGTTGTCAGCAGCGAGAGACTGATCCCCTGCTGCCTCAGGGAGTTCTCCGCGGCATCGAGTAGTTTGCGCCCGATTCCCTTGCGGCCTTGCGCCGGTCGGGTCGCAACTGCCCAGATACCGCCGACTGTTTCGGTTTCGCCATGCTTGTTGCGGGTCGGGAGATGCATGACCCCGACAAAGCCGAGCAGTTTCCCCTTCTCGACCGCACAAAATCCTATCGGAGAATCCATCAGCCGAACGTCCTGCGGGGCCCAGTCATCAATCCACTTGGATGAGCAAAAGAAGCCAAAGGACTTGGCCCACAGCAGGTAGATGTCTGATCTGTCTTTAAGTTCTCTGTAGGTGACTATGCGCATGATTCCCTGCCCTCGCACTGAAGGATTGGCCTGAGGATCAAAATGGAGAGGGGAGGATTCGAACCTCCGAAGGCTTAGCCAACAGATTTACAGTCTGCCCCGTTTGACCGCTTCGGTACCTCTCCATTCAGAGAGGCAGAATATATTCAGAATCGACTTCGACGCAATGTTTTTTTGGAGTGGAAATGGTAATGTCACTCGACGCGAGACACCTGCAATTTTACATCGGCGGGAGCCGGAATCGCGATCCGAATGGAAACCGTGTCACCCGGTGAATAGACGTCCGAAGAGAGTTCAAAACCAAAAGCAGTCGGGGGGACTCCATTCATCTTCTCGAGGATGGACACGGTAGATGTGTCGCAGCACTCCCAGGCGGGCTGCCTGGCACCGTTACTCGAAATGCGAAACTGCTCGGTCCAATCGTAGTCGGAGGCAACCATCCTCAATGCATAGGTACCCGGTAGCACCAATTCCCCGCCGATACGCTGGTCCCAGCAAATGCAGTGAAAGCCTACCAAGTTGATTGTCTCATCTAAGAGGTTTGGCTGAATGGGTGGTGCAGGCTGGACGCTGTTTTTGTGGCTGCAGCCTCCCGGTACTAGCTGGAGAATTAGTAGTGCAGCCAGGAGTATGGTAGCGTATGATATTGAACTTACATGCTGCTCCGTCATCATGGCACTAACAATATAGTGACGAAAAACTCCATGACCAGCATTTTGTGTGATCTCGGTACGTATTCAGAATAGTATGAAACACGGGCACACGCTGATAGTAGGGGGCTCCGGCATGCTGGCAGGTGTCTGCCAACGATTGGCAGTCTCTGGTGAGACGGTATCTGTAGTGGGAAGAAGCAGAGATAAGCTTGCAAAGCTGGTAGGATCTACCAACAAAGCAGATGGCAGAATTGTGGCGCTTCCGGTTGATTACCGTGAGACGTCCGCATTTGCCGGCGCAATCCGCGGATCAGTCAGTAAATACGGCCCGATTATGACGGCAATCTGCTGGATTCACAGTAATGCGGCGGCAGCAGCCCTGGCTGTAGCAGACTTGATCGGCAATGAATCGTCTCCCCGCGATTATTTTCACGTTTTGGGAAGTCCATCCGCAAATCCCCTACACTCGGATCAGCAGCTACTATCAGCTCTGGAATCGTCGCAGGGTATCATCTATCACAAAATCATACTTGGTTTCAGGCTGACGGCCGGCGGGTCACGCTGGCTGATGGATGACGAAATCTGCGAAGGGGTGCTGGCGGCGGTCAACCTCCGCCAGCGGGAATATGTGGTCGGAACTGTCGAGCCCTGGTCAAGGCGACCATGACTATATTGAAGATATCTGGGAGGTCGCTACACTCGGTGATTTCTAATCAAGTGTCCCATCTCCGAGAAGACCATATTCTGCACTAACTCAGACTTCAGGAAATCGTGCGGGAATCCTATATCGATGTTGCTGACTTCGTCCAGCCGCTCAACATGCTCGGCGCTTAGTTCATGATCGAGGCAACCGAGGTTTTCCTCAAGTTGTTTCGCGGTGCGGGCGCCGACGATCGGCACGACAACCTGGCTTTGCTGGCGCACCCAGTTGATGGCTACGTGCGCTGAACTGCAGCCGATTTCGTCAGCGATGGCATCGACCTCTTTCGCAATTTTCATCGCCCACTCGGAACGGCGCTTACTGTCAGGTCTGGTCCGTCCCTCGAGCTCAGCCTTGTTGCCATGCCGGCTGAATTTACCAGTTAACGCGCCGCCGCCCAGAACTCCCCACGGGGTTACCGCCAGGTCGAGAGTCTTGGCCATCGGCAGTAAATCGCGTTCGGGAGTACGCTGCAACAGGCTGTATTCGATCTGTAATGCCGTGAAGGGTGTCCAGCCCATCAGGTCCGCCATAGTGTTAGCGCGGGAGACGATCCAGGCGGGCGTGTCGGAAATACCGATATAGAGAATCTTTCCCTGCCGAACCATATCATCGAGAGAGCGCATAACTTCGTCAACGTGCGTCGTAAAATCCCAGGCGTGCAGCCAGTAGAGATCGATATAGTCGGTGCCGAGCCGCTTGAGGCTGGCTTCCAGCGACTGCATCATATTCTTGCGGCTGTTACCGGAATAAGAGACGTCGCCCTTTCGCATCATCAGCGTGTACTTCGTTGCCAGGACAAAGCTCTCACGCTCCGACCTGATAAATTCACCCACGTACTTTTCGCTGGTGCCTTCGGTATACCGATTGGCGGTGTCAATGTAGTTGCCGCCGCGCTCTACAAAGGTTTCGAAGACACGCTTGCATTCATCTTTATCAGCGCCCCAGCCCCATTCGGGACCGAAAGTCATGGTGCCGAGACAAATTTCAGAAACGCGCAGGCCACTTCGGCCCAAAAGCAAGTATCTCATACATATACTCCCAATCTTTGTTTATTCCAGCTACGCTGAACCGGATGCTTAGGTTTGCAGGATATTCAAACTGACCTGAAAACTCGACTCATTTCCCTACAATTGCTCTATGGCGAGTGAAAGTTCCGGACCTCATGAGCGAAAAGTTAGACCAAACAGAGACGGGTGGTGTAAGAAGCATTTGAAGATATTAATGCAGTGCATTAGAAACCGGCTTCGAGGAAACTGGAGGCTTGCGGTAATCTCTGAATTGGTATAATGTAGGGTCACCATGAAGCTAAGATCAATATTCATCTGTGCGGTGTTTCTAGTCGCGGCAAGTTGCACCGTTTCTGCTCAGAGCAACACGGCGCCGATCACGAAGCCGAGGCTGGCAGTGATAATTGTCGTGGACCAGATGCGTCCCGATTATCTGTCGCGTTTCGACCATCTTTATACCGGCGGTTTTCGGAGATTGCTCGACAGCGGCTTTGTCTTCCCCAACGGATTTCACAACCACGCACTCACGGAAACTGCCGCAGGCCATGCCGCGATTTCCACCGGTTGTTATCCGTCTCGAAACGGAATAACAGGAAACAGCTGGTATGATCGAGCATTACACCGCAGCTTTTATTGCGTGGAAGACAGCACAGTCCATACTACCGGCAAACCCTCGGGCGCCGGGAGATCACCGGTCACGATGAAATCTATGACCCTGGGCGACTGGGTTTTCCGAGAAGACCATGACAGCAAGACATACAGCATAGCTCTCAAGGATCGTGCGGCGGTGGAGATGGCAGGTTTTCGCGCGAAATATGCATTCTGGTACGACCGCCATGACGGCACCTTTGTCACATCACTTTACTATGACGCTATCTATCCAGACTGGCTGACAAGAATCAACGAAAACGGCCCAACCCAGCAGTATTATTCAGGAGTTTGGGACAGATTGCTCCCGGAAAGCGACTACAAAGCATCTCGCGCGGATGACTTCCCCTATGAGGCGGATGGCAAAGCAACGACTTTCCCCCACAGTTTTCTGCCCGGGCCGAAGGAAAATAAAGGCAAGTACTACGAGAACATTCTCGACACCCCCTTTGCAGATCGCATGGTGCTGCAAGTAGCTAAGAGTTGTGTAGCCAACGAGAATCTTGGGGCAGACGACGACGTGGACTTGCTTTGGATCGGATGCTCAGCAGCAGATTATGTCGGGCACGATTATGGTCCGTTCAGTCAGGAAGTTGAGGACTACTACCTGAGGCTGGATGGCTACCTGGGCGACTTCTTCAACTTTCTCGATTCCTTGCGTGGTGCCGGTTCATATGTAGTCGCACTAACCTCTGATCACGGGGTACTTCCGATTCCTGAGTATCTCGAGCAGCAAGGTATAGCATCTGGTCGCCTTGATCCTGACTCAGTCAAGTCCGACATTAGACGGATCGGTGCGCAGATAGAGAAAGAGATGAACTTGACCGCCAGTCCGATCATGGCAATTGACCGCGGTGTAATCCTTGATGACAGTGTCATTACGGCCTCAAGAGCTGACCGCCGCCGGGTTGAGATTAATTTCGCTGCTGAGCTGCGCAAGCTGCCTTACATCGAAGACGTCTACACACCGAATGATCTCACGGAGGAGGGCCCCGTGCGCGAATATCAGCAGCAGTATCGGAACAGCTACTATCCGGGGCGCTCTGCAGATCTGATGATTCGATACAAGAAATACCTGTTG
>CAYXUL010000069.1:0-15632 GCA_964468475.1 uncultured Ignavibacteria bacterium | reverse complement strand
TTACCCTGGTTCCAGATCTTTAGGGAAGAGAAGAAACTCCTGACTATTGAATATGTCGCACAAAACCAGATAGACGAAATGATACTGGTCCAGAACTGGCCCGAACAACTTAAGAAGTAATGGTTCTCATTTGTCGTATAGGAATCGGTCACGATTTGGCCACAAGGCGGTGTAGGTTCTTGTACCACAACGCGAGTATGGGTTTCGATTCTACCTGCCTCCAACTTTTGTGTTTCCCTGTGATTCATTCGCATACAGCACAATGTGATCTCGGATGAGTTGATGATCCTTCCATTCGTTTTGTATGTCATGGAATATCATGCAATGACCTGCGACAAATCTGGTCACAATCAAGTCTCAACCAGGCCACAGCCAACCAAGTACCAACGTGGCTTGCACTAGTCGCTGTTATTGTTGTGCTTGTGCTACAAGTTGATATATTTATGTCAACTTGCAAAGGGCGGTATATTGAGTTTGCGTAGAAGCATCATAGGGCAAGCCACTGACAGCGTAATACATATTTGAGTTGATGAAGACACGCTGCAGCGGCCTAAGATGCATGCAGTGGCCTCAGAATTTGCTTTGCAGCAAATCGTCGAGAGCGTATTGAGAAGGAAGTTCTCTTCGAAGAGGAAACAGAAGTAAAGCCAACAATCTCAAGCAAAGAGTATATTAGTGAGTCTGTCAGTCGGACAAAGACTGGGTCCCTATGAAATAATAGAGAAAGCCGGTGCCGGAGGGATGGGCGAAGTATTCAGGGCGCGTGACACGCGACTTGGTCGCGACGTCGCTCTCAAACTTCTTCCGCACCACCTCGTCGGTTCAGCTGAAGCCAGGGCACGGTTCGAACGTGAAGCCCGCATCATTTCCCAGTTCAACCATCCCGGCATCTGTACGCTCTACGATATCGGACGCGATGGTGATCGCGAATACCTAGTTCTTGAGTTCATTCCCGGGGAAACTCTGGCAACGCGACTTTTGCACGGGCAACTTCCTCTCAATGATGTCATCTCTTTTGGAATACAGATTGCGGACGCACTTGCTAAGGCCCACGAATGCGGGATTGTACATCGTGATCTAAAGCCCGGCAACCTTATGCTGACTTCCTCCGGCATTAAGTTGCTTGATTTTGGTCTATCCCGACTCGTCACGCCGATTTCAGATGATCCATCACTCAACTCACCGGAGACCGCCGACATGCCTCTCACGACGCAAGGCGCGTTCGTGGGTACGCTCCCCTACATGGCACCAGAACAGGTCGAGGGAAGGGACGTTGATGGTCGCACTGACATATATGCTCTCGGCTGCGTACTGTTCGAGATGGCTACCGGTGAAAGGCTCTTCCGAGGTACTTCCAGTGCTGCAATTCTCAATTCGATCATGCAAGGTACTTCGGGAATGTTCGGTGAGCTTGAACAGAGAGTCCCGCCGCAATTGGTTCAGATAATCGGGAGATGCCTGCGATGTGATCCAAGAGAACGTTTTGGCACGGCGGTGGATCTACGCGACGCATTGGTTGGCGTTAGAGACTGGGGTCAAAAGGCAGCTCTACCAGAACTCAATTCCATTATCGCCAAGATTCAGGCGCTTGATGAGGGACCAGAAGCGTGGCAGGCGTTTGAACTGGGACGGCAGATTGAACAGATGATCCCGGATGACCCGCAACTGGAGAAACTCTGGCCTGAGTTTACACGCGAAATTTCCATCATTACTGAGCCGGCGGGTGCCCAGGTTTCAATCAAGTACTATGGCCAGCCTGACAGCGCCTGGATTCCCATTGGCACAACGCCGCTGGAGAAAATCCGTTTTCCCCGAGGATTTACTCGTTTGAGAATCGAGCTCGCCGGATATCGCAGTGTCGACGACGTCCTCTGGGTCTTTGAAATGGCCGTCTTTGGCGCTACCGATCCCACGAATGCAACATGGGTTTATCCACTCACAAGACACGAGGAGATCCCTGCTGAGATGGAATTGGTACCTTCCGGGCAATCTGCGCTTTTTATGCCGGGACTCGATCATCTGGAATCCGAGCCAACGGTTTCTTTTCTGATAGATCGCAATCCCGTAACGAACCGCGAGTTCAAACGATTCGTTGACGAGGGAGGATATCGGCAAAGGGAGCATTGGCAATATCCCTTCGTTGATGGAAAGCAGGAACTGCCATGGGAGGAAGGGATGCGAAGGCTGGTTGATTTAGTTGGTCAGCCGGGTCCGGCTGGCTGGGAGTTGGGCGAGTACCCGGACGGAGAGGACAATTTCCCGGTAACCGGTATCAGCTGGTATGAAGCAGCTGCCTACGCCGCGTGGGCGGACAAGAAGCTCCCTACAATTTTCCACTGGAACCGGGTGGCCTTCTCTGTCGCCGGGTCCCAGATAATACCGTTGGCCAACTTCTCGGGAAAAGGGCCGGTACCGGTTGGCACCACCGATAGCCTGAACCGGTTCGGGGTGCGGGATCTGGCCGGCAATGTGCGTGAATGGACGTTCAACCAGTGCGACCGTCCGGGCGAGCGCTTTATATTGGGCGGCGGGTGGAACGATCCCGAGTACGCCTTTGCCGACGCCTATGCTCAGTCCGCATTCGATCGCTCAGTGACTAACGGCTTCCGGTGCATCAAGCCGATTGATCCAGAACCGAATAGTGTGCGCCTGGAGCGCGAGATTGAACTTCCATTCAGAGATTTTCGCGCCGAAAAGCCGGTACCGGATGCTGTTTTCGATTTCTTTCTCCGCCAGTTTACGTATGACAAGGGGCCGCTCGATGCAGTGATCGAGGAGGAAACTCAAATGCCGACGGGGAAGCTCCAACTCATAAGCTTTAATGCTGCCTATAGCGGAGAGCGAATGCTGGCTTACATATTCCTTCCACCTCGGATCCCACGAAAGCTCCAGACGGTGATTATGTTTCCCGGGTCGCTTGCGATCCATGCTCCGGCTGTCGGCCCAAGCGATTTCCGCCGTGCTGACTTCATTCCCAAGAGCGGCCGGGCGCTGGTGCTTCCGATCTACAAGGGGACATATCAGCGCGGCGATGGTCTTAAATCCGACTACCCGGAAGAAACAGCTTCCTATCGCGATCATGTGATAATGTGGAGCAAGGATCTGGCAAGGACTATCGACTACTTAGAAACCCGGGATGAGGTCGATTCAACAAAGATAGCCTACCTCGGGCTGAGCTGGGGGGGAGCAATGGGTGCAATCATGCCGGCGATTGAGCAGCGGCTTAAGGTCGCAATTCTTTATGTTGCGGGCATGACGTTCCAGCACGCCTTCCCTGAAGTCGATCAGATCAACTATGTCTCTCGCGTTACCCAACCGACCCTCATGCTAAATGGCGCCAGGGATTTCTACTTCCCGGTGGAGTCATCGCAGCTTCCCATGTTTGATCTGCTGGGAACCCCTCCTGAGCACAAACGCCGCATTACTTATGCCCTTGGCCATTCGGTGCCGCGAACGGAATTTGTTAGAGAAACGCTCGCATGGCTCGATGCATACTTCGGACCAGTGTGATTGAAGTTATAGCAGGTTTGACACCTCGCAGCGCCCGGTGAAGACGCCTGTTGCAAGACTATACCCTTCCAGGTGATCAGGCTAAAGAAACGGCCACAATTTGATCACAGCACCGTGTAAGTTCTTGTGCCCCAACGCACTTATGGGGTTCGATCCCGCCCCCACCTCCACCAAGTTCCTCCTTCTTGTGAGATGACTAATACAAACAGAAAGTGCCTGAGCATTCAGGCACTTTCTGTTTGTTGCCGCTTCGGATCTTATCGAATTCTGTTTCTCAAACTAGTGCCTTGAGGGCATCCACCATCGATTGAGAAAGATCGGCGTGATGGTGGACCATTTTCCAAGCGCCACCTTCGTGTCGGTAAACGTTGGTGACACGCTGCTTGATAGTGATTGGCTGTCCAGCGAGACTGAACTTCCCGGATTCCAGGCCGATCTCATAAGCCAAATCTCCGTGTACCTGGATCAGTTGGTTGGTTAACTCGACCGAGCCGCTCGAAGCCGCTTTGGAAAACTGAAGAAATGAATTTCTCACGGCATCCCAGCCGGTCTCGCGGCCGTCTATTGGATGCATTGCAGTCACAGTCTTGTCGTGAGACCAGATCGTATCCATCACGCTAAGGTCCCCATCCAGCATCTGAGTCAAGCCAGCATAGAACTGCTTTGATGCTTCGCGAACTCCATCTTCATCTGACATAGTTGATTTCCTTTCAGAACTTACGTAGCTGAACATCAAGCGACCTATTTGATAACTATAGAAACCTCTGTAGTCTATATTGTTCCATCGTGCTGAGGATCTTTCCACTGATTTGTTTACTTTCAACGACGCACGGGATCGCTAGGGGTAAAAAGTGACAGACTCTGAAGTGTTCTCAAACCCTGCCTTTGACGAAGTTGCAGGCTGATCGCTAATATCTGCTCACTGCAACGAATTCAAGGCAGATAGGGCTGCCAGCCTGTTCGTTCCCCTGGATGTCCAATTGGTAACGGTCACAATCTGGTCACAGTGCTTCTTCAGCCATTATGTCACAATGCGAGATTGTGCTCACCCCCCACCTATATTTAGTTAACTCATTACAATCCACTAGATTGTAAGCCGGACGGCCGTATCACGCACCCCACCCTTGGCTCTATCGATCGTTGACTGTCGCATAGTAACTTACGGCTGCTTGAGTGTCTTAACGAGCAGCACCGCCGTAGCCTTATAATTGAATACCGTGTACGAGGAATTCACCCGGATCAACCGCCGGCATTCAGCCTCCAAATGGAGAAGTTCAGCACGGACGCGAATGATACCCACAGGAGGTAAGGCATCATCAGTATTCCGGCGAAAGCACTCTGACGCCAGAAAGCCAGCAGCGTGACAAGTATGAAACACCAGAGAACTGCAATATCGGCAAAAGCCAAACCTGGACGATGCAGACCGAAGAAAAGCCAGGACCAAAAGCCATTGAATACAAGCTGAATCAGGAACAGCGTCAAAGCAACAGGGGCTGCCCCATAGCCTCCTCGTCGCCAGACGAGCCAGGCGGCTACGCCCATGCTTAGATACAGGAATGACCAGACCGGCCCGAACAGGTAGCCGGGCGGTGTCCAGGGCGGCTTCCTCAGGTGAACGTACCATTCAGCGGGCATGAAATTCGAACCGACGAGAGCCGGTACGAAGCTGATCGCAATCCAGATAAGCAACGCAATAATGGAATAACCGGTTTTCATTTCAAATATTCCCTTCGGCTAAGACGACATCCTTTAAGGCTGCCAGACCACTCCCAGAACCAGATAGTTGACTAAGGCGAAAGTGTAGATCTCGTCATTGTCAGCACCTCCTTCAAGGAGACGATAACCCAACTTCAGCTGGATTCTGTCTGTGGCCCTTGTGGTAATCGCAGCCAGAATATCCTCGGCACGACCTTGCGGGGCCGCCAGAGCATCACCTGCGAGAAGCAGCCCGACTCGTTCGCTGACTTTGAAATCGGCCCGAAAGTTGACGAGTGGCACGAAACCTGTATTCGCCTTCTCAGAAGTGAGGCCGCTTCCCTGAACCGAGATGGCAGCGTCTCTTATTTTACCTGTGAATCCGATCCCGAGACGGAGATCGTCATGACGAAGAAAATCGTAACGGTAGGTTAGACGATACGAGTCGAATCGGTACTTCGTCTTAACGGAGGTCGTTGACGCGAAAAGAGCATCACCAAACCTAACGTCCTTCGATAAAACGCCGCCTCCCTCCAGGCGCAAAGGCGCAACCAGCACCGACAATGTGTGTCGGTTGCCAAAAGTGTAAGAGACTCTTGCTCGCCAGAACAGACTATGATTCAAAGTCAAGTCTCGTGAAAGAGAAATCATTGTGCCTGTAGATCCTGGATATCGCACGTCGTTGTAACCACTGCTCGCAATGCCGCTCTCGAGGTCCAGTCGCACACCGGCAAAGGCGTGCGAGGGTACAACGAGGATTACAGCAGCAGCTAAAACGACAGCGTTGACAGTCAGAACGATCAATCTGTACATCTCGTCATTTCCCCCGTCCAAGGTGAGCGCGAATTTGTTCCAGATGCTGCCTCAGGCTCGCTACATCGGTAATGAAGTCCATCGCGCCGGCTTCGATTGCCACCCGGTACGCTTCGGCCGCGCGCCCTCCTACAAGAACGCTGAGGTCATTTGGGAGTAGCCGTCCGAGCCGGTCAATCTCTGCGGCAAGTCTTGGATCATCTGCTGGATAAACCAGACTCAAGGCCACTGCTTTGGCGCTTGTTTTGTGAGCGACTCCGGCGATTTCCTCGGCCGGGAGATTCCGGCCAAGATAGATCGGACGCCATCCGCCCACTGCAGCTACCACTGCAACGGCCAGAGCTCCGGCCTCGTGCATCTGCCCCAATGGTGTCGCCACGACAATTACGGGGGCGGACGGTTCAAACCGGAAACTGTCGAGAATCGAGCCGACATGGTGGGTCACCACAGCTGTCGCCATGTGTTCGTGGGCAATACGGAGCTCACCATCCTGCCACATTGTGCCTATATGTTCCATCAAAGGCAGGATGATTAACTCAAGGGCCCGTGCCTGCCCGAGGTCAACTTCAGCCCTGGCAAATACGTTGCTCAAAGCCTCAGCATCAAATCGCTCAATGGCTTCCAGGGCGGGCCGGATGTAGCGGGACTCCAGGCCCTCCGAAGGTCGCGATGAAATTAGTCGGGAGCGGCGCTCGCCTCCGACCAATTGCTCCAGTTTCTCGGTTGGGATTCTTGCGATATCGCCGATACGATGCCCAGCATGAACCGCTCGATTGAGCAGTTCCAGTCGATGGGCATCGTCCTCGGAGTATAGCCGACGATTGGATTCCGTTCGTGCCGGCTCAACTGCTCCGTACCTTCGTTCCCAAATACGAATCAGGTGTTGACTCAAGCCTGATTGCTGGGAGACAGCCTGGATGCCCAATCCGACGTTTTCAGTTTTCTTAGTCATAATCGTCAATACTCTTCTCTGGCGCAAACATTATATATACAAATCATAATCAATCGCCAAACTTATTTAACAAAAGAAAATAAAAAAATGTTCCCCGATCGAATTCAGGTGACATAAAACCTCAATAAGTAATTCATTGCCAATTACTTAAAGAAACGCTCTGTTTCTTTACGATTTTGGGAACCTTTCTTCAGGCTTTCTGGTTGAATTAGTCATAAATTAGACAAAAACTGAACATTAACAGAACAGTTAAATGAGAAACAGTCACTAGGAAGGAGAAAAAGATGAAATCACTCGACGTAATCGTAGCGGTGCTGCTCGTAGTGGGCGGCTTGAACTGGGGCTTGGTTGGATTGCTTCGCTTCGACTTGGTCGCGACGGCATTTGGAGACGTCACCATTTTGAGTCGGCTGGTGTACACGGTAGTTGGCCTCTGTGCCCTATACCAGGTTGCTCAGTGGAGAGCAATTCAGCGACGCTGGGCGGTCGCGACCAGCCGGGCATAAGTAGCGAAACGACTTGGCCTGCTAATAGAGCAATTAACTATTCGAAACATTGAGAGGAACAAATCAAATGAGAACCACCATCAAGAATCTTGCAGTCTTTGGGATTATCGCAATGTTGAGCGTCGGCACCGGTGCCTCGGTTAACGCCGGGGACAAGACGGTGACAGACAAGATGACAACTGCCAAAAAGATGAACATCGTGGAAACTGCCGCGGCAGCCGGCAATTTCAAAACGCTCCTTGCAGCCGTCAACGCGGCAGGTCTTGAAGAAACCCTCGAAGGCAAGGGCCCATTCACCGTTTTTGCGCCAACGGATGAGGCGTTTGCGAAACTCCCGGCTGGAACTGTGGAAGCACTACTCAAGGACAAGGCGAAACTGACAGCGATCCTGACCTACCACGTTGTGGCCGGCAAGGTTCTGGCTGCAGACGCAGTCAAGCTGACTGAGGCCAAGACCGTAAACGGTCAGAGTTTCAAGATTACTGCCGGCAAGGACGGCGTGATGATCGACAATGCCAACGTAGTCAAGACCGACATCATGGCTTCCAATGGGGTGATTCACGTTATTGACAACGTGATACTGCCGCAGTAAGGCGAAATGACCAGGTCAAGATAATCTGGCGAAATGTAACAACAGTAATTATTAGCGAATAAGGAACAGCGAAATGATCTCTCCAAATCTTAAACTGACTTTAGCGCTCCTGACCGTCCTTGTGATCGGTTTGCTGGGCTGCAGTAGTGACGATAATAACAAACCAACTACCGCAGGTAACAATGCACCGACCCTGGATATCGTCGAAACTGCGAAGGCGGCCGGCGATTTCACGACTCTCCTGGCTGCGGCTGAGGCCGCTGACCTGGTTGACGCACTAAAGAATGCGGGCCCGATAACGGTATTTGCGCCGACCGACGAGGCGTTTGCCAAGCTTCCGGCCGGCACGGTGGAAGCTCTTTTGGCTGATAAAGATGCTCTCACTGCCATCCTAACGTACCATGTCGTTCCGGGTGCCGTCACTTCTGATCAGGTTGTAGAACTGTCCAGCGCAGCAACGCTCAACGGGGCAAGCGTGACTATTACACTGACTTCCGATGGCAAGGTGAAAATAGACGATGCGACGGTCACCGTGACCGACATCAGGGCTACGAATGGTATTATTCACGTTATTGACGCCGTCCTTATCCCTGGTACTTCTGACAACGTTCGTCCTAAAGCACTTGCCGCGGCTGGGTCCATCGGCACCGGCTGGATTTCCGGGGCAATCAGAAGTGGTCAGCTGAACTGGTTTACCAAACACCTTTCGCTCTATACCGTCTCGCGTTTGGCCGGTCTTTCGACCCTGACCACAGCGATCAAGACGACCGGTCTTCAGCGCACTCTGACTTATCGTGGGTCGCTTACACTGTTCGGGCCGACGGACGAGGCCTTTGATTCTCTTCCAGCCGGCAAGCTTGAAGCATTGCTGGACGATCCGGCGACGCTGAGAAATATTCTGCTGTACCATGTTACTCCTGAAGCCTTGGAGGCCGCTGATGTCGTCCAATTGTCGGAAGCGACGATGGCCAACGGTGAGACAGTGAATATTTCCGTGGTCGGCGGAGGCGTCAAGATTAACGATGCCAACGTACTTTTTGTAGACATTCCGGCCAGAAACGGAATCCTTCATATCATCGACGGCGTGCTTACTCCATAAGAAAAATTGAGTGCGCATAGTGAGGTGACAACTGAACGCCGGAGATCACTTTTGATCCTCGGCGTTCAATCGTTGCGTCGTTGCGCTAATCGGCAAGGCACGTCGAGAATGAGTAAGTTTAGTTACGCCCTGAGTGCGGCCTATGCAGTACCTTGAGTTTGAGGGGCCAGCAGGAGATGGAGATATCAAGACAATCAGAGGGGACCAGAACTCGCATTCTGGTTGTTGGCGCTAGTGGTTACATTGGCTCGAGGCTCGTGCCTCAGCTTCTGGTGCAAGGCTACCGCGTCAGCTGTCTAATTCGTGACCGAAACAAAATTACGGCCTACCCTTGGTCAGATTCCGTCGAAGTGTTTAAGGGAGATGTTCTTGACGCCAATTCTCTGGATCGGGCATTTCAACAGGTGAGCGTTGTCTATTATCTAGCTCACTCGATGTCCAACCCAACGGCCGATTTTGCCGAGCTTGATCGTAAAGCCGCTCTTAATGTCGGCACGGTTGCGAAGCGATTTGGAGTCAAGCGACTCATTTACCTGGGGGCCCGGGATACAGGGATGGAGAACAGTCTCCCCACCTGAGGAGCAGGCATGAAGTCGGCGATCTGCTGCGGGAGTCTGGCATACCTGTCACTGAATTTCGGGCGGCGGTTATCGTGGCAGCAGGCAGTCTTTCATTTGAAATGATTCATCATCTGGTGAATCGGCTGCCAGTAATGATATGTCCGCGCTGGGTGGTTACCCAAACACAACCGATCGCTGTCAAGGATGTCCTGGACTATCTGGCAGCCGCAATCGGGCATTCAGAATCAACTGGCAGGACAATTGATATCGGCGGACCAGAGATTCTTTCCTAAAGAGATATGATGCTGCGAGTGGCTCGCGCGCTCAAACTCCGACGGTGGCTTTTCGAGGTTCCGGTACTAACACCAAGGCTGTCCTCCTACTGGGTTGGACTCGTGACGCCTGTGCCGGTCAGACCCGCGCCGGCCGATTTTCCTCAAGAAAATGGGATTCGAAGACTGATGCGGGGGTTGAACACCCACCGATCACTGATACCTGAAAACAGCACCTGCTCCAGAATGACTCTGAAGCCGGGTTCGATCTATTCAATAAACCAAATTCTTACTCGTACTTGATCGCAAATGAGGTCATCTGCTTCGCGTTTCACCTGAATTGTTGTTGTGGTCAGCGCCCTCCAGGATGCTCCGTAAACTGAGACACTATTCGAGGCAAATGACGCTAATGAGAATCCGCCGTATTGTGCCTGATGAACTCCCTGTGCTCCATCGGATTGAAAGGTCAAATCGACGACGTACTTGTTTACGTCCACGCCAACGTTGTGTGTAAGCGTAATTGTTTGACCCGGATTGATACTTACCCAACCGCTGTTGTAAGCAGGGCGCGGGAACGGAGCTCCACCGTCGGGGCCTTTGTTGCCCTTGAATGCACCGGTAACTTCCAAGTCACCACCAACATCCAATGTAGAGGACGGGTCGGTATTGTTGATTCCGACAAATCCATTGCCGCTCTTGAAAGACATCACATCGCGGCTGCCACTTTCATCACGCAGGGCGAAGGTGGAGGTCGCCCAGGGGCGGTGCAAAAATGACCACCGCATTGTGCCGTCCTCAGCAAAGCGCAGGAAATTCCCATTGCCGATCCCTGAATCAAGGCGAACATTTCCCTTTACCTGCAATTTGTCCTGGGGGTCGCTGGTGCCGATGCCCATTTTGCCATCAGAAGTAAGTCGGAATCTCTCCGTGAAATACTGGCCGTCATAGACGCCGATTTCGAAATTCTCAGTGGATTTCCAGCTAAGATCGAATTCGGTGCCCTCCAAATACAGATTTCCAACAACATTCAATCTTGCCCAGGGATTATAGGTACCGATACCCACCCTGTCTTGAACAATCAGTCCCGAGGCCGGCGCGGTTCGAATTCCGGCGTAGTCGGCGCCGATTGCGACCCCCGATGCCACATCCAGACCATTGATCACACTCTGCACACCAGAGCCGATTTTACCCTCGACAACCAGACTGTTGTCAGGTGCAGAGACGATGCCGGCATACGAATTTCCGATTACCATCTTTCCGCCCACATCCACGGTATTTATTGGGTTCAGCACTTTCAGACCCAGCTTGTCGTTCATATAGACTTTGCCCTCGAAATAGCCGCTATGGCCGTTCGCAGCATGTGCAAAAAGAGCGTAATTCTGTTTGCCCAGAGCCGCAAAATTGCCAACGATATTCTCTCCGTACACGCCTGTTCCCGCGTTATCGCTGGCTCCTCCCCAGAGGCCGTAACCGATGTTGGTATTGCCTTGCACGCCGTAGAGATTAGCGCTATAGCCGTATGCTCCGATATTGGAGGCGCCGAGATAGCCATAACTTCCTGACATCGGGTGCTCGCCGTACACACTATAGGAACTTGTTCCCAATTTGGCGGTCGTTGAGGGTGTTTGTACATGCAACTTGGCTTGGGGATTATCAGTACCAATTCCGACGCTGTCATTTACGTTGGTGAGATATAGTTCGCTGCCATCATTGGTCCAGCCGCTTTCCGACCCCCCGACAAGATTGCGTGCGTAAGACGCGGTGTCGGCATTTAGCGCCTTAAAGCTATAGGCGCTGGCGGTCAGAGCGATCCGAGGCGACATTTCGGGATCTGTGCCGGCCTTGACGCCGAGATAGCAATGCGGATAGGCGTCAAATATTTCAGCCGGCAATTCCGGCATGGGCGCTGCGCCCAGTTGCACATTAAAGAGTCCGTTGATTACCAGTACCGACTGGGGGCCGCTTGACCACAGGAGATCGGTACCACTTTCGGAGCCGTAGATGCTGAATGTTATGGTATAGCTACCATCACTGACCGGGTTATTGCTGTTGTCAGTTAACTTCCCCTGGTAGTTAAGCACTTGAGGTATTGCTGCCGAGAGTTGGCCGTGCAAGGGTAGTAGCACCACAGCCACGACTGCAAACAACATGCGGGCCTTCATGTGTTCCTCCACAAATTAGAATGCTTCGAAAAATATGTAAAGACTATTGCATTTTCGGAAGCTTGGTGCCGCATATCCCTTGCGAGTCAGTGTATTCAATTTATGGTGAAAGTTGTCCGTGTCAATTGTAATATGGAACGTACTAGGCATTTTTGAGCGACTTATGTCGTGAGCAGGCTGAGCCGTATATAAATGAGAGTATTCCGCTGATGTTTCCTGAGCAGTCCCGTTTTCGGGCACTCACCTTCGTCGATTTTCTGGAGATTAATCCCGCTTGCAGGCTGATCTGTTGTATGCCTGCCAGCGAATCCTGAATCTCACCGGTAGAAGAAAAGGAGGCCGCGCAATGCACGACCTCCCGATTATCAGATTGCTCTTGACAGGTATTACCTACTTGAGATCGAAGCGGTCGAGATTCATGACCTTATTCCAGGCGGCCACGAAGTCGTGTACGAATTTCTGCTGTGAGTCTTCACAAGCGTAGACCTCGGCAATAGCACGAAGCTGCGAATTCGAACCAAAGACGAGATCGACGCGGGTACCGGTCCATTTGACACTGCCCGTCCCCCGATCGCGTCCTTCAAATACATCCTGGGATTCGGAAGTTGCTCCCCACTCTGTATTCATGTCGAGCAAGTTTACGAAAAAGTCGTTAGTCAATGTCCCGGGTTGCCTGGTAAAGACTCCGTGCTCTGAACTCTCGAAGTTTGCGTTCAGGGCCCTCATGCCGCCGACAAGGACGGTCATTTCAGGGGCGGTGAGAGTCAGCAGATTTGCCCGATCCAGCAGCATCTCTTCTGCAGCTACGCCGATCCCATCCGGCAAGTAGTTGCGGAACCCATCAGCCTTCGGCTCCAGATAGGCGAATGAATCTACTTCGGTCTGTTCCTGTGAGGCATCCATGCGTCCGGGCGTAAACGGGACCTTGACATCGTGCCCGGCGTCCTTGGCTGCCTTTTCAACTCCTGCACATCCTGCGAGGACAATCAAATCAGCGAGTGAGACTTTCTTCTTACCAGATTGCGCGCTGTTGAATTCCTTCTGGATTCCTTCCAGCACTTTTAACACTTTCGCCAATTGTGCAGGCTGGTTTGCTTCCCAATCCTTTTGAGGTGCAAGCCGAATGCGCGCGCCGTTGGCGCCACCGCGCATATCGGAACCTCGGAAAGTCGATGCTGACGCCCAAGCTGTCGAAACCAGTTCAGAGATAGAGAGGCCGGATGCCAAGACCTTGTCTTTAAGGCTGGCGATATCCTTCTCATTAACCAACTCATGGTCCACGGCTGGAATCGGATCTTGCCAGATGAGATCTTCCTTGGGCACTTCAGGGCCAAGATAGCGAGCACGCGGACCCATGTCACGGTGAGTCAGCTTGAACCATGCCCGGGAAAAGGCATCCGCGAGTTCCTCGGGATGCTCGTGGAAACGTTTGGCGATCGGAGCGTAAATCGGATCCATTTTCAGAGCCATGTCGGCGGTCGTCATCATCGGTGCCGTTCGTTTCGACGAATCATGCGCCATTGGCACGGTATCTGCCGCGGCTGGATCTGTCGGAACCCACTGCCACGCTCCGGCGGGGCTCTTCACTTTCTTCCAGTCGTAGCCCATTAACGTATCCAGGTAGCTGTTATCCCATTTGGTTGGAGTTGGATTCCACGCGCCTTCTATGCCACTGGTAATGGTGTCATCACCTTTGCCGCTGCCAAAGCTGCTTTTCCAACCCAGACCCTGCTCTTCGATAGAGGCCCCCTCCGGCTCGGCACCCACAAGTGCAGCATCACCGGCGCCGTGGCATTTGCCAAACGTGTGCCCGCCGGCAATAAGGGCGACAGTTTCTTCATCGTTCATGGCCATACGCGCAAAGGTTTCACGGATGTCGCGTCCTTGAGCAACCGGATCGGGATTGCCGTTGGGGCCCTCAGGGTTTACGTAGATCAGACCCATCTGTACCGCAGCGAGTGGATTCTCCAGGTCTCTTTCGCCGCTATAACGCTTGTCGCCCAGCCACTCTGATTCCTTGCCCCAGTAGGTATCTTCTTCGGGCTCCCAAATGTCCTCGCGTCCTCCGCCGAAACCAAAGGTCTTGAGGCCCATTGATTCCAGAGCGCAGTTGCCAGCGAGTATTATCAGATCGGCCCAGGAAAGCTTTCGGCCATATTTCTTCTTGACCGGCCAGAGTAAGCGGCGTGCTTTATCGAGGTTTGCGTTATCGGGCCAGCTGTTGACCGGTGCAAAGCGTTGATTGCCGGTTCCCCCGCCGCCACGACCATCACCAACACGGTAAGTGCCGGCGCTGTGCCAGGCCATGCGGATGAAAAGCGGTCCGTAATGACCGTAGTCAGCGGGCCACCACTCCTGCGATGCTGTCATCAGATCATAGAGATCCTGCTTGACCGCCTTCAGGTCGAGACTCTCGAATTCTTTGGCGTAGTTGAACTTTTCACCCATCGGATTGGATAGGGGAGAATGCTGATGCAGAATCTTAAGGTTCAACTGGTTCGGCCACCAGTCGCGGTTCGAGGTTCCAGCTGCCTGTTTGCCTGCACCGCCCGTCACCGGGCACATACTAACATCGTCCTTGTTTTTGTCAGACATAACCTTTCCTTACATTTCTTGTGTTATAATAAGTGCTCAATGGTTACGTGGTAACTATCTTCAACAGTGAGTGACTCACTCTCTACCAGTCAGACTGGTCGACTCACTTCTTTCTGCAATCTGAACACAAGCCGTTGATCACGACCTGCCTCGCGTCCACCAGACTCCAGTGGGAGATTGACTTCGGTGGTTTCATTTGATCAAAAGCGGGCCAATAGAAATCCTCAATCTTATTGCACTTCCTGCATACCAGATGGTGATGATTCGAGATATTTATGTCGAATCGGGTAGCGTTATCGAAGTGGTGGATTCTCTTTATCAAGCCATACTCTTCAAAGGTTGCTATCGTCCGGTAGACTGTATCAAGGGAAATCGATTTCAGGTGCTTTCTTACCTGATCGAAAACTTCCTCCGTCGTTGGATGATTTGCGTGTTCCATCAACGCTTTGAATATCTCAGTTCTCTGGTGAGTTATTCTGAGACCCCTGGCTTTCAAGTTCTTTTCGAATCTGTCCATCATCTCTGTGAGCTTAACCCTGTCGCTTTCCATAACTCTTGCAACAATCTATTTACAGAGGAGTTCCTATTTAGGAATAAAATCTAAATAAAATCCCGGATCTGCATGGTAGCCGACCCGTAAGGATCCATTGCATTCCTGTAATTCTTGTCGGAGAGGCGGGATAGCGTTTCAATTCTGTAAAATACCATTCGCCTCTCCTTCTCCTCAAGGAGCAAATCAGATTCCTGAGCCACCGGATACCGATGTTGTACTTCTGCGTCGCCAAAGACAGGGACAAAACGGTAAACGCAAACTAACCGGATCCAATTTCCGTACAATCCCAGTACTTCAATTTCTGCTCTGTCTCCAGGCAATTC
>CAYXUL010000068.1:0-16535 GCA_964468475.1 uncultured Ignavibacteria bacterium | reverse complement strand
ATCCGACACTTTAGTCCAAGTTTTATTGAAATGATCAGTCTCTGGCTTCCACGATCACGGTTGCCATCGCCATGCCGCGCGTGTGAGTAAGCGCGAGGTGGGTGCGGTGTTCGTCGTGATCCTTCAAGCACAGGGTAGGGCGGCCGTAGTGGTCGCGCTCGACGTAGAGGGAGCGCCAGAGGACGACATGAATACCGGCTTGCGAGAAGGCCTTGAAGCCGGCCTCCTTGGCGGCGAAACGGGCTGCCAGCGAGGTGAAGGGCTCTTTCTTGCGGAAGCAGTATTGGGCTTCGGCCTCGGTAAAGACCTTGCGGAGGAAGCGTTCACCCCAGCGTTCATAAGCGGCTTTGATGCGGTCGACTTCGATTAGGTCGATTCCGATTCCGAGGATGTGGGATGGCACGGTGAAGTCTCCTAATGTCAAATTCTAGCTGGCAGGGGTCGGAAACTCCTGCCTTACGTTGCTGCAATCGCGGTGGCAGGAATCCTTTCCTGCCACATAGGTTTTAACTTCCCGTCGTCAGGAAAGGATTCCTGACGACGCGGAGGGAGCGAGCCCTGCTAATGAAGACACACCCCGCTCCCGATTCTCCGCCGTAGCGGAGACATCGGGACCACCCCTCTTAATAGAGGGGAATTCACAGCCGCTGCGTCGCAAAATTCTACTGATCGAAGTCTTTGCGGCGTCGACGTTTCGCCCCACTCAAGCGATTCATACTCAAATGACGTGCCGAAGTCAACTTAATCGACAGGAGCGCGAAATCGATCTTGCAGGCAGAAAAATGGGTCGTATAATTAAACAGAAGTTAGAGAGGGGCCAATTTGAAAATCTCTAACACTAAACTCATGAAGGTCGCCTCCGCACACGGCTGCGCGTCCTGCCGAGATTCCGGTGGCCCTGGATAGCGGGAGCAAAAAGCCACAGGTGGCTGTAAAAACCCTTTAACGTGTCTTACACGGAGTTTTTTTCAAATGGAATGGAGCAATCCACCCCTCTCTTAACTTTGATATTGGCTTCTGTCGTTTTCGTTGATTCCCCCCTTAGCATTTGCAAGACTCCGAACCGCTTTTTTACGCGGCGGATGATTAAGGTCTGTGCGCGGCAGTCGTCCACGCCTGCCGCGTTGTCAGGCCGCCAGACGAGGACGGCTGGCGGCCCCATGCAACCCCTTCTGCCACATTTGCCCCAGACCATTGTCGTCAGGAATGGATTCCTGACGACGCACATGGGTGCTCCTTGATGTTTCTCAGCAGGAGTTTCGTGGGCCATGCCACATCGAGACCTGCCCTACGAGGCTTGAAAGAGCCCGGAAGAACGAGAATTGTAATTGCGAGCGAGCCCCGACGAAGGTCGGGGGAAGCGTGGCAATCTCAGCGGTAGTGGTGCAGAGCGTGGTAGAGGAGATCGCCACGTCCAACCTCGACTGCGTCGAGGTTATCCTCGCGATGACACCTCATCCTTTGAAACTTGCGTTGGTTAAGGTTGCAGCGGTTTTCTGAACGGGGACTCTTTCTGAGTGGGAATTACCGGGAGAGCTGACTAGTTTGTAGTTTGGCGCTGGGCGGAGCGGAAGTAGCTGTAAAAACCTATCTGGCTGAGGGGCTCCTGGTAATCGACAGTGAGTTCTTCGATATCAAACCCGATCATGCTCGCTTTAGTCTCGATACTCTTCAAAAACGCCTGGATCAGCTCAGCAGCCGCCTGTACGATCGAGCTGTCCATGTTTTTCTCCGCCCCTCTGATCACGATCACACCGCCGTTGGCATCGACGGTAAAATGCTTCAGCATCGGGTGATCTTCCAGCAGGCGATCCTTCTCTTTCCTGAGCATGTCGGCGATTTCAAAGCGTGAGACCTGCCCCTGGAAATAGCCCAGTGTCAGGTTGATGGTGCGCGCGAGCAGCGGCACATGCTCTTTCTTGAAATGGCGATTCCTGGGGGTAACCGATGTCTGTGATCTGAGTTCAGCCTCCAGATTCGGCACGGCGCTCTTGAGAACAAGGTTCAGGGTGGTGGTGATCAGGTCGGGCTTAGCCATGATCAGCAACGCGAAGCTGTCGGAATTAATGAGCCACACCCAGCCTTTTTGGAAGCGAGCTATTACGCGTTTGCCGGGCTGGTTCTCCTGACGGAATTTTGCGAGGCTGGCGCAAATCGATTCGGTTTCTGCCGTGGAGATTCGAGCCGGCAGCAATTTGTGAAACTGCCCGTTGTCGCAATCCCAGACGATGACGCCGGAGACACCCATGACTCCGCGAATCGACTCGATGATTTTCTTGTTCATGCAGCAGCCCTCACGATCTTCCAGAGAGATTCGAATATCTCTTTCTTGCGCACTTTGGTACTTACCAGCACCGACAAGTAACCCTGCTGGAAAGGTAACAGCAGCAGGTCATGCGATCCGAGATTAATGATGCAATCCTCGCAGTCGCCAAAATTGGAGGCGCCGGCAATGTCAAACAGTACATCGGTGAGTTGGCCGATCATCTGCGCCATTAGTTCCGCCTCTCTGGTGACGCGCTGCTGCGAGAGAAGTTTGCCCTCGGCGGTCACGATAAAAGCCGATTCGACTTCGGGAAGCTTGTTGACGCGGTCAAGCAGATCCGGAGCAGCAGGCTGACTCGCTTCAGCCTTTCCGGAGTGCGCCACCAGTGTAGCGGCATGCTCGTTCACCAGCGCGACCACTTCGTTGTGCTGTTTGTTGATCAACTCCTCGACGGTGTGAAGTTCCTCGGGAGAGTCGATCTGTTTTCCCCACTGCTTCTGGATTTTGTGGATAACGCGGCCTTCAAGGCTCACAGCCGTGGCAATGCGCGGTTCCGGATACTTGGAAAACTCAGTCTGAATTTCGATCTTCTGTCCACCGTGGTTGATGGCCGCCAGACGACCGGCTGGGATATAGCTGCTCATGGTCCTGTCATGCAATGGGTCATGCGTACTCGTTCGTGATTCCCCCCCAGTGCCCCGAACTGAAGACACTGCTACAGTTGAGATTATCGGTCGAAAGACCAGGTTCCTGCATCCGAGATATGGCGGAAAACGTGCTTGTTTCAGATGGGAACCGATATCCGGGCTCGGGCGAGACCGCATTATCTGAAACAGGACGTTCCGAGTCGACGTATTCCTGTCAAGATGATCTTTGACCACCAATTCCTTACCTTTGCGATAGCGGCTTCAATACTGACGATCACGCCGGGCAATGATACTTTCCTGGTGTTCAATCGTACCCTGGGAAATGGGCGGCGCTGCGGTGTGGCAGCAGCACTCGGGATCTTATCGGGGCTACCGGTGCATGGGTTCTTAGCCTCGGTGGGACTGTCAGTCATCCTGGTGCAGTCGGCGAAGCTGTTTATGATCGTCAAATATGTCGGCGCGGCTTATCTGGCGTATCTGGGATTCAGGGGTATTCGCGATGCCTGGAGACGCAAGGCAGGCAGCAACCACGCTGGAGCAGTCGCTTCTTTGGTCAAACAGCGAAGCTTGAGACGTTGTTTCGTGGAAGGCTTCCTCGGCAATCTCCTCAACCCCAAGGTCGCAGTCTTCTATCTGTCATTTCTGCCTCAATTCATCAATCCCGGTAATCCCGTAATGCTCAAATCGATTGCGATGGCGGGCTTTCACTGGCTTACCGGAGTAGTCTGGCTGTTCTTTGTCGTCTTTGCCGTGGCGAAAGCGCGGGTTATTCTCAAGCAGCCAAACGTCCGGCGCTGGCTGGAGACAGTAAGCGGAACGGTGCTGGTAGCGTTTGGAGTGAAGCTGGCGTTGTCGCGGCGGTAGGAGTTAGTAAAATCACGCCAGAAAAAAAATAGGGCAGGCTATCCAGCCTGCCCAGCAGATCAAAGGTGTCAGATACTCCACTCAGATGAAACCTCATGAATTCATCCGAGCAGTTCCTGACTTACTTCCCTGTAGGCCAGAGAAGCGTCTCAATGCGCTTCTCTAAACCACTTTACCACGGGTCTTATCCAAGACGCAGCGTTACCTCTTGGCAGAGGCTATCTCAATTCTTGATTCTCTAGCACTTGTTATATCCACAGCCGCGACAGGTGACGCAACCGGAGTCGTGCTCCAGTTTCGTCCCGCACTCGGGGCAAGAGTCATGATACGTCGAATCGCGGCGGTACTCTTTGCCGTTTCCGAAATGCTTCTTGAGCACCAAAGCGATCGCATCAGGAATCGATTTGACCAGCTCACCATGCTGATAAAGCGGTGACTCGCCACCGATACCCGAGAGCTGCTCGATGATTTCTTCCACCGGTACTCCGGAGCGCAACGCCAGCGAGATCATGCGGCAGATTGCCTCGGAATCAGCCATCGTCGACCAACCTGATTTGCCGATCTGAGCGAAGACCTCGAACGGCTTGCCGTTGTGGGCATTGATCGTAATGTAAAGATTGCCGTAGCCGGTGCGAATTCGCTCGGTGATTCCGGTCAGAGTGTCAGGGCGTTCGGCAATAACCGCGCTTTCTTTTGAGTCACTGCTGACCTCAGGTTTGGGAGCCGGCTCAGCTTTTTGGGGCTGCGGTTTCGGCTCCGGCACGGTTGCACTGCCGGACTCGGCCTTCTTGGTCTTGCCTGTCGACAACACCTGCATCGGTCGCGAACCGTCACGGTAGATCGTCACACCCTTGCAACCGAGTTCATAGGCAAGCCAGTAAGCATCGAAAACATCCTGCTGCGTCGCCGAGTGATCCATGTTGATGGTCTTGGATACGGAAGAATCACAGTTCTTCTGAAAGACTGCCTGCATGCGGATATGGTGTTCCGGTGTGACATCAGCGGCGGTGATAAAGAGATCGCGCACATCACGCGGAACCTCCTCAATGTCCTGCAGCGAGTTGTCATCGGCGATCCGCTCCATAAGTTCTTTGCTATAAAATCCGCGCTTGCGGGCGATGCGTTCAAAGAGCGGGTTGACATCCACCAGCTTGGTGCCGTCCATCACATTGCGAACGAACGAGACGGCGTAGTAGGGCTCAATCCCGGAGGAGCAACCGGCGATGATCGAGATCGTGCCGGTGGGCGCTATCGTGGAAATGGTGGCATTGCGCATCAGAACGTTGTCCTCGACAAAGCGCGACTTCTCCCAGTTGGGGAATTTCCCCCGGCTGCGCGCCAGTTCGGAAGAGAATAAGTGACCTTCACTATTGATGAATTCCATCATCTTCTCGCCCAGTCGCAGCGCTGCTTCACTGTTGTACGGCACGCGCAATTTGACCAGCATATCAGCCCAGCCCATCACGCCCAACCCGACCCGACGATTGCGGCGGGTCTGCGTCTCGATCTCCGGAATCGGATATTTGTTGGCGTCGATAATATTGTCAAGAAAATGTACAGCCGTCTTGACGACAGTGCGCAGCTTGTCCCAATCGACACCTTTCTCCGGCTCGTTGTTGGGATCATAGTCGCGAACAAACTCCTCCACCACAAACTCGCCTAAGTTGATCGAGCCGAGGTTGCAGGAATCATACGGCGGCAACGGCTGTTCGCCACACGGGTTGGTTGCCTCGATGACTTCCAGGTTAGGATTGGGAGCACGCTCATTCATCCGGTCGATAAAGATGATTCCCGGCTCACCCGTTTGCCAGGCATGCTGAACGATCTCGTTGAACACCTTGGTGGCGTTCTTGGTGACCGGTTTGCCGTTGATAATGTATGGCTCACCGGTGCGGGGGTCGTAAAGCTGGTACTCGCCCTGCTCCTTTACCGCCTGCATGAATTCGTCGGTGATCGCAACGGAGATATTGAAGTTGGTCACTTGCGAGACATCATCCTTACAGGAGATGAACTCCTCGATGTCGGGATGATCGACCCGCAGTATCCCCATATTGGCGCCGCGACGAGTCCCGCCTTGCTTGACCGCTTCGGTCGCGGAATTGAAGACTTTCATGAACGATACCGGTCCGGAAGCAACCCCGGATGTCGAGGCCACCATCGAGTTGCGCGGACGCAGGCGTGAGAAGGAGAAACCGGTGCCGCCACCTGACTTGTGGATCAAGGCAGCGTGCTTGATCGTTTCAAAGATTTCTTCCATCGAATCCCCAACCGGTAGAACAAAGCAAGCCGAGAGCTGCCCAAGCGGGCGACCGGCGTTCATCAAGGTAGGGGAGTTGGGCATAAACTGCAGGCTTGAAACTATTGAATAGAACTCGTCGGCAGTGTGGCGCACCTGTTCATCGGTGGCGCCATAAATCTTGTCCGGCAAAGCTACCGCGTCGGCAACTCTGCGGAACAACTGATCCGGAGTCTCGACGATTTTCCCGCTGTTATCCTTGGCGAGATAACGTCGCTCGAGAACCCGGATCGCGTTCTCGGTAAGTGTTTTCTTTTCAAATCCCTGCATAGCCATACTCCCGTGCGTACCGCTGTACGCGATGTAAAAGTTTTGCTGATGTATTGAGTTTCAGCTCACGCTGAACCAAGACTAATCCGGTCTAAACGTAAGTGCTGGCCTCCCTGGCCGAAATCACATTTGAAAATCCGGATTACCCGCCGCCGACTAGCCCGGGTTTGTCGCTGCGGGATAACCAGAGTAATCGACCTAACAATCTCTGTCAAATAAAAACTCAAAAAAAACACAAGATATTGTGTAGTAAGCACCTATGACTCCACAATATATACGTTTCAGCAAATATGGTGTTTCAGCTGAATTTACTTAATTCTAACAATAAGCTAACGAGAGGCTTACACGCAGGCACCTCACGAAAACGACAATGCCGCACTCGGATCCTATTCTGTAATCTATTGAATTTCAAAATCTTACAGAAAATATAGCTGCCGGACAGTAATTCCCCTGCGCCTGATTATCTCACAGATTTTACGCTATCTTCACGGTTAGAAAGCGATACAGAGAATTGGCTTGACTTACCTCGCAATCGCAGGCTACTTTGACTCCCTGAATTCATGAAGGATGAATACCTGGATGGACGAAAAGCAGGCGCGCGCTGACATCTGTACAATAGGTAAGTTGTTATACGATAAAGGAATGATTGCAGGCTTCGAGGGTAATATTTCGTGTCGACTTGGTTCCGATCAGGTTCTGATAACGCCGGCCGGCAAATGCAAAGGCGCTCTGGAAGCGCACGATGTCGTCTCGATCTCCTTAGAAGGCGAGACATCGGGCAACGGTGAGCCCTCAAGTGAATATCGGCTCCACCTGGCCGCCTATCGAAGGCGCGGTGATTTCAGAGCAGCGGTGCACGCACACGCGCCTCATCTGTCGGCCTTCGCTCTGCGAGGAGAGCCGCTGAATACTGCCAGCCTCATTCCAGAGTTCGCCGCAACTTTCGGCTCGGTGCCGCTGGTGCCGTTTGCACCTCCTGGAAGCGCAGAGTTGGGCGAAAAGCTGGCGGAGGTTGCCGAGACGGCACACACGTTCTTACTCGAACGGCATGGCGCGGTAGCTTTTGGAGCTGATTTGTGGGAGGCATTCTATCGCCTGGAAATGGCCGAGCAGCTGGCAAAGACAGTGATCCTGGCACATAGTATCACTACACCCGGAGCAACGAAGTGAAACTCACCGGGCACGTAGTCGTCACCGCGGCGCGGCGGATCGAAAAACTCCCGGCACCGTTTCTTGGCGAACTTGAGGGACTAAAGAAAGGGTTGGCGCGTCGGGGCAGAAAGATCTCCGATCTGGGGCGCTATTCCGTTAAGGTACCGCTGGAGTTAAATAACGGCGAGCCGCTGCCGTTGACGATTCGTGAAATCAAGGCGACACTGGCGGCGTTTTTGGCAAGTGAATATGGAGCGGAGGTGCATCCTGAGAAGGAGATGCTGCTGCTGCCGGGAGCGCGAACGACATTGCTGTTGTTAGCAGCCTTTTTCGCGGATGAGAGCGCGACCTATCATCTCCCTAATCCCGGTTATGACGCCTACCGCAAGTTTGCAATGATGTTTGACGCCAAGGTCAAGCATTACCAGCTCTATCAGCGCAACGACTATCTGCCCAACCTTGATCAATTAGGGCGGGAAGTAGGGAAAAACCTCAACCTGGTATTTATCAATACGCCACATAATCCCAGCGGGACGGTGTGTGATCAGGACTTCCAGGCGCGGCTCCACCGTCACGCGGCGGAGCACAATTACTTGCTGGTGGTGGATTCTTCCTATGCATTGCCGTATGCCGGTAACTTCCGCCCACCACTCTACTGCGAGACGCGGCGCCATCTGCGCAACGGCCTGGAGATGATTAGCTTCTCGACTGGATTTCTCAGCCCCGAGCTCAAGCTCACGATCCTGATCGGTCGCCGCACCTTGATCCAACCGCTGGCGCAGGCGGCGCATTCTCTCGGTCTCAAACCACTGCAACCGATGTTGCATGTCGCCAGCAGCTATTTCGCATCGGTGACGACGATGAAGGATCACCTCAAGAATTGTCGCGACGAACTGAGCGCCAGGATTCAGATTATCAACAAACGGCTCAAGGAGTCAGCACTGGATTTTTACCCTGCCAGCGGCACAGGCTATTTCTGGGTGAAACTGCGCCGACGTCGGATTTCTCTCAACTTCGCTCGTTCGTTGCTACGCCAGAAAGGTATTCTGGTGGCGCCGGGGACTTCATTTGGCGAACAGGGGGAGGGTTGGGTGCGTATATCTGCTAACACTCAGGGTGAGGAGTTAGAGCGCGCGATTGACGGCTTCTGCCGCCACATCGCACCACTAAAATCGCGTTTAAGGAGGAGAAAAGAAAGATGACCGACAGGATTCGCCTGCAAAACATGCGCTTTTACGGTTTCCACGGGGTCAGCGCCGCGGAGAAAGAGACGGGAAGGCGCTATGAAGTTGACTGCGACTTGTTTCTCGACCTGGGCGTTCCGGGCAAGAGCGACAAGCTGGCGGACACCGTCAATTATGCCCGAATTTATGAACAGATCGAGAAGATGATGGAACAGAGCCACTATGCCCTGCTGGAAGCGATGGCGGAAGATATCGCCGAGCATATCCTGCAGGATGAGCGCATATTCAAGGCCGTCGTGCGAGTTCGAAAGATGATTCCGCCGATTCCGGGAAACCTGGACTACATTGAGGTGGAAATCGCTCGAGAAAGGACCAGCAAATAACAATTTTCGTTTCTCTCGGGTCAAATGTAGGGGAAAGACTGACTAATCTGAATTCAGCCGTGGAACTTTTGGATCAGGATAGCCGCACAAGAGTGATCAAGCAGTCGCAGACTTACGAGACTGCACCTGTCGGTCTGGAGAATCAACCGGATTTCCTCAACCGCGTTATTGAGGTGGAGAGTGAACGAACTCCATGCGCACTGCTTACTTTGCTGCAAGATGTTGAAAGAAGATTGGGAAGAGAGCGTGAGGTGCCCAATGGCCCCCGCAGCGTTGATCTTGATCTGCTGTTATTTCATGACTGGATTCAGCGGACTTACACCTTGTCGCTGCCTCACCCACGCATGCATGAGCGCCGCTTCGTGTTGATACCACTGGTTGAAATTGCGCCCGACCTCCGTTGCCCACGTTTGCAGCGGACATACCGGGAGGTGCTCGCAGATATCGACAGCTCTGGTCAGGAGGTTGAGCTGTATCGTGGATAACAAGTTTGATCACCTCCGCTACGTCGCTGTGGATGGTCCGATCGGTGTTGGCAAAACTACGTTCTGCCGGATTCTGGCGGACAGAATCGGGGGACACCTGATTCTCGAAGAAGCCGCCAAGAATCCGTTTCTGCCCAATTTCTATAACGACCGCAAGCGCCACGCTTTACAGACGCAGTTTTTCTTTCTCTTATCACGTTACGCACAGCAACGGGAATTGCTGGAGTACGATCTCTTCATGAAGAAGGTGGTCGCCGACTACACCTTCGAGAAGGACCTGCTTTTCGCGACCGTAAATCTCTCTGATGAAGAGTTGGCGCTATACAAGCAAGTCTCGTCCTTGTTGGAGAAGAACTTGCCACGGCCTGACCTGGTGGTGTTTCTGACAGCGTCTCTCGATGTCCTGATCGAGCGAATTCGCCGCCGCGATATTCCGTATGAACGCGAAATCGATGAGGAATATCTGCGGGCGGTGAGTGATGCCTATAACCACTATTTCTTCCACTACAACAAGACGCCATTGTTAGTCATCAAGACTGACCGGCTTGACTTCGTGGAGAATTCGGATCACCTGGACGAGATTTTCAATCAAATCGCGGAGATGCGTCAGGGAACACGCTACTTCACCCGTGGCGATGACCTGCTGGGATTATGAATAGTTTTGATTCTGACTGCGTAGATAGATTGGTGAAATAAATGGTAAAGAAGCAACGGACGGCAAAGTCATTCGGAAAGATGAAAAAAGCGGGTGAAAAGATTGTCTGGCTCACCGCCTACGACTATTACACCGCCAAAGCGGTGGACCGGGCGGGTGTCGATGGTGTCCTCGTTGGCGATACGCTGGCGATGGTCGTGTACGGCCACAAAAACACGCTCTCGATAGGTATGGATGACATGATCCGTCACACCGAGTCAGTGAGTCGTGGTGTTTCAACCGCCATGGTGGTGGGTGATATGCCGTTTGGCTCGTATCAGACTTCCGATGCTGATGCAATCCGCAATGCGATGCGGTTTCTCAGCGAGGGCGGTGCAGCCGGCGTAAAGATCGAGGGCGGTGTCGAGATGGCGCCGCGAATCAAGAAAATCGTGGAATGCGGGATCCCGGTGTTTGGCCACATTGGGCTGACGCCGCAGTCGATCAACAAATTCGGCGGCTACCGGGTGCAGGGTAAGACCGATAGCGCCCGCAGTTATCTGCTGGAATCGGCGCATGCGCTTCAGGAAGCAGGATGTTTCAGCATCGTGCTCGAAGCGATGAAAGCCGATATCGCCGAGAAGATCACCAAAGAAATGAAAATGCCTACAATCGGGATCGGCGCCGGCAGCAAGACTGATGGGCAGATAATTGTTATCAATGACATACTCGGACTCAATGATGAGTTAATCCCCAAGTTTGTTCGCCGCTATTTCAACCTGATCGACAAAATCGAAGAGGTCGCGGGCAAGTATACAACTGATGTCCGCTCCGGCGATTACCCGCGCGACGAGGAGAGCTACGGATAGGCGATGCAGACGATTCGCAAGCCGTCGGCAATGCAAAGCCGGATGCTGAAACTCAAGCGCGCGGGAAAGTCGATTGCGTTTGTGCCCACGATGGGCGCCCTGCATGAGGGGCATCTGTCGCTGTTTCGCAAGGCGAGGCGGCTGGGGGATGTGCTGGTGGCCTCGATTTTCGTAAATCCCGCTCAGTTCGGGCCGCGTGAGGACCTCAAGAAATATCCGCGTAATCTCACAGCCGACAAGAAGCTGCTGCACTCGGAGGGAGTTGATTATCTCTTCGCTCCCGAGAGCGGCGATATCTATCCGTCAGGTTTCGATACGTATGTTATCCCGGAGAGGACTGCGCAGATTCTTGAAGGAAAGGCGCGCCCCGGGCATTTTCGCGGCGTAGCTACTATTGTGTTGAAGCTGTTCAACATCGTTCAACCCGATTTAGCGGTCTTCGGCCGCAAGGACTTACAGCAGTCGGTAGTAATCAAGCAGATGGTGCGAGATCTGAATCTGCCGATCAGGATTGTGATTGTGCCAACCGTGCGCGATGCCGATGGAATTGCATTGTCCTCGCGGAATGCTTATCTTGGTAAGCTAGCGCGGCGCCGGGCGCAGGTAATTCCCGCTGCCCTGTTTCGCGCCAGGGAGAAGATAGCCTCGGGTGAGCGATCCGCCGCAAAGATACGGAACTATGTCGAGCGGCGGCTTGTTAAGGAGGCAGAAGCGACAGTTGACTACGTTTCTGTTGCTGACGCCAGTACCCTGGCGGAGTTGAAGAAGATATCTGGTAATGTCGCCATCAGTTTGGCCTGCCGTATCGACGGCGTCCGGCTGATTGACAACATTACCCTGAAGGTGAAGTAAGAATGTTGATCGAGATGTTCAAATCGAAAATACACCGTGCCACGGTAACCGCGGCCGATCTCAACTATGAAGGTTCGTGCGAGATTGATCCGGAGCTAATGGAGGCGGCGAAAATTCTCGAAGGGGAGAAGGTTCAGGTGGTTAATGTCTCCAACGGCGCCCGCTTTGAGACTTACACGATAAAGGCAAAGCCGGGGAGCAGGACTGTGTGCCTCAATGGTCCGGCGGCAAGGCTGGGTCAGGTGGGCGATAAGATTATCATCATTACCTATGCTCAGTTGACCCCGGAAGAAGCGAAGAAGCATAAACCGTTGATTCTTCAGGTTGACGACAAGAACGAACCGATCAAGTAACCACTAAACCGCGATCTCATCCTGCACATATAGTGACTGAACACACCTACAATCCGCGGAATACGGTAGCGATAATACTGGCAGCCGGTAAAGGCAAACGGATGAAATCTGACCTGCCGAAGGTGCTCAAACCGATAGGCGGCAGACCGTTGATCGACCATCTCGTTGCGACACTGGGTCGCCTCGGCGTAGGGAAGATTGTAATCGTCGTCGGTTATGGCAGAGAACAAGTAAAGGCGCATTTTGCAAATGCGCGGATTCCGAATCTTCATTTTGCAGTTCAGGAGAAGTTGCGGGGTACTGCTGATGCAGTGATGGCCGCTGAAGCGCACTTTCGAGATCACGAGGGGTCGGTTCTGGTAATCACCGGCGACGTGCCGTTGCTGGCGCAGAGCTCGCTGGAAACCCTGCTGCGTGAGCACGCTGATTCCGGCTGCGATGCCACCGTTCTGACCTCGGAGCCGCCTGACCCGAGCGGCTACGGGCGAATCATCCGCGACGACAAAGGCAGGGTAAACCGAATCGTTGAGCACGCCGATGCCGGCGAGGAGGAGCGTGCGATCGGGGAAATCAACACCGGAATTTTCGTGTTTCAGGCTAAGCCACTTTATCGAGCGCTGCAAAATGTCGATACCAATAATGAGCAGGGAGAATACTATCTAACCGCGATCGTCGAAATCTTGCTCAGGGAGGGCAGAGAAACCAACGCCGTCAAGCTTGCCGACTACCGAGAGGCATTGGGAGTCAATTCCGAGAAGCAGCTCAAGGAATTAGATCGGATCTACCGTGAGCTTAATTCGTAAGAACCAGTGTGAAAGATCGCGAGTTTAACTATTAAAACGTTGACAAAGAATTGAGCGAAACTTACCTTCGCAGCGTATACAGATTAGGAAATCTGTAGGAGATCTTGAAATCATGACATTGCGAAAACTGACAACTTTGGTGTTATCTTTTGTCCTGATACTGGCGATCTCGGTTTCGGCCCAGACACTGGTGCAGAAGGAGCATCGCGATAACAACACGGTCAACGGCACTTCGGATACTCAATCAGGCGCGAGCCTGGGTTCCAAGAGTGTGACCTCTTCGATCTTTTCGTTATTTGATCCCTCACGATTCCAGATGCACCAGTCGTATTCGATCGGTTTTTTCTCAGGCAACGGCGGCTCACAGTCGATTGCCATGTATCTGAATTCGATCAATTACAAGCTGGCACAACCACTGACGCTGCAATTGGATATTGCTTATATCCATCAACCGCAGACTCTCTTCGGCGCCCAGGGAACTTCGGGGTTAAACGGCAAAGTTCTCCCCAGTTTCCGCCTCTTCTGGGATCCTTCCAAGAATTTCCATATGACTGTTTCTTATGAGACAAGAAATGCGTTCTATGATCCATATTATAGCCCGTTTTATCGGGGTTACTATGATCGCTCACTGTTCGGGAGGTAATTAGATAGCCAGACTTGAAAGTGCGCGGGAAGCGCCATTGCCCTCCTGTACTAAGTTCCAAACTAAAGCGTAGCAAAGACTCTGAAGCAGAAGAAGCGCAAAAAGTCCAGATCGGCTAAGACGATTGGACCGGCTAGCCGAGTGATCGACCTACTTCTGGTCGTCGTGGCGTTCTCAATTCTGATCTTTGTGGCATCATTTGCCGCCAAGTTTCTTAATGGTGAGACAGCGCCACTGCCCAAGACGAAGATGCGGCCCCAGAATGTTAAAGTCGAAGTTTTGAACGGTTGCGGGGAATCGGGCGCCGCCGCGGAATTTGCCGGTTATGTAAAGAAAACCGCTGAGCCTGAATTTATTGTTGATGTAGTAAAAGAAGAGAACTTTAACTCTTTTGATCAGAAAAAAACGTTGTTGATTGCCCGCAAACCTGAACCCGAGCAGGCACAAAGTCTGGCACGCAAGTTGGGACTGGCCGAGGATCGCGTGACGCATCGGGAGATGGAGGGCAATTTCCTCGATGTTGATTATACAGTGGTAGTTGGCTCTGATTTTGAGCAACTCATGTCGAATGCCAACAAGTAAGGAAGTATCGTCTGGAGGTTTTGAAAAAAACTCGTTAATGACTCCGAAGAAGCTGGCTCACAAGATTGCTGATCTATCTCTCGACAAGAGAGCCTACGATGTGAAGATTCTTGATCTCCGGGGGCTGTCGACCGTATGCGATTACTTTGTGATTTGCTCAGCTGATGCGGATGTTCAGGCCAAGGCCATTACCGATCATATCGTGGAGAAGCTCAAAGACGAAGATGACGTGAAACCCTGGCACACCGAAGGCTACAAAAGTCTGCGCTGGGTGTTACTGGATTACGTTGACGTTGTAGTTCACGTCTTTCTGCGGGACGTTCGTAGCTTCTATGGCCTCGAAGAGCTGTGGGGGGATGCCCCGGTCGAAGAGATAGCCGCCTGAGTTCTCAGGCGCCGGATCAAATCTGCTGTCAAAATTCTCATGATCTAATATGATGACAACCTTAAGATACATGCAAACCAGGAAAATTTGAATTCTCCAGGAGACCGTTGGAGGTTACTATAATGGAATCTACGTCCAAGACTAAAGCACAAGAAGCCAAACGCGGCAAGAACGATATGGATATCGTTGAGCTGAAAAGCAAAACAATCGCAGAACTTCTCAAGACTGCGGAGGACCTGGAAATACCCGGTGTTTCCGGTCTGCGCAAATCTGAGCTGATATTCAAGATTCTGGAAACGAAGACCGAGAAGGATGGTCTGATCTTCGGTGAAGGTGTTTTGGAAATCCTCGACGAGGGTTACGGCTTTTTGCGTTCGGCCGACTACAACTACTTGCCGGGTCCGGATGATATTTACGTGTCGCCCTCCCAGATCAAACGCTTTGACCTGCGCACCGGCGACATCATTTCGGGACAGGTGCGCCCCCCGAAAGAATCGGAGCGCTATTTTGCGCTGCTTAAGATCGAGGCGGTCAATTTTGAGAGCCCCGAAGTCGCCAAGCACAAGATTCTTTTCGACAACTTGACACCGCTTTATCCCGAGGTTCGTTTCCAACTGGAGACACAGCCGGAAGAGCAAACTACCCGCGTGATGGACTTAATGTGTCCGCTCGGTAAGGGGCAGCGTGCTTTGATCGTGTCGCCGCCGAAGGCCGGTAAGACGATCATCCTTCAGAAAATCGCCAATGCCATCACCACCAACCACCCCGAGTGCAAGCTGATCGTGCTGCTGATCGATGAGCGCCCGGAGGAAGTTACCGACATGAAGCGTTCGGTGCAGGGCGAGGTCGTGTCGTCAACCTTCGACGAACCGGCGGAACGCCACGTTCAGGTGGCGGAGATGGTGCTGCAGAAGGCGAAGCGCTTAGTGGAGCATCAGCATGACGTGGTGATCCTGCTCGACTCGATTACGCGCCTGGCGCGTGCGCACAACGCGGTCGTACCGCATTCGGGCAAGATTCTTTCCGGCGGTGTCGACTCGAATGCGCTGCAGCGTCCGAAGCGCTTCTTCGGCGCGGCGCGCAATATCGAAGAGGGCGGCTCGCTGACCATTGTCGGAACCGCGCTGATCGAAACCGGCTCGCGCATGGACGAGGTTATCTTTGAAGAATTCAAGGGAACAGGTAATTCGGAAATCGTACTCGACCGCAGGCTCGCCGACCGCAGGATTTTCCCGGCAATGGATATCAACCGCTCCTCGACCCGTAAGGAAGAGTTGCTGCTTGGTCAGGCCGAGCTGGCACGTATCTGGATTCTGCGCAAGTTCCTGGCGGATATGAACGCGATCGAGGCGATGGAATTCCTGCTGGATCGCCTGAAAAAGACCAAGACCAACAAGAAGTTCCTCGATTCGATGAAGGACTAGGGGCGATGACGCCGTGCACGGGAACGTACACGGCGCACGAAAAATCGTCGAGACCGCAAGGGTCGCGACCGACCAGCTCGTATTGGTTCGAGCCAGAATCCAGACTAACCTCCAAGCTGCCAGCTGAAACTCCTGCCCCTCTTGAGGGATTGTTGAAGAAAAGCGTTGCACACGAAGTCTGGTTGAAAGAAGTCATCGCGAGGAGTCCCGGCTTTGCGGGGCGACGTGGCGATCTCCTCTACCAGCTACCACTGAGATTGCCGCGCTCCCTGCGGTCGCTCGCAATGACGTGTTCTTTGAGACATGCCGTTGGAGCAGTGCAAGGCCGCATCCCCTGTGGATTCCATGAACAGCCCTTTTTCAACAATCGCTTGTGCGGGGTGGATTCTCCGAATCACCGGGGGAGCCGGAGTGTGTGCCTCCAGCTTCGCGCCTTCGGCGCG